>NZ_JBQUYX010000001.1:916358-1050193 GCF_056314145.1 Aquabacter sp. DMC10 | reverse complement strand
GTGTAAGCGCAGCAATGCGTTCAGCTTACCGGTACTAATCCCTCGATCGGCTTGATCGTTCCCATCCTCGATGTCCATACACATCGACACACTCCAAACGACCAGCTTCATTTGATGTCCTTCGCCGGCCTGGTGGCCATTGCGAGGAGCCTGTACCCGATCCCATCCCGAACTCGGCCGTAAAACTCCTCAGCGCCAATGGTACTTCGTCTCAAGACGCGGGAGAGTAGGTCGCTGCCAGGCCTGCAAAGGACATCAAAACTCTAGAAACGATACCCAAACAAAAACCCCCGGCCCTCGAAAGAGAGCCGGGGGTTTTTGCTGTCAGGGGCAGAAAAGATGGGGGGAGGGCGCCGATCCCTGCGGGGCGCGCCAAGGCCGGGCCCTCCCGCCTTCCCGCCGGCCCCAAGCCCATGCGCACCCTCATTGCCCGCGCCCCGCGCCAGGGTGATAGACTGCCCCCGCGGTGACACCGGCCGATCGGACGGACCCGCGCCCACCGCCCGGACGGATCCATGCGCGCACGGCAACTCGAAGTCTTCTGCATGCTCATGCGCTGCGGCACCGTCACCCGGGCGGCCGCCATGCTCAACATCTCACAGCCCGCCCTCAGCCAGATCCTCCTCCATGCCGAGGACCAGCTCGGCTTCAAGCTGTTCGACCGCGCGCGGGGTCGGCCTCCGGCATCTCACCTGCGGCCTCCCGTCCCCGATAAGAGGTCTGCCGGATTGCTGCAAAGAGTTGTATTAATTCGGCATCAATCCGAGTGCTACAGACGTTCCACGCATCCTCTCTGAACGTAAGGTCACCATGTCGCGCGCGCTCATCGGTTGTACCGGCTTCGTTGGCACGAACCTGCTGGGGCAGGCGCGCTTCGAGGAGCAGTACAATTCAAGGAATATTCAAGAAATATGCGGCAGATCTTTTGACATCGCGGTGTGCGCGGCCGCGCCCGCCACCATGTGGCTGGCCAATAAAGATCCGGAAGCGGACCTGAAAAACATCCAGAAGCTATTGGACTGTCTGTCCACCATAAAAGCCGATCACATGATCCTCATCTCCACGATTGCGGTCCTTGATCGGCCTGCGGCGGGGCTTGATGAGGATACAGAAAGCTTTGAGGCGGAAAAGGCATACGGTCGGAACAGGAGGTATTTGGAGGGTGAGGTCGCCAGGTTGTTTGCGCACCCGTTGATCATCCGATTGCCAGCGCTTTTTGGGGTGGGGCTGAAGAAAAATTCAATATTCGACATGATGAACCCCATTCCGTCTTTTCTTAAACCGGAAAAGTTTGAAGACCTCATGGAGAGCTTGCCAGCCGAAAACGCGGCGCGGATGGCCCGTTCCTACGAGTTTAGCGAAGACACGAGGATGTACGTATACCGTCGTGATGCGTTGACGTCCTCCGAGCGCTCAGCAATTGCAGATGCACTTTTCGACGTGGGATTTACCGCCCTCAATTTTACACATGCCGACAGTGTGTACCAGTACTATGATTTGTCCCGGCTTTGGTCCGACATCTGCCTGGCTCTTGAGCACGAATTGCCCTTGGTGCATTTGGCGCCGGAGCCAATGGGAGCCGCGGAAGTCTATTCTGCCGTCGCGGGGAAGCAACTGACGGCGCGGACGGCGCCGCTCTACCGAGAAGATATGCGAACGCGCTATTCCTCCATCTGGGGAGGGCCGCCCGGATACATTCAGTCGAAGGCGGATGTGCTTGCGTCCATCAAGACATTCTGCGCCGAAGCGGGCCGCACATGATATTGGCTGCTTCAAACATCGCCTGGAACTGGGACCAGCGCCTCGAGGCGTACCAGTTGCTTCAGAGCGCTGGATTTACGGGCCTGGAGATTGCGCCCGGCTTGTTCCTCTCCCCCGACTTTGGTCGCGGTGAGCTGTCCGACAGCTTCATTGCCGAGCGCCTTTCGGAGGTCAGCGCATTCGGCCTGACGCTGGTGTCTATGCAATCGCTGCTTTTCGGTGTCGAAGGTGCGGCGCTGTTTGGAGACCGGGACGAGGTTGGCCGATTTGTGGACGGCATGGGCCGTGCCATTCGGCTGGCGGGCCGCCTTGACGTGCGCAATCTTGTTTTTGGCTCGCCGCGTCAACGGGTGGTGCCGGCCGGCATGGCGTGGCACGACGTGCGTCAACGGACGGCGGACGTGTTTGGCCGGCTCGGGGACTTGGCTCTTGAGAACGGCGCTGTCATCGCGCTCGAGCCGAACCCGGCTCAATACGGGACCAACTTCATGGTGTCGCTCGAGGACACGCTGGCCATGGTGGATGATCTCAGCCATCCCGGCATCACCCTCAACTTCGATACCGGCGCCCTCCACATGGCCGGGACCTATGATCGCGTCGCGGAAGCCGTGGCCGCGAGCTGCCATTCTATTTCGCATGTCCACGTGAGCCGTCCCTTCCTGGAACCTGCGCCGTCTTCCTCGGACGAGGGGCTCGACCTTCTGCGCGCCCTCAACACCGTGGGCTATTGCCGGGCTGTTTCCATTGAGATGAAGGCGGTTTCGGGGGACGAACTGGGGGCGCTTGGTGATGCTGTCCACCGGCTCGCAAGGGCGGTTCTGGCTGCGGGGCTGGGACAAAACGGGGAGGACGCGCCATGAGCGCCGGCCTAGCCGCGGTGCGTGAGGACATCTTTGTCTCCTTGTGCTTTCCAGAGACGTTGAGCTGCGCATCAGATGTGGCCGTGGTGGAGGAGGCGTGCCGGCAAATCTCCGCTCGGTTCCGCTATTTTGAAGTTCTGCTGATTGCGCGGATGGATGAACCAGAAGAGTTTTTGTCCCTTTGCCTATCGCGTTGCCCGAACGTTCGAATCATCAAAGTCCGCGGGACAAGGCGCCACTATGCCAGCCGCGTGGTTGCTGCCAACGAAGCCATTGGTGATGTGGTGGTCATAACCTCGTTGGCGGAGGCTGGTGTCCTCGATCTGTCGGCCATGATTTCAACGGCGGCGGACAAGAATTCCGTCACCGTTTTTACCAGAGACCAGCGCAGCTGGACGAGCAGTCTTCTTCAGGTTCTGGGTTCTGCCAGTCGGTTCCGGATTTCGTCTGGCGACATGCGGACCATCGCCATCCCTCGGGTATGGATGGGGCGGATCCTTGCTCATCCCCAATATAACCTTGCGCTGCGCTTCCCGCCTCTCGGGCAGGGATTGCCCATTATTCACATTCCCGCGCCTGTGCTCAAACCCGTGATAGGGAGCGATGCCACATTCTGGCGCCGCGTCGGTCTTGCGTATCAGCTCTCGGTAAACGCCGCTCCGGTTGTTCTGATCGGTGTGGGGTTGCTTTCGGGCTTCGTGATGCTTGGGGCGGTCGCTTACGTCATCTATGCCATCGGTGTGGTCATATTCGCCAGCCACGTTCAACCAGGCTGGTTCACAACCACTATTCTGCAGGTCGGCACCATTGGATATCTGGCCCTGGCCGTGCTTGGCCTGTCTATGGGGTTGCAGAAGCTTCTGGAGCACCTGGAGCCCCAAGTTGCTGATACAGTTGTAGAAGAAGTCACGAACACCAATCTGCCTTCGGACATTCATGACCTGAACATCGCCATCGAGATCGGGCACGCGGACGCACCCCTCCCCAAGGATGGGACCTCGCCAGGGGCGGCATCGGCATGATGGACACGCGTGACTACGATTATGTTGTCATCGGCGGAGGCTTTTACGGCTGTTGTCTCGCCTTGTTCCTGCGCTCCGTATCCGCGAAGGTCCTCCTGTTGGAGGCCGAGGACACGTTTCTCACCCGGGCATCCCGGGTCAACCAAGCGCGTATCCACTCCGGCTTTCATTATCCACGCAGCTTCGTGACTGCGGCCCGGTCGGCGGCGCTCAGCGACCGATTTGCCAAGGATTTCCCGGAGGCCGTCGTTGACGACTTCCAGATGCTCTACGCCATCGCTCGCAGTCGCTCAAAGGTATCCGCAGGTCGGTTCCTTCGCATGTTCAGGGATTTGAACGCCTCCCTTCGGCCGGCGCGTGACATGGAAGCGGCGCTCTTTGACCGGACGATGGTCGAAGAGGTGTTCGCCTGTCGAGAGTTCGCCTTCGACTATTCGGTGCTTCAGTCCGTTCTCGCCGAACGCATCGATCATAGTGGTATTGATGTCCGAACGAAGACATCCGTTGTCGGGGCCATGGATCGGCTGGACGGAGCTGTGCTGCACCTTTCCGACGGCAGTGCCGTCCGGGGGCGGCGCGTATTCAATGTGACCTACGCCCAGATCAACAGCATACTGCGGATGGCTGATCTGCCCTTAGCCCCGGTTCGGTATGAGTTTGCTGAAATCGCCTTGGTGGAGCCGCCGCAGGAATTGGTCGGCTACGGCATCACTGTCATGGATGGGGCATTCTTTTCGGCCATGCCCTATCCTGCGAGCCAGCTCTATTCCCTTACTCATGTGCGGTATACGCCGCATGCCAGTTGGCTCGACGGAGACCAAACTCTATCGGCATATGCGATCGGCGACCGCATGCCACGCGAGAGCTACGCGCGACATATGATCCTCGATGCAAGGCGATACTTGCCATGCATGAGCGGCGCTCATCACATCCGCTCCATCTACGACGTCAAGACAGTGCTCTTGAAGAATGAGCGGGACGACGGTCGACCGATTCTGTTTCAGCGCAAGCCTGATAACTCCAATATTACATCGGTAATGGGCGGAAAAATCGACAACATCTACGATCTTTTCATGCTTTTGAAGCGCGAGGGCGGTGCCTTCAAGCACGCCCATGACGGCTTCATCTTGCCGCGGTCCGACCGGGAGCAGCGCGCGTAATGCTTGCGGCTGTTCCTTCTGTGATCCGCTTCGGACTCGTCATTGCGTGTGGCCTGGCGCTTGATCTCGCAAGCGCATGGTGTCTTGCAAACATGGTGGGTCTGCCGCTTGAAATCGCAGCCGTTGCAGGTTTCGGTGTTGGCGCAGTGTTCAACTACGTCTTGCACGAATTCTGGACCTTTCGCTCGGACGCCAGCGGCTTATCTCTGCGCAGGTTGACGCTATATGTTGCGTCGACGGTGGCGGTCCTGGGAGTTCGTGTCGGCACCATTGCCGTGCTCTCCCTCTTCATCCAGGGGGCCATGGGTAGCCTTATTGTTTTGGCCAGCGCTGCATGCGTGTCGTTCTTTGTGAATTATGGGCTTAGCCGCGCGCTGGTCTACCGCGGTGCGCGCGGGCACCGTTAGGCGTGGCGATGCGCCGGGATCATACGATCCTTTCTCCATCCGGCGGCTGCTGTTCAGGCATCAAGGGGGGCTCGGGGGACACGATGCAAATGCCTGCGAATGCAGGAATAGCTGGTTGGGCGGGGTGGGTGCACGGCTTGCCGATCAAGGTCATCTGCCCTAATCACGCTCCGGTGCGGTGGGGCAGGCCTTGCCCAAGAGGGTTTGTGCAATGACGTCCGACGCTGAATTGTCTGTGCAGAACTGGCAGGTGCCGGCCAGTCAGTCGACTGTCTTCGGTCCCAAGCGCCACCGGCATCTCCTGGTCATTCCCGTCATCAATGAGGGAGAGCGCATCCGCAGGCAGTTGCGCGCCATCGATGAAGCCTCCGCGCCAGTGGATGTGGTCGTCGCTGATGGGGGGTCCACGGATGGCTCATTGGATTCCGACTTCATTCGGTCGGTGTCCTGCGTTCGAGCGGTGCTGACCAAAACCGGCACGGGCCGTCTGAGTGCCCAGCTGCGCATGGCTTATGCGTGGGGCCTCGTCGAGGGATATGACGGCATCGTCACGATTGATGGCAATGGCAAAGACGGCGTCGACGCCATCGCCCGCTTTTGTGCCAAACTGGACGAGGGCTTCGATTATGTTCAGGGGTCCCGCTATCGCCCGGGCGGTAAGGCCGAGAACACTCCCTTCGAGCGGACCATCGGTAATCGATTCATCCATGCGCCGCTTATGACACTGTCTGGGCGCCGGTTCTTCACGGATACCACCAACGGCTACCGGGCCTACTCGCGCCGCTATCTGATGGACCCCCGGGTTGTGCCGTTTCGCGACGTCTTCATGAATTATGAGCTGCTGTTTTACCTGACTGTTCGGGCCGGTCAGCTTGGCTTTCGCGTCTGCGAAATTCCCGTGACGCGCACATATCCGAAGGGTCAACCCACGCCCACGAAGATTCGCGGGAGCGGCGCAAAGATGGCAGTGTTGCGTCAGGCCCTCGAGGCGGCGCTTGGTCGTTTTTCCCCGCCAACGGTCCCGCGAAACGGAGCGTGACCGCTTTGCGCCTTGCGGCCTAAAGAGGTCGGAGGTTCCGTTCAAGTTCGGCGCCCTGGTCCTTGTCAGGTGGAGCGCCGCCTCCCGGCGAGATTGCCTCGCCCCCTTGGGCCGACAAAGCCGCGCGTCTTAGGAAGCTACACGCATGCATCGCTCGCCAGCTGTTTTGATTGCAGCGACAATATTGGGCCTGATCGTAGCGGCGTTCCTGGTGATTTCAGCGAACCAACCTGTCACTTTGCTCGCCCATGCCGTCCATGACGACGCACTCTACATGGCGCAGGCTCGCACCCTCGCCGCTGGTGAGTGGATGGGCACCTACAATGACCGCGCCCTGGCTAAGCCCCCGGGCTTTCCCCTTTTTCTCGCGGCCCTATATGAACTGGGACTTCCTTATTCGATCGGCGTTGCTCTCTTCAAAGTTGTTGCGGCCCTGGTATGCGCCGCCGGGATCTGGCGCCTGACACGCGCCATGTGGATTGGTGTCGCTGCCGTTCCGCTGCTGCTGTTTCACCCTCAGGTTTTTTCGGTTTTCCGAATCCTTCGAGAGTCCATCTATCCGTCCCAAGTCTTGCTGTTCCTCGGGATTATCTTGCTGAGCTTCCGCTCGCGCTGGCAGGTGTCGGGGTTTCTGGCTGCGGGCGTCGTGTTCGGCTGGACCTGGATCACGCGGGAAGAGGGAATCTGGATGATTCCCGGCGTCATCGTCCTGTTGCTGGCCTTGTCCAACGGGTTGCGGGCATTGCCTGCTCTGGCCGTGGCGTTCGGCATCGGCGCCGTCTTCCTTCCTTTAACCGTCGGTGCCTTGAACCAGAAAATCTATGGAAGATGGACCGTTGCGGAGATCGGCGACAGCGACTTCGTCGCGGCAAACTCGCGTCTGCTCAGTGTCACGGACGGCGGCCAGAAGAGCGGCGTCGGAGTGACAAAGGCGTCTCGGGAAGCCATATACGCCGTAAGTCCGACCTTTGCGACGCTCCGACCTATTATTGAGGCGCCAGGCTACTGGCAGTTTGGATGCGATCCGAGGCCACAGACCTGTGGAGAGATCGCGAACGGTTGGTGGCACTGGGCCTTGCGGTGGGGAGCATGGCAGGCCGGCTATCACGCAACACCGGCAGCCGCCGCAAAATTCTATCGAGCGGTGGCTGACGAGGTGGGAGCGGCCTGTGGCGATGGTCGGCTCCATTGCATCTGGCGACCGGTCGGTCAGCTGCCAACCATCCTTGTCTCCGATCTTGCGAAGATCCCGCCGTATTTTGGCAGGCTCGTCGAGCGCCTTTTCCTGTTTCGCATTGACTTCCCGTTGGTCATGCCCAGTGCAGGTTCGCAACCTGAAATGGATGTGATGCTCGCTCAGCTCAATCGGCCCTATGCCTTCCAAGCTGCCGATTACAAGCCCGTGTTCCTCGCGCCGGTTCAGGCCGCGCGAGGCTCGGCAATTGCTATCATCGACCGGCTCAATCCCCTCTACAGGGGGGGGCTTTATGTGCTGACCTTGGCCGCGCTCGGAGGGCTGGTCTATGCCATCAGGCGGCCGGCCGCGTCGCGAGACTGGCGCATCCTTGGGGTCGTTGCGGCGCTGGCGCTGTTCGTCGGGTGCCGCCTATTCCTGCTCTCGCTCGTGGGCGTGACAAGCTTTGCCACCGATGGGTTTATGTACATTGGTCCGGCGATGCAGCTCTTTGCGTTGCTTCTCCTTCTCCTGGCGGCCGGTCTTGTTCCCCGGCCCATGCCCGTTCCTCCTGGCGCACCGGCCCATGAGGCCGGCACTGCATTTGAAAGGCGAGCGCTCTGGCGAGACAGTGCGGCCGCGGGCATGCTCTGCCTTATGGTGGGCCTGGCGTGCTGGGCATTGTTCTTGTCGCAGCACGCCCGCTGAGGTCAGGCCTGGTGCTTGTACGCGGTGGCGCCGTGCGAGACGGAACCGAGGGCGTTGATACGCCCGCCTTCAGCGGCGCAAGCGCTCCAGCACCGCGACGGAGGGATACCCGTCGGGTAGCATCCCGGCGCGGATCTGGAAGTCCTGGACGGCCACGCGGGTCTTCTGGCCGAGAATGCCGTCCACCGTACCGATGTCATAGCCGCGCTGGACCAGCAGGGACTGCAGTTCCGCCCGCTCGGTGCGGGTCAGCGCCCGTTCGTCCGGCCAGTTCTGAGCGAAGGCCCCGCCGCCCCGCAGGCGGTCGGACAGATGGCCGATGGCAAGGGCGTAGGCGTCGGCGGGATTGTACTTCAGGATGGCCGAGAAGTTCGGCAGCATCAGGAATGCGGGGCCCTTGGCGCCCGCCGGCAGCAGAAGGAAGGCGGTGTCGTTGCCACGGGGAAAGTCCCGCCCGCCCGGCCGCTTGATGCCAAGAGAGGCCCACTGGCCCAGCGTCATCTTGCGGGAGCGATCCACATAGCGGTAGTCGAAATTGGCCGGCAGGACCACCTCATAGCCCCAGGTCCGTCCGAACTCCCAGCCATCCAGCTTGAGATTATTGGCCGTGGACGCGATGACGTCGGGGATGGAATCCACCACGTTGCGCTTGCCGTCGCCGTCGAAATCCACCGCGAAGCGTTGGAAGGACGTGGGCATGAACTGGGTGGGTCCGAAGGCACCGGCCCAGGACCCCTTCAGATGGTCCGCAGGGACGTCGCCCTTTTCCAGGATCTGCAGGGTGGCGATGAATTCGTCGCGGAAAAACTCCTGGCGCCGGCCGATGCAGGAGAGCGTCGCCGTGGACCGCAGCACCGAGCGATTGCCCATGCCGGAGGGACTGCCGTAGTCGGACTCGATGCCCCAGATGGCCGCCACCGCATAGCGGTCCACTCCATAGGCCTTTTCCACCTGGTCGAAGATGGGCTTGTATTTGGCGAGGATTTCCTTGCCCCGGGTGATGCGACGTTCGCTCACCAGCATGTTCACATAGTCGCCGATGGGCTTTGAGAATTCCGGCTGCTGGTCAAGGAAGTCCATGATCTTCATGTCGGGGGTAAGGTCCGACGTATAGCGCTCGAAGGTGCGGCGCGAGACCCCTTTGGCCTGGGCCAAGGGCCACATGCCAGCTATGCAAGCACCGAAATTCGCTTCGGCCGCGGCGATCGCCTGCGGCGTCATCAGCGGATGGGTGGATCGGCTGGGCGCCTGCGTCGGGGTCGCGGGCGGATCGAAGATGGATCCCGTCACCTGCGCGCAGGCGCCGGCCGCGAAGCTTCCGGCCAAGACAGCGCCGAACGCGGCAATGCGAAGGCTGCGGGTGATCGTGTCTGCCATGTGCGCCTCGTCCCGGCGGCCAGGCCGCCACATCTGGTGCCCCGCCGGCCTCCGCGCGCGCCTCTCCGGGTTCGCCACGCTGGAGGCCGGGGCGGTGGCCATGCCCCAACCTGCGCCCGCCCCGGTCTGGAGGCGGGCAGCTCGCCCCTAATGGGCCGTGAATATGGTTGCGCCGCGGTTAACGCCGGGCAAGTTTGTGGGATCAGAGGCGCGTCTTGTCGCGCGTCAGGCGCGCCCTGTCAGTTGCGCTCGTCCGGCAGCACGGGGAGGGCAAAGACCTCCACTTCCTCCTCCTTCAGCGTGCGCACCTCGTCGGGTGTCGCCTCGCCATAGATGGAGCGGTGCTCCACCTCGCCCTGGTGCATCTTGCGGGCGAGGTCCGCGAATTGGTCGCCCACATAATCGGCCGTGCTGGTCACATGGTCGCGCACGGCCCGCAGCAGGCGGCGCAGGTCGCGCTCGGGCTCGGACATAAGGGCCATCTGTTCCGCCGCGGGCATGGCTGCGGGGGCAGGGGAGGAGGGCTCTCCGGCTGTCGCGGGCGGGCGCGGCGCCGCGGCCCGTGGCCGGTCGGTGCGGGCGACGGAAGGTGCCATCACCGCTTTTTCAACCGCGACGCTCCCACAGCTGGGACAGGCGACGAAACCCTGCGCCTTCTGCTTCTCATAGCTATCGGAGGAGGGAAACCAGCTCTCGAACGTATGATCCTTGTCGCACCGGAGCGTATAGCGAATCACGTGGGCGCTCCCACCAGGTGCAGGTGGCCGGCCGGCCGGCCCTCCGCCATCTCGAAGCGGCGGCCGTGGCGCAGCGAGGGAATGCGCTGGCGCACCGCCTCCACCTCGGCCATGTCCAGCTCGGCGAGAATGACGCCCGGGTCGCTGCCGCCCTCGGCGAGCACGCGGCCCCAGGGGTCGATCACCAGGGAATGGCCATAGGTCTCCCGGCCATTCTCATGCCGTCCGCCCTGGGCGGCCGCGAGCACATAGGCACCGTTCTCGATGGCGCGGGCGCGCAGGAGGACGTGCCAATGGGCCTCACCCGTGGGGCGGGTGAAGGCGGCGGGAACGGTGAGCACCTGCGCGCCCGCTTCCGCCAGCGCCCGGTAGAGGGCGGGGAAGCGCAGGTCGTAGCAGATGGTCATGCCGAGCCCGATGCCCTCCACATGGCCGAGAACGGCGCGCTCGCCGGGCTTGTAGGCGGTGGATTCGCGATAGCTCTCGCCATTGGCCAGATCCACATCGAACATGTGGATCTTGTCGTAGCGGGCGGCGATCTCACCGTCGGGCGTAATCAGGAAGCCGCGATTAACCGCCCGCTGCTCGGACACCTTCAGCGCCAGGGACCCCACGTGCAGGTGGATGGACAGGCCGCGCGCCAGCTCGCGGAAGGCCGCGAGGGTGGGGTCACCCTCCTCCTCCTTCAGGTGCTCGAACAGGACTGCGCGGTCGAGTTCCATGAGGTTGGTGGTCTCGGGCGTCTGCACATACCGCGCCCCCGCTTCGGCAGCCTGCCGGATCAAGGCGCTGGCGATGTCGATGTTGGCACCCACATCGCGGCCGGTGCGCAACTGGACGAGGCCGACGCGCAGGGTCTGGGAGGAGGCTGAGGGGCTCATGGGATCTCGCAGGCTTGGCGTATCTTCGATCAGTCTAGATCAGACGCCGATCCGATGGCACCGCAATCGGATCGTGTCACGCGTTCTCGATCTTGCATCCCAGGCGCGGGAAGGGGGCCTCGACCGGCTCGGCCTCAGGCGGCGAGCGCGTCCAGCTTGCCTTCCCGCTCCAGGGCGTAGAGATCGTCGCATCCGCCCACATGCACGTCGCCGATGAAGATCTGCGGCACGCTGGTGCGCCCGCCGGCCTTCTGGGACATGTCGGCCTGACCGGCGGGGTCGGTGGTCACGTCGATTTCGGTGAAGGTCCACCCCTTGCGGCGCAGCAATTCCTTCGCCGCGTGGCAATAGGAGCACCAACTCTTGGTGTAGATCACGATGGGTTTCATAAAGGCCCCTAGAGCGTGAGCGACCCGGCCTGCGGTGCAGGTCGAGGCGGACGCGCTCCATCAAAGTGTTAGAGACGGAAAACGCCGTCACGGAAGTGTTGCATGATATGGGTTGTCAGCCGGCTTCGACAACCCGCGCGAAGGTGAGGGCATCCACGTGGGCGGCCCCTGCCCGCCGGAGGGCTCGCGCGCACGCATCCAGGGTGGCCCCGGTGGTCAGCACATCGTCGACTAACAGAATGCGACGCCCGCAAACATGCGGCTCGGCGGCAGGTGGAACAGCGAACGCGCCCGACACATTGCGGTGGCGCTCAAGCCGGCTCAACGACACCTGAGAGGGGGTGGCGCGCACTCGCACAAGCGCATCTGTCCTCCAGTTTTTTTCAGAAGCCGTCGCCAAGTGCCGGGCGAGAAGCGCGGCTTGGTTGAAACGGCGCCTCCAGAGCCGGAAGGCGTGCAGCGGAACCGGCACGATCAGGTCCGTCTGCGCGATCACGTCCCGGCCGGCCTGCGCCATGAGTCGCGCCATGGGCCGGGCGAGGTCCAGGCGATCGCCATATTTGAGCCCGTGGACCAGGTCGCGGGAGACATCTCCGAAGATCACAGCGGCCCGGGCCCGGTCGAAAGCGGGCGGGGCGGCGAGAGCCTCGCTGCTGAGATAGGGACCGGCATCCCCGACCGGCGTGAAGGGCAGGGGCGTGCCTAGCCGCTCGCAGAATGGACGGGAGATGAAGACGAGCCGCGGCCAGCACGCCCCGCACAAACCTCCCTTTCCAACAATCACCGCCTGGCACGCCATGCAGGTGGGAGGCAGGACGAGATCGACGAGATGCTGCCCCATCCCGCCGGCCAGACGGACGACGGGCGCAAGCCGCCTTCGCCAGGGGGCGCCGGATGCCAGCCGCGCCTCGTCCATGAATGCTCCCGCCGATGAACCTTGAAGCCGAGCGGCAGCAAGCATGCGCGCGACCCGTGCCACCGGCAAGTGCCGCCCCGCGAATCAGGGGCGCCAGCGCTGCAAGGTCAGGGCATTGGCGATGACGCTCACGGATGAAAGCGACATGGCTGCCGCCGCCACCATGGGCGAGAGCAGGAGGCCGAGGGC
The DNA here is from genome assembly GCF_056314145.1 of Aquabacter sp. DMC10. Taxonomy (NCBI): domain Bacteria; kingdom Pseudomonadati; phylum Pseudomonadota; class Alphaproteobacteria; order Hyphomicrobiales; family Xanthobacteraceae; genus Aquabacter; species Aquabacter sp. DMC10. The sequence goes on along the minus strand of NZ_JBQUYX010000001.1, from coordinate 1,037,573 downwards.
CGGATAGAGCACCCCCGCCGCCAGCGGCACGCCAGCGGCGTTATAGGCGAAGGCGAAGAACAGGTTGCGCCGGATGTTGGCCATGGTGGCCCGCGACAGGGAGCGGGCATGGGCGATGCCCGCCAGATCCCCGTTCAGGAGCGTGATGCCAGCGCTTTCCATGGCCACATCCGTGCCGGAACCCATGGCGATGCCCACGTCCGCGGCGGCCAGCGCCGGGGCATCATTTATGCCGTCGCCCGCCATGGCCACCACATGGCCGGAGGCGCGCAGGGCTTTCACCTGGTTGACCTTGTCCTGCGGGCTCACCTCGGCGTGCACCTCGCGAATGCCAAGGCGCCTCGCGACAGCCTCGGCGGTGGTCCGATTGTCGCCGGTCAGCATGACGACCCGCACCTTGTCGGCCTTCAGCGCCTTCAGCGCCTCGGCGGTGCTGGCCTTGATGGGATCGGCGATGGCGGCAAGGCCCGCCAATTTCCCGTCACGGGCGATGAACACCACGGTTGAGCCGGACTGCCGAAGCGCATCGGCTTCGGCCAGAAGCGGCCGGCATTCGGGCCCGCCTTCCGTGATGAAGCCAGCGTGGCCCACCGCGACGGCGGCGCCTTCCACCGCGCCGCGCACCCCGCGACCCGGTATGGCCTGGAAATCCCGCACTGTTGCCAGCTCCAGGTCACGTGCCCGCGCCTCGGCCAGGAAGGCGGCGGCCAGCGGATGCTCGCTGCCGCGCTCGAGGCTGGCCGCAAGGCGCAGAAGCGTGTCCGCATCTCCATCGAGCGCCCGCAATTCCACGATCCGGGGCCGGCCTTCGGTGAGCGTGCCCGTCTTGTCCACCAGGATGGTGTCCACCTTTTCCAGCCGCTCCAGGGCTTCGGCATTCTTGACCAGGACGCCCGCCTGTGCGCCGCGCCCGACCCCCACCATCACCGACATGGGCGTGGCCAGCCCGAGCGCGCAGGGACAGGCGATGATGAGGACGGAAACGGCGGCGGTCAGCGCATAGGCGAGGCGCGGCTCCGGCCCCACCAGCATCCAAGCGGCGAAGGCCAGGAGGGCCGCCGCCACCACTGCAGGCACGAACCAGCCGGACACCTTGTCCGCGAGCCGTTGGATGGGGGCGCGCGACCTCTGGGCGGTGGCGACCATTTGCACGATCTGGGCGAGCATGGTTTCCCGGCCCACCTTTTCCGCCCGCATGAGGAAACCACCGGTGGCGGCCAGGGTGCCGCCGATCACCGCATCGCCGACCCGCTTCGCCACGGGGACGGATTCACCTGTGACCAGCGACTCGTCCAAGGCGCCGCGCCCCTCGGTGATGATGCCGTCCACCGGCACCTTTTCACCCGGCCGCACCCGCAGGACATCGCCCTTGGCCACCAGGTCCAGGTCCACGTCTTCGTCCGTGCCGTCCGGCCGCACCCGGCGCGCCGTCTTTGGCGCGAGGCCCAGGAGGGCCTTGATGGCGCCGGAGGTGCGTTCGCGCGCCTTCAATTCCATCACCTGGCCCAGCAGGACCAGCACCGTGATGACGGCCGCGGCCTCGAAATACACGGCCACCGCCCCGTCATGGGTCATCAGCCCATGGGGAAACAGGCCCGGCAGGAAGGTGCCCACCAGGGAATAGGCATAGGCGACGCCCGTGCCGATGGCGATGAGCGTGAACATGTTCAGGTGCCCGGTGCGCACCGAGGCGATGCCGCGCGCAAGGAAAGGCTGGCCGGCCCACAGGACCACCGGCGTGGCGAGCGCGAACTGCACATAGTTCGACAGCTGCTGCGGCAGGAGATGCAGGCCGAACAGGTGCTGACCCATTTCCAGCACGAAGACGGGCAAGGCGAGCGCGAGGCCGATCCAGAAGCGGCGAGTCATATCCGCCAGTTCTTCATTGGGGCCGTCGTCCAGGCTCACCAGCTCCGGTTCCAGCGCCATGCCGCAAATGGGGCACGTGCCCGGGCCCACCTGGCGGATCTCCGGGTCCATGGGGCAGGTATAGATGGTGCCCTCGGGCACCGGTTCGGCCGCCACGGGCTCGCCGGACAGATAGCGGGCCGGATCGGCGTCGAACTTGGTCTTGCAGCTGGGATTGCAGAAATAATAGGGCCGCCCCTCATAGGTGGAGCGGTGCTTGGCCGTATGGGGATCCACATCCATGCCGCACACCGGGTCCTTCTCCAGGTGGCTGGCGGCGGGCGCGGCATGGGTGTGGCCGGCGTGGTCGTGTCCGTGATGATGGCCCTGGGAGCCCTCGTGCCCATGACCGCCGCAGCAGGCGGCGGCCGGCGGCGTCAGCTCAAGAGGCGTGGGGGCGGAGCAGCAGGCCTGCGCCGCTGCCGCCGGGTCGGATGGGCGCGTCTTGGGAGGCGCGGCCGAACGCGGCGCGGCGGTGAGGTCCAGGGGCGGAGGCGGGGCGCAGCAGTCGGGCTCCGGCGGCGGGACGGCGGCGCCATGCCCGTCTCCGCCGCAGCATCCGCCGTCTTCCGCCGTCTTGCCAGGGTGCGCCGCGGGCGCTGCAGGCCATGCCAAGGGCGCCGGACCGCCACAGCAGTCTGCGCTCGCAGCCGGCTTGGACAGATCCAGCGGCGCAGGGCTCGAACAGCCGCAGCCAGGGGCCTCCGCCGGTTTGCCGTCGGCCGGAGTGGAACTGTGCGGGCGGGCGGGGTCGGTCGTGTCTGCCATGATGGCCTCACCACAGGGCAAGGGGGCGGAGGCGTCTTTGCGCTGGCTCAGTTTCCGCGAAAGAAACCCCACGGGGGTATCGGCTCGCTTGTGTGATATACCCATAGGGGGTATATGGCAAGCATGGGACCCACCGCCAAGACCTCCGTCATGAAACGCCTCAAGCGCATCGAGGGGCAGGTGCGCGGCATCACCAAGATGGTGGAGGAGGACCGTTACTGCATCGACGTGGTGACCCAGATCGCGGCCGTGCGCGCGGCCCTGCGCAAGGCGGAGGAAGAGGTGTTGCGGGACCATGTGGCCCATTGCGTCGAGCACGCCATCCGCTCGGGCAATGCGGAGGAGCAGCGCAAGAAGGTGGCCGAACTGATGGATGTGCTGTCACGCACGGAGCGGTAGGGCGGTTCAGTCCGGTCGGCTGATTCTTCAATCCACGTCCACACGTCCCCGCCGCAGGCTCTTCACGCTGCCGCGCCGCTCCTTGGCGGCCAGCCGGCGCTCCTTCGAGGCGAGGGTGGGCCGCGTCTTGCGGCGGATGGGTGCCACATAGGCCGCCTCGCGCAGCATCTCCACCAGCCGGCCGATGGCATCCTCGCGATTGCGCTCCTGGGTGCGGTGGCGCTGGGCATGGATGATGACGACCCCGTCCTGGGTCATGCGGCTGCCAGCGATGGCGGGCAGACGGGACTTCAATCCCTCAGGAAGGCTGGGCGAGGCCAGGGCGTCGAACCGCAATTGAACGGCGGTGGACACCTTGTTCACATTCTGCCCGCCGGGGCCGGAGGCGCGCACATAGGCGAACTCCAGCTCGTCCTCGTGGAGGGCGATGCGGTGGGTGATCGCGATCATGAGAACGGCTCGCGGCGGGTCATGCCGTCCACATGCGGCAGCTTGCGCCGCCGCGCAAGGGTTGAGGCCCGCCTGCGCCGGTGCTCAGATGGCGTGTCGGTTCGCGCTCGGGCCGAAATGCTCCACATAACGCGGGCTGATGACGGCACGCGGCAGGATGATGAGCACGTCGGTGGTGCCGAACTGGTGGTCCACCACGGCGCCATCGCCCACATAGCCTCCCAGTCGAAGGTATCCCTTAACCAGCGGGGGCAAGGCGTGCATGGCCGCCTTCAGATTGACGTCAGCAGGCGCCATCCGGTTCATGGAGACATAGCGCTGCGGGATGGCGGAGGCCCGCCATTCTTCCGGCGCCAGCGCATTGTGGTGAAGGAAGGAAAGCGGCAGCGCCATGGCCGCAGGGTCGGTGCCCTCGAGGCTGGCGCAGCCGAACATCACGTCGATGTCGTTGCGCAGGATGTAAGTCCAGATGCCGTGCCAGAGCAGCTCCACCGTTCGCTTGTTGCGGTAGGGCTTCAGCACGCAGGAGCGGCCCAGCTCCAGGAACTTCAGGTCCGGGTGCGCGTCGACGATGCGGTTCACGTCAAACTCGGCCTGGGTGTAGAAGCCGCCATGGCGGCGGGCCACGTCCTGCCGCAGCAGGCGATACGTGCCCACCACCTTGGGCTTGACGCGGCCGAGGACCATCTTGGCCTCGTCGTAATCCAGCACCAGCATGTGGTCGCAAATGGCGTCGAAGGCATCCATGTCCCGCCGCGCCAAGCGCGCGGGGCCGTCCGGGAGCGCGGACATTTCCTCGTAGAAGACCTTGTAGCGCAGCTTCTGGGCCCGCCGCACGTCGCGGGCGGTGCGCGCCAGGCGCACCTCCAGCGAGCCGAGACGGCCGAGCACCACCGGCTCGCCCAGAGGCAGCACTTCCCGGTGGCGGATGCCCGAATAGGCCCGCAAGTCGCTGACGAATTTCTGTGAGCCGGGAATGCCGGGAACGCCGCGCTCCGCCCAGGCCAGGGGGTCGGCGAAATTCACCCGCGCCACGTCAATGCCCTTGCCCAGCAAGGCGGGCAGGTTGAAGGCGGGCTGCATCTGGGGCTCCGGCATCTGGCGTTTCATGCAGCGACCCCTCCCCAGGCCGTCACGGTCGGCGATTTCTGGCGCGCGCCGCCGCAGACCGAGCCGGGCGGCGCCACCTTTCCGCATGACCGTGGACACCACCATAAGATTCATACGCCCATGTGACAATGCGACAGTCACACTTCGTCACCTAACGTAAGGCCCTCCTTTTCAAGAGGGATATGCTGGGCGCGCCCCGGAAGCGCCGGCCCGTGGTCCCGTTCACGCTTTGGGAGGAAAGCCGTGTCATGAGAAGGCATGGCCTGCCGGCTGCGGCGGGCGGCACGGCCGCGCCGGGGGCGCGGGGATACTCATAGGGGGTCAAGACATGCTTGGGATTTCTCGCGGCGCCGGCGCCCGGATGCGCGCCACCGCTCTCACCGCCGCGCTGCTGGGCGCCGGCGCCCTGTTCGGCGCCGAGGAGGCCGCCGCCCAGCCGCGCCCCATTCCCTCGTCCGTCTCCACCGTCGACGTGCCCGGCGTCGGGGCCATGACCGTGCTGACCTATCAGGCGCGCTTCGTTTCCGCGGACCCGGTGGAACGCCGGGTGGTGCTGGAAGGCGCCAACGGCAAGCGCTGGTCGGTGGTGGTGCCGCCGCTGTTCGGCGACGTGATGGCCATGGCCAACAGCCAGAGCATCACCGTGCGGGTGCTGCCCGGCGTCGTCACCTATCTGGGCAAGGCGCACCAGGGCACGCCCGGCCGCGTCTCCGCGGAAGTGGTGCTGAAGGATGGCCTGCCCGGCTGGCCGCAGGATTTCGGCTTCCGGGAAGTGACCATCACCAACATCCTGGTCAACATCGACAAGGCCAACGGCACCATCTCCTTCGAGGGCATCGACGGCCTGGTGCGCACCGTGAAGGCGGCCAACGCCCAGGTGCTGGCGGACCTCCAGCAGGTGGAACTCGGCGATCTCTGCGAGATCCGCTATTATGAAGGCCTGTCCGTGACGGCCAATTACTGACGGGCTATGGCGCACGGGCCGCCCCATTCAGGCGGCGGCCCGGGTGCGATCCGCCAGGGCCCGGTAAGCGAGGGCCTCCGCCAGATGCTGGCGGCCGAGCGTCTCCGCGCCGGCCAGGTCCGCCAGCGTCCGCGCCACCTTCAGCACCCGATGGTAGCCCCGCGCCGACAAGTTCATGGCCTGCGAGGCGTCCCGCAGCAAAGCCAGCGCCGGCCCGTCGGGCACCGCCACCTGCTCCAAGAGGGGGCCGGAGGCGTGGGCGTTCATGGTCACATCCGGGCGCCCCAGCGCCGCATAGCGCTCCCGCTGCACCGCGCGGGCATTGGCGACGCGCGCTGCCACGTCCCGCGAGCTTTCCGAGGGGGCGGGCGAGACCAGGTCCGCCGCCCGCACCGCCGGCACTTCCAGATGGATGTCGATGCGGTCCATGAAGGGGCCCGACAGGCGCGCCTGATATTCGTCGGCGCAGCGCGGCCCGCGCTTGCAGGTAAAGCCCGGCTCACCCGCCCGCCCGCAGCGGCAGGGATTCATGGCCGCCACCAATTGGAAGCGCGCGGGATAGCTCACCCGATGGTTCGCCCGCGCGATCAGCACCTCGCCGCTTTCCAGGGGCTGGCGCAGCGAATCCAGCACCTGGGGCGAGAATTCCGGCAATTCGTCCAGGAACAGCACGCCATGATGGGCGAGCGACACCTCGCCCGGCCGCGCCTTCATGCCGCCGCCCACCATGGCGGCCATGCTGGCGGAATGGTGGGGCGCGCGGAACGGGCGGCGGTCCATGAGCGCGCCGTCCTCGATGGCGCCGGCCACCGAGGCGATCATGGAGACGTCCAGCATTTCCGAGGGTGACAGCGGCGGCAGGATGGAGGGCAGGCGCTGGGCCAGCATGGACTTGCCGGCGCCGGGCGGGCCCACATACAGCAGATTGTGCCCGCCGGCAGCGGCCACTTCCAGCGCCCGCCGGGCGGTCTCCTGGCCCTTCACGTCCTTCAGGTCCGGCAGGCCCTGCGCCCCGGAGCGTATGCGCGGGTCGGGCCGGGCCAGGATCTGCCGGCCGGTGACGTGATTGGCGAACTGGATCAGGCTGTCGGGGGCGAGGATGGCCATGTCCGGGCTGGCCCAGGCGGCTTCCGCGCCGCAGGCGGCGGGGCAGACCAGGCCATGGCCGCGCGCATTGGCGCCGATGGCTGCCGGCAGCACGCCCGCCACCGCCGCGATGGTGCCATCAAGGCCCAGCTCGCCCACCACGGTGAAGCCGGCAAGGCTGTCGGAGGGGATGGCGCCAATGGCCGCCATGAGGCCGAGCGCGATGGGCAGGTCATAATGGGAGCCTTCCTTGGGGAGGTCGGCGGGGGCAAGATTCACGGTGATGCGCCGGGCGGGCAAGGCCAGCCCGGAGGCGATGAGGGCGGCCCGCACGCGCTCCTTCGCTTCAGTGACCGCCTTGTCCGGCAAACCGACGATGGTGAAGGCGGGCAACCCCGCCGCCACATGCACCTGAACGTCCACGGGGCGCGCATCCACCCCCGCAAAGGCCACCGTCGCCACCCGCTGGATCACGCCCCCCTCCTTTGCGTGCCCACATCCCAAGGTTGCTCAGCGTAACCCGCCACCGCCCGCTACACAAGAACGAAATGGGAACGCATGGCCCGCCGGCTGGGTCTGCCGCGGCTGTGCTTGTCACGCCCGGGGAACGGGCGCATGAGGGACGTCGCCCTTATCACGAACTGAAAACGGCGTCCGGGAGATCACCATGAGCACGAACAGCGCCGATGTCCGCGGCATCCAGGCCCTGGTGGAAAGCCAGTTCGGCCCCCAGGCGGCGGCCTATGTGACCAGCCAGGTCCATGCCAGCGGCGAGGATCTGGCGGCGCTTGCCGGGGCGGTCGAGGGCAAGGGTTTCCACGCGGCGCTGGATCTGGGATGCGGCGGCGGCCATGTGAGCTTTACCCTCGCCCCCCATGTGGGCCAGGTGACCGCCTATGACCTCTCCTCCGACATGCTCGGCGCGGTGGCGGCCGAGGCGGCCCGGCGCGGGCTGTCCAACATCTCGACGCAGGTGGGCTTTGCCGAGGCGCTGCCCTTCTCCGACGGTGCCTTCGATCTCGTCGCCTCCCGCTACAGCGCCCATCACTGGTCGGACGTGCCGGCGGGGCTGGCCGAGGCGCACCGGGTGCTGAAGCCCGGCGGCACCGCCATCTTCATGGATGCGGTGGCCCCCGCCCATCCCCTGCTGGACACCTTCCTCCAGGCGGTGGAATTGCTGCGCGACCCCTCCCATGTGCGGGACTATTCGGTGGCCCAGTGGAAGGCCATGGCCGAGCAGGCGGGCTTCAAGGTGGAGCGGGTGGAAGCCCGGCGCATCCGGCTGGACTTCCAGTCCTGGGTGACGCGCATCCGCACCGACGCGCTCCATGTGGATGCCATCCGCTCGCTCCAGGCCCTGGCGGCGGACCTGGTACGCGATCACTTCGCCATCGAGGCGGACGGCTCCTTCATGCTGGACAATGCCAGCCTGACGCTGAGCCGCCTCTGAAGCTTCAGCTCTTCTTTTCCAGGAGCAGGTGACCCTGCTTCTGGATCATGTCCTTGGCCTTCTGCGCCATCATCTGGAGGAACCAGGGCAGTTCCACGCTGAGATGGACGGCATCATCAGCCACATTCATCTCGCCCTGCGCCTTCTGGCCGAGAACGGCGATGCGGAAGGCCAGGTGGCTGTCGGTCCAGGTCTCTTCCTCCACCACCAGCTTGTCGGCGAAGCGACCGCGCACGGCGGTGAGGCCCTTCTGGAGGCGCCGGGTGGCCTCGTCCTTGCCGAGGCGGTGGGGGATGGAGACGGTGAGCGGTTGGGCCATGCTTCAGCTTTCCATGCGGGCGCCCTCTGCGCGCTTCAACAACGCGCGGGCGCCGGTCCGGTTCAGGGCGATGGGGCGGTTCAGGCCGCCCGGCGCTTGTCCTCGATCTTGTCCCAGATCTGGGCGGCAATGTCGGGGCCGCCCAGGCGCTTGATGGCGCGCAGGCCGGTGGGCGAGGTGACGTTGATCTCGGTGAGGTTGCCGGCGATCACGTCGATGCCCACGAACAAAAGCCCCCGCTCGCGCAGGGCCGGGCCGATGCGGGCGCAGATCTCCAGCTCGCGGTCGGTGAGGTCGGTGGGTCGGGCGGCGCCGCCGCGCACCATGTTGGAGCGCAGATCGCCCTCGGAGGGCACCCGGTTCACCGCGCCCGCCGCTTCGCCATCCACCAGGATGATGCGCTTGTCGCCGTGCTTCACCTCGGGCAGGAAGCGCTGGATCACCCAGGGCTCGCGGAAGGTGGCGGCGAAGAAGTCATAGAGCGAGCCGAAATTGAGGTCATCCGCCGTCAGGCGGAAGACGGCGGCGCCGCCATTGCCATAGAGCGGCTTCATCACCACGTCGCCAAACTCGGCCCGGAACGCCTTGATCTCTGCGAGGTCGCGCGTGATGAGCGTCGGCGGCATCAGGTCCGGGAAATGGGTGACGAAGATCTTCTCCGGCGCGTTGCGCACATGGGCGGGGTCGTTCACCACCAGGGTCTTGGGGTGGATGCGCTCCAAGAGGTGCGTGGTGGTCACATAGGCCATGTCGAAGGGCGGATCCTGGCGCAGCAGCACCACGTCATAGTCGGAGAGCGCCACCCGGCGCTTCTCGCCCAGTTGGAAATGGGCGCCGGCCTCGTCCTTGACCGTCAGCGGCTCGACGGTGGCGTACACCGTGCCGTCGCGCATGGCCAATTGGTCGGGCGTATAGTGCACAAGGCTGTGGCCGCGCTTCTGGGCTTCCAGCAGCAAGGCGAAGGTGGAATCGCCGGCGATGTTGATGCGGGCGATATGGTCCATCTGGACCGCGACCTGAAGGGTCATTAGGGATCTCCGGCGAGCGCCAGGGAGGAAGGTTCCCCCTATCTATAGCCGCGAACCGCCCGCCGCCAGAGCGGGGGCTTTTCGTCGCTTCAGAAGCTCGCGTCGAACGCCCCGGGCACATGTTCCATCTGGCCGGCATTGGTCATCAGCACCGCGTCGAAGCGCATGTTGAGGGCGGCAAGCTCGGGATGATCAGCGAGATAGGCTTCGGCGGCGGCGGCGATGCGGCGGCGCTGGCGGGGCAGGAGGGATTCGCCGGCGGTGGCGAGGTCCGCCCGCACCTTCACCTCGCAGAAGACCAGGAGATCGCCCAGCCGGGCGATGATGTCCACTTCGCCCGCCTTGGTGCGCACCCGCCGGGCGAGAATCTCGAAGCCCAGGGCCACCAGGCGCTCCGCCGCCTTGTCCTCCGCCTGGAGCCCACGGGCATAGGTGCGGGCGGCGTGGGCGGTGGTGCGGGCCGGCGGGTGGGGCGGCTTGGGTTCGGTCGGTTTGGGCGTTGCCGGGCGGCGGTCAGCCATCGCTGTCCTCCGGCCCGCGCGTCAGGGCGAGGGCGCGGGCATAGACGTCGCGCTTGGGGCGGCCGGTGAGGGCGGTCACGGCGGCCACCGCATCCTTCAGGGAGTGGTCGGCGAGCGCGGTGCGGAGCGCGCTGTCCACGTCCGTATCGCCGGCGGCCTCTTCCAAGGGCGGGCCAATGACGAGCACGATCTCGCCCTTGGGCGGGCCGGCCTCGGCATAATGGGCGGCAAGTTCGGGGAGCGTGCCCCGGCGCACTTCCTCGAAGGCCTTGGTCAGTTCCCGGCACACCGCCGCCCGGCGGGCGCCGAGGCCCTCGGCGAGGTCGGCGAGGCTTTCGGGCAGGCGGGGGCCGGTTTCATAAAGGATGAGGGTGGCGGGGAAGGCCTTCAGTTCGGCGATGCGCCCGGCCCGCTGGCCGGCCTTGGGCGGCAGGAAGCCGTCGAACAGGAAGCGGTCCGTGGGCAGGCCCGCCGCCACCAGGGCCGCCAGGAGCGCGGAGGCGCCGGGCAAGGGATGGATGCGATGGCCCGCCTGCGCCACCTCCACCACCAGCTTGAAGCCGGGGTCTGACACGAGTGGCGTGCCGGCGTCGGATATCAGCGCCACCGCCTCGCCGGCCGCAAGGCGGGCCAGCAGGCGCGGGCGCATGCTGGCGCCATTATGGTCGTGATAGGGCACGAGCGGCGCCTCGATGCCGTAGCGGTCCAAGAGGCGGCGGGACATGCGGGTGTCCTCGCAGGCGATCACGTCGGCCCCGGCCAAGGTCTCCAGGGCGCGCAGCGTGATGTCGCCGAGATTGCCGATGGGGGTCGCCACCACATGCAGGCCCGGCGCGAGGCGGGCGGCGGGCAGGCGGGTTCCGGCGATGACATAGGCGCGCGGGCGATCGGGCGCGGAAGGCGAGGCGTTCATGGGGCGCCTTATAGCAGATCCCGCGCCGCGCCGGGCTGTGCAATCCGTGGCCGGCGGGGCCGGGCGGGCCGGCGCAGCGGGCTGGGCGCATTCCCCCTTCGGCCCTGCGGGCACCCGTGCCCCCTCTGCTCTGTCCTGTGCCATGGTCTTCGGCTCCTGGCTCTGTCCCGCCTTGCCCCTCCCGTCTCGCCTCTCCCGCGCTTCGCTGGAGGGGGGATTTTCGGGCGTTGGCTCTGCTCTGCCTTGGCGTCGGTCATCTCAAACCCTCCCCCTGCGGAACCGGCCCCCTCTCCCGCGAAGCGCTGAAGGGTGGGGGAGGGGGCAAGGGCGGTCGGCAAGAGGATGCGAGCCCTTCGCCGCCCAGCACCAACATCCCCGCCGATGGCGAGGTGGAGGGATGCGGGAGCGGCCGGCGCGCGGCGGCGCGCCAGATGGGTAAGGGTTTGACGTCGGAGCCGGGCTCCGTCCGCTCCCGCGCGGGGATTTGTGGCCTCGGTCCCGCGCCGCGTGGGCGACAGGTTCTCCCATCAGCACCGGCCGAACCACTGCCGGATCGGTGCGCCTGGACCTTCAGCCTCCTCTGCTAACGGTTCGGGGGGCGTTATTCCCCGTCCCGTCGGACACCCGCCCCCGGCACCACCCGTCAGGCCGCTCCGGACGCGCCCCTCCTTGGTGTCAGGTGAGCACACCATAGCAGAGGTGCAGCAATATAGGAATATAGTCTAGGATATTTTTCTCAGGCGGGGTAATTGGGGGCTCTCGCCCTGCCCCCTCCCTATCCCTCCCCCGCTTTGCGGGAGAGGGGACTTCCGTGCGCCCGGTCGGGGCGGCGCTCTGCTCTGCCTCGGCCTGCATCCTCCCAACCTCTCCCCCAGCGCGACAGGCCCCCTCTCCCGCTAAGCGGGGGAGGGTTGGGGAGGGGGAAATGGAGGGAGGGGGAAATGGAGGGGAGGTGTCCGGAGGGGAGACAATGGCCAGAACGCTCCCCCAAACGCAAACGGCCGGGCAGAGCCCGGCCGTCGCACACCATCCAGAAACAGAAGGATCAGGCCTTGCCGGCCTCGTCCGTATCGCCCTTGGCCTCGGCCGGCTCCTCGCGCGGGGCTTTGGGGCCGCCGCGGGAGACGCCCACCATGGCGGGGCGCAGGACGCGGTCGCCGATCACATAGCCGGCCTGCACCACCTGGAGCACCGTGCCCGAGGGCACCGTCTCGTCGGGGATCTCGAACATGGCCTGGTGGAGATGGGGGTCGAAGCGCTGCCCCTTGGGCTCGATCCGCCGCACGCCGTACTTTTCCAGCGCCTTCAGGAGGCTGCGCTCGGTGAGTTCGAGGCCGTCCAGCAGCGACTTCACGCCGCCCTCGGCCTTTTCCTTCACCTCGGCCTCCACGGCGCCGAGCGCCCGGGCGAGATCGTCAGCCACGTTCAGCACGTCGCGGGCGAAAGAGGTCACGCCATAGGTCTTGGCGTCGGCAATCTCGCGCTCGGCCCGGCGGCGGATGTTCTCCGCCTCGGCGAAGGCGCGCAGATACTTGTCCTTGAAAGCCGCGACCTCGGCCGCCAGACGCTCGCGCTCGGCATGGAAACCGTCGGCGGCCGCGGATGCCAGCTCCTGCATGTCGGCAATTTCCGGGTCCGCAGCCGGATTGGTGCGATTGTTGTCGCTCGCGCCACCCTGCTCGCTCATCACGCTGTCCTCGTCACGTCACATGCCGACCCGCCGGGGCCGGCCTCCATTCGCCCCGCATATCGGCATCGCGGGGATAAAAATCAAGCGGAGTCGGACCCGGGCGCTCCCAGAATGCGGCTGACCACCCGCGCGGTGAAGTCCACCATGGGGACGATGCGGCCATAATTGAGCCGTGTCGGCCCGATCACGCCCAGCACGCCCACCACCCGGCCCTGCCCGTCGCGATAGGGGGCGACGATGGTGGACGAGCCCGACAGCGAGAACAACTTGTTCTCCGCGCCGATGAAAATGCGCATGGATTGCGCCTCTTCCGCCCGGCCGAGCAGGTCCACCACCTCGCTCTTGGCCTCCAGATCGTCGAACAGCAGGCGGATGCGCTCCAGGTCGTCCAGCGCCCGCAAATCCTCCAGCAGCTTGGCCTGCCCGCGCACGATGAGGCGACGTTCCGACGCATCCCCGCCGGACCAGGAGGCAAAGCCTTCCTCCACCACCCGGGCGGTCAGTTCGTCCAGTTCCCGGCGCAATTGGGCGGTCTGCGCCTCCATTTCGCTGCGCGCCTCGCCGAGCGTGCGCCCGCGCACCCGGGCATTGAGGAAATTGGAGGCCTCCACCAGCGCCGACACGGGCAAGCCGGCGGGCAAGGGCAGGACGCGGTTTTCCACTTGCCCGTCTTCGGAGACCAGGATCACCAATGCCCGGCGCGGGTCCAGCGGCACGAATTCCACATGCTTGAGGCGCGGGTCGCTCTTGGTGGTGGTCACCACGCCCGCCCCCCGCGAGAGGCCGGACAAAAGCGCGGAGGCCTCGTTGAGGATGCCTTCCACCGAATAGCCCTTGGCGGCGGCGGCCACCTGGGTCTCGATGCTCTTGCGGTCGCGCTCGTTGACGTCGCCGATCTCCAGCAGCGCATCCACGAAGAAGCGCAGGCCCTGGTCGGTGGGCAGGCGCCCGGCGCTGGTGTGGGGCGCATAGATGAGCCCCGCCGCCTCCAGGTCCGCCATCACGTTGCGCACCGAGGCGGGCGACAAGGTCATGGGGATGATGCGCGAGAGATTGCGCGAGCCCACCGGTTCGCCGGTGGCGAGATAACTCTCCACGATCTGGCGGAAAATTTCCCGCGAGCGCTCGTCCAGCTGGGCGAGGGCGGCGGAGTTCGGGGGAATGAACGGGTTCAGGGGCACGGCGGTCATTCCGGGTTTCGGGGCAGGAGGCAAAGACGCAGGGGGCGCCGCGTGGTCCGGCGTTTCCTCTCGCCTTTCCGCACATAGGCAGCAGGACACCCGCCGCCAAGGAGGGACGCTGCCGCCTTGGCCAACACCTGCCGCCGACCCCCCTTGTGCTCCAACATGGCTCCCGTTCCCGCAGGGTGCGAACCCTCATCCTAATGGCAGCCCTGCGCTCCGCTCAATGCCTCCCCCTGCGCAGCCCCTTGCCCCCGCGCCTCCCGGCCCCTACAACCGGCGCCCTGTTTCACCACGGATTGGACAGACGAATGCGCCCCAGCCGACGCGCCGCCGACGAGATGCGTCCCGTTTCCTTCGAGCGGGGCGTGATGCGCCATGCGGAAGGGTCCTGCCTCGTCAAGTTCGGCGACACCCATGTGCTGGTGGCTGCGACCCTGGAAGAGCGCCTGCCGCCGTGGCTGAAGGGCCAGGGCCGGGGCTGGGTGACGGCGGAATATTCCATGCTGCCCCGCGCCACCCTGGAGCGCACCCGCCGCGAGGTCACCCAGGGCAAGCCCTCCGGCCGCACCCAGGAAATCCAGCGCCTGATCGGCCGCTCGCTGCGCACGGTCACCGACCTCGTCGGCCTCGGCGAGCGCCAGATCACGCTCGATTGCGACGTGCTCCAGGCCGATGGCGGCACCCGCACCGCCGCCATCACCGGCGCCTGGATCGCCCTGTACGATTGCCTCGCCTGGATGCGCGCCCGCTCCATGGTCAAGGAAATCCCCCTGCGCGAGCATGTGGCGGCGGTGTCCTGCGGCATCTATAACGGGACCCCCGTGCTGGACCTCGACTATGCCGAGGACAGCAAGGCCGAGACCGACGCCAATTTCGTCATGACAGGAACCGGCGGCATCGTGGAGATCCAGGGCACGGCCGAGAAGACCCCCTTCAGCCAGGACGAGCTCCTGTCGCTCCTGGGTCTCGCCCGCACCGGCATCGACCGCCTGGTCGCGCTCCAGAAGGAAGCCATCGCCTGATGTCCCACCGCCGTCTCTCCGGTCGCCTCGTGGTCGCCACCCACAATCCCGGCAAGCTCATCGAAATGCGCATGCTGCTGGAGCCGTACGGCGTGGAAGCGGTCTCGGCCGGCGAGCTCGGCCTGCCCGAGCCGGAGGAGACCGGCGTCACCTTCGCCGAGAATGCGCGGCTCAAAGCCGTGGCGGCGGCGAAGGCGGCGGACCTGCCCGCCTTCGCCGATGACAGCGGCCTGTGCGTGGACGCGCTGGGCGGCCAGCCCGGCATCTATACCGCCCGCTGGGCCGGTCCCGACAAGGACTTCGAGCTGGCTATGCAGAATGTGCAGGCCCTGCTCATCACCCGCGGCGCCATCACGCCCGAGCAGCGTGGCGCCAAGTTTGTCTCGGCGCTGTGCCTGGCCTGGCCGGATGGGCATCTGGAGGAGTTCGAGGGCATCGTCACGGGCACGCTGGTGTGGCCGGTGCGGGGCGCCAAGGGCTTCGGCTACGACCCCATGTTCGTGCCGGAGGGTCATGAGCGCACGTTCGCGGAGATGACGGCGGAGGAAAAGCACTCCATGCCGCCCCTGGGCTTCGGCCTGTCCCACCGCGCGCGGGCCTTCCGCAAGCTGGCGCAGGCGTGCCTGGAAGGGTGAGCGCACGCCCCCCTCACCCCCCGCAGGATACGGCCGGCGGCTTCGGGGTCTATGTCCACTGGCCCTTCTGCCTGGCCAAATGCCCCTATTGCGACTTCAACAGCCATGTGCGGCACGCCCCGCCCGATCAGGCGCGCTTCGTCGCCGCCTTCCGGCGCGAGATCGCGCACATGCGGGCGCTGTCCGGGCCGCGGGCGGCGCAGAGCGTGTTCTTCGGCGGCGGCACGCCGTCCTTGATGGCGCCGGCGACCGTGGCGGCCATCCTGGAGGCGGTGGACGCCGCCTGGCCGCTCACCGATGACGTGGAGATCACGCTGGAGGCCAATCCCACCAGCGTGGAAGCGGAGCGCTTTGCCGGCTATCGATCCGCTGGGGTCAACCGGGTGTCGCTGGGCGTGCAGTCGCTGGTGCCTGAGGATCTCAAAAAGCTCGGCCGCATGCATTCGGTGGATGAGGCGCTCAAAGCCGTCGCCATCGCCCGCGCCGCCTTCCCGCGCGTGTCCTTCGACCTCATCTATGCCCGCCCCGGCCAGACGCCGGAGGACTGGGCGCTGGAATTGAGGCGCGCCATCGGCGAGGGCTGCGAGCATCTCTCGCTCTACCAGCTCACCATCGAGCCGGGCACCATGTATGAGAAGCTCTATTCCGCCGGAAAGCTGCTCATCCCCGACGACGACCATGCCCGCGCTTTGTGGGACGTGACGCAGGAGATCACGGCGGACGCGGGTCTTCCCGCCTACGAGATTTCCAACCATGCCCGGCCGGGGGCGCAGGCGCGGCACAATCTGGTCTATTGGCGCTATGGCACCTATGCGGGCGTCGGCCCCGGCGCCCATGGCCGGCTGTCGGTGGACGGGACGCGCGTCGCCACTTTCACCGAGCGCCTGCCCGAGCGCTGGCTGGAGGCGGTGGAGCGGGATGGCCATGGCATGGTCTCGCAGGAGACCCTGGACCTGGCCGAGCAGGCGGATGAAATGCTGCTCATGGGCCTGCGCCTCGCCGAGGGCATCGACCTCACGCGCTACGCCCGCCTCTCCGGCCGATCGCTGGACGAGGGGCAGATCACGCTGCTCGCCTCCGAAGGGCTGGTGCGCCGGGAGGGCGACCGGCTGGCGGTGACCCCCGCCGGCTTCCCGGTGCTCAATGCGGTGATCGCGGCGCTGGCGGGGTAGCCCCCTCAGAAGCTGCGCGGCGCCGGGCTCACCACGGTGGCGCTGCCGGCCTTGATTTCCATCACCGCCAGGCCGCGCTCGTTGGTGCCGTCGGGCCGGAAGCGGAAGATGCCGTCCACGCCGTTGAAGCCGGACGGGCTGGTGAGCGTCACGTCGGTCAGCCCGTCCGCCCCCTGGGAGCGCACGATGGCGGAGACCAGCGAGACCGCGTCATAGGACAGCGTCGCCGTGCGCACGGGATCGGTGCCGTAGCGGCCGCGATAGCGCTGGGAGAAGGAGCGCCAGCCATTGGTGTCGGCGCCGGCATATTGGGCGCCCTCCATCTGCGGGCTGGAGAACAGGCGGGGATCATCCCACAGGCCCGTGCCCAGCGGGCGCACCTTCTTCACGTCGACCCCGGCGGCGGCGAGTTGCTGCACCACCTGGGGCACATTTTCCGCCGTGTCGGGAATGAAGACGCCGTCCGCCTGCCCGGCGGCGAGGGCCACCTTGCGCACCGCATTGCCGAGGCGCGTGGCGTCCATGGAATAGCGCTCCAGCGCCACCACGCGCCCGCCCGCCGCCGAGGCCGCCTGCTGGAAGGCGCCCTCCGCCACCGAGCCATAGGCATTGTCGGGAATGAGGCCGATGAAGGAGCGCCGTCCCTGGGAGGCGGAATAGCGGATGATGCGGTCCACATCGCTCTGCGGCAGGAAGCTCAACAGATAGATGCCGGCGGTGGCCACATTGGTGTCGGTGGAAAAGGCGATGACGGGAATGCCCCGCGCCCGCGCCACCTGGCCGGCGGCGCCCACCGAATGGGCGAAGAGCGGACCCAGAATGATGCGCGCGCCCTCGGCCACCGCCGCCTCGGCGGCGGCGCGGGCGCCCTGGGCGGTGCCGCCGTCATCCTTCACCAGCAAGGTGATGGGCGGCTGGCCGGTCTCCGACAAGGCCAGCTCGGCCGCATTGCGCATGGACAGGCCGACCGCCGCCGCATTGCCCTGGGCGCCCAGCGGCAGGATGAGGGCCACCGGCGGGCCGGAGGAAATGGGCTGGGCCGCGGGCGTCGCCGCCAGTTCGGCGGCGCTGGGCGGCGGCGGGGGCCTGGAGCCCATGTCACCGGCGCAGGCGGCCAGCAGCGAGGCGCTTGCCGCCGAGCCCGTCCATTGCGCCGCGCGGATGAGGAAGCGGCGGCGGGACGGAGCCGTGTCTCCTTGATCCAGCCCCTCGCGCGTGACGCGAACCGAACCGTGCGCGAGATCGTCCACCCGTTCTTCTCCCTCTGACTGGGGCGCTTGTGCGTGGTTCCACGCATATCGCCCCGGCGGTGTTTTGGCGAGGGCGCGGCGCGGGTGGACGATCAACTTCAGCCGATCAGGCTGCGCGCGAGCACGTAAAGCCCGACGCAGAAGACAATGACGGCGAAGGCCACGTTGAGCCGGCCCTTCTGCCCCGCCAGCAGCTTGGACAGGCGCATGCCGACGAGGCTCCCGGCCGTGCCGCCGCCCACCAGCATGGCCGCCAGCGGCCAGGACACGAGGCCCGACAGGGCGTAATTGGCCGAGGTGGTCAGCCCGAAGGCGGTGACCGCCACCAAAGACGACCCCACCGCATTCAGCATGGGCATGCCGGTGGAGATCACGAGCCCGGGCACGATGAGAAAGCCGCCGCCAATGCCGAAGAAGCCGGAAAGCGCGCCGCTGCCCATGCCCATGCCCACCACGCCGGGAAAGGTCGCCCGCGACAGGCGGACCGCCGGGTCCCCCTCCGTGCCCCGGCGCTTCAGCATCACCAGGGCGATGACCATCATCACCGCCGCGAACAGGGCCAGAAGATGGGCGCCGTTGATGGCCTTTCCCACGGTGGACCCGCCCGCCGCCCCGAGCATGCCCGCGGTGGCGAAGGTGAGGGAGCATGGCCATTTCACCTGGCCCGCGCGGGCATAGGCGGCAAGGCTCAGCGCCGCATTGACCGTCACCGCCACGGCACTGGTGCCGATGGCCAGGTGCGGGTCGTGCAGGCCGACGAAATAGACCAGCAGCGGCACCGCGAGCACCGATCCGCCCCCGCCCACGAGGCCGAGGGAGAAGCCCACCAGGGTGCCGGCCACAAGGCCGAGCAGGAGCTGCGCCAGGGAAATCATGGCCGACCTGCGCGGGCGAGCAGGATGGTGCGCAACAGAGTGGCGCGAGAGGCGAAGGCGGACGCGGGCTTGGGGACGGAGGGGATCATCGGCGTCACATATTTTAGTATTTCATATATTGCTAAATTAAAAAAACAAGCTAGCCTTGTCAAATGCAATCGGGGCCGGTGCCGGGGCCGTGTTGGCCCATCAGCCCCGGACGAACACCTGCAGGAGATGCGCCATGTCCGCTGAGGCGAAGCCCGTGATCCGGGCCTTCTTCGACGAGCCCACCCACACCATCAGCTATCTGGTGGCGGACCCCGCCACCGGGGACGCGGCGGTGATCGACCCGGTGCTGGACTATGACCACAAGGCCGGCACCGTCGACACGCGCTCGGTGGATGCGGTGCTGGCCGCCGCCGCCGCCGCCGGCTATCGCATTGTCTGGACGCTGGAGACCCATGCCCATGCGGACCATCTGTCCGGCTCGCCCTATATCAAGGGCAAGACCGGGGCGCGCATCGGCATCGGCGAACATATCGTCGACGTGCAGCGCATCTTCCGTCCGGTCTTCAACGCCACCGACCTGAAGACGGACGGCAGCGACTTCGACCATCTGTTCAAGGACGGGGAGCGCTTTGCCATCGGCGCGCTCACCGCCGAGGTGCTCTATACGCCCGGCCACACGCCGGCCGACGTGTCCTATAAGATCGCCGATGCGGTGTTCGTGGGCGACACCCTGTTCATGCCCGACTACGGCACCGCCCGCGCCGATTTCCCCGGCGGCGATGCGCGCCAGCTCTACCGCTCCATTCACACCTTGCTGGCCCTGCCGCCGCAGACGCGCCTCTTCATGTGCCACGACTATAAGGCGCCGGGCCGCGACACCTATGCCTGGGAAACCAGCGTGGCCGAGCAGCGCGCCGCCAATGTGCATGTGGGCGCGGGGGTGAGCGAGGACGCCTTCGTGGCCATGCGCACCACCCGCGATGCCACCCTGGCCGCCCCCGTTCTGCTGCTGCCGTCCATCCAGGTGAACATCCGCGCCGGCAAGTTTCCGCCGGCCTCCGCCAACGGGGTGCACTATCTGACCATTCCGGTGAAGACCCGGAGCGGCGTGCCGGTGGAGAAGATCGCCTCCTGACCCGGGGCGCGCGGGAGGGGGCCTTCGATCCTTTCCGCGCGAAGCGGGACCCGGTTGGCGGGGGAGATGCGGCTCTAGCCCTGCGCCCCCAGGAGGCGCTGGGCGGCGGCGCGGGCTTCGTCGGTGATGTCGGCGCCGGCCAGCATGCGGGCGATCTCTTCCCGGCGGCTGGGACTGTCGAGGCGGGTGACGCGCGTGGCCACCGGCAGATCCCGGTTCGCCTTGCTGCCCTTGGTCTGGTCGTGGCCCTTGGCGATCAGCAGATGATGGCCGGCCCGGGCGGCCACTTGCGGGGCATGGGTCACCGCCAGCACCTGCACCTTGCCCGCAAGGCGCGCGAGGCGCTGGCCGATGGCGTCGGCCACCGCGCCGCCCACTCCGGTGTCGATCTCGTCGAAAATGAGGGTGGGGGCCGAGCCGCGATCGGCCAGCACCACCTTGAGCGCCAGCAGGAAGCGGGCGAGCTCGCCGCCGGAGGCCACCTTCATCATCGGGCCGGGGCGGGTGCCGGGATTGGTGCGCACCCAGAATTCCACCCGGTCATAGCCGTCCGGCCCGGGGGTCTGCGCATCCGCGCCCACTTCCACCGAGAAGGTGGCGCGTTCCAGCTTCAAGGGCGGCAATTCCGCATTCACCGCCTCGGCCAGTTGCTTGGCGGTGGCCTGGCGGGCCTTGGACAGGCGGGCGGCGGCGGCGCGGAAGGCGGCCTCGGCGGCGGCCACGGCCTTTTCCAGCGCACCGAGCCGCGCGGCGCCCCGGTCGAGCGCGGCGAGCTGCGCCGTGAAGCGCTCGGCGACGGCGGGCAGCTCCTCGATGGTGCTGCCATATTTGCGGGCGGCGGCGCGCAGCGCGAACAGGCGCTCCTCGATCCGCTCCAGCTCGCGCGGGTCGAAATCCGCATCGGCAAGGGCGGCTTCCAGATGGGCGCGGGCGTTTTCCAGATGGTCGAGGGCCTGGTCGATGGCCTCCACCGCCGGGCGCACCAGTTCCTGCGCCTCGCCCGCCCGCCGCTCCAGCCGCCGCACGGCGGCCGAAAGCCCGGAAATGGGCGAGCCGGGCCCGCCCACGGCCTCCAGCGCATCGGAAAGGTCCGCCGCCATCTTTTCCGAGCGCATCATATGGGTGCGCCGCGCCGAGAGGGCCGCCTCCTCGCCCGCCTCGGGGCCGAGCGTGGTCAATTCCTCCACCGCATGGCGGATATAATCGGCATCGCGCGCGGCCGCCTCCAGCCGCGCCCGCTCGGCCTCCGCCGCCTCGCGGGTCTCCCGCCAGGCGCGCCAGAGCTGGGCGACCTCGGCGGCGGCGGGCACCAGGCCACCGAACGCGTCCAGCAAGGCGCGGTGGCTGGCCGGCTCCACCAGGGCGCGATCCGCATGCTGGCCGTGCAGCTCCACCAGCAGCGTGCCCAGCACCCGCAAGGTCTGCACGCTCACCGGCTGCTCGTTGATGCTGGCGCGGGTGCGCCCGTCGGCCATCTGCACCCGGCGGATGACGATCTCACCCTCGTCGGAGGGGATCTCCGCCTCCGCCAGCAAGGCGCGGGCGGGATGATCGAGCGGCAGGTCGAAGACGGCGGTCACCTGCCCCTTGCTCTCGCCATGGCGCACGAGGCCGCCATCTCCCCGGCCGCCCAGGGCCAGGGAAAGCGAATCCAGCAGGATGGATTTTCCGGCGCCGGTCTCGCCGGTCAGGACGGTGAGGCCGTCCGACAGCGCGAGATCAAGCTTCTCGATCAGAACGATGTCCCGGATCGAGAGAGAGGACAGCATGGCAGGTCAGCCGAGGCCCATTTTCTTGAATGCCTGGCTGATCCAGGAAGCCTTGTTCTCCTGCGGCTGCACGCCGCCGGCCTGGACCAGCTTATAGGCGTCCTTGTACCACGGACTGTCCGGGAAATTGTAGCCCAGAACCGCCGCCGCCGTCTGCGCCTCGTTGACGATGCCCATGGCCATATAGGCCTCGGTCAAGCGGAACAGGGCTTCTTCCACCTGGCGGGTGGTCTGGTACTGCGTCACCACCACCTTGAAGCGGTTGATGGCGCCAACATAATTGCGCTGCTCCAGATAATAGCGGCCAACCACCATTTCCTTGCCGGCCAGCTGGTCGCGGGCGACCTCCACCTTCTTGCGGGCGGCGGCGGCATATTCGGTGTTGGGATATTTGCGAATCACGTCGTCCAGGGCGTCCAGCGCCTGCCGTGTGGCGCGCTGGTCGCGGGTGACGTCGGGAATGTTGTCGAAATAGGCCGAGGCCACCAGATAGGAGGCATAGGCGGCATCCGCCGAGCCGGGATGCAGCGTCAGATAGCGCTTTCCGGCGCCGATGGCCTCGTCGTATTTGCCCGCCTCGTAATAGACATAGGTGTCCATCAGGAGCGCCTTGCGGGCCCATTCGGAATAGGGGTGGGTCTTGTCGAGGTCCTCGAAGCGCTTGGCCGCGCCGGCCAGGTCGCCCTTGTTCATGAGGGTCAGGCCCTCATTGTAGATCTTCTCCGCCGGCTCATCGGGCGGGATGATCTCGTCCTTGTTGCTGGCGCAGCCCGAAAGGCTGGCGGCCACCAGGACCGCGCCGAGGAGGCCGAAGGTGCGCTGGCCGAGGGTGCGAACATGCAGGGTGCGCAGGGAGGCGGCGTCGAAGAACAGGCGCATCACGTGAAGATCCAATTCCAATCGCTGGCTGCCGTCCGGCGCGGACGCCCTGTCGGGGCCGCCGGGCCGTCTGCCTCAAAATCGAGCCGCTCCGTCGCCCTCTGCTTGGCGTCCGGGTCGTCCCTCACCCCATCCAGACCCCGCGATCCGGGCGGCCCCGCCAGGGGGCCGACCAGCCCACGATCCAGATGCACGCGGCGGTCCAGCCGGGCTGTCCCACACCCCTCGCGCATCTAGCCCGCTAACGGGGCTTTCGGACGGCATTGTGGCGCCCATCCATGAAGAGAAGGCAAATACGCGGGAATCCGGCGCAGTGAAAGTCCGCTGTTGGGGGCGGAACGCAAAACCGGCCGAAACCTGAAGAGGTTCGGCCGGCTTTTTTGCAAAACACGATGGTCCAGCCACGGGCGTCGGCGCGGGCGCTGGCGAAGCGCCGGGCGCTCAAAGCTCGGGCGCGAAGGCCAGGACCGGGCTGCCGATGGCCAATTCCGCGCCCTCGCGGCGGCTGCGGGCGGGGGCCTCGACGATGGCGAAGGCGGAGCGATCAGCCAAAAGGGCGTCCACCACCTGGAAGTTCAGCTTGTGGCCACCGCGGAAGGAGCGGTAGCGCGCCAGCAGGGGCAGGCCGGCGAGGGTGAGGTCACCCACCGCGTCCATGGCCTTGTGGCGCACGAACTCGTCCTGGAAGCGCAGGCCGTCCTCGTTGAGGATGCCGTCGTCGCCCACGCAGACCGTGTTGTCCAGCGAAGCGCCGCGGGCATAGCCGGCGGCGCGCAGGCGCTCCACGTCCTTCAGGAAGCCGAAGGTGCGGGCGGCGGCCAGGTCCTTGCGGAACACGGCGGGGGTGAGGTTGGCGGCGAAGCGCTGGCGGCCGATGAGGGCGTTGGCGAACTCGATCTCCACCTCGAGGCGGAAGCCCGCATCATAGGGGAGCAGCTCGCCGAAGGAGGCGCCGGCTTCCACCCGGATGGGCTTCAGCACCTTGAGATACTTGCGGCGGGCGGACAGCTCCACCACGCCGGCCTGCTCGATGGCGTCCACGAAGCGGGCGGCGCTGCCGTCCAGGATCGGAACTTCCGGGCCGTCGATCTCGATCACCGCATTGTCGACGCCGAGGCCGGTGAAGGCGGCCAGGGCATGCTCGACGGTGGAGACCAGGATGCCGGACTTGTCGCCGAGCACGGTGGCCAGCTCCGTGGCCTGCACCGACTGGCGGGAGACGGACACCTTGCGGGGCGCCTGGTCGGCGAAGGTGCGGATGAAGACGATGCCGGTGTCGTGGGCGGCGGGCTTGAGGGTGAGGGTGGCTTCGATGCCGCCGTGAACGCCCACGCCCTTGAGCGTGGCCTCTCCGGCCAGGGTCGTCTGCATCTCGCGAGCCATTCCGCCTCGGAAGCCGCCGCGGCTCTCGCCGTCGCACTTCCGCCCCTAAAGTTTCACCGCACCATCCCAAATCCGCCGTGCTTGATGGGTGTCATCCCAAAGGGTGTTCCCGCCGGCGAACTGATCGGTTCGAGGGTGAACCTAGTCGCCTTGCTGCGCCGCGCCAAATCACGCTTGCTTACCGGCTGTTACCGACGCAGGAACTTCGTTTATTTTTAGTTATCAAACACTTGCGCCCGGATGTTCGTCCGGGCGCAAGGGCAGTGTTACACGCGCTGTGAGCGAATCGGAGCGCGGTGCTCAGTTGGCCTGGCGACGCAGGAAGGCGGGAATCTCCAGCTGGTCGTCGTCATGGCCGGCCTGGGGGGCGTGGCGCGTGGGTACCTCTGCCGCCGGGCGGGTGGCCGGGCGCTTGGCAAATTCCGACACCGGATCGCCGGGACGGCCAGCCGGCCGGGGGGCGGTGCGGGGATCGGGGCCGCGCATGCTGGGCTGGTCGCGGCGGGGCGCCTGCTGCTGCGGGGCGGGCTCTGGCTCCTCGTCGCGGCGGCCGATGCCCACATGGGCAAGGCGCTGCAGCAGCGTCATGCGCTTCTGCTCCACCGGCGGCTCACCGCGCTGGGCGCGGATCTGGTTCTGCGCGGGCATGGGCAGCTCGTCCACGCGGGGCATGCGGGGCGCGCGCGGCCGCTGGGCCTGCGGGGGGATGTAGGGCGCAAACTCGTCTTCCACCGGGGCCGGTGGAGGCGGAGCCTGCGGCTCAGGTTCGGCGAAAAAAGAGGGCTTCGGCGCCGCCGCGCGGATGGTCACGTCGTCAATGGCGACGGCCTGCTGGGGCGCGGGCTCGGGAGCCATCGGCCGCTGGGTGGTGGGGGCGGGCGCAGAGGCGGCGAGGCTGTCGAGGGCCATCAGGTCCTCGGCCGAGATGGACGCCACGGCATTGCGGATCTGCGATTCGCGGGCGGCTTCCACGGCGGCGCGGCCGGCGTTGGACATCTTGCGGCCCTGCAGGTCCGGGGCGCTCTCGCCGCGATACTGGATCTGCTCGGGGATGACAGCCGGATCGATGCCGGTGGCCACCACGGACACGCGGATGATGCCGTCCAGCGACTGGTCGAAGGTGGCGCCCAGGATGATGTTGGCGTCGGGGTCCACTTCCTCGCGGATGCGGGTCGCCGCCTCGTCCACCTCGAACAGCGTCATGTCATTGCCGCCGGTGATGGAGATGAGCAGGCCGCCGGCGCCGCGCATGGAGGTCTCGTCCAGCAGCGGGTTGGCGATGGCCGCCTCGGCCGCCTGGATGGCGCGCTTGTCGCCGGAGGCTTCGCCCGTCCCCATCATCGCCTTGCCCATGTCGCGCATGACGGCGCGCACGTCGGCGAAGTCGAGGTTGATGAGGCCTTCCTTCACCATCAGGTCGGTGATGCAGGCGACGCCCGAATAGAGCACCTGGTCGGCCATGGCGAAGGCGTCGGCGAAGGTGGTCTTCTCGTTGGCGACCCGGAACAGGTTCTGATTCGGGATGACGATCAGCGTGTCGACGGTCTTCTGCAGCTCGTTGATGCCGTGCTCGGCGACGCGCATGCGGCGCTGGCCCTCGAAGTGGAAGGGCTTGGTGACCACGCCCACCGTCAGGATGCCGAGCTCGCGGGCGGCGCGGGCGACGACGGGAGCAGCGCCGGTGCCGGTGCCACCGCCCATGCCGGCGGTGATGAAGACCATGTGGGAGCCGGACAGGTGGTCGCGAATCTCGTCGATCACTTCTTCAGCCGCCGCGCGGCCGACTTCCGGCTGCGAGCCCGCGCCCAGACCCTCGGTCACGGCGACGCCCATCTGCACCAGGCGCTCGGCCTTGGAGAGGGACAGGGCCTGCGCATCGGTGTTGGCCACCACGAACTCGACGCCGGTAAGACCGGCGGTGATCATGTTGTTCACCGCGTTGCCGCCGGCGCCACCGCAGCCGAACACGGTGATCCTGGGCCGCAACTCCCGAATGTCGGGCATCTGAAGGTTGATCGACATTTTCTCACTCCGTCGCGCCCGAAGCGCCGTGCCGCCGTCCGAATCCGAGGCTCGCCGAACAGTTAAGGCGAATCTCGTTAACCATCTCTAAAAGCTGTCCCTCAGCCAGCGTCCAACGCGGCCGAAATAGGTGCCCCCGTCCGCGCCCACCGCCTGGCGACGGCGCGGCTCGAAATGTTCGAGCCCCGCCACCTGGGGATAGACCATCAGGCCCGCCGCCACCGCGAAGGCCGCGCCACGCGCCGCTTCCGGCAGACGGGAGACGCCGAGGGGACGTCCGATTCTGACCTGAGGACCGATGATTCGTCCCATCAGATCTGCAAGTCCTTGCAATTGCGCGGCGCCGCCGGTGAGGACGAGCCGCCGTCCCGCATCGCCCGCATGCCCGGAGGCCTTCAGGCGATCGCGAATCAGTTCCACGATCTCTTCCGCCCGTGGCTTCACGATGGTCACGAGGCGGGCCTTGGGCACCATGTTGGGCTGGTCGCGCTCGTCGCCCGAAAGCGGGGGAATGGTGAGCATGTCGTGGTCGTCGGAGGACACCGCCACCACGGCGCCGTGCAGGCATTTCAGCCGTTCGGCATCGGCAAGGCGGGCGGGCAGGCCGCGGGCCACGTCATTGGTGATGTGCTGGCCGCCCACCGCGATGCCGTCCACATAAATGCAGTGGCCGCCCGAGACGATGGAGAAGGTTGTTGTGCCCGCCCCCATGTCGATGAGGGTGACGCCCAGTTCCATCTCGTCGTCGGTGAGCGAGGACAGGGCTGCGGCATAAGGCGCGGCCACCATGGCCTCGATGCCCAGATGGCAGCGCTCCACGCACAGCACCAGATTCTTCAAGGAGGTCAGGTCGCCCGTGACCACGTGCATGTCGACGCCGAGCTCCCGGCCCAGCATGCCGCAGGGCTCGCCGATGCCCGAGCGTCCGTCCAGCGAATAGCCGACGGGCAGCGCGTGCATCACCGCCCGGCCGTCGCCCACCGCATAGGTGGAGGCGGCTTCCAGCACGCGGCGGATGTCGAATTCCTCCACCGCCGGCGAGGTCAGGCGCACCGCCGCCTCGTAATGCTGGGAGGCGAGACGGGCGCCGGAGACGGCGAGAATCACCGAGGCGATCTGCACGCCGGAAGCCCGCTCGGCCATGTCCACGGCCTGGCGGATGGCCAACTCGGCGCGGGCCATGTCGACGATGGCGCCGCCCTTCACCCCATGGGCGCGGGTGTGGCCGATGCCGAGCACGTCGATGGAATGGGTGCGCCGGCGCAGCACGTCGGAGGCGCCACGGGGCTTCAGCCGCGCGATGGCGCAGACGATCTTGCTGGTGCCGATGTCGAGGACCGCGATGATGCCGCTCTTCTTGGGGGCGATCGGGCGCATCTTCGGCGCGAAACCCTGAGCCAGACGATGTCTCACGCCGGTCCTCCCTTCTTCGCCTTGGCCTTGGCTTTCAGCATCTGCATGCGGGCGTCCGCCGCCGCGTCGGACAGGCGCACCACCACCCGGTCGGGCAGGCGCAGGTCGACGATGGTGATGTCGCGGGTCAAAAGCCGCTTGTCCCGGTCCAGGTCCGCCAGTTGCAGGAGCGCCTTGTCGAGCCCGTCCTCGGGCAGACGCACGTCGATGCCGTTGCGCAGTTTCAGCGTCCAGCGCCGGTCGGCCACCAGAATGGCGGCGCGCACCTGATCGCGCAGCGCCGGCACCCGGGCGAGGGCCTCGACGATCTCGACGACGCGCTTTTCCGCCCCTTCGCCCACGACGATGGGCAGGTTCACGTAGCGCGGATCATCCGAATAGGGCGCGATGGGCATGCCGTCGCGGGCAATGACCTTGATCTGGCCGTTGATCTGCCAGAGCGCATAGGCCTCGCGTTCCACGATCACGATATCGATGCGGTCAGGGTAGATCTTGCGCACCGAGGCGCTGGCAATCCAGGGCAGGGATTCCAGTTCGGCGCGGGTGGCGTCCGCGTCCACGAACAGGATGGAGGTGGTGGGCTTGATGCCGGCGGTGGCCAGGATCTCCTGGGGTGTGACGTGATTCTGGCCGGACAGATTGACCTGCTTGACCTTGAAGCCGGCGACGTTGGCCGCCGCATCGCCAATATCCACCACGAATTCCCGGGCTTCCTCCACATGGCCGCCGAGCACCACGCCATAGGCGGTGAAGCCGCCGATGACGAGGGTGGCCAGCAGGCTCGCGCCGCGCCGGCCCAGGCGGGAGGAGGACAGGCGCACCGTCATGCGCCGCAGGAAGAGAGCGGTGCGGCTGGCGGGCGCCGGTTCGCGGGGAGGGGCCGGCGGACGTGCCGGCCGGCGGGTCGGTGCGTCGCCGCGGGGGGCGCTCACCGGTCCAGGGACGCGTCCTCGACCATCCATGTCACAAGCTCGCTGAACGTATGGCCCGCATGGACCGCCAAATCGGGCACAAGGGAGGTTTCCGTCATGCCGGGCTGGGTGTTGACCTCCAGGCAGACCAGCCCGCTCGCATCGCCGGTGCGATCATCGAAGCGGAAGTCCGCACGGGAGACGCCCCGGCATCCCAGCGCCTTGTGCGCCTTCAATGTAAGTATCCGCACTTGTTGGTAAATTTCAGGTAAAATCCGAGCCGGAAGAATGTGCTGCGAGCCGCCGGGCGCATATTTGGATTCATAATCGTAGAAGGCCTGGGTGGATTCGATCTCGATCACACCCAAGGCCTCGTCGCCCATCACCGCGCAGGTCAGCTCCATGCCGGGGATGAAGCGTTCCGCCAGCAGCATTTCCCCGTGCTTCCAGTCGGGCCGGAACAGCTCCTGCGGCGGATGCTCCTGGCCCTCGCGGACGATGAAGACGCCGACGCTGGAGCCTTCCGCCACGGGTTTCAGCACATAAGGCGGCTCCATCACATGGGCCTTGGCGGCCTCGGCGCGGGAGACCACGCGGCCGGCGGCGACGGGCACACCGGCCGCCGCCATCACGATCTTGGCCTGGGCCTTGTCCATGGCGAGGGCGGAGGCCAGCACGCCGGAATGGGAATAGGGAATGCGCAGGATTTCCAGGATGCCCTGAATGGTGCCGTCCTCGCCGGGCCGGCCATGCAGCACGTTAAGGGCGACATCGGGCTTCAGGCGGGCCAGTTCCTCGGCGACATCGCGCTTCACGTCCACGCGGGTGACCGTGTAGCCGGCGCTCTCCAGCGCCTTGGCGCAGGCCGCGCCGGAGCGCAGGGAGACCTCGCGCTCGGCGGACCATCCGCCCATCAGAACCGCCACATGCTTCGCCATGATCGCCCTTCGCCTTGCCCCGCGCCGCCGCTCTCCGCGCGGAATCGCGTCCACGGGCCGCAGCGGGCGGCGCCATTAGAGCGCAGCGCTTGCTTCCAATTCCCTAAGAGCAGGACGGGATCGCGGGGATTTGCCGGTGTCTTTTTCCCGGCGCGCGTCAGGCGAGACCGATTCGCTTGATTTCCCACTCAAGGGAAATGCCGGAGGCCTCGCGCACGCGCCGGCGCACCTCCTCGCCCAGGCCCTCGATCTCGGCGGCGGTGGCGCCGCCCAGATTGATGAGGAAATTGGTGTGCAGCTCCGACACCTGCGCCCGGCCGAGGGTCAGCCCCCGGCAGCCGGCCGCATCCACCAATTGCCAGGCCTTCTGGCCCGGAGGGTTCTTGAAGGTGGAGCCGCCGGTGCGGCTCTTGATGGGTTGGGTGGCCTCGCGCGCCGAGGTGATGCGCTCCATCTCCGCCGCGATCTCCGCCGGGTCGCCGGGCTCGCAGCGGAACAGGGCCTCGGTGAAGATATAGTCGTCTGGCACGGCGCAATGGCGATAGGTGAATCCCATTTCGGCGTTGGTCAGCGTGCGGACCCGCCCGTCGCGGGAGACCGCGCGGCAGGAGACGAGGGCGTCCCTGGTCTCCCCGCCATAGGCGCCGCCATTCATGCGCAGCACCCCGCCAATGGCGCCGGGAATGCCGCGCAGGAAGGCGAGGCCCTTCAGCCCCGCATCCGCTGCCGCCCGCGCCACCTTCACGTCTGGAACGCCCGCCCCGGCCCGCACCCGGGTGCCCTCAACCGCAATGTCGGAAAAGCCGCGCCCCAGGCGGATGACGATGCCGGGCACCCCGCCGTCGCGCACGATGAGGTTGGAGCCGAGCCCGATCACGGTCACCGGCAGGTCGGCGGGAAAGCCGGCGAGCGCATAAGCGAGGTCATCCTCGTCCGCCGGGGCGAACAGCACCTGCGCCGGC
Source organism: Aquabacter sp. DMC10 (assembly GCF_056314145.1). Taxonomy (NCBI): domain Bacteria; kingdom Pseudomonadati; phylum Pseudomonadota; class Alphaproteobacteria; order Hyphomicrobiales; family Xanthobacteraceae; genus Aquabacter; species Aquabacter sp. DMC10. Next base: position 1,007,426 of record NZ_JBQUYX010000001.1, on the reverse strand, counting down.
CCGCCCACGCGGAACCAGGTGAGGTTCGCCAGCGGCTCATTGGCCGTCAGCCGCCCGCGCAGTGAGGGCAGGGCGGCGTTCAAGGCGGGCGTGAGATCGGCGAAAGCTGTGGCCGGAGCGGGGGCGGAGCGATGAGCCATGGCTCAGGCTTTAGCCGGTCTCGCCGGCAAAGCCAATGCGGACATCGGTGCAGGCAACCGCAGATTGTGGCCGGGCGCGAAGGGCGTGACCCCCACGTGCCCGACCAAGGGCCAACGGGCCCGCATGCAGAGGGTGGCGGACCTCACACGGTTCTGACGCCGACGACGATGAAGGAGAAGGACCGGTCCGAATGATTGCCGCCAGCGGAGCCATCGCCTGTGACGGCAGTGGCCGAATTCTCGGTCAGGAAGGGAAACACGACATTGTCCGTCGGCCATTCGGCCTGCGACCCGAGCCGGGTCTGGGATCCAGAGATGGCGGGAATGGCGCTGAAGTTGTGGTTGAAGTTGATATTATACACGCCTACCGCGGTTTTCGTGACCTTGAAATCTGCGCTGCCGGAGGTGATGGACCCGTCGGCGGCGATGGTTCCCCAAGAGATGGCTGGTGCAGTCATGTGATATACCCCCATAGGTTGTATAAGGGGCAAGATAGGCCGGCTTTTGCCTTTGTGCAATCCTTGCGTGTGCGTTGTGTAATTTTACCGAGAAAATTGCTCTGCGGTCAGAGCACCACCACGCCCTTGTGCTTGGCCTCGCCTTCCGGCTCCACATGGATGGTGATGACCATGTCCTCCATGTCCGCCTCGAACGCGCTCTCGATGCGGTCGCAGATCTCGTGGGCGGCGGCCACCGTCATCTCGCCGGGCACCACCAGGTGGAATTCCACGAAGGTCATGCGGCCCGCATGGCGGGTGCGTAGGTCGTGGGCCTCCAGCGCGCCGTCCGCATGGAGCGAGACCAGCTCGCGGATGCGCGCCACCACGTCCGCCGGCGGCGCGGCATCCATCAGGCCGCCCACCGAGTCGCGCATCAGCGCCCAGCCGGTCCACAGGATGTTGAGGGCGACGATGCCGGCCAGCAGCGGATCGAGGATGGGCCATCCCGTGAGCGGCACGAGCACGAAGCCCGCCAGCACGCCGCCGGAGGTGACCACGTCGGTCATCAGGTGCTTGCCATCCGCCACCAGGGCCGGCGAGCGCCACTTGCGGCCGGTGCGCAGCAGCACCACGCACCAGACGGCATTGATGATGGTGGCGATGCCGTTCAGCAGCATGCCCTGGAAGGGCTGCTCGGGCAGGTGAGGGTCCAACAGGCCGTAATAGGATTCCCGCAGGATGGAGCCCGCGGCCACTACGATGAGCACGCCTTCCAACACGGCGGAGATGTACTCCGCCTTGTGGTGGCCATACTGGTGGTTGTCGTCGGCGGGCCGCTGGCTGATGTTCAGCGCCACCAGAGCGGCCAGCGAGGCCGCCACATTGATGATGCTCTCCAGCGCGTCGGACAGAAGCGCCACGGAGCCCGTGACCCACCAGGCCGCCCCCTTCAGCGCGAGAACGAGAATGCCGATGACGACGCTCGCCGCCGCCACCACAACGGTACGGTTCATCGAAATCGCGCCCAGGGTCGTTGAAACGGCCTTTGACCTATCCCCTCCGGGGGGGCAGCGCAACTGTTGCAAGGGCAAAGCTCCCGCTGGCGGTGGACAGCGGGGAGGACGGGGGCTGGAATCCCAGGGGTTGCATCTGCATTCGGCAACACCGGGAAGCGGGGCGGGTTGACCGGCCGGGCGCCCCGTCCTTTCTGTAGGCGGAGCCTTGGCCCATTCGCCGCGCCAGCCGGGGACGCGCGGACGCAGCCATCGGGGAGCCGCTCATGCCCATGCCCCTGGAGTACCAGCACACGACGGAAGACTTCGAGCGCTTCCTCGCCGATGCGCGGGAGACCTCCGGCCTTGCCACCCGCAACCAAGTCTACACCATGGTGCAGGCGGTGCTGCTCACCTTCCGGCGGCGGCTGTCGCTGGCCGATGCGCTCCGCTTCGCCGGGGTGCTGCCCCCGGTGCTGCGGGCCATTTTCGTGGCCGATTGGGACCCCGACGCCCCGCGCGCGCCGTTCGGCGACCGCGCGGACTGGACACGGGAGGCGCAGGCGCTGCGGCGCCACCATAATTTCGCACCGGAGACCTGCATCGCCGACACCGCCCGCGCCTTGCGCCGCCATGTGGACGCGGCCGCCTTCGATGCGGTGCTGGATCGCTTGCCGGTGGAGGCGCGGGACTTCTGGTCGGTGGATCAGGCCGGCGGCAGCTTGGCCAGTTCCTCGGGCAGCGCATAGGCCCATTGGGTGATGGTGCCGGCGCCGAGGCAGATCACATAGTCGCCCGGCCGGGCCAGCTTGCCCAACATGCCGGCCAGCGCCTCCGGGCCTTCCAGCGCCATCACCGAGCGATGGCCGCGGGCCCGCAGGCCCTGCACCAGGTGATCCCGGTCCGCCCCCTCGATGGGCGCCTCGCCCGCCGCATAGACGGGGGCGACGATCACATGGTCGGCGTCGTTGAAGCAGGTGGAGAAGTCGTCGAACAAGGAGGCGAGGCGGGAATAGCGGTGCGGCTGCACCACCGCGATCACCTGTCCGTCGGTGGCGGCGCGGGCGGCGCGCAGCACGGCGGCGATCTCCACCGGATGGTGGCCGTAATCGTCGAAGATGGTGACGCCGTTCCATTCGCCCGTGCGGGTGAAGCGTCGCTTCACGCCGCCGAACTGGGACAGGGCCTCCACGATGCGCGCGTCCGACACGCCCAGCTCATGGGCGACCGCGATGGCGGCGGTGGCGTTGAGCGCATTGTGGCGGCCGGGCATGGGCAGGCGCAGGCCGTCAATGCGGTGGACCACGTTTCCGGCCCGGTCGCGGAACACCACGCCGAACTTGGTGATGCCGCCCTTCAGGTCCACATCCACGAGCCGCACGTCCGCCTGCGGGTTCTCGCCATAGGTGATGATGCGCCGGTCCTCGATGCGCCCCACCATGGCCTGGACCACCGGATGGTCGATGCACATGACGGCGAAGCCATAGAAGGGCACGTTCTCCACGAAGGCCTTGAAGGCGTCCTGCACCTTGTCGAAGGTCTTGAAGTGATCGAGATGCTCGGGGTCGATATTGGTGACGATGGCCACCTCGGCCGGCAGCTTCAGGAAGGTGCCGTCGCTCTCGTCCGCCTCCACCACCATCCATTCGCCATCGCCCAGGCGCGCATTGGTGCCATAGGCATTGATGATGCCGCCATTGATGACGGTGGGGTCCATGGCGCCGGCATCGAGCAAGGTGGCCACCAGGGAGGTGGTGGTGGTCTTGCCGTGGGTGCCGGCAATGGCGACGCAGCTTTTCAGCCGCATCAGCTCGGCCAGCATCTCCGCCCGGCGCACCACCGGCAGGCGGCGGGCGCGGGCGGCCATCAGCTCGGGATTGTCGCGCTTGATGGCGGAGGACACCACCACGACGCCGGCATCGGCCACGTTTTCAGCCGCATGGCCGATCTGGACGGTGATGCCCTTATCGCGCAGGCGCTTCACATTGGCGCTCTCGGACACGTCCGAGCCCTGCACCTGGTAGCCCAGATTGTGCAGCACCTCGGCAATGCCGCTCATGCCGATGCCGCCGATGCCGACGAAGTGGATCGAGCCGAGGGCTTGGGGGAGCTTCATCCTGCGTGTCCTTGGTGCCGGCGCCAGCGGGTGCGCCGCTGTCGCCTGAAATCGGGTGCCGGGGTCGGTTGCCCCGGCTTAAAGAGAGGCGCGGGCCGGCTGGCCGGCCGCCAGGCGCGCCACGAGGTCGGCGAGCCGTTCGGCGGCATCGAGCGCGCCGGCGCTTCTGGCCGCCTCCGCCATGGCTGTCAATGCGGCGGGGTTGCCTGCCAGTTCCGCAAGGGCCTGCGCCAGCGTGTCCGGGGTGAAATTGGCCTGCGGCATCACACGGGCGCCGCCGATGCGCTCCAGGGAGCGGGCATTGGCCGCCTGGTCCTGGTCGAGGGCATTGGGCAGGGGCACCAGAAGGGCGGGGCGGCCCAGCGCCGCCAGTTCCGCCACCGTCGAGGCGCCCGAGCGCGAAATGACAAGCTGTGCCGCCGCCATGCGGGCGGGCAGATCCTGGAAGAAGGGCGCCACCTCGGCGGCAACGCCGATGCGGGCATAGGTGTCGCGCACGCGGGGGAGGTCTTCCTCGCGGGCCTGCTGCACCACGTAGAGGCGCGCCCGCAAGGTCGGGTCGAGCTTTTCCAGCGCCGGCGGCACCACGTCGGACATGACGCGCGCACCCTGGCTGCCGCCGAAGACGAGGAGATGGATCGGACCGCCCGCTTCCGGCGCTACATAGGGAACGGACGCGGCGGCAATGGCGGCGGGGCGCAGCGGATTGCCGGTGCGCACGGTCTTCGCGGCCAGCGCCGGGTCGGCGTCGGTGACGCCGTCGAAGCCGGTGGCGATGGCGGTGACCCGGCCGGCCAGCAGCCGGTTGGCGCGGCCCATGACGCCGTTCGCCTCATGGATGAGGGTGGGGATGCGCAGGACGGTGGCGGCCATCACCGGCGGCAAGGTCGGATAGCCGCCAAAGCCCACCACCACGGTGGGGCGCACCTTCCGCAGCAAGGCGAGGCCCGCCACGAAGCCGGACGCCAGGGTGAAGGCGGTGCGGGCGAGCGCGATGGGCGAGCGCCCGCGCACGGTGTCTGCGGGCAGCACATGGAGCGCGCGCGCCGGGAAATGGCCGGCATATTTGGCCGCGCGGGTATCGGTGACCAGATCCACCGTCAGGCCGCGCGCAGCGAGCGCGGCGGCCAGCGCCTCGGCGGGGAAAAGATGGCCGCCGGTGCCCCCGGCGGCCAGCAGAATGGGACCTGCGCTCATGCCGCGCCCGCCGGGCTGGCGCCGCGGGACGAGGCCGGCTCATGCGAGCCTTCGCTCAACGCCGCCAGCGCGGCGGCGCCGGGACGGCGGCGGGACAAGGCCAGCAGCATGCCCATGCCGAAGGCGATGGAGATGAGCGAGGAGCCGCCATAGGAGATGAAGGGCAGCGTCATGCCCTTGGCGGGCATGAGGTGCACGTTCACCGCCATGTTGATGCAGGCCTGGAGGCCGAACAGCAGCGCCAGGCCGGTGGCGGCGAAGCGGGCGAAGGGGTCCTGCTCGTCCAGCGCGCGGGTGAGGCTGCGCAGGATGATGAAGGCGAACAGCGAAAGGAGGATGAGGCACAGGATGATGCCGAATTCCTCCGCCGCCACGGCGAAGACGAAGTCGGTGTGGCCGTCGGGCAGGATGCGCTTCACCGTGCCTTCGCCCGGCCCCTGGCCGAACCAGCCGCCATGGCGGAAGCTCTCCAGCGCCGTGTCGATCTGGTAGGTGTCGCCGGAGGCGGGGTCGAGGAAGCGGTCGATGCGTTTGCGCACGTGCGGGACCACGTGGTAGGCCAGAAAAATCCCGCCGACGCTCAGGCCGACAAGGCCCACCATCCAGATCCAGCGCAGCCCCGCCAGGAAGAACAGCGCGCCCCAGACCAGGCAGACCAGCATGGTCTGGCCGAAGTCCGGCTGTAGGATCAAGGGCACCAACACGATGCCCAGAAGGCCCACCGCCAGCGCCTGCGCGGGCATTTCCGGCCGCTTGCCGCTTTCGGAGAACAACCAGGCGGCCAAAACCACGAAGGCCGGCTTAAGGAATTCGGAGGGCTGCACGGTGATGCCCGCCAGCACCAGCCAGCGCCGCGCGCCCTTCACCTCCGGGCCGAAGAGGAGCGTCGCGAACAGCAAGGCCAGAAAGATGGCGAAGATGACGACGCACACCCTGCGGATGCTGCGGGGCGTCATGAAGGAGGTCAGCACCATCACGATGGCGGCGGGGATCAGGAAGAAGACCTGCCGGTTCACGAAGTGGAAGGGGTCGTTGATGCCGAGGCGTGCGGCCACCGGCGGGCTGGCGGCAAGGCACAGCACCACGCCGATCACCATGAGGGTGAACAGGGCGCCCAGCAGCAGGCGGTCCACCGTCCACCACCACTCGCTGAGCACGGTGCGATCGGCGCGCGACATCATCGGGGCAAACTCCGGCCAAATCAGGCACGCAGCTTCGCCCAGCTTGGTTGACGGGCCATTAAGGGGAAATATTCAACCAAATGGTTGACTGTCGCTCGCGTTCGGATAATTTAACCACATGGTTGAATATCAAGCCCTCGATCGCGTCTTCCACGCCCTCTCCGACCCCACCCGGCGGGACATGCTCCACCGGCTCTCGGCCGGGGAGCACAGCGTCGGCGCCCTGGCCGCCCCGTTGCAGATGTCGCTGGCGGCGGCGTCCAAGCATGTGAAGGTGCTGGAGGGGGCTGGCCTCGTGCGGCGGCGGATTTCCGGCCGCACCCATTTGTGCCGGCTCGATCCGGCGCCGCTGGCGGAGATCGGCGCCTGGCTGCGCTTCTACCAGCACTTCTGGGACCAGAGCCTGGAGGCCCTCGACGCCGCGCTGCGCGCCGAGGCGGCGGGGGAGGGGGCAGTGGAGGGAGCACCGCCCGACCCATCGAACACCCATCACAAGGGAGAAACGCCATGAGCCTTGCCACCCCGATCGACGCCGACGACGTCTGCGCCCGCGTGGAGCGCCTGATCCTCGCCCCGCTGGAGCGCGTGTTCGATGCCTTCCTCGATCCCGCGCTCGTTCCGCTGTGGTTCGCCCCGGGCCTGGGTCCCATGACACGCGTGGAGGTGGACGCCCGGCCGGGCGGTCGGTTCCATTTCGACCAGCGCCGTCAAAGTGGCGTGGTCGCTCATTCCGGCACCTATGAGGTCATCGACCGACCGCGCCAGCTCGTCTTTACCTGGGAGGTGGAGGGGTCCGGCGGCATCAGCCAGGTGAGCCTCGACTTCGTGCCCCACAAGGGCGGCACGCTGGTGTGCGTGACCCACGCCCTCGGCGCCGGATTCGAGGCCTATGTGGAGCGCACCGAAGGCGGCTGGACGCGCATGCTGGAGGGCCTCGGCCACGGCCTGGAGCGGGAGCCCGGGCATTTCGCGGGCCCTCGCGCCGTGCGGTTCGAGCGCCTCCTGCCCGCCCCGCCCGACCGAGTCTGGGCGTTTCTGACGCAGTCCGACAAGCGCGCTTTGTGGCTTGCGGCCGGGGACATGCCCACGGAACCGGGGGCGCCCTTCCATCTGCATTACGCCAACGGCACGCTGACGCGGGGCACGCCGCCCCGCCAGGATCGCCTGAAGGCGTTCGATGGCGCGCTCTCCTCCTCCCACGTCCTGCTGGAGATGGACCCGCCCCGCCGGCTCGCCTTTTCCTGGGGCGGGCGGCGGGAGCCCAATTCCCGCGTGACCTTCGAGCTGGAAGCCGCGGGGGCGGGAACGAAGCTCACCGTCATCCATGAGCGGCTGCCCGATGCGCGCGAGACCGTCATGGTGTCGTCTGGCTGGCACACCCATCTCGCGGTTCTCACCGATGTGCTGGCGGAGCGGCGCACTGTGGATTTCTGGCCGCTGTTCGAGGACATGGAAGGTGTCTATGCCGGTCGCGTGGCGCCGGATGCGGCCGATTGAGGCCCTCGCCCGCCCCCTCAAAACCCGCCGGGCCATGGTATAAAGGGCGGTGTCCGATCGCACCGCCCTTATCGCCGAGGCCCTCCCGGAGGCTTTCCAACACTGGTTCGCCGCGCGCGGCTGGCAGGCGCGCGCCCACCAATTGGCGCTCCTGGAGCGCGCCCGGCTCGGCCGCTCCACTCTGCTCATCGCCCCCACCGGCGCCGGCAAGACGCTGGCAGGCTTCCTGCCGAGCCTCGTTGAATTGAGCGCCCGCCGAAACGTCAAGCGCAAGGCGGAAGCGGCGGACCGCGCGCCGCCGGACAAGCTCTCGCCGCTCCACACGCTCTATATCTCGCCGTTGAAGGCGCTGGCGGTGGACATCGCCCGGAATCTCGAAACCCCCATCAGCGAGATGGGCCTGCCCATCCGGGTGGAGACGCGCACCGGCGACACGCCGTCCTCCCGCCGTCAGCGCCAGCGGCGCGATCCGCCGGACATTCTCCTCACCACGCCCGAGCAGCTCTCGCTGCTGCTCGCCTCCAAGGACGGGGCACATCTGTTCTCGGGGCTGAAGCGGGTGGTGCTCGACGAATTGCACGCCCTCGTCACCTCCAAGCGCGGCGACCTGCTGGCGCTGGCCCTGGCGCGGCTGCGCACCCTGGCGCCGGGCCTGCAATGCGTCGGCCTCTCCGCCACCGTCGCCGAGCCCGATGATTTGCGCCGCTATCTGGTGGCGCAGGACGGCACCGGCCCGCTGGCGGACCTGGTGGTGGCGGAGGGGGGCGCGGCGCCCGATTTGTCCATGCTGGAGACGCAGGTGGCCATGCCCTGGGCCACCCATACGGCGCTTCATGCGCTCCCCGAGGTCTATGCCCTCATCAAGGCGCGGCGCATGAGCCTCGTTTTCGTCAATACGCGCTGGCAGGCGGAATTCCTGTTCCAGGAACTCTGGGGCATCAATGACGACAACCTCCCCATCGCCCTCCATCACGGCTCGCTGGACGTGGAGCAGCGCCGCAAGGTGGAAGCGGCCATGGCGGCGGGGCGGCTGAAGGCGGTGGTGTGCACCTCCTCGCTCGATCTCGGCATCGACTGGGGCGATGTGGACCAGGTCATCAATGTGGGCGCCCCAAAGGGGTCCTCGCGCCTCATGCAGCGCATCGGCCGGGCCAATCATCGCCTGGATGAGAGTTCCCACGCGGTCCTGGTGCCCGCCAACCGCTTCGAGGTGCTGGAATGCCGGGCGGCCCTGGAGGCGGTGCGGGCGGGGGCGCAGGACACCCCGCCCGAGCGCACCGGCGCCCTCGACGTGCTCGCCCAGCACGTGCTGGGCATGGCCTGCGCCGATCCCTTTTCGGCGGACGCCCTCCATGCGGAGGTGTGTTCGGCCGCGCCCTATCGGGACTTGAGCCGGGAGGATTTCGACGCGGTGGTGGATTTCGTCGCCACCGGCGGCTACGCGCTGCGCGCCTATGAGCGCTACGCCAAGATCCGCCGCACCAAGGACGGGCTGTGGCGGGTGGCCAATCCCGCCATCGCCCAGGCCTATCGGCTGAATGTGGGCACCATCGTGGAAGCCACCATGATTAAGGTGCGCCTCGTCACCTCCCGCGGCGGGGCCAAAAGCGGGCCGGCGGGGCGGGTGCGCTTCGGCGGGCGGGTGCTCGGCGAGGTGGAGGAATATTTCGTCGAGACCATGGTGCCCGGCGACACCTTCGTCTTTGCCGGCGAAATCCTGCGTTACGAGGCCATGGTGGAGGACGAGATCTATGTCTCCCGCTCCACCGCCACCGAGCCCAAGGTGCCCTCCTATGAGGGCGGCAAGTTTCCCCTCTCCACCTTCCTGGCGGCGGGCGTGCGGGCGCTGCTCGCCGACCCCGCCCGCTGGGCGCATCTGCCGGGGCAGGTGCGGCACTGGCTGGAATTGCAGCAGGCCCGCTCCCGCTTGCCGGGGCGCTCCGACCTCCTGGTGGAAACCTTCGCCCGCGCGGGACGGCATTATCTGGTGGCCTATCCCTTCGAGGGGCGTCTTGCCCACCAGACCTTGGGGATGCTGCTCACCCGCCGGCTGGAGCGGGCGCGGCTGAAGCCCCTGGGCTTCGTCGCCAATGACTATGCCATCGCCGTCTTCGCCGCCGGCGACATGGGGGCGGCGGTCTCGGGCGGGCGGCTGTCGCTGGAGGCCTTGTTCGATGCGGACATGCTGGGCGACGATCTGGAGGCGTGGCTGGCGGAAAGCGCGCTGATGAAGCGCACCTTCCGCTATTGCGCCGTGGTGGCCGGGCTGATCGAGCGCCGCTTTCCCGGCAAGGAGAAGACCTCGCGGCAGGTCACCGTCTCCACCGACCTCATCTATGACGTGCTGCGCCGCCACCAGCCGGACCATCTGCTGCTGCGCGCCGCCCGCGCGGACGCCGCCACCGGCCTGCTGGACGTGCGCCGGCTCTCCGACCTGCTGACGCGCATCCGGGGGCGGATCGTGCACCAGCCGCTGGAGCGCGTCTCGCCCCTCTCGGTGCCCGTTCTGCTGGAGATCGGGCGGGAGAATGTGGGCACCGCCGAGACCAACGAGGCCCTCCTGGCGGAGGCGGAGGAGGAACTGGTGCGCGAGGCCATGGAATAGGCCGGCGCGGCCCGCCTGGCCGGTTTCTCAATCTTGCGTGGCCCGGCTTCCGCGCGCGCGGCTGATGCCCTAGTCTGGTGCGGTCCGGCGCGGCCTGCGGGGGTGCGCGCTGGAGAGGGAGGGTGGCGCATTAGCGCAGACCCGATCGCCTGGAGAGCAGGCCGTATGGATCATGTCGGGCAGCGGCTTGCCGCCCTCCATGAGGAAGCCCCCGTCCTCATGGCCGCCTATGACGGTCATGACCGGCTGCGCTATGCCAACCGGGCGTTCCGCGCCGCCTTCTTCCTGACCCCCGCCGAAGAGCCCACCTGGGCCGAGATCATGCGCCGCAACCATGAGGGGCGGCGCGGCACCGTGATCCGAACCGATGATTTCGACGCCTGGCTCGTCTCCACCCAGGCCCGGCGGGGCAAGACGGCCTTCCGCGCCTTCGAGACGGACCTTCATGACGGCCGGTGGCTCTGGATGACCGAAACCGTGGAGGCGGACGGCTGGATGCTGTGCATCGCCAGCGACATCACCGCGCTGCGGGCGGACGAGCGCGCCGTGCGCCAGGATCGCGACTTTGCCATCCGCGCCGCCCAGACGGACACGCTGACCGGCATCGCCAACCGGCGTTTCGTCACCGCGCGCATGGAGGACCTGATCCAGGCCTCCGCTGCCGCCGGCCATTCAGGGGGCTGCATCTGCGTGATGGACCTCGACCATTTCAAGGTGGTCAACGACCGCTTCGGCCACATGGCGGGGGACACGGTGCTCAAGGACTTTGCCGTGCGCGTTCTGCCCTTGCTGCGGCGGAGCGACAGTTTCGGCCGGGTGGGCGGCGAGGAATTCGTCCTCGTCCTGCCCGGCACCGGGCCGCAGGAAGCCGCGCTGGTGGCCGAGCGCATCCTGGCAACCGTGCGCCACTCCCGCCCCTTGCCGGACCGGCCGGACTTTTCCTACGCCTTTTCCGCCGGCATCACGGCGGCGGCCCCCGACGACACGGTCATCTCCCTTTATGCCCGCGCCGACCGTGCCCTCTACGCCGCCAAGCTGCACGGGCGCGGCCGGGTGTTCCGGGACGACGACCCGGTGCTGCTGACGCAGGTCGGGTAGAGGTCATTTCTCGCCGAGGATCTCCACCGTGGCGGAGCGGCCGGCAATGAGCTGGCTGCGGTCCACCGGCGGATCCAGCGTGATGCGCACGGGGATGCGGCGGGCGAGGCGGACCCAGTTGAACACCGGGTTGACGTTCTGAAGCAGGCGCCCGTCCTGGGAAATATTGCCGGAGATGGCGGCGGCGATGCCCTCCACGGTGCCGGCATAGGTGCCGCCGCCCATGAGCGTCACCCGTGCCTTGTCGCCCACCTTGATGCGGGAGAGCTTGGTCTCCTCGAAAAAGCCGTCCACGGCCAGGCTGTCCGTGTCCACCAGCGGGAACACGCCGTGGCCGGCGGCCACGTAATCCCCCGGCTTCAGGTCGAAATTGGTGACCACACCGTTCACCGAGGCGCGCACCTTGGTGCGGTCGAGATTGAGCTTGGCCAGGTCCCGATCGGCCACGGCCTGGTCATAGGCGGCCTTGGCGATGGCGGCGGCATAGCGCTGGTTGGCGACCGCCTCCTGCGTGACCGCCAGCTCGCCGGCGCCCACGAAGCGGGCGAGGATGGAGGCGGCCTCTTCGCTCGCCGCCTGCCGGCTCTCCACTTGCGCCTGCGCCAGGCGCAGCGCGATCTCGAAGCGGGCGGGGTCGATGTGGAACAGGACGTCGCCCGTCTTCACCGCCTGGTTCTCGCGCACCAGCACCTCGGTGACGAGGCCCGACACGTCGGGGGCGAGCGTCACCACGTCCGCATGGACGAGGCCGTCCCGCGTCCAGGGGGCGTCCATGTAATAGCGCCACAGGGCAAGCCCCAGCCCGCCCGCGACCGCGACGATCACCAGGGTCAGCAGCACGCGCCCCAGATGCGCGAACACCGAGGTCTTTGACTGGGCCGACTGAGACTGGGACGTCATGGCATCCACCCCCTGAAGCCACCGGAAAGGGCGATCGCCGCCAGCACGATCACGAACAGCGAAAGATTGACCAGCGCGGGGTGCCAGGCGAGGCGATAAAAGCCCAGCCGCGCCAGGAGCCGCGTCAGGATGAGCGTCGCCACCAACGCGGCGAGCGCCTCCGCGAGCAGGGTGGGGATGTAGATCCCGAGAATGTCGAGCGTGCCCATCAGGCGTCTCCCCGGGCCGCGCGCAAGGTTTCCGCCCCCAGCTTCAGGCCCGCGCGCAAGGTCACCAGCGCCACCACAGCCTCCCGCTCCGCGCTGCCCGGCGCCGGCAGGAAGGTGGGGCGCAGGCCGTCCAGGGCGCACAGAAGGGCCGTCTCGGACGCCTCGCCCCTGGCTGCCAGCTGCCGGTAATAGGCCCCCACATCCTTGAGCAGCCCCTCGATCCGGCTCCGGTCGGTGCCCTCCAGGCGCGGCGCGAGGCCGGCCAGGTCCAGCACCGCACGGGCGGCGAAGGCGGCGGCGAAGGCGGCTTCCGCCGCATCGGTGCGGTGGGGGTCCTTCACCGGCGCCATCAGGCCGAGCCGGTCCACCATCCGCCGCATGAGGCCCTCGCGGGCCGGCCCATCCGGCGCGATGGCCATGGCGGCGATGTCGCGCCAGCCCGCCCGCAGCAGGCGCGCGGCCGCTTCTCCGGGCGCGCGCGGGCGCAGCAGGCTGGACATGGCCGCCACCACGGCCATGCCAATGACCACGGCGAGGTTGTTGTTGAGGAAGGCCGCAAGGTCCGTGGAGAAGATGTTCTCCAGGCCCAGCAGGGCGGTGAAGGTGATGGCGACGCGCACGCCCTGGGCGTTCCATTCCGGCGTTGCGACCATCATGCCGATGGTCAGCAAGGCGGGAAGGACGAGGAGCGAGAGCTGAAAAAAGTCGCTCGCCAGCGGGATCAGCGCGAACTGGTAGACGAAGACGCCGGCCATGGCGATCAGCGTGTCCCGCACGAAGCCGAGGGTGGCCTGCACCTGGTCCTGCTGGGCGGCGGTGACGCAGGTGATGATGGACACCATGGTCATGGCCTGCGCCCCCGCCGGCCAGGCGGAGAAGATCCAGAACGCGCCGATGAGCCAGAGCCCGAGCACCAGCGCGGCGGCGGTGCGCAGGGCATAGGAGAAATCGATGGCGGGCAGCGCCCGGTTGCTGCGGGGCGCTCTCACGCGCAGCTCCGCCTCCGCCACACCCTTCTGGTCGGCGAGCGCCTGCCACAAGGTGGAAAAATCCGCCCTCAGGTCCAGGATCTCCCGCAGCCGGGCCGCCAGGTTGAGGGCGATGACGCCGTTCGGGTCGGTGGCGGCGGGCGCATAGGTGTCCAACTGCCGCTCCAACTCCGGCCCTCCGGCGGCAGGGCAGGTGGGCAGGCCCTGGAGCCCCTCGGCCATGCGCGCCGCCAGCTCGGACAGGGTGGGGTCGAGGCCACCGTCCGCCCGCAGCGAAACCAGACGGTCCCGCACCTCGGCCATGGCTTCCAGCAGGATCAGCATGCGGTCGAAGACCTGCCGCAGGCTCTCGCGCACCGCCCGAGGGGCGGACGGCTCGTAGGACACGAAGATCATGAGGCCATGGAGGGCCGCGATCTCGGCCGCCAGCTTTCGCTCGTCGCGGGCGATGGCCTTCCGGTCCAGATCCTGGCGGTCGCCCTGCTGCGCGAGCAGGCGGGCCAGATGTGCGTCCGCCGTGCGCAGCCAGGCGCCGAGGCGGGCCAAGGCGGCGGCCTCGGCGGTCTGCGGCAGCAGAAGCGCCGAGGCAAGGGTGGCGCAGATCAGCCCGACGCCGATCTCCTCGATGCGCGACAGGGCCGTGTAGAACACCTCATAGGGCGCATCGAGATCGCCGAAGCCAATGATGGCCGAGGTGTAGCCGGCCAGCGTGAAGGCATAGGCGCGGGGCGAGCGGTCGCGCACCGCCAGATAGAGGCACAGGCCCATCCAGAGCGAGAAGGCCAGGATGAGCAAGGCCGGCGTGTCCACCAGCGCCGGCACCATCAGCACCGTGAAGAGGGCGCCCACCAGGGTGCCGCAGGCCCGGTACAGACTCTTGGCGATCACCCCGCCCGCTATGGGCTGGGAGAGGATGAAGACCGTCACCATGGCCCAGGCGGGGCGCTCCAGCCCGGCGGCGAAAGCGATGTGCAAGGCCAGCAGCGCGGTGAGCGAGGTGCGCACCGCAAACAGCACGGAGGCCGGGAGGGGCGCGAGCCGGCTGAAGCTGAACCCGGTCGGGGGCAGGCGCAGGGTCTGGCTGCTCGTCGGCACGCGGGCTTCCGCTTGGAGAGGGCGACGGGCGCAATCTGTGCGAAGTCGACGCGGGATGTCACGCCCAAACCGACGGAAGGGGAAAATGATCCACGCCTTCAGCCGCTTGCGGCGGTATCCCTGGCGGAAACGTTACCTTGTCTTTCGCCGCCGGCCGCTCGCCGTCGCGTGGCGTCTGAGATATGAAGGGAGCCATATTATCCCTTCACCGGATGAAACCATGTCCGCACTCTTCACGCCGCTTGCGCTGCGTTCGCTGACCCTCGACAACCGCATCATCATCGCCCCCATGTGCCAGTATTCCGCCACCGACGGGCGGGCGAGCGACTGGCACCTCATCCATCTGGGCAATCTCTCTCTGTCCGGCGCCGGCCTGCTGATCCTGGAAGCCACCGCCGTTGAGCCGGCCGGCCGCATCTCGCCCGGCGATCTCGGCATCTGGGACGAGGAGACCGAAGGCGTGCTCGCCGACGTGATCTCCCGCGTGCGGGCCTGGTCGCCCACGCCGCTCGGCGTGCAACTGGCCCACGCCGGCCGCAAGGCCTCTACGGCGGTGCCGTGGAAGGGCGGTTCGCAGCTCGCGGTGGAAGATGGCGGCTGGACCACGGTCTCGGCCTCGGGCGTGCCCTTCAACCCCAAGGACCGCGCCCCTCTGGCGCTGGACGCCTCCGGCCTCGATCGGGTGCGTGCCGCCTTCGGCGCCGCCGCCGCGCGGGCCGCGCGGGCGGGCTTCGACATGGTGGAGGTGCATGCCGCCCACGGCTACCTGCTGCACCAGTTCCTCTCCCCGCTCTCCAACCAGCGCACCGACGATTATGGCGGCAGCCTGGAAAACCGCATGCGCTTCCCGCTGGAAGTGTTCGACGTGGTGCGTGCGGCCTTCCCAGATGACAAGCCGGTGGTGGTGCGCATCTCCGCCTCCGACTGGGTCGAGGGCGGCTGGGACGTGGAGCAGTCGGTGGCATTCGTGAACGCCCTGAAGGCGCGGGGCCTCGATGCCATCCATGTGTCCAGCGGCGGCCTGCATATCGACCAGAAGATCCCGCTCTCCGCCGGCTATCAGGTGCCGTTCGCCGAGCGCATCAAGGCGGAGACGGGCGTGCCCACCATCGCCGTCGGCCTCATCACGGAGCCGGCCTTTGCCGAGGAGCTTCTGGTGGCGGGCAAGGCGGACGCCATCGGCATCGCCCGCGGCGCGCTCTATGATCCCCGCTGGCCCTGGCATGCGGCGGCCGCGCTGGGCGCGTCCGTCCATGCGGCCCCCCAATATCTGCGCTGCCAGCCCTCGGGCCTGCGCCAGCTCTTCAAGTGAGGACCTGCCCGGCCGGAGCCCTCTCCGGCCGGGCGCTTGATGGCACGGGCGGGATGGGTCATATGGGCTCATGCTCGCGCGTTCTGATTCTGTTCCGCTCTCCGCCGTGGACCTGAACGGCGCCGAAGTCGTGCTCGACCCGGCGGGCGCGCTCTATTGGCCGCAGGAACGCCTGCTGGCGGTGGCGGACCTTCACCTGGAAAAGGGCTCGGCCTTCGCCCGGCGCGGCCAGATGCTGCCGCCCTACGACACGGCGGAAACCTTGTCCCATCTGGAGCGCGTGGTGGAGCGCTGGCGCCCCCGCATCCTCGTCTCCCTGGGCGACAGCCTGCATGACCGCTGGGCAAGCGAGCGCCTGGATGCCCACGCCCGCGCCCGTCTGCGCGCCCTCCAGGCCGGCCGGACCTTCCTCTGGATCGCCGGCAATCATGATCCCGAGCCGGCGCAGGACCTTGCCGGGGACTGGGCGCGCGACTGGCGCCTCGGCCCCCTCACGTTCCGGCACGAGCCGACGCGGTCGGGGCATGCGGGGGAGGTGGCGGGCCATCTCCATCCGGTGGCGCGCCTGGTGGTGCGCGGCCGCTCCCTGCGCCGCCGCTGTTTTGCCGGCGACGGCACGCGCATGATCCTGCCGGCGCTCGGTGCCTATACGGGCGGGCTCAATGTGCGGGATCGCGCCTTCCACGGCCTGTTCGGTGCCGCGTTCGAGGCCCATCTGCTGGGGGCCGAGCGCACCTATCGCATCGCCGGCACTGCCTGCCTCGCCGACTGAAGCGCGCCTGCCCGCCGGCAAAAAAAGGGGCGCAAGCCCGAAGGCTGCGCCCGCCAGGGGTTCCGGGGGAGGAACATAAGGGGCGGCTGAAGCGCAGCGCGCTCCAGCCGCCAATTCAGGTCCAGTCGCCGCCGCCGTCGTCGCCGCCGCCGGGGTCCCAGCCAGCATCGCCGTCCCAGCCGTCGCCGCCGATATCGAAGCTGGCATTCTGTGGCTCGGGTGCCCAGGGGTCGGCCGCCGGCGCGCCGCCGAGGGCGTCCTGCGCCTGGTTGCCCAGGTCCTCGGCCGAGGCCGGCGTGGCCGATTCAAGCGCTGCCGCATGCTCGGCAATGGGGCCGGTGCCGCCGGACATCAGGTTGCGAATGCCGTCCGCCAGCAGCATGCCACCGGCGACACCCGCCGCCGTGGCCATGGCGCCCTGGAGGAAGCCGCCGCCGCCGAAGCCACCGCCGAAGCCGCGCGCGGGCTGGGCGGGCTGGCCGCCCCAGGGACCGCTGGGCTGCTGGGCGAAAGCCCCGGGCTGGGCATAAGGCTGGGTCTGCGGCGGCAAGGTCATGGCGCTGCCGCCCATCCCGCCCGTCACCGAGGACGCGCGGCCCCCGGCGGTGGGAACCGACGTGCCGCGCCCGCCGAGCAGGCCGCCCAGGAAGCTGCTGGAGCTCTGCGCGGGCTGGGGCTGGCGCGCCTGCGCCTCCAATTCCTCGATCCGTGCGCTCGCCTGCTTCAGCGCGTGCTCCTGCACGAGCACGGTCTGCGCCAGGGCATAGGGCGCATAGGGCATCTGGGACACATAGCGCGCGATCAGGGCCTCGGCCTCCGCGTCGCGCGGCTGGTTGGACACCTCGCGCATGCGGTCAAACAGGCCGTCGATGAGGGCGCGTTCTTCGGGGGTCATCCTTGCCTCCGGTTGGTCACCACACCGGCTCGCCGATAGGACCGACGGGTCATCCGCCGGTCGACGTTCCGTGGCGTGCAGGCTCCCGCCGTTCGGCGAAGGGGGCTCTGGCGCCGGTCTGCATATGAGAACGCCCATGAGGCAGCGGAAGGGCGGGCCACATGAAATTTTCTTAACGTTACGTCAGGTGAGCAGAGCGTCAGCGACGGGCGCCGTCCACCTCCGCCTTGAGGCGGACGGCGGCGGCGGTGATGTCCGGCGCGGCGCAGAGGGCCGAGACCACGGCCACGCCGTCCGCGCCGGCGCGGATCACGTCCGCGGCGAGGCTGGCATCCAGCCCGCCAATGCCCACCAGGGGCAAGGCGATGCGCGCCCTCATGTGGGCGAGGCCTTCGATGCCGATGGCGCCGCCCGCATCCGCCTTGGTGCCGGTGGCCCGGACCGGGCCGACGCCCACATAATCCACGCTTGCAAGGTCGGAGGCGGCCAATTCCTCCGGCGTGCCCACGGAAAGGCCGAGAATCCGGTCCGGCCCCAATTGGGCGCGGGCGGGGCCGGGCTCCAGGTCGTCCTGGCCCAGATGCACCCCGTCCGCATCCGCCGCCAGGGCCACGTCCACCCGGTCGTTGATGATGAGGGGAATGCCCAGCGGCCGCAGCAGCGCCAGAAGCGCTCGCGCCGCCTCCACCAGGGCGCGGCCCTTGGCGTCGGGATCGCGCAGCTGGACCAGCGTCACCCCGCCCGCCACCGCCTGGGCAACCGTCTCCACCAGCCCGCGTCGCGCCGTGAGCTTGGGATCGGTGACGAGATAGAGGGAGAGGTCGAAGGGGCGGGCCATGGGTGACATCCGTAGGAGGCAGGGGCGACGGGGCGGGCGACAGGGCGGGGCGCGTGTCAGGCGGCCGCCGGCACATGGGCGAGGGCGGCGGGGCGGGGGCCGCCATGGGCCCAGTCCAGAAGTTCGACCGTATGGACCACCGGCACCTGGGTCCCCGATCCGATCTGCGTCATGCAGCCGATATTGCCGGCGGCGATGAGGTCGGGCGCGAGGCGCTCCAGATGGCCCACCTTGCGGTCCCGCAGCCGGCCGGCCAGATCCGATTGCAGCATGTTGTAGGTGCCCGCCGAGCCGCAGCACAGATGGCTCTCGAACGGCTCCACCACGGTAAATCCCGCCGCCTTCAGGAGCGCCACCGGCGGCCCCTTGATCTTCTGCCCGTGCTGGAGCGAGCAGGCGGCGTGATAGGCCACCTTCAGGCCCATGGGCGCGGGCGCGGCGGGCAGGCCGAGGCCCGCCACATATTCGGTGATGTCCATGGCAATGGCCGAGACCCGCGCTGCCTTCTCCGCATAAGCGGGGTCGAGGCGGAAGACGTGGCCGTAATCCTTGATGGAGGTGCCGCAGCCCGACACCGTCACCACGATGGCGTCGAGGCCGGGGCCGTCCATCTCCGCGATCCAGGCGTCGATATTGGCCTTGGCCAGGGCGCTGGCCTGCTCCTCGCGGCCCAGATGGTGCACCAGCGAGCCGCAGCAGCCCTCGCCCTTCACGCGCACCACTTCCACGCCGTTGCGGGTCAGGAGGCGGATGGCCGCCTCGTCGATCTCCGGGCGGAGCGCCGGCTGGGCGCAGCCGGCCAGCAGCGCGACACGTCCCGTCCGCGCGCCCTGGGCCGGATGGGTGCCCGGCTCCTCGGAGGCGCTGCGGCCATGGGGCGACTGGGCGAGGCGCAGCATGGCGGCGACGGGCTTCAAGGGCGGGATGGCGGCGAACAGCGGCGCCAGGGGCTTGGCCACCACGCCGGCCAGCAGGGCCAGCCGGAAGCGTTGGCGATAAGGCAGGATGGCCGCCAGCACCGCCCGGTTCAGCCGGTCGAAGAAGGGGCGGCGATAGGTCTGCTCGATATGGTCCCGGGCATGGTCCACCAGGTGCATGTAGTGCACGCCGGAGGGGCAAGTGGTCATGCAGGACAGGCAAGAGAGGCAGCGGTCCACATGCTTGACCACCTCTGGCGTGGCGGGCCGCTCATGCTCCAGCATGTCCTTGATGAGATAGATGCGCCCGCGCGGCGAATCCAACTCGTCCCCCAGAAGGGCGAAGGTGGGGCAAGTGGCGGTGCAGAAGCCGCAATGGACGCAGGTGCGCAGGATCTTGTCCGCTTCCGCGATGCGGGGATCGGCCAATTGGGCCAGGGAGAATTCGGTCTTCATGCGCGGATCGCTCCTGCGGCGAAGGGGCAGGGGAGAGGGCAGGCGAGAGGGCGGGGAAAAGGAGAGGCCATGGCGCGCTCACACCCCCGCATACATGCGGCCGGGATTGAGGATGCCGGCGGGATCGAAGCTCTCCTTCACCCGGCGGCTCAAGGCGGCGTGGGCGCCCTCCAGCGGCTGGAACACGGCGCCCGCCCGCTCTGCCTCGCTGGCACGGATGAGGGTGGCGTGGCCGCCATGGCGGGCAAGCGCCGCGCGCACCGCCTCCGCCTGCGCTTCTTCGCCCGGCATGAGCACCCAGACAAGGCCACCGCCCCAGTCGCAATAGGCTTCGGCGCCCAGCCTGCGGGTGAGGGCTTCGGCCAGAAGCGGGCCATCGGTGGGGGCGGTGGAGAGGCGCCACACCGCGCGGGTGCCGGTGCCCGCGAAGGGCGTCACATCCCGCACCCCCGCCCAGAACCGCTCGGAATCGTTTCCTTCCAGCACTTCCACGCCGCCAAACGGCGCCAGCACCGAGATCAGCATGCCCCGCCGCGCCCGCACCGAGGGGGGGAAGCCCTCCAGCCGGAAGGCCGCAACCGGCTGGTCGAAGCCGTTGATGGCGAGGCGCTTCATGATCGGCCCCGGCAGCGCGGCGGCGCCGGAGACCTCGCAGGAAGAGCCCATGGCGGCGCTGAGCGCCCGGCTCATGAGGCCCGCCGTCTTCCCGTCCTCGGGCAGGATGAGGAGCAGGGTCTCCTCCATGGAGGGCCGGGGCAGCACCTTCAGCGTCACCTCGGTGAGGACGGCCAGCGTGCCGAAGGAGCCGCACAGGAAGCGGGGCAGGTCATAGCCGGTGACATTCTTCACCACCCGCCCGCCGCTCTTGAACATTTCCCCCCGCCCGGACACAGCGCGGGCGCCGAGCGCATGGTCGCGCACCGCGCCGTGGCTGAGGCGGCGGGGGCCGGCGAGATTGCAGGCGAACACGCCGCCGATGCTGCCCGTCTCCGGCGCCTCGCCCAGGAGGGGTCCGAGGTCCGGCGGCTCGAAGGCGAGCATCTGGTTGTTCTGCGCCAGCAAAGCCTTGATCTCCGCGAGCGCGGTGCCCGCGGCGGCGGAGAGCACCAGTTCCTCCGGCTCATAAAGGGTCACGCCGGCAAGCCCGGACACATCGAGCCGCCGCGCGGCCGCGCCAGGCCGCCCCAGGCCCCGCTTGGAGCCATGGCCCACCACATCGAGCGCGGTCTTCTGCGCGGCCGCCTCGGCCACCGCCGCCGCCAGCGTGGCCTCGTCCGCAATGCGCACCACTTCGGTCATGGAAACACCTGGAAAAAGGGCGCGCCGGTCAGAAGCGCGGAATGTCCGGGAACGGCACCTGACCCTGGCTCACATGCATGCGGCCGAGCTCGGCGCAGCGGTGGAGCGTGGGGAAGACCTTGCCGGGATTGAGCAAATTCTGGTCGTCGAAGGCGCATTTCAGGCGCAGCTGCTGCGCCAGGTCCACCTCGTCGAACATGACCGGCATGAGGTCGCGCTTTTCCACGCCCACCCCGTGCTCGCCGGTGAGCACCCCGCCCACTTCCACGCACAGGCGCAAAATGTCGGAGCCGAAGGCCTCCGCCTTGTCCATCTCGCCCGGTTTATTGGCGTCATACAGGATGAGGGGGTGCAGATTGCCGTCGCCCGCGTGAAAGACATTGGCCACGCGCAGGCCGTAGCTCGCCGACATCTCCCGCATGCGGGTGAGGACCAGCGGCAATTGCTTGCGCGGAATGGTGCCGTCCATGCACAGATAATCGGGCGAGAGCCGCCCCACCGCCGGGAAGGCGGCCTTGCGGCCGGCCCAGAAGCCGAGCCGCTCCTCCTCGGTCTTGGACACCCGCAAGGTGGCGGCCCGGCAGGCTGAGGCGATGGCGGTGACCTCCTCCAGAAGGTGCGCGCACTCGGCCTCCGGCCCGTCCAGCTCGATGATGAGAAGGGCTTCCACATCAAGGGGATAGCCCACCTTCACAAAGGCCTCGGCGGCGGCGATGGCGTCCCTGTCCATCATCTCGATGCCGGCGGGAATGATGCCGGCGGCGATGATGCGGGCGACGCAATCCCCCGCATCCTCGGAGGTGGGGAAGCCGACCAGCACGGCGCGGGCCACGTCGGGCTTCTTCAGAAGGCGGACCGTGACTTCGGTCACCACCCCCAGCAGTCCCTCCGAGCCAATGACGAGGCTGAGCAGGTCGAGCCCACCGGCGTCCAGGTGCTTGCCGCCCAGGCGCACCACCTCGCCGGTCATCAGAACCAGTTGAACGCCAAGGACATTATTGGTGGTCAGGCCATATTTCAGGCAGTGCACCCCGCCCGAATTCTCGCCCACATTGCCGCCGATGGTGCAGGCAATCTGCGAGGACGGGTCGGGAGCATAATAGAAGCCCTCATGCTCCACAGCCTTGGTAATTCCAAGGTTCGTCACGCCCGGCTGGACCACGGCGCAGCGGTTGGGCAAGTCGACCTCAAGTATCCGGTTGAACTTGCCCATGGCGAGCAGGACGGCATCGCCCAGCGGCAGCGCGCCGCCCGAAAGCGAGGTTCCCCCACCCCGGGGAACCACCCGTATCCCATTGTCGTGGCAGTATTTCAGGACTTGGCGGACCTGCTCGGTGGTCTCCGGCAGCACCACCACGAGGGGCAGTTGCTTGTAGGCGGTGACGCCGTCGGACTCATAGGGGCGCATCTCCCGCTCGTGCGAGATCACCCCTTCTCCGGGGACGAAGGTCCGCAAATCAGCGATGATCTGGGCGCGGTTGGCGAGTGTTTTTTCGTCCGCTTCCGGAAGCCTGAGGCTCATGGCGCGTCCTTGACCGTTTCCTCTTCGGAACCGACTATAATCGTTCCAGAGCGGAAAAATCCCGTTGATTATTTCCGTTTCTGACAAAATCCTGCGGGTCATGGAAAGAATGCGCGCCGACCCTCCCCGCACCCCGCCCCGCCGCTCGGTGGCCGAGGGGCGCCCGCTCCTGGGCAATCTGGGGGACCTGGAAATCTTCGCCCGCATCGTTACCGCCGGCAGCCTCTCGGCGGCGGGACGGGAACTGGGCCTCTCCCCGCCGGTGGTCTCCAAGCGCATCCAGCGGCTGGAGGAGCGGCTCGGCACGCGCCTGTTCCAGCGCACCACCCGCAAGGTCACGCTTACCGAGGCCGGGCAAGGCTTCTATGACAAGGTGGTGGCGATCCTGGCCTCCATCGAGGAGGCGGAGGGCCAGCTTTCGCGCCGGCTCACCGAGGCGCGCGGGCTCTTGCGGGTGTCCGCCCCCACCTCCTTCGGCCGGCTGCACATCGCCCCCCACATCGGCCCGCTGCTGGCGGCGAACCCGGAACTGTCCGTGGATCTCGAATTGTCGGATGCCTTCGTGGACATTGTGGGCGACGGCTTCGATCTTGCCATCCGCATCGCCGATCTCAATGATTCCAGCCTGGTCGCGCGCCGCCTCGCCCCCGTCCACCGGGTGCTGTGCGCCGCCCCCTCCTATCTGGCGCAGGCGGGGGAGCCGGCGCGCTTCGCGGACCTTGCCGGCCATGTGCTGCTGGCCACCCACAGCCAGGACCCCTGGCGCCTGGAAGGGCCGGAGGGGCCGGTCACCCAGCGGGTCGCCAGCGCGCTGCGCACCAATTCCAACGAGGTGGTGCGCGAGGCGGTGCTGGCGGGCGTGGGCATCGCGCTGCGCTCCACCTGGGACGTGGGGCCGGAATTGCGCAGCGGCGCGCTGAAGGTGGTGCTGCCGGATTTCCACGCTTCGAGCCGCGTCGGCGTGTTCGCCGTCTATCCCAGCCGGCGCTTCCTGCCGGCCAAGGTGCGGGTGTTCATCGACCACCTCGCCGCCCTCTATGGCTCCGTGCCGCCCTGGGATGCCGGCCTCCAGGATATCTTGCGACGAGTGCGCGTGCCGGCGGCGTGACGGGCTTTTCGCCCGCTTGCGCCGCGCTTCCGCCAAGCTCCAGCCGGGCCCGGGTCGGGGCGCATACCTGTCCGCAACGTCATGCGCAAATCGGGTTGGTGGGTGTGGGCGCCTGTTGCATAAGCGGCGGGCCCCCTCCTTGCCGGCCTCCCGTCTGCCATGTCCAAGAGCCGTTCCGTCACGATCACCCGCGCCGGCTTCCTCCAGGGGATGCGGGAGATGTTGCCCTTGCTGCCGGGCCTCACGGTCTTCGGCATGGCCTTCGGCGCTGCCGCCGCGCAGAAGGGCTTCTCCCTGTTCGAGGCGTCCCTGTCCTCCGCGCTGGTGTTTGCCGGCCTCGCCCAGATGGTGGCCTTGGAGGGCTGGACGCAGACCTGGACGCCGGCGGGCCTGCTGGCGCTCGGGCTCCTGACCTTCACGGTGAACATGCGCCATCTGCTGATGGCGGCCGCCATGCGGCCCTGGCTCGGTGCGCTGCCGGCCTGGCAGTCCTACCCGTCCCTCCTGCTGATGGCGGACAACAATTGGGCGGCCTCCATGCGCTATCACGCGCAGGGGGGCAATGACGCCGGCTATTTCATCGGTTCGGGCGTCATCACCTGGATCCTCTGGCTCGTCGCCACCGCCGCCGGGCAGATCATCGGCGGCGGCCTGCCGGACCCCAAGGCTGTCGCGCTCGACCTGGTGGTGCCGGCCTTCTTCATCGCCATGCTGGTGCCCAATTGGCGCGGCCGGCGGGAAGTCGTGGGCTGGGGCGTGGCGGCGGCGGTGTCGGTCGCCGTGTCCTATGTGCTGCCGGGCTGGTGGTTCATCGTCATCGGCGCGCTCTCCGGCGCCATGGCCGGGGGGTTTGCCGATGACTAGCGGTTTCGAGGCCGGGCCCCTCATCGCCATCCTGGTGATGGCCATTACCACCATCTTCAACCGCACCATGGGCTTCCTGGTGATGCGGCTGGTGCCGCTCACCCCGCGCGTGCGCAAGATCCTGGATTGCCTGCCGGGCGCCGTGCTGGTGGCCATTGTCGCGCCCACCGCGGTGCATGGCGACAAGGCCATGGCCGCGGGCCTTCTCACCGCCTTGGTGGCCGCCAAGCTCACCAAGAATGATTTCGTGGCGGTGCTGGCGGCGGTGGCGGTGGCGGCAGGCCTGCGCTGGATCGGCGTCTGACCGCCGCACCCGTCCTCAGCGCCGGTGGAGCGGGGGCCGCACGGGGGCTTCGAGCCGCGCGCGGCGCAGCGCTTCCAGGTCCGCGATGGTGGCTTCCAGGCGATGGGCGATGCGCTCGCGCAGCTGGGCGGCAGCCTCTGGAAATCCCTCCAGCATGCGCAGGAAGGTGGCGCGGGGAATGCGCATGAGCACGCTGGGCTCCAACGCGCGGGCATTCACCGGCCGGGGCACCTCGACGATAAGCGCCGTCTCCCCCACCAGCGCGCCGGGCAGCACTTCGGACAGACGCCGCCGCCGGCCGGGACCGTCCGTGCTCAGTTCCAGCCGGCCGGACAGGAGCACATAGCCGCACTCGGCGGGGTCGCCCACCTTGAAGAGCGTGTCGCCGCGCGCCAGCCGCTGCTGGTCGGCGCTGATGGCAAGGATGCGCACCGCCTCGGGTGTGAGCACCTCAAAGGCCGGGACGCCCTGTAGCAGTGCGACGTCCTGTTCGAGGGTCAAGGCGGCGGGCTCCCTTTGTTTTTGTGTTACGGGACCAGCTTGTAACCGCCGGCCTGGGTGGCAAGGAGGGTTGGGGCGGAGGGGTCGGGCTCTATCTTCTGGCGCAGGCGGTAGATGTGGGTTTCCAGCGTGTGGGTGGTGACGCCGGAATTGTAGCCCCACACTTCCTGCAAAAGGGTTTCCCGCGGCACCGGCGTCTTGCCGGCCCGGTAGAGGTAGCGCAGGATCGCGGTCTCTTTTTCCGTGAGGCGGATCTTGGCGCCGCGGTCGGTGACCAGCAGCTTGGCGCCGGGGCGGAAGCTGTAGGGGCCGATGGCGAATACCGCGTCCTCGCTCGCCTCGTGGCTGCGCATCTGCGCCTTCAGGCGCGCCAGCAGCACGGCGAAGCGGAAGGGCTTGGCCACATAGTCGTTGGCGCCGGCTTCCAGGCCGAGAATGGTGTCGCTGTCCGTGTCGTGCCCGGTGAGCATCAGGATGGGCGCCTTGAAGCCATTGGCGCGGATCTGGCGCACGGCGTCTCGCCCGTCGATGTCGGGCAGTCCCACGTCCATGATGACGAGGTCCACCGCGCCATTGCGGGCGCTTTCCACGGCCTCGGCGCCGGTGCCCACCGGCATGGGCTCGAACTCATCCTGGAGGGCGAGCTGCTCCACCAGAGCCTCGCGCAGCTCCGGGTCGTCCTCGACCACGAGGATTTTCCACGCATTGCCCATCGAATCCTCCGTTACCCTTGCGGGAACGCGAATCGCCCACCTACAGCAACTGGCAGCAATTGTGCAATTTTCCTCAAGACTTTTCACACCTTTCTGGTATTTGGGTATTGTCTGATGACGCAATCTTCTGTGGGGATCTCGCAAATCCACGTCCGCCGTCTCCCGGGCGCCCCCCATCGGGGTCTTTTGCGCATCGCCGGACGGGCCTTTCCGGTGGCGCTGGGGCGCGGCGGCATCTTCCCGGACAAGCGCGAGGGTGATGGGCGCACCCCGGCCGGCACCTGGCGGGTGGAGCGCCTGCTCTATCGGCCCGACCGGGGGCCGCGCCCGGTGACCGCCTTGCCGGCCCGGCCCATCCGCGCCGGGGACGGCTGGTGCGACGATCCCGCCGACCGGCGCTATAACCGCCCCGTGCACCTGCCCATCGCCGCCTCCCACGAGGTGATGCGACGCGACGACACCCTCTATGACCTCGTCCTGGTGCTCGACCACAACCAGCGCCCGCGCGTGAAGGGGCGGGGCTCCGCCGTCTTCATCCACGCCGCCCGCCCCGGCCTCACCCCCACCGAGGGCTGCGTCGCGCTCCCCCGCGCGGAACTCCGCCGCCTCGCCGCCCGCCTGAAACGGGGGGCGCGGGTGGTGGTGCGGTGAGGGGCCTCGCGCAAGGGCCGCCTGTCACATTGACACGTGCGCTTCAGGGTCCTTTTCTTGACGGCGCCTGAAACGGGCGCCGAGCTGGGGCGTTTGCGGCTTTGGGGGCTCCCCGAGGGGACAAGACATGTCGGATACGCAGCGACTGGATGCGATCGCCAAGCTGATCGAGAAGCACACGCGCAAGGCGACAAAGAGCAAGGCCATCGCCCGCAAGACCCTCATCAAGGAGGGGATTTACACCGAGGACGGTCAAATCTCCGAAGAGTTCGGTGGTCCGGTTAAGAAAAACAAAGACGCCGCGTGAGCCGTCAGGCCACCGCCTTTGTGCTCGGCTATCACGGCTGCGACCAGTCCGTGGCGGAGCGGGCCATTGGGGGCGACGCGGACCTGCTGCAGAGCAATCGGGACTTCGATTGGCTCGGCCCTGGCGCCTATTTCTGGGAATCCGACCCCCAGCGCGCCCTTGAATGGGCGCAGTGGAAGGCCTCGCGCGGTGAGTATGGCGCACCCGCAGTGGTAGGGGCGGTCATCGATCTGAGAAACTGCCTGGATCTGGTTTGCAGGGAGGATCTCGCCTTGCTGCGGGCGGCCTATGACAGCTTCGTGCGCATCCGCCAGGCCTCCGGCCTTCCCATGCTGGAGAACAGGAGTGTTCCCGGGGACCCCAACGCCGATCGGGTTTTGCGCTTTCTGGACTGCGCGGTCCTGCGTCATTTGCACAGCATCATCGAGGACGCGCCGGAGCCAAGGCCCGAGCCGTTCGACACGGTGCGCGGCATGTTCACGGAGGGGGGCGAAGTCTATCCTGGCAGCGGGTTTCGCGAGAAAAGCCACGTCCAGATCGCGGTTCGCAACCCGCAGTGCATCAAGGGCATTTTCAGGCCGCGCCCCTATCCCGCAGCTCCTTGAGGCGCCGTCGGCCGGCCGCGTCAGCCCCGCGCGTTTCCCTGGAACCGATCCAATGTTATAGAGGGCGCCCATGGCCGGCCGGTGCCGCCGGAGGTGATCCGGTCTCGGCCGGTGCCGGTCCATCGGGGACGGGATCGAGCTTTTGAAAGCGCGCCTCATGCCTTTGTCCACCGCCACGCCCTCCAATGGGCGTCCCCCGCGGGTCGGCCTGTTCGTCACCTGCCTCGTCGACACGCTGCGCCCCTCGGTGGGCTTTGCCGCCGCCCATCTGGTGGAGCGCGCGGGCTGCGAGGTGGATGTGCCCGCCCAGACCTGCTGCGGCCAGCCGGCCTTCAATTCCGGCGACCGGGTGACCGCCCGGGCGCTGGCCGAGGCGCTCATCCGCGCCTTCGAGACCTTCGACTATGTGGTGGTGCCCTCCGGCTCCTGCGCCGGCATGATCCGCACCCATTATCCCGAATTGTTCGCCGGCGAGCCGGACTGGATGCCCCGCGTGGAGCGCTTCTGCGCCCGCGTCCATGAGCTGACCTCCTTCCTGGTGGATGTGTGCGGCGTGACCGGTGTGGACGCCGCCTATGCAGGCACTGTCACCTATCACGACAGCTGCTCGGGCCTGCGGGAACTGGGCGTCCACGACCAGCCGCGCCGCTTGCTGGGCACGGTGGCGGGCCTTGAAGTGAAGGAAATGGCCGATGCCGACACCTGCTGCGGCTTCGGCGGCACCTTCTGCGTGAAATATCCCGACGTCTCCAACGCCATCGTGGAGAAGAAGGTGGCGAACATCGTGGCGAGCGGCGCCGACACGCTGCTGGCTGGCGACCTCGGCTGCCTCATGAACATGGCCGGCAAGCTGCAGCGGCTCGGTTACGAGGTGCAGGTGCGCCATGTGGCCGAGGTGCTGGCCGGGCAGGGCACGGACGCCGCCATCGGCGCGCCGGCGCGGCAAGGGTGAGGGGGCGGGCATGAGCGTTCACATCACAACCCCCGCCTTCAAGGGCAATGTGCGCGAGGCGCTCCAGGACGCGCCCTTGCAGAAGGCTTTGGCCAAGGTCGGCCCCGGCTTCATCGGCCGCCGCGCGGTGGCGGCTGCCGCCCTGCCGGAATTCGAGGCCCTGCGCGACAGCGCGCGGGACATCAAGAACCACACGCTGGCCCATCTCGACCTCTATCTGGAGCGCTTCGAGGCCAAGGTGCGCGCGGCCGGCGGCCATGTGCATTATGCGGTGGATGCCGCCGAGGCGCGGGACATCGTCACCGCCATCTGCAAGACGCTGGACGCCAAGACGGTCACCAAGGGCAAGTCCATGATCTCCGAGGAGATCGCCCTGAATGATCATCTCGCCGCCAACGGCATCGAGCCGGTGGAGACGGATCTCGGCGAATATCTCATCCAGATCCGCGGCGAGGCGCCCTCCCACATCATCGCCCCCGCCATCCACCTCAACAAGGAGCAGGTGGAGGCGGATTTCCGCCGCGTCCACGCCCATTTGCCGCCCGAGCGCGACCTGTCCGAGCCCACCACCTTGCTCGCCGAGGCGCGGGGCGAACTGCGCCAGCGCTTTTTGATGGCGGATGTGGGCATTACCGGCGCCAATTTCCTGGTGGCCGAGACCGGCACCTCCATCATCGTCACCAATGAGGGCAATGGCGACCTCACCCAGACCTTGCCCAAGGCCCACATCGTGCTGGCCTCGCTGGAAAAGCTGGTGCCGACGCTGGAGGATGTGAGCCAGATCCTGCGCGTGCTCGCCCGTTCGGCGACGGGGCAGGACATGTCGGTCTACACCACCTTCTCCACTGGCCCGCGCCGGCCGGAGGACCCGGACGGGCCGGGCGAATATCACGTGGTCATTCTCGACAACGGCCGCTCGGGCATGCTGGCCGGGCAGTTGAAGGAGATGCTGCGCTGCATCCGCTGCGGCGCCTGCATGAACCATTGCCCGGTCTATCATGCCATTGGCGGGCATGCGTATGGCTGGGTCTATCCCGGCCCCATGGGGGCGGTGCTGACCCCCTCGCTCATCGGCATCGAGAAGGGCGCCAACCTGCCCAATGCCTCCACCTTCTGCGGCCGGTGCGAGGAGGTGTGCCCGGTGCGCATTCCCTTGCCCAAGCTCATGCGGCATTGGCGCGAGAAGGAATTCGAGCGGCACTTGACCCCCGCGCCCCAGCGCACAGGGCTGGCAGTCTGGTCCTTCTTTGCCCGGCGCGGCTGGCTCTACCGGCCGGCGACGCGCCTTGCCATGGGGCTGCTCGCCCGCCTCGGCCGGGACAAGGGGCGCTTTTCCAGCCTGCCGCTGGCGGGGGGATGGACCAAGGTGCGCGACTTTCCCGCCCCGCAGGGCGACACCTTCCAGGCCCAGTGGGCCGCCCGCCGCAAGGGATCGGCCCGATGAGCTCCCGCGACACCGTGCTCGCCTCCATCCGCCGCTCGCTGGGCGTCACCGGCACCGAGGCGCCCCGCCGGCAGGCGGTGGATGATCGCATTGCCGGTCATCCGGTCGGCGTGATCCCCGCGCGCGGCCAGCTTCCCCCGGCCGAGCGGCTGGCGCTGTTCAAGTCCATGGTGCTGGCGGCGGCCGCCACTCTGGATCACCTGCCGAGCGCAGCGGCGGTGCCCGCCGCCATCGCGGATTATCTGCGCGCCCGCAGTCTGCCGCCCACCATATTGCGCGGCGCCGATGCGCGCCTCGCGAACCTGCCGTGGGAGACTGCCCCCTCCCTCGACGTGTGGATCGGCCCCTCCGATGGCCGGCAGTTGGCGGGCCTCTCCCATGCCTTTGCCGGGGTGGCGGAATCCGGCACGGTCGTGATGCTCTCCGGCCCCGACAATCCCAGCACCGTGAACCTCCTGCCGGATCATCATCTGGTGGTGGTGCGGGCGGAGGATGTGGCCGGCGATTATGAGACCGTGTGGTCGCAGCTGCGGGCCAAGTTCGGCGCCGGCATCATGCCCCGCACGGTGAACTGGATCACCGGCCCCTCCCGTTCCGCCGACATCGAGCAGACCCTGCTGCTGGGGGCCCATGGGCCGCGCTCCCTGCACATTCTCCTGGTGGGGGAAGCCTGAGCGTTCCGCAGCCGGACTTCGCCGCCATGGGCGCCACCATGGGCCCCGCAGGGCGGCGCGCCCACGGGCTCCCTTCGGGTCAGTGCGGCGCCACGGTCACGCTTGAGGGCAAAAACGTTGCCGGATACCGAATTTGGCGGCGCGGTCCGGGGGGCGAGGTTGCCGCGTCGCACCATGTGGTGCAGTAACGAGATCCTGCCAGCGGGGATCCAATGACGTCCGCAGTTCGCGCGCTTTTCGCCGTCCTGGCGAGCCTGATGGTCCTGATTGTCGCCGCCCCACAACCGGCCCATGCGCAGGCGCGCACCATGGGGCAGGTCTATCTGATGCGCGGCATCGCCAACATGTTCTCCTATGGCCTGGATGACCTGGCCACCAAGCTGCGGGCGCAGGGCATCGATGCCACCGTCTATCAGTTCGACGAATGGCAGGACCTGGCGCAGAAGGCGGTGAGCTGGTCGCTCTCCCATAATCGCGAGCCCATCGTCATCATCGGCCATTCGCTGGGCGCCGACGCCGCGGTGCATATGGCGCAGCGCATGACCAGTCTCGGCCTGTCCCCCACTTTGGTCATCACCTTCGATCCGGTGGGCCTCAACATGGTCCAGGAGACGGGCGGGCGGTTCATCAATTACTACCAGTCCAACAACGGCTTCGGGCAGGAACTGGTGGACGGGCCGGGCTTCACCGGCTCCATCGACAACCGGGACATGAAGAACATGCCCGGCATTAATCATTTCAACCTGGAAAAGTCGCCGGTCCTGCACGAGCAGGTGGTCCAGCTGCTGAAATCGGTGATGACCCGCAAGGTGAAGGCGCCGACCCCCGAGCCGGCGCGCACCTCGGGCGCGCCCAAGCCGCCGGCCGATGCGCCGGCCCGCGCGCCCCAGACCAGCGCGCGCCCCAGCTGACTTTTGCACCGCCTTGGGCCTTGGACCGCGTGAGGTCCTGCCCTGCGGCTGGTGATTTTTACCGTCCTACCCGAATAGGGCTGACGGGCGCGTGTTTTCGGCTAGACTCCCCGTGAGGTTAACCATGCGGCGCGGGGGGCGCGATCGCAGGCGATGACGGGATGAAACCTGTTGCGCTTCCGGTCGTTGTCACGGGTGAACCACAGCTTAGCCTGATCCGCCCGGTGCCTCGCATGCTTCCTCTCCCCTTTCTCGTCCGCTCCCGCCTCTTCGCCCTCTGCGCGGCGCTGGTCCTGGTCCTGTGCGCGGCCGCCGCGCCCGCACGGGCCGATTATGTGGGGCGCGTCTATCTGATGCGGGGCCTCGCCAATGTCTTCTCCTACGGCATGGACGACCTGGCGAAGAAGCTGAACGAGAAGGGCATCGAGGCCCAGGTCTATGAATATGGCGCCTGGCAATCCCTGGCCGATGATGCGGTGGCCTGGTCCAAGGCCAATCGCCGCGCGCCGGTGGTGATCGCCGGCCATTCGCTTGGGGCGGACGCCGCCATCAACATGGCCGAGCGCATGACCGCCGAGGGAGTGCCGCCGCGCCTGGTCTTCACCTTCGATCCGGTGGGGGTCACCACCATCGGCGCCGCGCGCGGGCGCTTCATCAATTTCTACCAGGAAAACAATGGCTTCGGAAAGGCGCTGACGCCCACCGCGGGGTTCAAGGGCAAGCTGGACAACCGCAATCTGGCCGGAGTGCCCGGGCTTGATCACTTCAACATCGACAAGTCCGACGCGCTCCATGCGGAGGTGGTGAAAGCGGTGGCCGCCCTGACCTATGTGGCGCCCCGTCCCAAGACGCCCGCTCCCCGGGACGTGCCGGACGATGCCCCCATGGTGCGCGCCCCCGCCGGGTCCCAGCCCACGGCCGGCCCCGCGCCGGCCACCCAGCCGGAGCGGAAGGAGACGGCGGGTAAGGATCTGGCGGCCAAGGATGTGGGGTCCAAGGATGTGGGGTCCAAGGATGCCGCGTTGAAGGATGCCGCGTTGAAGCCGGTGATCTCCAGGGACTTGGTGTCGGCGCCGGAGCCTCTGCCCCCGCCGGTGTCGGCGGCGGTCCAGCCCGCACCCGAGCCGGCCCCGCCGCAGAGCGCCCCCGCCGCCGACACGCCGGCGGCGGTTTCGGCCGCGCCGCCTGCCGCCGCCGAGGTCGCCGTCCTTCCCTCCGCCCCGGCGCCCGCGCCGGTGACGACCGCGCCCCTGGAGCGGGCGCCGCTTGCGCCCATCCAGACCGCGGCGCCGCCCTCCGCGCCGGTGCTCATTCCCAGCCATGCGCGGGTCGATGCCGCGCCGGCCGCCAACGCGCCGCTGGAGATTCAGCCGCTGCGCGGCGAACCCGCCGTCACAGCCGCCGCCCTTCCCGACCTGCCGCAGCCGGCGGCCGAGCCGTCTTTCGATGAACTGGCGCTCGAAGCCCTGGTGCGGGAGGCGACACAGGCCGACGAGATCACCGCGACCGTGGTGGTGCCCGCCGCCACCGGCTCGGTTGCGGCACGGCAGGAGCCCATGGTGGTCACCGCGCCGGGCGCCGGCTCCGGCACCGCCATCATGGAGCCGCTGGCCGACCCGGCCTCGTCCGCACGGTAAGCCTCCCGCCGGGGTGCGACGGCATTCTGCCGATCGCTCTCTGTCTCGTCGTTTGGCGCATTCCCTAACGCGCCCCGGGGCCGGCGGGCGCCCTACCGCCGTGCCGCCTGGGTGCGCACGCCGGGCGCCGGGCGCTCCACCAGCACCTCCCGCCGGAACCGCACCAGCCGCGCCGGCCGGCCGCCGGTGGCCGAGACCGTCTCGCCGGTCTCCTCCACCAGCCCCTGGCTTTCCACCAGGCGGCGGAAATTCTGCTTGTGCAGGAGCATGCCCGACAGCGCCTCCACCGCCCGCTGCAATTGCAGCAAGGTGAAGGCCGGCGGCATCAGCTCGAACACCACGGGGCGATACTTGATCTTGCCCCGCAGCCGGCCGATGGCGGTGGCGAGGATGCGGCGATGGTCGAAGGCCATGGGCCGGCCGAGCGCCAGGGGGAGGGGGCGCTCCGTCTCTTCCAGCCGCGATTCCGTAACAAGGCCCGCCTCATAGAGCAGTTCGTAGCGTTCCAGCACGCGCTCGTCGTTCCAACTGCCGCCGCCGTCGGGAAAGGCGAGGCGGCGGCGCATGCGGCGCACATCTGCGGTGCGTCCGTCGGGCGCGCTTTCCGCCCAGGCTTCCAGCGCCGTCGCGATGTGGTCCAGCACGGGCGGGCGCCCGCTCCGCCAGTCCTCCCAGGGGAAGAAGCCGTACCAGTCGAGCCAGGCGGCTTCCGCCTCGCCGGCGGTACGGGCCTCGCGCACCAGGGCCAGATAGGCCACCGACAAGGCGCGGGCGCCGGCATCATGCCGGTCGAGATCGCCGAAGGTGTAGAGCTGCTCCACATAATTGAGCCGCTGGTCGGTCTGGCGCTCCACCCAGGAGCGCAGGCCCGCCTCCAGCGTGCGATGGGCCGCCTCCAGGGGACCGGAGGGCAAGGCGGGCCGCTCGCCCGATTGCAGGGCCAGCACGCGCGGCTCCTCCGCCGTCACCGCCAGCACCACCGCCGACAGGTCGATGCTGACGCCGGAGGGGGCGGTCTGCGGGGCGTGGGAGAAGGGTTCGTCCATGGCTGCCGGGCGGGAGGGGACCTGACCGCAAGCTATGGCCCGAAGCGGACCGGGCGGCAATGGGGCGATGGGGGCGACGCGGCCAGTGGTCGCCAGTTGGCTTACCGGTGGAGGCTCGCTATGGAGATGGGACTCATGTGGGGGAAATTCATGTTGGACACTCTGACCCTCTCCACGCCGGCCACCCCGTCGCGTGCGCGCTTCGTTCGGGCTGCGGCCCGCGCCGGCCTTCTCGCCGCCGGGCTGATGCTCGCCGCCGGCCCGGCTCTGGCCCAGGCGCAAGCCCCCGCCCAGGCCCCCGCGCAGTCCACCGCGCCCAAGAAGCCGGACGCCAAGCCCGCGCAGCCCGCGGCGCCCAAGCCCGCGCTTGGCGCCCAGGATGACGGCCCCTCCCGCACCACCGCCACCTATGACGACTGGGTGGTGCGGTGCGAGCGCACGGAACTGGCTGGTGGCAGCAAGGTGTGCGAGGCGGCGCAGACGCTGCAGATCGGCAACCAGCAGCAGGGGCTCGTGGCCCAGGTGGTGTTCGGCAAGATCAAGTCCGACGCGCCGCTGCGCCTGGTGCTCCAGCTGCCCGTGGGCGTGTGGTTGCCGGCCGGCGCCCAGCTGGTGGTGGGCGACACTGCCAAGCCCATTTCCGCCGGCTTCAAATTCTGCATCCGCGCCTGCATCGCGGACGTGGACCTCTCGGCGCAGGAGGCGGCGAGCCTGTCCACCGCCACGGCCAATGCCGCCATCACCTTCCAGGACCGCAATCAGCAGCCCATTTCCATCCCGGTGTCGCTGAAGGGCCTGTCCGCCGCGCTGGTGGCCCGCGACAAGATGTGAGCTGCGGCGCAGCCGATATGAAAAGGCCCCGTTCACCGGCCGGTGGACGGGGCCTTTTCTTTGCGCTCCGCAGTCTGTGCGCTCAGGAATGGGGCGTCAGACGCCGTCCATCTCCTCCAGCTCGGTAATCATGCGGTCCACGAGGCCAAGGCCGGTCTGCCAGAAGGCGGGGTCGCGGGCATCGAGGCCGAACGGGGCGAGCAGCTCCGCATGGTGCTTGGTGCCGCCCGCCGCCAGCATCTCCAGATAGCGCTCGGCAAAGCCGTCGGCGGCCTTCTCATAGACCGCATAGAGCGAGTTCACGAGGCAGTCGCCGAAGGCATAGGCGTAGACATAGAAGGGCGAATGGATGAAGTGGGGGATATAGGTCCAGTAGGTCTCATATCCCGGGCCGAGGTGAATGGCCGGGCCGAGGCTCTCGGTCTGCACCTGCATCCACAATTCGCCCACCTTGTCGGAGGTGAGTTCGCCATTGCGCCGCTCGGTATGGACGAGCCGCTCGAAATTGTAGAAGGCGGTCTGGCGCACCACCGTGTTGATCATGTCCTCCACCTTCTGGGCGAGCATGATCTTGCGGGCGCGGGGCGTTTCCGCCTGGGCCAGCAGCCGGCGGAAGGTGAGCATCTCGCCGAACACCGAGGCGGTTTCCGCCAGCGTCAGCGGGGTGGGCGCCATCAGCGCGCCCTGCCGGCCCGCCAGCACCTGGTGGACGCCGTGGCCCAGCTCATGGGCGAGCGTCATCACATCCCGCGGCTTGCCCTGGTAGTTGAGCAGCACATAGGGATGCGCGGACGGGACAGTGGGGTGCGCGAAGGCGCCGGGCGACTTGCCGGGGCGCACGGGGGCGTCGATCCAGTTCTTCTCGAAAAAGGTGCGGGCGATGTCCGCCATGCGCGGCGAGAAGGTGCCGTAGGCGCCGAGCACGGTGTCACGAGCCTCGGCCCAGCCGATCTCGCGGCTCTCCACCTTGGGGAGGGGCGCGTTGCGGTCCCAGAATTCCAGCTTCTCCTTGCCGAACCACTTGGCCTTCAAGGCATAATAGCGGTGGGACAGGCGCGGATAGGAGCCGCGGATGGCCTCCACCATGGCGTCCACCACCTCCTTTTCCACCCGGTTGGCCAGGTGTCGGGAGGAGGCCACATCGGTGAAACCGCGCCAGCGGTCGGAGATTTCCTTGTCCTTGGCCAGGGTGTTGGTGATGAGGGTGAACAGGCGGATGTTCTTGCCGAACACCTCCGCCAGCGCGAGCGCCGCCGCCTTGCGGACCTCCTCATTGGGGTCCTGCAGCAGGTTCAAGGTGGGCTCGATGGCCAGTTCCTTGCCGTTCACCGTGAAGCGCAGGCTCGACATGGTCTCGTCGAACAGCCGGCTCCAGGCCCCGCGCGAGGGATTGGACTTCTCGTGGAACAGCTGCTCGATCTTGTCGTCCAGCTGGAACGGCTTGTCCGCGCGCAGATCCTCCACCCAGGGCCGGTAATGGGCGAGCGCCGGGTCCGCCATGGCGGTCTCCAGCGCTGCGTCGTCCAGCCGGTTCAGCTCCAGGGTGAAGAAGAGAAGATGGGTGGAGGCGTCGGTCAGGCGCTCCTGGATGTCGCCATAGAATTTGGTGCGCACGGGGTCGGAGGTGTCGCCCGCATAGATCAGGCTGCCAAAGGAGGCGATGCGGCCCAGGAGGTCGTCGATGGCCTCGTAGCGCTTCACCGCCGCGCCGAGGGCCGCGCCGGCATCGGGGCCGGCCAGCAGGTCGGCGAGCTTGCCCTTGTAGGCCTCCTCGAAGGCCTTGCACTCCACGTCCGCCTTTTCGAGGTCGGCGGCCAGCGCCGGGGACTCCATGGCCGGGTAGAGATCGGCGAGGTTCCATTCCGGCAGGGCCTCGGCCGTGCGGGCGGCGGCGGCCAGCTCATGGGCGAACAGCTCATGGGCAAAGAGGGCGGAACCGAACATGAGACCTCCGGAATCTGGGGCGGACTTTTCCCCCTGCCGGTTCTAGCGCGCCAGACGGGCCCGCTTCAACGGCGCCGGCACCGGCTGCGGTGGCAAGAGCACGTCCGCATTCCTTAGATAGGTCTTAACCATCGCACGCCAAGCTCTGTGGAGAATCACCCTTCCGGCCTTGCGCCCCCTCCCGCCGAGCGTCCCGTCGCATGATGACCTGCCGCACGTCCGCCCCCCGCATCCTCCTCGTGGAAGACGATCCCCTCGAACGGCGGCGCCTGGAGGGCGTGCTCGCCAGCCTCGGCTATGTGGTGGAGAGCGTCGGCGACGGCGATGCCGCCTGGGCGCGGCTGGTGGGCGAGCGATTCGATGCGGTGCTCACGGACCTGGTCATTCCCGGCCTCGACGGCATGGGCCTCATTGGCGCCCTCCGCCGGCGCGGCGACGACACGCCCGTGGTGGCGGCGGTGACCGCCGCCGGGCTCGATGCCGCCGCCTCGGCCATGAAGGTGGGGGCGAGCGATTTCGTGGTGAAGCCGGCCGGGGCGCTGCGCCTGAAGGTGGCGCTCGACAATGCCATGGCGCTGGCGGAGGCCCGCCGGGCCAGCGCCTCCAATGTGGTGGCCCTGCCCACCGCCCGCCCGGTGGAGGAGGAGCCGGCGGAGGCCCTCAGCCTCACCGACCGGCAAGGCCATGTGCGGGCGCTGGGGCAGATCGAGGCGGAAGCCATCCGCGCGGCAGTGTCGCTCTATGGCGGGCGCATGAGCGAGGTGGCGCGCCGGCTCGGCATCGGCCGCTCGACGCTTTACCGCCGCATGGCAGCGCTCGGCCTCGCCGCCGAGGAACCTTTGGCTGCGCTGGCGGTTGCGGCTGAGTGACAGGGTCATGAAAAGTGAACCGGCGCCGTGCCTTGTGACTTGAACGGAACGAGGCCGGCCGCATGGTAGAGGCGGTTCCGGGCACTGGCCCTGGCGGCGCGAGCCGGGGTGCCCGGTCCATCCGTCTTGGAACAAAAGGATTGGGCGCGCACCCCTCAGTTGGGTTCACACTGAGGGGCGCGCTCTGGAAAACCGGCGATGGGCGGAGCCGGGGCGTAGAATGGAGCGGCCGATGGCCGGGAGTTGCATGAAAGCCGGACCTCTTCTGTCGGTGCTCGCCGCCGCCCTCATGGCGAGCGTGGCGCCCGTCCTCGCGCAGGTCGCCCCACCCACCGGCAATGCCGGCATGGGCACGGCGGTCAATGCCGCCCCGTCCGCCGGCGACGGCGCGCCCCAGCATCTGCTGGGCGAGGCCCCGGCGCCGGGCGAGGCGAGCGGCGCCGGTGGCCCGGCCACCGCCACCACGCCGGTGGCGCCCGCCGACCGTGCACGCGCCGCCGCAACCGCGACGCCCGCCGTGCCGCTGGTTCCCCATGCCCATGTGGACGGCACCGCCCCCCGGCCCGCCGCCCCCAGCCGGGCGCAGGCGGACTTCCCCGCTGCGCCCCCGCCGGCCGCCGCCCCGAGCGGCCTTGCGGCGACGCCCGCCAATCCCGCCGGCCCTGCCCCCGCGCCCGCCGTGGCCGCCCGGCCAGAGGCCTCGCCGGTGGCGGCGGAATTGGCTGCGCTGCTCGCCCAACCCGTCACCGGCTCCGCCAGCGCCCAGCGGGAGCGGGAGGCCATGGCCGCCTTCTATGCCGCCCGTTCTTATGCGCCGGTGTTCGTGGGCGACCGCGGTCTCACGCCGCGCGGCCAGGCCGTGGCCCTGCGCCTGGCGCGGGCGGATGAGGATGGCCTGGATGCCAAGGATTATGGTCTGCCCCGGCTGTCCGCGCCGTCGGACGCCGCCGGGCTGGCGCGGGACGAATTGAAATTTGCCTCCACCGCTCTGCTCTATGCCCGTCATGCCCAGGCGGGGCGGTTCGATCCCGAGCGCATTTCCGGCTTGCTGACGCCGGTGCGGCAGATCCCCGACCCGCTGGCGGTGCTCAGCACGCTGGCTTCCGCCCCCGATGCAGGCGCGGCACTCGCCGCCTTCAACCCGCCCCATCCCGGCTACAAGGCGCTCAAGGCCAAGCTGGCCGATGCCCGCGCCCGGCCCAAGGCGCCGTCCGTGCATGTGCCGCCCGGGCCGACCCTGCGGCCGGGGGATGCGGACCCCCGCGTCTCCGCCCTGCGGGCCCGCCTGAATGTGGCTTCCGCGCCGCTGGGGGCGCAGACCTATGATTCCACCCTTGCCGATGCGGTCCGCCGCTTCCAGGCGGACAACGGGCTGGAGGCGGACGGCGTGGTGGGAGCCGCCACGCTGGAGGTGCTGAACCGCTTCGACGGTTCGCGCAGCCGGACCGACGACATCATCGTCAATATGGAACGCTGGCGCTGGCTGCCGCGGGATCTGGGCACCGCCTATGTGATGGTGAACATTCCCGAATATATGGTCCGCATCGTGGACAACGGGAAGGTCATCCACCAGACCCGGGTGATCGTGGGCAAGCCGGACACGCCGACCCCGCTGCTCACCCGCGACATGACCTATGCGGTGGTCAATCCCTATTGGAACATCCCGCCCACCATCGCCCGCAAGGAAATGGTGCCCAATCTGCAGCGGGACCCCTATTATCTGGCGCGCCAGGGCATTGAGATCACACGCAACGGCAAGGTGGTGGACCCCACCACGGTGAACTGGGCCAATGGCGCCTCCGGCTATTCCTTCCGCCAGCCGCCGGGCGAGCGCAATGCCCTGGGGCGCATCAAGTTCATGTTCCCCAATGACCATTCGGTCTATCTGCACGACACCTCCTCGCCGCGCCTGTTCGCCAACGAGAAGCGGGCCTATTCCCACGGCTGCATGCGGGTGCAGGACCCCCTGAGCTTCGGCGAGGTGATCTTCGGCATCGCCATGCGCGACGACACCTGGACGCAGGAGCGCATCGGCAAGATGTTCGGCGGCGCCGAGCGCTACCTCACGTTCAAGCAGAAGATTCCCGTCCACGTGGTTTATTTCACCGTCTGGGTGGACGAGACCGGGGTGCTGCGCGGCCGTGACGACATTTACGGCATCGACGCGAAAATGCGCGAGCTGCTGCATCTCGACACACCCCAGCACTTGGCCGCCGGCAAGCCCACTGCCGCCACCCGCTGATCCCCGCTCGATGCAAAGCCCCGCGCAGCCCTGGCCACGCGGGGTTTTTTGCGTGCGCCGGCCCGCGCAAGCTGCCCTTCGCATCTGCGAAATCAAGGGCTGGCGGGGCCGTTTGCGCGCGCGGGCTGGGGCATGAACGGCCCGTTAACGACGCTTGCGTGGAGCTGTCTCGCAAAGTTTCCGCTGCACGATTTCGCCACACTGTGTCATTAATCACACTCGCGTGACCGAGGTGAGCGGGCGGGACCCCGCGATCCGAGGTCTGGGGGCGCGGGGCGTACACACGCCCTTAACCGAACCCGACAAGACTCTTAGTGAGCTTCGCGCCGCGCGCCGGTCTGTGCGCGGCAAAGTCCGATCTGAGCCTCGGGTTCGAGACATTGCCTCTTCTTCGTCTTTCCGCCCGCTTTGCGCCGTCCAAACGCCTCGTTCCGGGCGCGCGGGCGCGGGCGGTCTTCGCCGCCATCACCCTCTTCATGTGCGGCACCACCGCACTGCAAAATGCGGTGGCCAACGGCGACACCCGCACCCTCTATCTGCTCAACATGAACACGGGCGAGGGCGGCACCTTCACCTTCAAGAAGGAAGGCCGCTATGACGAGGCGGTCCTCAAGAAGCTGAACTGGTTCCTGCGCGACTGGCGGCGCGACGAGCCCACCAATATGGACCCCCAATTGTTCGACCTCGTCTGGGAGGTCTATCGCGACGTCGGGGCGTCCGAGAGCATCCATGTGGTGAGCGGCTATCGCTCTCCCCAGACCAATTCCATGCTGCGATCCCGTTCCAAGCTGGTGGCCGAGCAGAGCCAGCACATGCGCGGCAAGGCCATGGACTTCTACATTCCCGGCGTCAGCATCACCGATCTTCGGGTGCTGGGCCTTCGCATGCAGCGCGGCGGCGTCGGCTTCTATCCCACCGCCAACACCCCCTTCGTGCACATGGATACGGGCGGCGTGCGCCATTGGCCGCGCATGACCCACGACCAATTGGTGCGCGTGTTCCCCGACGAGAAGACCGTCCACATCCCCTCCGACGGCAAGCCCCTGGCCAATTACAAGGTGGCCCTGGCGGAGCTTGAGGCGCGCGGCGGTACGGCCGGCGGGCCCGAGGAAGAGGATGTGGGGTCCGGTCTCAAGAACTTCTTCGCCGCTCTGTTTGGCGGTGGCCGCAAGTCGGACGACGCCGCCGGCGCCCAGGACATGAGCCCGTCCGAGGTGAAGGCGGCCGCGCGCAATGCCGCCAAGGGAGGCGGCTCGGGCGGCACCCAGGTGGCCTCGGTCGGCCCGGCCCAGGGCGGCGCCTATGTGGCGAGCGCCGACGACGACGATACGCCGGCCACCCCCGCGACCCCTGCCGCGGCTCCCGCGCGCGCCGGCACCCGTGCCGCGTCCAGCGCCCCGGCGGCCCCGGTTCCGCTCCCCATCCGCGCGCCGCAGCCCAAGGTCACCACCGTGGCGCTGGCGCCTGCCCCGCTGCCCTCCGCCCGCCCGGCGGAGATCGCGGCGGCCATCGTCACCGCCCAGGCGGTGCTGGCGCCTTTGCCCAACGCGCCATTGCCTTTGCGCCGTCCCTCGGTGGCCGACACCAGCCTCCAGGCGGCGGACCCGATCCAGACCGCCTCCATCCCGCCGCTGCCCGCCGTCATCACCCGCGGCACCGGCGCGCCGGAAGGTGCACTGTCCTTCGCCCCCTCCGGCGACATGATCGGCGGCGCGCCCAACACCATCTTGAGCCCCAACCTCCAGCCCATGCCCCAGCGGCCGCGGGAGCGGGCGCGCACGGCGGAGGTGCCGTTCGGCCGGGTGTTCACGGCGCACAGCTTCGCCTTCGAGCCCTATATGCGGGCGCCCGAGATGCGCGTGCTGACCCATTTCATGACCGCGCCGAAGGAAGTGGTGGCCACGGGCTTCTCGTCTGATCCCACCGCCGGCCTCTCCACCACCCGCTTCTCGGGGCCCGCCATCGCGGCGATCCCGGTCTATGCCTTCGCGCCCTCCAGCGTCCGGCTGACCCAGCGCTTCCAGTGACCTGCACGCGCTGCCCCGCCGGGCGGCGCGTGTCCTGCGCCAGCGGGTCGCCGCTGACGTGCTAAACGGCTGGTTAACAAAAAGAAAAGGCGGTTAACCTTAACGGCCGATTAACCCTGCGGGCGCACGG
Organism: Aquabacter sp. DMC10; assembly: GCF_056314145.1. Lineage (NCBI taxonomy): Bacteria > Pseudomonadati > Pseudomonadota > Alphaproteobacteria > Hyphomicrobiales > Xanthobacteraceae > Aquabacter > Aquabacter sp. DMC10. The sequence continues at coordinate 965,196 of NZ_JBQUYX010000001.1, read as the reverse complement.
TCTTTCCATGACCGTCCCGATTCGCCCTGCGCAATCCAGATCCCCCCGCACGCCCCCCTGGAAGGGGCGGGCCGGCGCGTCGCTGGTGGCCCTGGCGGTGGCGCTCGGCACGTTCGCACCGGCCGTGACGCCCCATGCCATGGCGCAGGATGGCACCGGTGCCGCCTGGTCCCTGGCCGACCAGGCCTATCGGGCCTTCGCCGCCGGCGATTATGGCGAGGCGACCGACAAGGTGCGCTCGGCGCTTGCCCTCCAGCCGGACGTGGTGCGCTGGCGGCTGCTGCTCATCGACGCCCTCATTGCCGCCAACCGGCTGCCCGAGGCGGACGCGGAAGTGCGGCGCGCCCGGGCCATGGGCGTCACCGATCCCCGCCTGGCCGAACGGGCTGACATCATCGCCGAGCGCCTGAAGGCCGCCGAGACCCGGCCGCTTCCGCCGCCCGTCCCGGAGACGGCGCAGGCGGCGCCTCAGCCCACACCGCCGCAACCCGTGGCGCCTGCCGCATCGGCACCGTCTGCCGCGCCCGCTTCTCCTTCTTCGGCCCCGGCTCGCGCCCCGGCGCCGGAAACGCCCGCGCAAGGGGCGGCGTCCGCGGCGACGCGCCCCGCCGTCCCCCAGACGGCGCCTCAAGCCCCGCCACCCGCGGTCGCACCCCAGACGGCTCCTCGGACAGCGGCTCCGGCGGCTCCCGCAGCCCCGCCGCCCGCCCTGCGCCTCTCCCCGTCCGCGGTGCCCCCGGTGCCGCCGCCGACCGGTCCCGGGGCCTCCCCGTCCACGGAGGATGTGGCCTATCGGGCCGCCGATGCCGCCTATAAGGCCTATGCCGCCAAGGATTATGCCGCTGCCGTCGCCGCTGCCCGCCAGGCGGTGGAGGCCGCCCCGCAGAATGGCGGCTATCGCGCGCTGCTGGTGACCGCCCTGTCCGCCGCCGGGCGCTTTGCCGATGCCGTGCAGGCCGCCGGCGAGGGGCTGACGCGGGTCACGGACAAGGCCCAACTGCTCCTCCAGCGGGCCTTCGCCTATCAGAAGCTCGGCCGGCAGGCCCTGGCGGCGCGGGATTTCACCGCCGCGCTGCGCGATCCCGGCCTCCCCTCCGCCCAAGTGCGCGAAGTGCGCGTGTCGCTGGCCGATGCGGCGCTCGCCGCCAAGGAGCCCGGCGAGGCCCTGGCCGCCCTGGCGCCGCTCGCCCGCGAGCGCAATTATGAGGTGGCCGCCCGGCGGGCCTTCGCCCTCCAGACCCTCAATCGGCATGCGGAAGCGCTCGACGCCTTCGAGACCGGTGCGGCGACCGCCAAGACGGGAGCGGAGCGGGCCACCATGCTGCGTGGGGCCATCGGCGAACTGGTGGCGCTGAACCGCAAGGAGGAGGCCCGCCAGCGCTTCCTGGCGGCTCTGGCCGCCGGCGCCTTCGAGAGCTTCCAGCCCCTGGACGTGGCCTATCTGGCCAACCAGGTGGGGGCGGAGAAGGAGGCCCTCCTCTATTTCGACAAGGCCAAGTCCTACGGCGCGCTGCGCGGTCCGGCGACGCTGGATGCCGCCTATGTGGCCAAGCGCCAGGCGGAGAATGCGCAGGCCATCGCATTCTTCCAGCAGAGCCTGGACGAGGTGCGCGCCGGCACCCTGTCGCTGCCGCCGCAGACCGTCTTCGGCGTGCGGCGCGAAGTGGCGGATATGGAGCGCAGCTGGGGCGCCTATGCCTCGGTCTCCTACGGCGCGGTGGGCGTCATGCCCACCACCGTCATGGCGGCGCCACCTGGCGTCGGGCATGCGGTGCAGGCGGGGGCGGAGCTCTATTGGCGGCCCCCCGTCATCGGCTATCGGGACGGGGCCCTGTTCGAGGTGTTCGGCCGGGCGTTCGAGACGCTGTATGACCAGAATGACGGGGCCACGGGCTGGCCGTCGGTGCAGCTCAGCGTGGGCGCCCGGTGGAAGCCGTTCTCGGACCAGAACCTGATCCTGGAGACGAGCTATCTCTTCCCCGGCGGCAGCGCGGCGCGCACCGACTGGCTGTTCCGGGTGGCCTATTCCACCGGCGAGGGTTCCGACCTGCGGGTGGACGTGCCCGACTGGACCTATTGGCAGGTCTATGGGGAGGGCGATTATTTCGCCCTGAACCCGGAGACCATCGGCAATTTCGAGGCTCGGCTCGGCCGCTCCTACCGGCTGGACGGCATTTCCGACAAGGTGGTCCTGACCCCCTTCCTGGCCATTGGCGGGGCCTATGATTCCGTCCTCGCCACGCCCGGCGCGCTCGGGGCGGGGCCGGGCGCCAACCTGCGCATCTGGTTCCGCGAGGGGGCCTATGCGGCGCCGCGCTCCTACCTGGACTTCACGCTGCAATATCGCTGGCGGCTCGCCGGCGACGAGCGGGCGCAGGGCGTCTTCGCCAGCGCCTTCGTATCCTACTGAGGATCGCGCGCGCGGGCATAGGCGGCTCTGAGCGCGGCGGCCCCGGGGGCGGGGCCGGTCATGTAGGGGTGGAGGGCGAAGGCGATGCGGTGAACCGCCCCGCTCGCCGCCGCAAGGTCCAGCTGGGCGGCGAGGCGCACGGCATCGGCCGCATCGGCGGCAAAGGCGCCGGGCTCCAGCAGGTCCGTCGGCTTCTGGGCGAACAGTTCCACCACCAAGTCGAAGGGGCGGCCCATGGCGCGGAAATGGGCGAAGAGGGGGGCGAGGTGACGATAATTGGCGAGGCCGAACACGCCGACCCCATCCTGCACCAGCGGGCGCAGGTTCAGGTCGGCCGGCAGGCCTTGCCACAGGTCCACCAGCGTGCGGCCGGGGGCGTTGGCGCTGTGAAAGCAGGAGATGGCCATGGGGCTCGCCCTGCCAGCCTGCCGCAGCCGGCGCAGGAAGGGGACGAGGAGCGCCATCTCTTCCGGGCGCGCCCAGCTCGCCTGGTCCAGCTCATAGGGAATGTACCAGCCCGCGAAGGCGGGATGGCCGGCGAAGGGCGCGGCCTGCAGGAAGGCCACGGCACGCGCCGCCGCTCCCTCCAGGAAGGTCGCGCGGGAGCTGTCGCCGCGTCCTTCCAGCACCGGCCAGTAGGCGGGGTCATAGGGCAGGCCCACCTGCAGGCGGCAGCCGGCCGCCAAGGCGAGGTCGAGCAGCTGGATGATCAGCGTGGCGTCGAGGGCATAGTCGGTGCCGTGGCTGGTCCATTGCAGGATCAAGCTCCGGCAGCCCAGCATCCGCGCATCCGCCACCCGTTGCGCCCATTGGGTGGTGGACAAGGTGAGGTCATCGCGCCAGGGCTGGATGAAGGTGCCGTCCAGCCGCCCGGCGGGATGGCTGGGATCGCGCGTCGTCCGGGAGAGCAGGGCAAGCGTGCCGAAAGCTGCGGCGGCCAGAATGGCGCGCCGTCCGACCGGCCGGGGGCTGGCGTCGGGGCGGGCGGGCGGTTCGCCGGCTGGTGTCATGTCAGATCCACGAGCGCGGCCTTAGGGAGGCGCGGCCGGATGGCCGGAAGGGGGGAGGCGAGGGATCATGCGCATATTGTCGGTGTTCGGCACCCGCCCGGAAGCCATCAAGATGGCGCCTTTGGTGAAAGCCATCGAAGCGGAAGCTGGACTGACCTCCCTTGTCTGCGTAACCGGCCAGCACCGCGCCATGCTGGACCAGGTGCTCGGCCTGTTCCAGATCACCCCCGATTACGACCTTGATGTGATGGTGCCCAACCAGACCCTCAACGGCCTCACGGCCCGCGTGCTCGCCGCCCTTGATCCGGTGCTGGACGAGGTGCGCCCCGACCGGGTGCTGGTGCACGGCGACACCACCACCGCTCTGGCGGCGTCCCTGTGCGCGTTCAATCGCGGCATTCCACTCGGCCATGTGGAGGCGGGGCTGCGCACCTATGACCTCACCCAGCCCTGGCCGGAGGAAATGAACCGGCAAGTGGCCGACCGTCTGTGCGGCCTGCTCTTTGCGCCCACTCCGGCGGCGGCGGACAATCTGCGCGGCGAGCGGCTGGCGGGCGCCATCCATGTCACCGGCAACACGGTGATCGACGCCCTGTTCCTGGCGCTCGCCCGGATCGACGGCGACGCCGCGCTGGGCCACGCCCTCGCCGGCCAGTTCGCCTTCCTGGATGCCGGACGGCGCCTCATTCTGGTGACCGGGCACCGGCGGGAGAATTTCGGCTCCGGCTTCATCGCCATCTGCGAGGCCCTGGCGCGGCTTGCCGAGCGGTCCGACATCGAGATCGTCTATCCCGTCCATCTCAATCCCCAGGTGCGCGAGCCGGTGCACCGGCTGCTCGGCGGGCGGCCCAATGTGCATCTCATCGCGCCCCTGGATTACCTGCCCTTCGTCTATCTCATGCGCCGGTGCCATCTGGTGCTGACGGATTCCGGCGGCGTGCAGGAGGAGGCGCCCTCCCTCGGCAAGCCGGTGCTGGTGATGCGCGAAGTCACCGAGCGGCCGGAGGCGGTGGCGGCCGGCACGGTGGAACTGGTGGGCACCGATGCCGACCGCATCGTCGGCGCGGTGGGTGCGCTGCTGGACGAACCGGAGCGCTATGCGCGCTTTGCCCGCCAGAACAATCCTTATGGCGACGGGCTGGCATGCGCCCGCATCGTCGCGGCCCTGCAGGGGCGGGACAGCGCGCCCTTTTCACCGGGAGCGCGCGCATGATCGTGATGGCAAGGCCGGCCGTCGGGAGCGATCCGGCGCAATTTGAACCGAATTTGAGCCAAGTTGGCGTTCGCCGCAGTCCCTTCAGGGGAAACACGCGGCCTGACAGGCAGGACATGACCGTGGGCAAGACAGATTCTCTCTCCCTCGCACCTCGTGCGCCGGGCCGCGCGGCCGGCGCGCTGGCGGGCCTTGCCCTGCTCGGCCTCGCCTGCGCCACGACCGGATCGGCCGCGGCCCAATCGCCCATCCAGCGCCCATCCCCCCTTCAGCGCCAGGCGCAGATCCAAGCCCAGACCCAGGCCCAGACCCAGGCGCAGATCCCGGCGCCGGCGCAGCCCGCCCTCCCGGCCGCGCCCCGCGCCCCGGCATCGCCCGCGGCCCTTGCGGCCGCCATCCAGGCCTTGAGCGATGGCACCGTGGAGGTGAGCGTCGCCCTGTCGGATCTCGGCATTGTCCGGCCCATCAATCTGTCGGGCACCGATTTCCGCCGCAGCCTCTATTTGCCCGTGCCCTCCGGCATTCCCCTCAAGGATGCTGTGGTGACGCTGGACGCGCGCTATCTGCGCGGAGATGGCGGGCGCACCTCGGTGGTGGCCTATGTGGACGGCACCGCCCAATGGGCCAGCTCCCCCACCGACCCGGAGGGCACATTCTCCACGCCCATGCGCATTTCCGGCCAGCCGCGCGCCACCGGCTTCCTGGACCTGACGGTGTCCTGGGCCTCCATGGTGGCCGAGCAGGTGTGCTTCGACGACCGGTCCATCGGCAATGTGCTGGAGGTGCAGCCCTCCACCCGCCTGACCTACAGCTACGACCGCAACGCGGTGCAGGACCTCACCACGGCCTGGACCGCGCTGCCCGCCCGCACCCGCGTGCTGGTGGCGCCCGGCGCCCTGCCGAAGGAAAGCTTCGATGCGGCCTGGCGCCTGGGCACGGTGCTGGAACGCGGGGGCAAGCGCGTCACCTTCGTGGTCCTGCCAGCGGTGGGAAGCGAGGTGGACCTTGCCGGCCTCACCATTCCCGAGCCGCTGCGGGCGATCCCCGCCTTCGCCGGCCTGGCCGGCGGCGGGCACCATACCCTTAAGGACGCGGCGGAGCTGGGGGCGCTGCTGATGCTGGCCGGCCATGGCCCGGTGGTGGCCGACATGGTGGTCAGCGATGCCACGCTGCGGGGCGCGCTTTCTGCGGCCATGGACGCGCTGCGCACTCAGATGGCGGCCGCCGGGCCGGAGGCCCTCGCGGCCTTCGATGCCTGGCGGGCCACCGGCTTCACCGCCGAGCGGGAGATCAGCGGCCGCAATCTGAACATCGCCATGCTGGGCGGCCGTTCGGTGATCGCCGTGGATGCCGCCGCCGCCGGCCCCGCCTCCGGGGTGCTCTCCGACACCTGGCGCCGCACGCTGCAGGTGCCCGCCGTGAAGGTGGATGCGGCGCTGGCCCATGCCCCCGGCGATGCCCGCGGCATTCCCCTGTCCCGCCTCGGCGGCCTCTCCGCCTCCTTCGACGTGCTCGTGCGCGGCGACTGGAGCGCCACTTTCGACATCGGCAAGGCGGTGACCGCCGGCGGCCTGCCCTCGCGCCTGGACCTGGACCTGGCGGCGGCCCCCAGTGCCGCCGCGTCCGAGCCGGTGGCCTCGGTGTTCCTCAATGACTATCTGCTGGGCGCCCGCAGCCTCGGCGGCAATGGCGGGGCGGAGCGCCTGTCGGTGGAGGTGCCCTATTATGCGCTCGCCCCCGTCAACGTGCTGCGCGTGTCGTTCCAGCGCCAGCCCATGGGGGATCGCTGCCGGGAGACGCCGCAGCCCTATCCGGTGGCGGTGCTGCCTTCGAGTCGCCTGGTCTCGGACAACCAGGCCACCACCACCGACTTCGTCGGCGTGCTGGCGCGTCTGTCCGGCCCGCTGGATGTGATCGTGCCGCCCGCCTATCTCCAGGCGCCCCTGCAGGGCCTGCCCCGCGTGGTCTCGCTGATGGTGGCCGCCGGGGTCTCCCCCGAGCAGGGCCGGCTTGTCGTGGCGCCGGCCTCCGGCGCCGTGAAGCCGACGGCCAACTTCCTCGCCTTCGACGCCCCGGTGGAGGGCGCGGCCCGCAAGGTGCGCCTCGACGGCGACCGGCTCGTCCTGCTGGGCGAGGGGGAGCGCACGCTGCTGGACCTGACCGGCCTCGACCGGGTCGCGGTGGTGCAGGCCATGGCCTCCGGTGAGCGGGTGGGCCTGGACTATCGGGCCTTGGGGGCGGGACCGGGCGCGGCCACCTTCCAGCTCGGCACCGGCGATGTGGCGGTGATTTCCGACAAGGGGACGGTGGCGCAGATCAACACCACCAGTGCCGCCGAGGCGGTGGCGCAGCGGCCCTGGGACTATGTGATGATGGCCTGGCGCGAGCGCGCCACCTGGGGGCCGATCGCCGCCGGCGTCGCCATCGTGCTGTTCTTCGTGCTGCTGCTGGCCGCCCGCGCCATGCGCCGCCGGAACCGGACGGGCCATTGATGACCACGCTGGGACAACGGGCGCGCCGCCCCCTTCCTGCGACGGCGGTGCTTCGGCCGTCTGCCGGGCAGGGGTGCGCGCCGGCCCGCGGTTCCCGGGCGGGGAAGGCCCGGCCATGCTGAGCGCCGTCCTCCTCTATCCCGTCGCCTTCTATTATGCGGCGGTGGAATGGATCGCGGCCGTGGTGGCCGTGCTCATCATGATCTCCAGCCTCGATGACCTGTTCATCGACGCCTATTACTGGGTGCGGGAGATCGTCCGCGCCCTCACCATCAAGCGCGCGCCCCATTACAAGCCGCTGACGGCGGAAGGGCTGCGGGAGGCGCCCGAAAAGCCCATCGCCATCATGGTGCCGGCCTGGATGGAGGCCAATGTCATCGCGGTGATGCTCGACACCATGGTGGGCACGCTGGAGTATCGCAACTACCAGATCTTCGTCGGCACCTATCCCAACGACGAGGCCACCATCACCGAGGTGGAGCGCATGAAGCGTCGCTTCAAGCAGCTTCAGCGGGTGGAGGTGCCTCACCCCGGCCCCACCTGCAAGGCGGACTGCCTGAACTGGGTGGTGCAGGCCATTTTCCTCTACGAGCAGCAGCACGACGTGGAGTTCGCTGGCGTGGTGCTGCACGACTGCGAGGACGTGATCCATCCGCTGGAATTGCACCTCTTCAACTATCTGGTGCATCGCAAGGAGCTGGTCCAGATCCCGGTCATGTCGCTGGAGCGCGACTGGTACGAACTGGTGGCCGGCACCTATATGGACGAGTTCGCCGAGTGGCATGCCAAGGACCTGCCGGTGCGCGAGAGCCTGTCCGGCATGGTGCCCTCGGCCGGGGTCGGCACCTGCTTCTCCCGCAAGGCGCTCCTTGCGCTGTGCGAGGAAACCAACAACCAGCCCTTCAACACCGACAGCCTGACCGAGGACTATGACATTGGCCTGCGCCTGACGCGCCGCAACATGAAGTCCATCTTCGTGCGCTTCCCCGTCCATTACCGGGTGGTGCGCAAGAGCTGGTTCGGCGCCGCCGACAAGCCCACGACCATCACCATGCCCTTGTGCGTGCGTGAGTTCTTTCCCGACACCTTCCGCGCCGCCTATCGCCAGAAGGCGCGCTGGACCTTGGGCATCGCCCTCCAGAGCTGGGTGCAACTGGGCTGGCCGGGCTCCTGGGCGACCAAATACCTCCTGTTCCGCGACCGCAAGTCCATCGTCACCTCGCTGGTCTCCATCCTCGCCTATTTCGTGCTGCTGAACTTCCTGGGCTTCTTCATTGCGGCCGAGCTGGGCTTTGGGCGCGAGCGCTTCCCGCCCATGTTCGTCAACAACGACTTCATGATCTTCGTCCTGTTCTTCAACTTCATCGCCTTCACGCTGCGGGTGGTGCAGCGCATGTATTTCGTCGGGCTGCTCTATGGCTGGCAGCAGGGCCTGCTCTCGCTGCCGCGCATGGTCATCTCCAACGCCGTGAACTTCATGGCGGCGGCGCGCGCCTGGAAGCTGTTCATCGGCTCGCTGCTGTTCGGCACGCGGGTGACCTGGGACAAGACCACCCACGCCTTTCCCACCACGGCCCAGCTGGCCAAGCGCCGCGCCCGGCTCGGGGAATTGCTGCGCTCCTGGCAGGTGGTGGAGGAGGACAAGCTGGACGCGGCCCTGGAGCAGCAGGCCCAGACCCAATTGCCGCTCGGCCGCCTTCTGGTGGCGCAAGGCTGGCTGGACGACGACACGCTGGCCGAAGCCATTGCCGCCCAGGAGGACTTGCCCCGCGTGTTCCTGACGGCGGACATGCTGACGCAGCACGGCCGCGATCTGCCGGTGGAGCTGTGCGTGCGCTATCGCTGCGTGCCCATCGGACCTGCGGCGGACGGGGCGCCGCGCGTGGCGGTGGGCGGTCCGTTGCGGGGGGATGCGGTGGTCGCCTTGGCGGACGCGCTCGGCCAGCCGCCCATCCAGTGCGTCGCCCGCGAGAGCGAGATCGCCGCCGGCCTGCGCCTGCTCACCGGCGCGGTCGAGACGTTCGATGCGCAGACCGCGCCGCCGCTTCTGGGCGACATTCTGATCGCCCTCGGGCTGGTGCAGCGGCAGGCCTTCGAGGCCGCCATGGAGGATTACAAGCCCGAGCGCGACGGGCGCATCGGCGAGCATCTCCTCCATCGCGGTGTCGTCTCCGCCGAGGCCCTGCGGCGGGGGCTGGAGGTGCAGCGGGAGCGGTCAGCCGCCTGAGGCCGGCGCTCCCTGGCATGTCCGCGAACGGGCACCTGGCGCGCGTGAGGGACATGCGCCAGGGCGAAGCGTTGGATCGCGTCAGCCCGCCTTGAAGGACGCCGCCAGCGCCTCCGAATGGCGCACCAGCAGGCCGCTGTCCGAACCCACCGCCGTGAACACGCAGCCGGCTGCCATGTAGCGGCGGGCGAGCGTGGCGTCGGGGGTGAGGATGCCCGCCCGGTTGCCGGCCTTGGTGATGCGGCCGATGGCGCCCTCGATGAGGGTGACCACCGCCTCTTCTCCCTGCCGGCCGAGATAGCCGATGGAGGCGGACAGGTCCCCGGGGCCGATGAACACCCCGTCAATGCCCTCCACCGCGCAAATCTCTTCCAGATTGTCGAGGGCGGTCTGGGTCTCCACCTGCACCAGCACGCACAATTCCTGCTCGCACTTGGAATAATAGTCCTTCACCCGGCCAAAGCGGGAAGACCGCGCCGCCGAGGCAAAGCCCCGGATGCCCTTGGGCGGGTAGCGCGTGGCGGCCACCGCCGCGCGGGCCTCTTCCGCATTCTGCACCATGGGGATGAGGAAGGTCTGCACGCCCGCATCCAGATAGCGCTTGATGACCACCGCATCGTTCCAGGGAATGCGCACGATGGGATGGGCCGTGCCGCCATTCACCGCCTGGAGCTGGCTGTAGACATTGGCGAGCTCGTTGGGGGTGTGCTCGGTGTCGATGAGCAGCCAGTCGAAGCCGGAATTGGCCAGGATCTCGGCGGTGAAGTTGGACGGGATGGAGCACCACAGCCCGATCTGCTGGCGGCGGGCATGGATGGCGGCCTTGAAGGTGTTGACGGGCAATTCCACGTTTCACTCCCGGTGAAAAAAAAGGTCGGTCAGAAGATGTCCGGCTCGCTCGCGGAGGGGCCGAAGCTGGTTTCCAGGAAGTCGAAGTCGCACCCTTCGTGCGCCTGCTTGATGTGGCGGGAGAACATCCAGCCATAGCCCCGCTCATAGCGCGGCGGCGGCGGGGCGAGGGCGGCCCGGCGGCGCTCCAGTTCGGCCTCGTCCACCTGAAGGTGGATGCTGCGGGCTTCCACGTCCACCGCGATGATGTCGCCGGTCTCGACCAAGGCGAGCGGCCCGCCCAGATAGGATTCGGGCGAGACATGGAGCACGCAGGCGCCATAGGAGGTGCCGCTCATGCGGGCGTCCGAGATGCGCATCATGTCGCGCACGCCCTGCTTCACCAGTTTCTTTGGCAGCGGCAGCATGCCCCATTCCGGCATGCCCGGCCCGCCCAGCGGCCCGGCATTGCGCAGCACCAGCACATGGTCGGGCGTGACCTCCAGGTTTTCGTCGTCAATGGCCGCCTTCATGGCGGGATAGTCGTCGAACACCAAAGCGGGGCCGGCATGCTTCAGGAGGCGCGGCTCGCAGCAGCCCGGCTTGATGACGCAGCCCTCGGGCGCCAGATTCCCCTTCAGAACCGCAAGGGCGCTCTGGTCGGTGGCGGGGCGGTCGGGCGTGCGGATGACATCGTCATTATAGACTTCAGCGCCCGCAATATTCTCGCCCACGGTGCGGCCGGAGACGGTGAGAGCGTCGAGGTGCAGGTGGCCGCCGATGCGGTTCATCAGCGCGGTCAGGCCGCCCGCATAGAAGAAGTCCTCCATCAGGTAGGTGTCGCCGGTGGGCCGGACATTGGCCAAGGTCGGAACCTTGCGGCTGGCCGCCTCAAAATCGTCGAGCGTCACCGGGCAGCCCGCGCGGCGGGACATGGCCAGCACATGGATGATGGCATTGGTGGAGCAGCCCATGGCCATGGCCACCGCGATGGCATTCTCGAAGCTGTCGCGGGTGAGGATGTCCGAGGGCTTCAGGTCTTCCCACACCATGTCGATGATGCGCCGGCCGGCGTCCGCCGCCATGCGCATGTGTCCCGCATCCGCCGCCGGAATGGAGGAGGCGCCCGGCATGGTGAAGCCGATGGCCTCGGCGATGGCGGTCATGGTGGAGGCCGTGCCCATGGTCATGCAATGGCCGTAGGAACGGGCGATGCCGCCCTCGATGTCCTTCCAGTCCTGGTCGGTGATGTTGCCGGCGCGGCGCTCGTCCCAGAACTTCCAGGCATCCGAGCCCGAGCCCAGCACCTTGCCCTTCCAATTGCCCCGCAGCATGGGCCCCGCGGGCACGAAGATGGCCGGCAGGCCGGCGCTGATGGCGCCCATGATGAGGGCGGGCGTGGTCTTGTCGCAGCCGCCCATGAGCACCACGCCGTCCACCGGATGGGAGCGGATCAGCTCCTCCGTCTCCATGGCGAGGAAGTTGCGGTAGAGCATGGTGGTGGGCTTGACGAAATTCTCGGCCAGCGAGAGCGCCGGCAGCTCGATGGGAAAGCCCCCCGCCTGGAGCACCCCCTTCTTCACATCCTCCACCCGCTCCTTGAAATGGGCGTGGCAGGGATTGATGCCGGACCAGGTGTTGACGATCGCAATGGCGGGGCGGCCCACGAAGTCCGAATGGGCATAGCCCATCTGGAGAATGCGCGAGCGATGGCCGAAGCCGCGCAGATCGTCGGCGGAGAACCAGCGCGCGCTGCGCAGGGTCTGCGGTGTCTTCTTATGCTCTGGCATGACGGGACCTGAGGGGAGGGGAGACAGCCCCGCCCGGGCCTTGGCGACCCGGGCGGGGAAAAAGGGGGGCGGTGGCCCTGCGGCAGGTGCGGCTCACTGGGAGGGGCTGATCTTGCCCTCGTCGATCACGCCCTTCCACATGGTCTGCTCCTTGGCCTGGAAGGCCTCGAACTCGGCCGGCGTGCTGTTGACCACCTCAAAGCCGATATCGTTGAACTTGCGGATCACCTCGGGGTCGGTGAGGGCCGCCTTGAAGGCGGCGACGAGCTTGGCCTTCACATCCGCCGGCAGGCCCTTGGGCCCGGCGGCCGCCTGCCAGGAATAGACCTCGAGCGCTGGCACGCCGGCCTGCGCCATGGTGGGGGTGTCGGGGAAGAGCGAGGTGCGGTCGGCGGCGGTGACGGCGAGGATCTTCAGCTTGCCGGCCTTCACCTGATTGGCGACCGAGCCCAGATTCTGGAACGACACGTCCGCATGGCCGCCGATGAGATCGGTGATGGCCGGGCCGCCGCCCTTATAGGGCACGTGCAGGCCTTCGGTCTTGGTCTTCTGCCAGAACAGCGCGGCGGTGAGATGATCGGAGGAGCCGATGCCGGAGGAGGCAAACGTCACCTTGCCGGGATTGGTCTTCATATAAGCGATCAGCTCGGCCACCGTATTGGCGGGGAAATTGGGGTTCGCCACCAGCACGTTGGGGGTGCGCACCGCCACCGTCAGGAGGTCGAACTCCTTCTGCGGGCTGTAGCCGAGATTGGGCATCAGCGCCGGATTGATGGCGAAGACGCCGATGGAGCCCACCAGCAGCGTGTAGCCGTCGGCCGGCGACTTCGCCACATGGATGGCTCCGGTGGCGCCATTGGCGCCGGCGCGATTGTCGATCACCACCGGCTGGCCGAGGGTCTCGCTCATCTTGGGCTGCATGAAGCGGGCCGTGCTGTCGGAAGCCCCGCCGGCCGGGAAGGGCACGACCACGGTGACGGGGCGGTCGGGATAGCCGGCGGCAAGGGCCGGCGCGGTCAGGCACGGCGCGGCGAGCGCAACGCCGAGAAGCGTCGCGCAAAAGAGCTTGAACGGTGGCATTGGGGGACTCCCCTGGCGTTTCCCTGCGCGCCCTTTTTGCAGGGCGCATGGATGCCCGTCTGAGGCGGGTCTGGCGAAACTGAAACACTAATGCATTAGCGCGTCAAGGCGCATCTGTGCTAACAGGAAGGCCATGAACCGCCCCTTGGACCCGCAGACCCTGCCCCCCGACTTGCCGCGCCCCGCACGGGACCGCTCGCGGCAGGCGGCGCCGCAGGTGTTCGACTATCTGCGGGAAAAGATCGTCACGCTGGTGTTGCCGCCCGGCACGGTGCTGCCGCGCGCCGCGCTCCAGGATTTGTTCGGCGTGTCCTCCACCCCCGTGCGCGATGCCCTGATGCGGTTGGAGGAAGAAGGGCTGGTGGATGTCTTCCCCCAGCATGCCACGCGGGTGAGCCCCATCGACCTCTCCCAGGCGCGCCGTGCCCAATTCCTGCGCCGTTCCATCGAGCAGGAGGCGGTGCGCCTTTTGTGCGCCCAGGAGGAGCGGGACGAGGCAGTGGCCGCCTTGCGCGCGGTGCTCTTCCGCCAGTCCGCTTTCCTGGAGGCCGGGGACCTGGACGCCTTCGACGGCGAGGACAGGGCCTTCCATGCCACCTTGTGCGAGACGGCGGACGCGGCCGAGCTCTGGGCCCTGGTGCGCCGCTGGAGCGGGCATATCGACCGGCTGCGGCGGCTCAACCTGCCCATCGCCGGCAAGGCGCCGCAGATCGTCCGCGACCACACCGCCATCGTCGACGCCGTCGCCCAAGGCGATGCCCCCGCCGCCCAGGCCGCCGTCCGCGACCACCTCTCCCGCTCGCTCGCCTCCGCCGAGGGCATGCGGCGGACCCATCCGGACTATTTCAGGGATTGAGGGGAAAGGCCGAAGGAGAGCGCGCAGTTTGCAGGCGCCTCAGTTCTTGACAGTCCAGGGAGAACGACGCCTGCTATAAGGTGTTTGGAGGATGCATGTTCGAGTTCGTGGGCATAGGCTTGTACACTCCGACGGAGGCAGAGCGCCTGACTGGGGTCTCTGCGGCCAAGATTGCGCGTTGGCTGCGCGGCCACACGGCGAACGGCAAGGTCTACGAGCCGCTTTGGCTGCCCCAGGTGAAAACCACGGCTGATGAGAAGCTCTGCTTGGGCTTCCACGATCTGATGGAAGTTCGCGTCGCATCCGCTTTCATCGCCTTTGGTATCTCTCCCCAGCGCGTCAGGTCGGCCATTCAAGTGGCCCGCGAAATCTATGGTCTCGACCATCCCTTATCGTCGGATCGCTTCCGCACAGATGGGAAGGACATTTTCATTCGCGTGATCGAGGGCGAAGGAACAGACCCGCAGTCCGAGAAGCTGCTCGATACCTTGCGCCGACAATATGCATTCGCGGAAGTGCTGCATCCTTCGCTTAAGGGCGTCGAGTTCGACAGCGGGGGCAAGCCGGCCCTTTGGTGGCCGAAGGGACGTAAGGGTCAGATCGTCATCGACCCCGACCGGTCCTTCGGCCAGCCCATAGAGGCCGTCTCCGGGGTTCCGACAACCACTCTCGCCAACGCAGCACGTGTCGAGGGCCTGGACCGCGCGGCGCGGCTCTTTGAGGTGCCGCGCGCCTCGGTCAAGCGTGCCCTGGAGTTCGAGGCCGACCTCGAACTGAGGGCCGCTGCTTGAACGTGATGTTCGACAATTGCACAGCTCCCGTGCTGGCTTCGACGCTTGATGGTTTTATTTCGATCGACGGTCACCGCGCTTTTCACATCAAGGATGTTCCAGGCTTGGAACGGGGGAGGAATGCCTCCGACGTCGAGTGGATCGGTCATCTCCACCGTTCGCCGCATGTCTGGATTTTCATCACCGGCGACACGCGGGTTCTCAGAAATCCCGCCGAGCGATTGGCCCTTCGCTCTGCCGGACTTCACGGCTTTGTCCTGGCCCCGTCCTATCAGAAGACGCCGCTTCACCAGGTCGCCGCCACTCTGGTCTGGAAGTGGCCGGAGATCGAGCAGGTGACAAAGCTGATTGCGCCGCCGAGCATGCATGAAATTCCCATCGGAAAAACGACGCGCTTGAGACAATTGCCGCTCTAGGTCTATTCCAACCCAGGCTTACATAAACCCGTTCAAGGCGGACGCACCGCCGGGAGGAACCGCCATGCTCACCACCGTCGCCGCCTTCGATCGCATCGGCGAGGAGAATGCCTTTGCCGTCCTTGCCCGGGCGACCGTGCTGGCGGGGCAGGGGAAGGACATCATCAATCTGGGTATCGGCCAGCCGGATTTCCGCACGCCTGCGCATATCGTCGAGGCGGCGGTCAAGGCGCTTCAGGATGGCCAGCACGGCTATACGCCCTCGGTGGGCATCCTGCCTTTGCGCGAGGCGGTGGCCCGCGATCTGAACCGCCGCTATGGCGTGGAGGTGGACCCCGGGCTCGTCATGATCGTGCCCGGCGGCAAGGTCACCATGTATGCGGCCATCCGCCTGTTCGGTGAGCCCGGCGCGGAGATCCTCTATCCCGATCCCGGCTTCCCCATCTATCGCTCCATGATCGAGCATACGGGCGCCACCCCGGTGGCGGTGCCGATCCGCGAGGAGAACGGCTTTGCCTTCTCGGCGGAGGAGACCTTGGCGCTCATCACGCCGGCGACGCGGCTCCTCATCATCAACTCGCCCGCCAACCCCACCGGGGGCGTCACCCCCAAGGCCGAGATCGACAAGCTGGTGAAGGGCCTGGCCGCCCATCCCCATGTGGCGCTCATGTCGGATGAGATTTACGACCATTTCGTCTTCGACGGCGAGCAGCACCAGACCCTTCTGGCCTATCCCGAGATTCGCGACCGGCTGATCCTGCTCAATGGCTGGTCCAAGACCTATGCCATGACCGGCTGGCGGCTCGGCTATTCCATCTGGCCGCAGGCGCTCTATGACCAGGTGCGCAAGCTCTCGGTGAATGCTTGGTCGTGCGTGAACGCGGCCACCCAATATGCCGGCATCGCGGCCCTTGAGGGGCCGCAGCAGCCGGTGGCGGACATGGTGGCGGAGTTCAATGCCCGCCGCCGCATTGTGGTGGATGGCCTGAACGCCTTGCCGGGCGTCTCCTGCGCCACGCCCAAGGGCGCCTTCTATGCCTTCCCCAACGTGTCCGGCACCGGCTGGCGCTCGGCCAAGGCGCTGGCCTCCGCGCTCCTGGAGGAGGCGGGCGTGGCGGTGATCGGCGGGCCGGACTTCGGCATCCATGGCGAGGGCTATATCCGCCTGTCCTATGCCAATTCGGCGGACAATATCCGCATCGCCCTCGACCGCATGGGCGCCTTCCTCGCCCGCCGCGACGCGGCCTGACGGGCGGATGAGCGCTGCCCGAACGTCACAGGGCGGGCGGCGGACCGGGCGCGCGTGGGGTTCTGGCTTGGCCTTGGGCTTGAGCCTTGGCCTGTCCTTGGGGGTAGCCTTGGGCGTTGCGCTGACCTTGTGGGCGCAGCCGCGCTGGGCCACCGCGGTGCACGGCTGGATGGCGGATCTGGGCGGGGCCACGCTTTCGCCGGAGGGCGGTCCCTCCCGCGCCGGGCCGACGCCGGCACAGGTTCTCACCCACCAGCTCGCCCCCGCGCCGCAGCGCGCGGGGAGCCTGGGTGAGGGAAAGGATGCGCCGGACGTGGGGGCCGCCTGGCCGCTGGGCGCGCGCTGCCCGCGCGGCCAGTTGTCCCCGCGCGAGTTCAACCGCTGCCTTTATGATGCGGTCCATCTCAGCGAGACCGTGCTGGAGGCGACGCTCGACACGGCCATCGCGGTGATCGAGGCGCGCGCCGACCTCATGGGCACCCAACGGGCCCGCTGGAAGGGGCAATTGCAGGAGACCCATTCGCGCTTCCTCCTGTTCCGCAACATGGATTGCCAGGCGGTCGCCCCCTTCGAGGGCGGCCGGGCCATCGGCAATTTCGAGCATCGTTCGCTCTGCCTGATCGTCACCAATGAGCGCCGCGCGGCGGATCTGCGCCTGCGCTATGGCGAGGTGCCGGCCACCCCGCCCACGCCGGTGGCGGCGGCGCCCGCCGCCAATGTGGGCCTGCGCCCCGCCACCTGGCTGAAGGGCACCGCGCCGCCGGTGGATTGAGGCTATCAGCCATTTGAAACGGTTCAGTTTCGCCCGCCAAGGGCTTGCGCCGCCCGTCCGCTTGGCCAAAGGTGCGCCTCCAGATCCGGCCGCTTCGTGTCGGCCTCACGCACCATAAGGGCGGGCTCCGGCGCGCACTGGGGAGAGAGAATGGTTCAGGTTGTTTCCGTGGGCGAGGTGATGGTGGAGCTGGCGCGGGGCGCCGATGGCCGCTTCGGCCTCGCCTTTGGCGGCGATACGTTCAACACCGCCGTCTATCTCTCCCGCGCCGGCATCGAGACCTCCTATGCCACCGCGCTCGGGGACGATGCCTTCTCCAGCCAGATCCTGGACCTTGCCGCCGCCGAGGGGCTGGCGGGGCGCACCGTCCTCATCGCCAAGGGGCGCGTGCCCGGCCTCTATCTCATCACCACCGACGACAAGGGCGAGCGCACCTTCCATTACTGGCGCGACAGCGCCCCCGCCCGCAGCCTGTTCGAGCTGGACGGCTGGCAGGAGATCGCCCAGCAACTGGTGGCGGCCAAGGCGGTCTATTTCTCCGGCATCACCTTGTCGCTTTATACCAATACCGGCCTCGGGCGCTTCCTGGCCACGCTGGAAATGGCCGGCGAGCGCGGCGCCTGGCGGGTATTCGACGGCAATTTCCGCCCGCGCGGCTGGGGCGGGGATCTCGGGCGGGCCCGCACGGTGTTCGCGGAGGCGCTGAAGCGGGCCTCGGTGGCGCTCCCCACCTTCGAGGATGAGGTGGCCCTGTGGGGCGATGCCTCGCCGCGCGCCACCATCGAGCGCATCACCACCTATGGCGTGTCCGAGGTGGTGGTGAAGAACGGTCCGGGCGGCGCCCTCGTCTATGCGGACGGCCAGACCATCGAGGTGCCGGTGGAGCGGGAGGTGATGCCCGTGGACACCACGGGTGCCGGCGACAGCTTCAATGCCGGCTATCTCGCCGCCCGCCTGAAGGGCCAGAGCCCGCTGGACGCGGCGCTCGCCGGCCATCGCCTGGCCGCCGAGGTCATCATGCATCGCGGCGCCATCATTCCCCGCGCCATCCAGGCAGGGGTCAGCGCCCACTGAGGGAAAGACCCGGGCGCGGGGCCCGGGTCGTCCCTTCAGGCGAACTTGGCCGTGCGCTTCAGCGCCGAGGCCGCCTTCGCGAGGTCGCGGACCCGAGCGAAGTCGCCGGCGCGGATGGCATCGGCCGGCACCACCCAGGAGCCGCCCACCGCCACCACATTGGGCAGGGCCAGATAGCTTTCCACATTGGCCGGGCCGATCCCGCCCGTGGGGCAGAAGCGCAGGCCCGGCAGCGGGCCGGCGATGGATTTCAGGAACGGCACGCCGCCGGCCGCCTCGGCGGGGAAGAATTTCAGCACCTGGAAGCCCAGCGCCGAGAGCGCCATGGCCTCGCTGACGCTGGCGCAGCCGGGCAGGACCGGGACCGGGGCCTGGGCGAGATGCCGGGCGAAGTCCGGCGTGGTGCCGGGGCTCACCAGATAGGCGGCGCCCGCTTCCAGCGCGGCTTCCACATGGGCGTTCTCGGTCACGGTGCCGGCGCCGAGAATGGCGCCGTCCACCTCGGCGGCGATGTGGCGGATGGCTTCCAGCGCCACCGGGGTGCGCAAGGTCACCTCGATGAGGGGCAGGCCGCCCTCCACCAGGGCCTTGGCGAGCGGCACCGCATCCTCCACACGCTCGATGACGACCACCGGAATGACCGGCGCGCGGGCCACCAGCGGGAATGGATCGGGCAGGCTCATGGGGCTTCTCCCTTGCAGCACGTCCCGGCCGAAAGGACCCGTCCCATACGGCCTGAAGACGTCTCACGTCACAATAACAGAGGCGGGCGTCCGGGCTAAATCGATTGAATCGCACCCGACCCGACTCCCGCGCGCGGCGCGGCGCGGCGGGGGTGTTGAAGCGCACCCGTGCGCCCGTGTCGAGGCTTTCGTTCAAAAAGTCCCGGGCGGCCGAACCGGTTGCACGCCTGTCCCTTGGTCATGCAGGAACAGCGCTGGACAGTGAAAATGATACTCTGTATCAATGCCTGCATGTCGTCTGTCGCCCACCGTCCCGCCGAGCCATCCCACCCCGCCCCCAAGGCCGGGCGGGGCGCGCATAAGGGCGCCCATTCAGGCTCCCATGGGCACCCCCATGGAGCCGGGCCCCGGCGCGGACCTCAGGTGCCGGCGGTCTCGGCGCTGCGGGCCTCGCTCGGCGCGCGGCTGGCCGTGGTGGCCGTGCTGTGCGGGATCATGTGGACGGCCATTGTGTGGGTGGTGTCATGAGCGCTCCGGTGCTGCATTTCCGTGACCTCACGCTCGGCTATGAGCGCCATCCCGCCGTCCATCATCTGGATGGCGCGGTGGAAGAGGGGGCGCTGCTGGCCGTGTGCGGCCCCAATGGGGCCGGCAAGTCCACCCTCATGAAGGCCATTGCCGGCGTTTTGCGGCCGCTCAGCGGCTCCATCGAGCGGGCGGGCATCGGCCCGCGCGAAATCGCCTATCTGCCCCAGGGGGCGGAGGTAGATCGCTCCTTCCCCATCAATGTCTACGACCTCGTCTCCATGGGCCTGTGGCGCAAGCGCGGCCTGTTCGGCGGCATCGGCCGGGCCGATCGGGCGCGCATCCGCGAGGCGCTGGCCGCCGTGGGCCTGGAAGGCTTCGAGGCCCGCCCCATCGGCACGCTGTCCGGCGGGCAGATGCAGCGCACCTTGTTCGCGCGCCTGCTGCTGCAGGACGCCCGCCTGATCCTCCTGGACGAGCCCTTCACCGCGCTCGATGCCAAGACCGTCTCCGACCTCGTGGACCTGGTGCGGCGCTGGCATGGGGAGAAGCGCACGGTCTTGGCCGTGCTGCATGATTTCGAGCTGGTGCGGGCGCATTTCCCGCAGACGCTCCTGCTCGCCCGCGGCCCGGTGGCCTGGGGCGAGACCCGTGATGTCCTGGCGCCTGAAAACCTCCTGAAGGCCCGCCGCATGGGCGAAGCCTGGGACGAGGACGCCACCCCCTGCGTGGCGGCCTGACCGGCCGCCTCCCCGCCGGACCTCGACCCGGCCGCCTGGATCTGTGATGAACCCTTACGACACGCTCATCGCTCCGTTTGCGGAATTCGAGTTCATGCGCCGCGCTTTGGTGGGCGTGTTCGCGCTGGCGCTCGGCGCGGGACCCGTGGGCGCGTTCCTGATGCTGCGCCGCATGAGCCTGACCGGCGATGCCATGGCCCATGCCATCCTGCCCGGCGCGGCGGTGGGCTTCCTGTTCTCGGGCCTCGACCTTTTCGCCATGACGCTGGGCGGGCTGACCGCCGGCGTGGTGGTGGCGGTGGGGGCGGGGGTGATCGCGCGGGCGACCGAAATCAAGGAGGACGCTTCGCTGGCGGCCTTCTACCTGATCTCCCTGGCGCTGGGCGTCATGATCGTCTCGCTGAAGGGCTCGAACGTGGATCTCCTGCACGTGCTGTTCGGCACGGTGCTAGGGCTCGACGACCCCACTCTGATCCTGGTGGCGGGCATTGCGACGCTCACCTTGGTGGCGCTGGCCTTCATCTGGCGGCCGCTGGTGCTGGAATGCGTGGACCCCGCCTTTCTCTCCTCCGTGAGCCGGGCGGGCGGGCCAAGCCACATCATCTTCCTGGCGCTGGTGGTCATGAACCTGGTGGGCGGCTTCCATGCGCTGGGCACGCTGCTCTCGGTGGGGCTGATGATGCTGCCCGCCGCCACGGCGCGCTTCTGGGTGCGCGATCTCACCCCGCTGGTGGTGGTGGCGACCCTCGTCGCCTTTGTCAGCGGCGTGCTGGGGCTGCTGGTGTCCTACCATCTGGGCACCCCGTCCGGCCCCTCCATCATTCTCGTTGCCGGGTTCGCCTATGCGGTCTCGGTCGTGCTCGGCCCCGCCGGCGGCCTGCTGCCCCGGCGCTGGCCGCGGCGTCACCTCGAAGCCTGAACCATGGAGGCCTGAGCCTCACACGCTCGCGTCTGTGACCACCCGCCGGACGCCCCTCGGGGCGCCCGAACGCCCCTTCCTGTCCTGACCGATCACGGAGATCGTCCGATGACCTTGACCCGTCGTGCCGTTTTGGCCGCCGCGCTGGCGCTCGCCAGCGCTCCGGCCCTTGCCCAGACCAGCCCCGCCCCGGCCGCCGCCGATGCCAAGCTGCCGGTGGTGGCCTCCTTCTCCATCCTCGGGGATTTCGTGAAGAATGTGGGCGGCGACCGGGTGGCGGTGACCACCATCGTCGGCCCCAACAGCGACACCCACGTCTATCAGCCCACCCCCGCCGACGCGAAGAAAGTGGCGGGCGCCAAGCTGATCTTCGTCAACGGCCTCGGGTTCGAGGGCTGGATGGACCGCCTCATCAAGGCGTCCGGCTCCAAGGCGAGCGTCATCGTCGCCACCAAGGGCATCACCCCGCGCGTGCGCACCGCCACCGAGCCGCAGGATGATGACGAGAAGGGCAAGGGGAAGAAAGGCGCCCATGACCACGGCCCCATCGATCCCCATGCCTGGCAGTCCATCGCCAATGCCAAGATCTATGTGGCCAACATCCGCGACGCGCTGATCGCCGCCGATCCCGCCGGCAAGGCCACCTATGAGGCCAATGCCGCCGCCTATACCCAGAAGCTCGACGCCCTGGAGGCCGACGCCAAGGCCGCCATCTCCGCCATTCCCGCCGACCACCGGGTCATCATCACCAGCCATGATGCCTTCGGCTATTTCGGCGATGCCTATGGCCTGAAGCTGCTGGCCCCCGAAGGTGTGTCCACCGAGACCGAAGCCTCCGCCAAGGATGTCGGCCGCATCATCCGCCAGATCAAGGCGCAGAAGGTGCCGGCGGTGTTCCTGGAGAATGTCACCAATCCCAAGCTGGTGGACCGCATCGCCAAGGAAAGCGGCGCAAAGGTCGGCGGCGAGCTTTATTCCGACGCCCTGTCCGATGACAAAGGCCCTGCGCCCACCTACATCGACATGGTGCGCTATAACCTGCGCGAACTTTCGGGGGCCCTGTCCTCCTGAGAGTGAGCCGGGGGGCGCCATCTCAGATTTCCGGCCGGTGCGGTCCCCCCGCGCCGGCCATCGACCGTCTCGCGGGTGGAACGCCCGCCCTGGAGTACCCCCATGGCCGCTTCCGAGAAGATTCCCGTCACCGTGCTCACCGGCTACCTGGGCGCCGGCAAGACCACGCTCCTCAACCGCATCCTGTCCGAGCCGCACGGCAAGAAGTTCGCCGTGATCGTGAACGAGTTCGGCGAGATCGGCATCGACAATGACCTGGTGGTCGGCGCCGACGAGGAAGTGTTCGAGATGAACAACGGCTGCATCTGCTGCACCGTGCGCGGCGACCTCATCCGCATCATCGACGGCCTGCTGCGCCGCAAGGGCGGCTTCGACGGCATCATCGTCGAGACCACCGGCCTGGCCGACCCGGCCCCCGTCGCCCAGACCTTCTTCGTGGACGAGGAGATGGGCGCGCGCACCAAGCTCGACGCGGTGGTGACGGTGGCAGACGCCAAATGGCTCACCGACCGTCTGAAGGACGCACCCGAGGCCAAGAACCAGATCGCCTTCGCCGACGTGATCCTGCTCAACAAGACCGATCTCGTGAGCCCTTCGGAACTGGCCGAGGTGGAAGGCCGCATCCGGGCCATCAATCCCTATGCCAAGCTGCACCGGACGCAGAAGTCGCAGATCGACGTGGGCGAGGTGCTCAATCGCGGCGCCTTCGACCTCGACCGCATCCTGAGCATCGAGCCGGCCTTCCTGGAAGAGGACGATCATCACCACCATGACCACGAGCATGGCCCGGACTGCGCCTGCGGCCATGACCATCATGACCACGGGCACCACCACGATCACGGCCATTCCCATGGCGGCCTGAAGCATTTCCACGACGAGGACATGCAGTCCGTGTCGTTCGCCAGCGAGAAGCCGCTGGACCCGGAGAAGTTCTTCCCCTGGGTGCAGAATCTGGTCGCCACCGAGGGGCCGAACATCCTGCGCTCCAAGGGCATCCTGGCCTTCAAGGACGACCCGGACCGCTTCGTGTTCCAGGGCGTGCACATGATCCTGGACGGCGACCACCAGCGCCCCTGGAAGCCCGGCGAGGCGCTGACCTCGCGCATCGTCTTCATCGGCCGCAAGCTGGATGCGAAGGCGCTGGAAGAGGGCTTCCTGTCCTGCGTCGCCTGACCGCGACACGCTGAAATGAAAAGGCCGGGCGTCCCACAGGGCGCCCGGCCTTTTTCTTGTGCGGTCCCGGCCCCCGGCGGGGCGGGGATCAGATGAAATAGAGGAAGGTCAGGAGCGCGAAGCAGGGCAGCAGGAAGATGCAGGACCAAGCCATATAGCCGAAGAAGCTCGGCATCTTCACGCCCCGGTGCTTGGCGATGGACAGGACCATGAAGTTCGGCGCATTGCCGATATAGGTCATGGCGCCCATGAACACGGCGCCAGCCGAAATGGCCTCCAGCGTCACCGCCAGCGGTCCCATCAGCGTGTGCGGGTCACCCCCCGCCAGGTTGAAGAAGACGAGATAGGTGGGCGCATTGTCCAGGAACGAGGACAGCGCGCCGGTCAGCCAGAAATACCAGACATTGACCGGCTCACCGCCGGGCCCCGTCACCAGATGCACCAGCGGCGCAAACGCGCCGGCCGTGCCCGCCTTCAGGATGGCGATCACCGGGATGATGGTGAGGAAGATGGCGGCAAAGAGCTTGGCCACTTCCCGGATGGGCTCCCAGTCAAAGCCGTTGCGCTCGCGCACCAGCTTGGGGGTGATGGCGATGGACAGGAAGGCGATGGCGATCAGCAGCAGGTCGCGGGCGATCCATTGCAGCTCCACATGGGTGCCGTAGATGTCGAAGCTGATGCCGGGCTTCCACAGCGCGCTGAGCAGGATGGCGCCGATGATGCCGATCAGCAGCGGCACGTTCTGGAGCCCCCGCACGGTCACGCGCTCCGTGTCGGGCGTGGGATCGCGCACCGTCTCGTCCTCGCGCGCGTAGAAATAACGGTCGAGGACATAGAAGACCGCCAGCAGGATGCCCGCCACCACCACCGTGTCATGAAACAGGTGGGTGGTGGTCCAGAAGAAGCTGACCCCCTTCAGGAAGCCCAGGAACAAAGGCGGGTCGCCCAGCGGCGTCAGCGAGCCGCCGATGTTGGACACCAGGAAGATGAAGAAGACCACGGTGTGGACATTGTGGCGGCGGTTGTCATTGGCGCGCAACAGCGGCCGGATCAGCACCATGGAGGCACCGGTGGTGCCGATCAGCGAGGCGATCACCGTGCCGAAGGCGAGGATGGCGGTGTTGGTGGCCGGGCTGCCATGGATGTTGCCCACCACCAATATGCCGCCCGACACGGTGAACAGGGCAAACAGCAGGATGATGAAGGGGATGTATTCCAGCAGCGCGGCATGCACCACTTCATGCCCGGTCAGGCTCGGCCCCTCCAGGAGCGCGAACGGCACCAGGAAGGCGAGGCCCCAGAACAGCGCTACCTTACCGTAATGATGGTGCCAGAAATGCCCGGCGAGCAGCGGAAACAGGGCGATGGACAGGAGCATGCCCGCAAAGGGGATGGCCCAGAGCGGCGAGAGCGCGGACCCGTCCAGCCCCGGCGCTCCCGGCGCGGCGGCCTGCGCGGCCAGCGGCAGAAGCAGCGCCGCAGCCATCGCCGCGGAGCCGAAACCCATGCGTGTCCAACGCGATGCCAGCACCCGACCCCTCCCGTTCCTCAACCCGCCTTCATGCGCCGGACGATGCCCCATCCCGCGCCCCCTGCATAGGAGTTTCGGTCGCCGGGCGCCGGCGAGGGCGCGCGTCGCGCTGAAGGTTGACCCCGACGCCGCTTTCATGTCCTAGTCCGCGCGCCTTTGGATCCGCAGAAGACATGAGCACAGACCGTTACAACGCGCGCGAAGCCGAACCCCGCTGGCAGAAGATCTGGAAGGAGCGCGGCATTTTCCGCACGCGCAACGACGATCCGCGCCCGAAATTCTTCGTCATGGAGATGTTCCCCTATCCGTCGGGGCGCATCCATATCGGCCATGGGCGCAATTATGTGATGGGCGACGTGCTGGCGCGCTACAAGCGCATGCGCGGCTACAATGTCCTCCATCCCATGGGCTGGGACGCCTTCGGCCTGCCGGCCGAGAATGCCGCCATCGAGCGCGGCATCCATCCCAAGTCCTGGACCTACGAGAACATCGCCTCCATGAAGGAGCAGCTGGAGCTGCTCGGCCTGTCGCTGGACTGGAACCGCGAGGTCGCCACCTGCGACCCCTCCTATTATGTGGAGCAGCAGCGCATCTTCCTGGATTTCCTGGAGCACGGCCTCGCCTATCGCAAGGAGAGCGAGGTCAATTGGGACCCGGTGGACAATACCGTGCTCGCCAACGAGCAGGTCATTGACGGGCGCGGCTGGCGCTCGGGCGCCGTGGTGGAGCGGCGCAAGCTCGCCCAGTGGTTCCTGAAGATCACCGACTTCTCGCAGGACCTGCTGGACGCCCTCGACACGCTGGACCGCTGGCCCGACCGCGTGCGCCTCATGCAGCGCAACTGGATCGGCCGCTCGGAGGGCCTGGAAGTCCTGTTCGAGCTGGACAAGGCCTCCGCCCGCGACCGCGCCCCCGGCGTCGGCGCGGTGAAGGTCTATACCACCCGTCCCGATACCTTGTTCGGCGCCTCCTTCCTGGCGCTCTCGGCGGACCATCCGCTGGCCCAGATGCTCGGCGCCAAGGACAAGGCGCTCGCCGGCTTCATCGCCGAGTGCAAGACCGGCGGCACCTCCGCCGAGGCCATCGAGACGCAGGAGAAAAAGGGCTTCGACACCGGCCTGAAGGTGGTGCATCCCCTGGATGCCAGCCGCACCGTGCCGGTCTATGTGGCCAATTTCGTGCTGATGGACTACGGCACCGGCGCCATTTTCGGCTGCCCGGCCCACGACCAGCGCGACTTCGACTTCGCCCGCAAATATGGCCTGCCCATCACCCCGGTGGTTCTCCCGCCGGGCGCGGATGCCGCAACCTTCGCGCTCGGCGACGAGCCCTATGACGGCGACGGCACGCTGTTCAATTCCCAGTTCCTGGACGGCATGGATGTGGCCGCCGCTAAGGAAGCGGTGGCCCGCCAGCTGGAGCGTTTCCGGGTGGAAGGCGAGCCGCAGGGCACGCGGCGGGTGAATTTCCGCCTGCGCGACTGGGGCATTTCCCGCCAGCGCTATTGGGGCTGCCCCATCCCGGTCATCCATTGCGAGGCCTGCGGCGTCGTCCCCGTGCCGCGCGAGCAGCTTCCCGTGGAACTGCCGGATGACGTGACCTTCGACCGTCCCGGCAACCCGCTCGACCGGGCCAAGGCCTGGCGCGACGTGCCGTGCCCCAAATGCGGCGCCCCCGCCCGGCGCGAGACGGACACCATGGACACCTTCGTGGATTCGTCCTGGTATTATCTGCGCTACGCCTCGGACACTGTGGAGCGCCCGCTGGACAAGGCGGCGGTCGCCCATTGGCTGCCGGTGGACCAGTATATTGGCGGCATCGAGCATGCCATTTTGCACCTGCTCTATTCCCGCTTCTTCACGCGGGCGCTGAAGGCGTGCGGCCGGGTGGATGTGAGCGAGCCCTTCGCGGGCCTGTTCACCCAGGGCATGATCGTCCACGAGACCTATAAGGACCAGGCCGGCCGCTGGCTGTTCCCCGAGGAGGTGAAGCTCCTCGGCAATGGCAAGGCCGTGAAGATGGACACCGGCGAGGACGTGGTGGTCGGCCCGCCCGAGAAGATGTCCAAGTCCAAGAGGAATGTGGTGCCCCCCGAAGTGGTGGCGGACACCTATGGCGTGGACTGCGCCCGCTGGTTCATGCTCTCCGACACCCCGCCGGAGCGCGACAGCGAATGGACCCAGTCCGGCATCGAAGGGGCCTGGCGCTTCGTGCAGCGCATCTGGCGCCTGGTGCACGAGGCCAAGGAACTGGGCTCTGAAGGCCCCGCGCCCGAAAGCTTCGGGCCGGAGGCGCTGGCCCTGCGCCGCGCGTCGCACGCTCTCGCCGCCACCGTCGCTGACGATGTGGAGCGCCTGCGCTTCAACGTGGCCGTGGCCCATGTGCACGAATTCGCCAATGCCTTCGGGCAGGGCGTGTCCGCCGCCCGTGCGGGCACCGAGGGCGGCCTTGCCTATGCCCTGCGCGAGGCAGCCGAGATTGTGGTGCGGGTGGTCGCGCCCATGACGCCGCACTTGGCCGAGGAATGCTGGGCCTCGCTCGGCAAGGACGGCCTTGCCGCCGAGGCGCCCTGGCCCGAGCATGATCCGGCCTTGCTGGTGCGCAACACCATCGTGCTGCCGATCCAGATCAATGGCCGCAAGCGTGACGACATCGAAGTCTCACGCGACGCCTCCCCGGCCGAGATCGAGGCCGCCGTGCTTGCCATGGAAACTGTGCAGCGCGCCCTCGACGGACGCCCGCCGAAGCGTATCATCGTGGTGCCACAGAGGATCGTGAATGTTGTCGCTTGACCGCGCCGCGCTGCTCGCCCGCCTCGCCTTCGTCGGTGCCGCTTCCGCGGCGCTGGCCGGCTGCTTCCAGCCCATGTACGCCACCGGGACCACGGTGGCGGGGCCGAACCTTCAGAACAAGCTGAAGGACATCGAGATCGTGAAGATCGAGGGGCGGCTCGGCAACGACCTGCGCAACGACCTGATCTTCAATCTCACCGGCGGCAGCGGCAACCCCACCAACGCGCCGTACAAGATGCTGATTACGGTGAAGTCGTCCTCGACCTATGCCATCGTCGACACCTCGTCCGGCCTGCCGGAAGCCAAGACGGTGCGCGTGCAGGGCGACTGGAAGCTGCTGAAGTCGGGCGAGGAGGACAAGCCGCCGGTGGCCAGCGGCTCGGCCGCGGCCTCTTCCTCCATCGATGTCAGCGTGGAGCGCTTCGCCAATTACAGTGCCACCCGCGATGCCGAGACCCGTGCGGCCTTGACCCTGTCCGAGATGATCAAGGCGCAGCTCGCCGCCTATTTCGTCAAGAATCCCGGGTCCTGATCCCCATGGTGGCGGTGCGAGCCGGGGACGCGGAAACCGCGCTTTCCCGGCGCGATCCCAAGCGCCCGGTCGTCCTGCTGTTCGGCCCCGACACCGGCCTCGTGCGCGAGCGCGCCGAGGGTCTGGTGCGGCGCGCCGTGCCGGACATGGCCGACCCCTTCGCGGTGGTCCGCCTGGACGGCGACGAACTGGCCTCTGACCCCCGCCGCCTCATCGACGAAACCCGCACCATCGGCCTGTTCGGCGGCCAGCGCGTGATCTGGGTGAAGGCCGGCAGCCGCAACATCGTCCCGGCCTTGGAGCCGGCCCTCTCGCCCCCCTGCGATGCCCTGGTGGTGGTGGAGGCGGGGGACCTGAAGCGCGGCGCGCCCCTGCGCAGCCTGTGTGAGAACTCCCAAGCCGCCCTCGCCATCGCCTGCTACGCGGACGGCGAGCGGGATCTCGCCCGCCTGGTGGACACCATGCTGGGCGAGGCCGGTCTCACCATCGACCGGGACGCCAAGGAATTGCTCGTCTCTCTCATCGGCGGCGACCGTCTCGCCTCCCGCGGGGAGATCGCCAAGCTCGCCCTTTATGCGAAAGGGCAGGGGCGGGTGACGGCCGAGGATGTGCGCCAGGCCGTGGGCGATGCCTCGGCGCTGGCCCTCGACGACGTGGTGGATGCGGCGCTGGCGGGGGATGCCCCCTCCGCGGCGGCGGCGCTGGCGAAGGCCTGGGGCGCAGCCAATCGCCCGGACGCCATTCTCGGCGCTCTGCTGCGCGGCCTCACCAGTTTGCACCAGATGGCCCTGGCGGTGCAGGGCGGCACCAGCATCGACCGGGTGCTGGATCAGCAGAAGCCGGCGGTGCATTTCTCGCGCAAGCCCTATCTGGAGCGCGCCCTGCGGGGCCTGTCCGCCGACCAGTGCCTCCGGGCGCTGCTGATGGCGGACGATGCCATCCTCGCTGCCCGGCGCAATGCGCAGATGGGCGAGGTGATCGCCGAGCGCTGCGTCCTCCAGATCGCCCTGCGCCGGCGGGACCTGGGCTGATCCTGCGCCGGCTCGGCTCAAGGCCACTTTTTGCCATGGGGAAGCTGCGCCCGTGGCCTCTAATAGCTTGGCCGTGCGGCTCGGGGGAACGGTGGTTGCACCGACGATCCGGGCCGGCTTGTCCCCTGATTGCCAGGAGCGCCGCATGAACTGGATTTTGCCGGAGCGCATCGACAACCATTTTCCCGGCCATCGCGCCGTGGTGGCGGTGTTTGCGGCCATCACACTGGTGACCCTCGGCCGCAGCTTCTTCCACATCCTGGCGCCCGATGGCGGTGCGCAGTCGGTGGCGCACATCCCGCTGGATACCTTCTCGCCCGTCCAGGCCGGACAGGCTGTGATCTTCGTGTTCGCCCTGTGGGGCCTGTCTCAGCTGATGATGGGCCTTGTCTATGTGGTCGCCCTGGCGCGCTACCGCGCGCTCATCCCGCTGCTGCTGGTGCTGATGTTCCTGGAATATTTCGGCCGCTTCACCCTCGGCCATGTGCGCCCGCTGGACGTGACCCATGCCCCGCCCGGCAAGATCCTGGACCACATCATGATCCCGTTGTCGGTGGTGCTGCTATATTTCAGCCGCCCGGCTTTCGCCCGCTCCTGACACCCCTCTGGCGGAGGGCGGTCAGCCCTTCGCCTTGGCCAGTTCGCCGAAATGCCCGCGCATCTGGAGATAGGCCAGGAGCGCCAGGCCGGGGATGCCCGTGAGCACCGTGATGGCGAAGAAGAGCGGCCAGCCCGTGGCTTCCGCGATGAAGCCGCCCCCCGAGGCGAGGAAGGTGCGGCCCACGGCGGTCAGGGCGGTGAGCAGGGCATATTGGGTGGCCGTGTGCGCCCGCGCGCCGCACAGCGCCGACAGATAGGCCACGAAGATCACCGTGCCGATGGCGCCGGTGAAATTCTCCACCACGATGGCGGCGGTGAGGAAGGGCACGTTGGGACCGATCAGCGCCTGGACGGTGAAGACCAGGTTGGAGAGCGTCTGGAGAATGCCGCCGATCCACAGGCAGGCCACCAGCGGCCGTGTGCGCGCCAACGCGCCGCCGGCAAAGCCGCCCGCCAGGGCCGCGATCAGCCCCACCCCCTTCACGATGCCCGCATAGGTGGCCTTGTCGAAGCCGATGGAAATGACGAAGGGGGCCGTCAGCACGCCGGCAAAGGCGTCACAGAATTTGTAGAGCAGCACGAAGGCCAGCACGGCGATGGCCTGGGGGCGGCTCAGGAATTCCGTAAAGGCACTGACCGCCGTCGCCACCACCCGCTGAAGCGCCCCCGCCTTCCGCCCGCTCTCCACGCCGTCATGGCGCACAGGGCCCTCCGGCTCGCGGGCCAGGAAGGTGGCGAACAGCCCAAGGCCCATGCAGGCGGCCGCCGCCACATAGCCCCACATCCACACCTCACCGCGCGGGACGCCCTTTAATTCCAGCGCGGCCACCAGGGCGATGACCCCGGCGCCCGACACCAGCATGCCGATTCGATATGCGGCCACATAGCCGGCCATGCCGGCGGCCTGCTCGGAGGTGTCGAGCCGTTCCACGCGGAAGGCGTCCACCACGATGTCCTGGGTGGCCGAGACAAAGGCCACCACCACCGCGCCAGCCGCCACCATGAGCGGCGCCGCCACCGGGTCTTGGAAGCCGAGGAAGAGAATCGCCGCCGCCAGCAGCAATTGGGTGGCCAGCAGCCAGCCCCGCCGCCGGCCGAGCCAGCGCGAGAGCAGGGGCACATCAAGGGCATCCACCACCGGCGCCCAGAGGAATTTCAGCGTGTAGGGAAGCCCCACCAGGGAGAACAGCCCGATCGTGGAAAGATTGACCCCCGATTCGGTCATCCAGACCGACAGCGTGGTGCCCGTGAGCGCCAGCGGCAGGCCGGAGGAAAAGCCCAGCAGAATCACCACCAGCACGCTCGGGCGGAGATAGACCGCCACCGCCTCCAGCCAGGGGGGACGCGCGGTGGGAGAGACGGTGGGCTCGCTCATGGGCTGTTGCGGCTCCGGGAGGGCGCGGACGGTCGAAGGTGCGCCCCCGGCGCGCGGTCGGCGCGCGCCGAAACGGAAAGGGGCCGCGTCAGCATGGCGCCATTTGGTTCAGAATGCGTAGCCGCGGGGCGGCGGCCGGGCGTCACGCCTGGCCCTGGCTCCACAGCCCCGATTCCACCTTGGAGACGGCGATCACCGCCTGGGTGCGGCTTTCCACCCCGAGCTTCTGGAGGATGGCGGACACATGGGCCTTCACGGTCGCCTCGGACACCGACAGCTCATAGGCGATCTGCTTGTTGAGGCGGCCTTCCGACAGCATCATTAGCACCCGCACCTGCTGGGGCGTGAGGGTGGACAGGCGGGCGATGATGGCATCCGTCTCGGCGTCGGAGCGGCCGGCCAGGTCCACGTCCGGCGGTGACCAGGCGCCGCCCGCCATGACGGCGGCGATGGCGTCCCGCATGCCGGCGGTGCCCAGCGTCTTGGGGATGAAGCCGGAGGCGCCCAGATCCAGGCAGCGGCGGATCACCGCTGGCTCCTCATTGCCGGAGACCACCACCACGGGCACGCCGGCATATTGGGCGCGCAGATAGATCAGGCCCGAGAAGCCCCGCGCCCCGGGCATGGTCAAATCCAGGAGGACGAGGTCAAAGTTGGAATCCTTCTCCAGCGCCGCATGCAGGTCGTCGAACGTGCCCATCTCGACGATTTCGGCGGTGGGGTAGAGGGCGGTCACGGCCTCGCGCAATGCGCCGCGAAACAAGGGATGGTCATCGGCAATGACAAGCCGGATGGCGTTTTCGGCCGTTTCTCCCAACGAGACCTCCCCCGGCCGCGCATCGGCGGTCCACTTCAATTCTGAACCGTTCTATTTTGATTCGCCCGTCCGCCGCACGCAAGCCGATCAAGGCGCCGCGCACTCGCCCAGGAAGGACAGCACCACCTCGCGGGCATGGGGCCGGTCGCGATGCTCCAGGAGATAGACCGCCTGCCAGGTGCCCAGCAGCGGCGCCCCCTGCGCGACCGGCACGCTCACGCCGCTGTCGGTGAGCAGGGTGCGGATATGGGCGGGCATGTCGTCCGGCCCCTCCAGGTCGTGAACCCAGCGGTTCGAGCGGGGCGCGAGGGTGCGCAGCGCGGTCAGGAGGTCGGTGCGCACGTCCGGGTCGGCATTTTCCTGGATGGTGAGCGATGCCGAGGTGTGGCGGCAGAACAGGTGCGCCAGGCCGGTCTGAGCGCCGATCTCGGTGAGGAAGGCCCGCAACTCGCGGGTGAGGTCGGTAAATCCCTCGCCGCGGGTCTGGACGGTGAGCACCGCCTGTGCGGCGGTCGGCGCGGCGATCCGTCGCGCGGGCGTGCGGGAGAGGTCAGCCATTCCACGTCCTTCCGGCGGCATGGTCTTGACGGCGCCGCATCCCGTCTCAATCTGGCCCGCACCGGGTGTGCGGGGCGTGGGAGAGTAAGCGAAGATGATCGAGATTAGGGAAGAAGCGTTCGCGCGCGGGGCGGTGGATGTGGGCACGCGCATGGTCAACGAGGCCATCATCAAGGCGCTCGGCGCCATTCCCAATCGCGGCGAATTGCCCCCGGCCGTGATCCGCAAGGCCCGCTTGGAGGGCAAGGGCCCGTTCCCGCTGCCGCCGGAAAGCCCCCACGCCAGCACGCTGGACATTGAGGCCCCGACGGGGCCGGTGCGGCTGCGCATCTATATGCCGGCCGCCGCGCCCGCCGGCGTCTATCTGCATATTCACGGCGGCGGCTGGACGCTGGGCTCCCCGCGCGAGAATGACGGCTCCAACGATCGCATCGTCACGCGCACCGGCTGGGCGGTGGTCTCGGTGCAGTATCGCCTGGCGCCCGAGCATCCCTATCCCGCCGCCCCGGATGATTGCGAGGCCGCCGCCTTATGGCTGGCGCGGGAGGCGCAGGCGCGCTTTGGCACCACGCGCCTCGCCATCGGGGGCGAATCGGCCGGCGGCCATTTGTCCGCCGTCACCCTGGTGCGCCTGCGCGACCGGCACGGCCTGATGCCGTTTGCCGGTGCGATCCTCACCGCCGGCTGCTTCGACCTGCGCCTCACCCCCAGTGCCCGCCAGTTCGGCGACACGCCCTTGGTGCTCAACACGGCCGATATCCATCGCTTCGTGCGTTATTATCTGTCGGCGGGGGGAAGCGCCGAGGAGGCGGATGTTTCGCCGCTGCTGGCCGATCTTGTGGGCCTGCCGCCGGCGCTGTTCCTGGTGGGCACCCGGGACGCGCTGCTGGACGACACCCTCTTCATGGCCGGCCGCTGGCTGGCGGCGGGCAATGCCGCCGAGCTGATGGTGGCGCCGGGCGGATGCCACGTCTTCACCCACTTCCCCGGCAGCCTCACCGACCAGGCCATGGCGCGCTTCGACGCCTTCCTGGCCGGGCTTTAGGCCCCGCCTCAGGTGGGATTGGCGGGCTCGCCGGCGCGCAGATTGTCCAGCATCTGCTTCAGCCGGCGCATGACGCGCTCGGCATAATCCATGGCGGCGTCGATCTGCGATTCGTCGGGGGGAGGAGGCTTTGCCCCCGCCGTGGGCGCCTTGCCGCCCTGGAGCGCGTCCACCTGCTGCTGGAGCCGGCCGATCTCCGCCTCATAGGCGTCCCGCGTGTCCGGCACCGCCTCGCACACATAATTGCCGCCGGAGCGACCGCAAAAGGAGACGCGGCCGGTGACCGTGTCGAGCTTCAGCGCGCCGCCATCCACCGGCACGAAATTATAACGGGCCGGTGGGCCGGGCGGCGGCGGGGGTGGCGGCCCTCCGGCCGGCGGCGGGGGCGGGGCGACGGCGGGCTGGGCCAAGGCGGGCGCAGCCAGGGCGGGCGCGGCCATCAGGACCAGCACCATGCAGGCGGCACGCGCGGGAGCCGGAATGCGGGGCATCGGACATCTCCGTGGGGCTTCAAGAGCCAGGCTTGGATGGAAGCATGGCCGGCGATCGGGGCCGAAGCGCGGCAGGGCGCGTGCTGGTGCGGGCCTCAGTCCGGGGGCACGAAGCGGAAGGGGGAGCGGCCGGAGGCAAGCGCATCGTCCAGGAGGTCGATCCGGTCCTGGCCCCAGAAGACCTCACCGTCCAGCACATAGGAGGGGGCGCCGAACACGTCGCTGGCCAGGGCGAGCGTTTTGTTTTCGGCATAAGCAGCGGTGATGTCCGCACTTAGCGCGCGCTCCACCAGCTCCGCGCCCGGCAGCCCCACCTGCGACACGATGCCGGCCAGCGCGCCGGCATCCGCCAGATTCTCCTGCTTCTGCCACACGGCGGAAAACAGGCGCGGCAGCAAGCGGTCCACGGACAGGTCGCCATCAAGGGCGGCAATGACGGTGCGGTCGGCGAGCGTCGCGTCGAACGGCCAGAAGCGGGGATGGAGATGGAAGTCGACGCCGCGTTTCACGCGCCAGCGCTGCAGTTCGACGAGGCGGTAGCGCTGGCGTTCCGGGGCGCGCTTCGCCAGCGGCAGGCCGCCGGTCTCGGCGAAGACGGGGCCCAGTTCCACGGGACGCAGGCGCACCTCCGCCCCGTGGCGCTGTGCCACCTCCATCAAGGGCGCGTGGCCCAGAAAGGACCAGGGGCTGGCGAGCGAGAAGAAATAGTCGATGGTGCGGTTCATGTGCGCCTCCCGCCTCCTTCTAGCTGTGGGGCCGCGCGGAGGAAACGGCCGGCCGGGGCGAAAGGAGACTGGTCATTTTTTAATAAAATATATCGATATAATTTCGTTAGTTGACCTGAATTCAAAATTCGCGCACAGTTCGTTCATCGGGATGGTTTGTTCGAAAGAGCGGACGTCTCCGGTCCTTTGGTGGGTCCTCCCTTCAAACTGGGCGCGGAACAATCGTTCCGCGCCCTTTCTTTTGTCCGGGGGATCGGGCATGGCGTCGCTCATCCCCGTGCGACGGGTGACAGGGGCCTCGGCCTGTTGCAGTCTCGCAGGCGCTGAAC
The DNA here is from genome assembly GCF_056314145.1 of Aquabacter sp. DMC10. Lineage (NCBI taxonomy): Bacteria > Pseudomonadati > Pseudomonadota > Alphaproteobacteria > Hyphomicrobiales > Xanthobacteraceae > Aquabacter > Aquabacter sp. DMC10. Next base: position 930,051 of record NZ_JBQUYX010000001.1, on the reverse strand, counting down.
GCGGTCGCCTTTTTGGGGTGGCTCATATCAGTCAGGAGTTGGCGATGGCGGCGCAGAGCCGGAAAGCCGAATTGAATGCGCTCAAGGCGGAATTGCGCGGCACGCCCGTGACGGCCCCGCCTCTGGCCGAGCCGGCGGAACAGATCGCGGCGGAAGCCGAGGCGCTCGCCCTCGCCGATCTCGCCGCCGAGGGGGCCGCCGCCCTGGCGGATCGGGCGGCGGAGGCGGTGTCCGATGCCAAGGCGCGGGTGACCGAGCAGGCCGGTGAAGCGGTTGCCGGTGCCCGCCACAGGATCGAAACCGCCGTGATCGCCCGCCCCCTGGCGGGGGTGGCGGTGGCATTCGTCATCGGGCTCGTTCTGGGCCGGGGATGGGGACGAGACAGATGAAAGTGGACAATGTGGTGCGCACCCTGCGGGTGCTTCTGCGCGCCAATACCATCATCGCCGACATCTACCTGCGCAACGCCATGGCGCGGGCGGGCATCTATGCCTTCGCCGGTCTGATCGCCGCCTTCGGCCTGCTGATGCTGGGGATCGGCCTGTTCTTCGCCCTGGAGCAGATCTGGGGGCCGGTCTGGGCCGCGGTGGCGGTGGGCGGCGGCAATGTGGTGTTCGCCGTCATTCTCGCCCTGATCGCCGCCCAGGTGAAGCCGGGTCGCGACCTGGAACTGGCCAATGAAATCAACCAGTCGGCCATGGATGCCCTGACGGTGGAGTTGAAGACCGTCGAGCAGGACGTGCGGGGCCTCACCAATATCGTGCGCAATCCGCTGGATTCGGCCCTCTCCGGCATGCTGGTGCCGGTGCTCGGCATGGTGCTGAAGGCCCTGCGGCGGAACAAATAGGGCCCTCGCCCCCGCTCAGGCTTTGCGCACCCAGCGGCCGTTCTCATCCTGCTGCCAGTAGGTCAGGGTGTGACCGGCCGCCTTGGCCGCCCGCCATTTGTCGCGGGCGGCGGCGACCGCATCGTCGTCCCGCCCGTCGAACATGTGCACCACCCGCACATAGGCGGACGCATCCTCGATCCCGGCCCCGTCCACCAGGAAGCGCACCTGCGCCCCGTTGGGATTGGCGGAACCAAGCGCGATCAGCACCGGCTGGCGTTCCGGCTGCGGCTGCGCATCGGTCCCGTGGGGCAGGAAGGAGGCGTCGTCATAGGTCCACAGATGCGCATCCAGCGCATCGCGCCGCTCGGCCGAACTGCATTGAACGACGCAGCGCCAGCCCCGCTCCAGGCTCTTCTCCAGGAGCAGGGGGAGGGCGTCCTCCAGCCGGCGCCGCTCCAGGTGGTAGAAGAGCACTTCCGTCACGCGTGATCCCCGTTGGGGCAGACCCTGCCCTATGGGAGCTTATACAAGCCCGTCCAGCACATCCACGAGCCGCGCCAGGTCTTCCTCGCGCGAGAGACGGTGATCGCCATCCTTCACCAAAGTGAACACCACGTCGTCCTCGGCAAGGCAGGTGACGAGGCGCATGGCATGCTGCCACGGCACGTCCTCGTCGCGCGCGCCCTGGAGGATGCGCACCGGGCAGCCCACCGCGAAGGGCGCGCCGAGCAGGCTGTGCCGCCGCCCGTCCTCGATCAGGGCGCGGGTGATGACATAAGGCTCCTCGCTATAGGCGGAGGGGCGGGCATAGCGGCCGGTGGCCAGGATCTCGTCCTTCACCTCCTGCGGGAAGCGCGCCCACATGAGGTCCTCGGTGAAGTCCGGGGCGGGGGCGATGAGCACCAGGGCTTTCAGCCGCGCCGCTGCCGCGCCCCCTTGCGCCGCCAGGGCCTTGGCCAGCAGCAAGGTGATCCAGCCGCCCATGGACGAGCCCACCAGGATCTGCGGGCCCTGCGTCGCCTGCTCGAACACCGCCTTGGCGTCCGCCAGCCAGTCCGAGATGGTGCCGTCCTCGAAGCGGCCGCCCGAGGCGCCGTGGCCGGAATAGTCGAACCGCACATAGGCCCGGCCACGCTCCGCCGCCCAATGGGCCAGTGCCTCGGCCTTGCTGCCCGTCATGTCGGACTTGAAGCCGCCCAGCCACATCACCCCCGGCCCCTGGCCGGGAATGGCGCGCACCGCAATGCGGCGGCCGTCGACATCCAGATGGGTTTGCGTCTCGGCTCCCGGTGTCATGGCTTGCCCTCTGGCTCAGGCGGGGGTGGCGAAATAGCGGTCGATGATGTGGGCGTAGATCTGCGCCAGCGCCACGAGGTCGGCGACGGGGGTGGCCTCGTCCACCGCATGCATGGTCTTGCCCACCAGGCCGAATTCCACCACCGGGCAGATGTCCTTGATGAAGCGGGCGTCCGACGTGCCACCGGAGGTGGACAGCTCGGGCTGGCGGCCCGTCACCTCGGCGATGGCGGTGCTCACCAGGTCCACGAAGGGGCCAGGCGCCGTGAGGAAGCTCTCGCTTCCGCCGGCGCGGATCTCCAAGCTGTAGGCGATGCCCTCGCCGACCTCGGCGAGGCGGCGGCGGATTTCCGCCTCCAGGCTGGCGAGGCTGTAGGTGTCGTTGAAGCGCACGTTGAAGCGCGCGGTGGCTTCGGCGGGAATGACGTTGAAGGCCGGATTGCCCACGTCGATGGACACCACTTCCAGGTTGGAGGGCTGGAAGTGCGCGGTCCCGGCATCGAGCGGAGTGGCCAGCAGCGCGCCGACGAGGCGCACCAGCTTGGGGATGGGATTGTCAGCGAGATGCGGATAGGCCGCATGGCCCTGCCGGCCGGTGACGGTGATGACCCCCGACAGCGAGCCGCGCCGGCCGATCTTCACCGCATCGCCCAGCGCCTGCGGATTGGTGGGCTCGCCCAGCACGCAATGATCGATGCGCTCGCCCTTCGCCTTCAGCCACTCCACCACCTTGATGGTGCCGTCGAGGGCAGGGCCTTCCTCGTCGCCGGTGATGAGGAAGGACAGGCAGCCTTGGGCAGGCCGGCCGTGAGCGAGCGCCGCGGCGAGGGCGGCGCCGACCCCGCCCTTCATGTCCACCGCACCGCGCCCGTAAAGCTGGCCGTCCACCACCTCGCCGGAGAAGGGGCCATGGCGCCAGTGGGCGGCATCGCCGGGCGGCACCACGTCCACATGGCCAGCGAAGCACAGGTTCGGGCCGGCCTCGCCGATGCGGGCGTAGAGATTGGCGATGGCAGGACCGCCGGTGTCGAAGGTCAGCCGTTCCACCGTGTAGCCCGCTGCCTCCAGCGTCTGGGCCACCACTTCCACGGCGGCGCCGGAATGAGGCGTCACCGAGGGGGTGCGCAGCAGCGCCTGGGTCAGGGCGAGGGCTTCGTCGGCAAGGGTGTCTTTGCTCTTGACGGGGCGTGTGGGGGTGCTCATGGAAAGCATATTCCGTACCGAGGTCGCGCCGTTCTTAGAGCGCTTTCGCGCCGGAGGGAAATGCGCCCCGGGCGGGCTGCCTTGGATGCGCCGCGTTTGACGTCTTGGAAGGCCGGCAGGAGGACCTTGCATGATCCGTTTGTTCGCGCGCCGGGCCGGCCCCGTCGGGGGGCTCGTGGCGAGCCTCGCCATTGCCCTGGTCCTTGCGGCCGCGCCCGCGCTTCAGGTGAACGCGCAAACGCCCGCCCCGCCGCCTGCCGCCGCCCCGGCTGCCCAGGGCAGCCCGGCCCCCGCCGCGGCCGCCGCCCCGCCGGCCGCCGCCCCGGCGCCCGCGCCTGTGGATCCGGTGGCGCAGTCGGCGCGGGAAAAGGCCGAGTCGCTGCGGGTGGTGCTCGACAGCCTCGAGGCCGCCCTGCGCGTGGAAGGCCTGCGGGCCAACGATCTGGATGACCTGCGCGCCCGCCTTGATCCGGTGCGCAAGGATGTGCAGCGCCTCGCCGATGACCTGGCGCCCCGCCTCAACAGTGCCAAGTCGCGCCTCACCGAGCTCGGCCCGGCGCCGAAGGAGGGGGCGCCGGCGGAAAGCGCCACCGTCACCGCCGACCGCCAGCAATTGGACGCGCTGAACGCCCAGCTTGAAGCCGCGCTGAAGCAGAACCGGGCCCTGGCGGCCCGGGCGGACCAGGTTTCCGACACCATCGCCAGCCGCCGGCGCATCCTGTTCGCGGGCCAGCTGTTCGATCGGTCCGCCAGCATTCTGGATCCCCGCCTGTGGAGCGATGCCGCCTCGGCGCTGTCCGTGGAATGGCGCTCCATGAGCTATCTGGCCTCGGACTGGCTGGGCTATGCCCGCCAGCGCCAGGACGGGCCGATCATCGCCGCGATTGCGGGCGGCGCCATCGCCATTTTCCTCGCGATCTATCTGATCGGCCGCAAGCTGCGCACGCGGCTGCGGCGGCCGGCACCGGCCGACGGCGAGACCTATCATCGGCTGCGCGCCACCCGGGAGGCGCTGAAGATCGCCTTCTTCAACGCCCTCATCACGCCCGCCGCCACGGTGGGTGCCTATGCGTTCCTGACCGGCTTCGAGCTGGTACCGCCCCGGGTGGGGGAGGTGCTGAACGGACTGGTGATCGCCGTGTGCATCCAGTCCGTAGCCATGGCCATGTCGCGCGCCGTTCTGGCGCCCTACGAGCCCTGGCGCCGCCTTCCGCCGGTCTCCGATGAGAGCGCGCGCGTCACCCACCGGTATTTTTCATGGACGGTGTGGACCTTGTCCATCGCCGTCTTCCTTAACGGCATGCACCGGTCGCTCTTTGCCCCGGTGACGTTGACGGTGGCCACCAGCGCCATCATGGCGCTGCTCATCTCCGTCTTCATCGCCCGCGGCCTCATCCTGCTGGCGCAGGAGGCGCCGGACGACGAGGACGAGACACCCGCCAATTATGATCCGGCCGCGGGCAGCCCCAAGGGGTCCGTTCTGCGACCCTGGGCGCGCTTCCTGGTCTGGGTTGTCCTGGTGGTGCTGCTAGGCGCGCTGGTGGCCGGCTATGTGAGCTTTGCCGCCTTCATCGCCGCGCGCATGGTTCTGGCGACGGCGGTCTTCGGACTGCTCTATCTGCTCTTCAACCTGGTGGATTCCTTCCTCGCCAGCATCCGGCCGGACACCCACCAAGCCAAGGTCTTCGCCAAGACGCTGGGCCTTGGGCCCACCAAGCTGGAGCTGATCGCCATTCTCCTGGGCGCGATCCTCAAGATCGCGGCGGCGATCCTGGGCTTCATGCTGGTGGCGGGCAGCTGGGGCGCCTCCAGCGCCGATGTGCTGGACACCATCGAGCGCGTTTCGTTCGGCGTCCGCATCGGCAACACCACCATCACCCTGTGGAACGTTTTGTATGCCGTGATCCTGCTGCTGGTGGGCGTGGTGGTTGCGCGCACGGTGCAGCGGTGGATGTCGAGCCAGGTGCTCCCCCGCCTCGGGCTGGAGCCGAGCCTGCAAAGCTCCATCTCCACCGTCATCGGCTATGTGGGCACCATCCTCGCCATTGCCGTGGCCATGAGCGAGATCGGGCTTAACCTCGAGAACATCGCCCTGGTGGCCGGCGCGCTCTCCGTGGGTATCGGCTTCGGCCTCCAGTCCATCGTCTCCAATTTCGTCTCCGGCCTCATCCTGTTGGCGGAGCGGCCGATCCGGGTGGGCGACACCATCAATGTGAAGGGCGAGGAGGGCTATGTCCGCCGCATCAGCGTGCGGTCGACGGAGATCGAGACCTTCGAGCGGTCCACGGTCATCGTGCCCAATTCCGATCTCATCACCGGGATGGTGAAGAACTTCACCCATTCCAACACCACGGGCCGGGTCATCGTCTCCATCAACGCCACCTATGACGCGGACGTGGACGAGGTGCGCGACATTCTGGTGGGATGCGCCTGCGACCATCCGCAGGTGCTCCAGACCCCGCCGCCCCGCGTCTTCCTGTCCAAGTTCGTGGAGGGGGGCATGGTGTTCGAGCTGCGCTGCGTGGTGGCGAACGTGGACTATGCGCTCACCGTGAAGTCCGATCTCCACTTCTCCATTCTCACGCGCTTCCGCAAGGCCGGCATTGGCATGGCCTGCCAGCCCTGGGCCGCCCTGGCCCGGGCACCGTCCGCCCTCGTTCCCCCCTCCGAGGAGGACGAGCCGCCCCCGCCCACCACCGAGGATCTGGACATGCCGCCCACCAAGGGGGCGGAGGAGAAGGCGGCAAAGGCGGCGCGCTAACGCTTCCTCAACCAGGCCGGCGTCACATGGCGCCAGTTTGTTCCCACACGCGGAGGCCGCCATGCGGTTCGCGCCCCTTTTCGTGCTCCTGTCGCTCGGCCTTTCCCTGGGCCTTGCGGCCTGCAGCTCGGCGCCTACGGAAGATGCCAAGCCGGCCTTCTATGACAACCTCGCCAAGACCGGTGAGCCGGTGAATCCGGAGGCCGCGGCGGCGCTGCTGAATTCCTATCGCGCCACCAAGGGCCTGTCACAGGTCACCATCGACCCGACGCTGACGCGCATCGCGCAGGACCAGGCCAATGCCATGGCCGCCGCCGATACCCTCTCCCACGAGGTGGGCGGGCGCACCTTCGTCACCCGCGTGAAGGCGGCGGGCTATTCCCCGGCCATCGCGGTGGAGAATGTGGGCGCGGGCTATCACACCCTGGCCGAGGCCTTCTCCGGCTGGCGCGATTCCCCGCCCCACAACAAGAACATGCTGACCCCCGGCGTGACCCGCATGGGGATCGCCACCGCCTTTGCGCCCAAGTCCAAGTACAAGGTCTATTGGGCGCTGGTCCTGGCCCAGCCCGACGAGAAGTCGCGCTGAGGTCCGCCGGTGCGGCCCCCGGGGCTGCACCGGTGCTCGGCACCGCAAAAAGCGTGTTACCTTCATCTCGCACGCGCGAAATGAAGTGGACGAGGGCGCGCGCGCGATCTAGCTTGTTTCCTGCCTAAGCTTTAAGCAGGACATGCCGGATTGCTTCTCACCGCGTTTCCCGCCTCGGACCCTTATGAGCGGATGCGCGCAGCGTTCCGCTGGCAGATTCCCGCCCGCTACAACATGGCCGTCCATGCCTGCGACGGCTGGGCGGCGCGTGAGCCCGAGCGCCCGGCGCTGCTGTTGAAGGGGCGGGATGGGTTTTCCCCCTTGAGCTACGGCACCCTGGCGGCCCGCTCCAATGCCCTGGCCCGCGCCCTGGCGGCCCGCGGCATCGGCGCTGGTGACCGGGTGGGCATTCTTGCACCGCAATGTCCGCAGGTGCTCATCAGCCATTTCGCACTTTACAAGCTTGGCGCCATCGCGGTGCCCCTGGCGGCCGTGTTCGGCTCCGACGCCATTGCCTATCGCCTCACCGATTCCGGCGCCAAGGGCCTGATCGCCGACGCGGCAGGCTTCGCCAAGGTGGGGGAGGGGCTGCCTGGCCTTGAGGTTCGCATCTGCATGGACGGTGCGGGCGGCGGACTGGAAGGCTTCGACGCGTTGGTGGCGGACGCGAGCCCGGCCCCGCTCGACATCACCACCGGCCCGGACGATCCGGCGCTGATGATCTACACCTCCGGTACCACGGGCCAGCCCAAGGGGGCGCTTCACGCCCATCGGGTGCTGATCCCGCACGTGGCCGGACAGGTCTTCACCCATGACGACCTGCCCCAGCCGGGCGACCGCATGTGGACGCCATCGGACTGGGCTTGGGCCGGCGGGCTCCTGAACACCGTGCTGCCGGCGCTGGCCCATGGCGTGCCGGTGGTGGTGCAGCCGCCCGGCAAGTTCGACCCCGAGGCCGCCTTCGCGCTTCTGGCGGAGGCGGAGGTCCGCAACGTCTTCATTCCCCCGACCGCGCTGAAGATGATGCGGGCGGTGGCGCGGCCCCGTGAGCGGTTCGGCTTTTCGCTGCGCACCGTCGGCTCGGCCGGCGAGGCGCTGGGCGCCGAGACCTTCGCATGGGGGCGGGAGGCGCTGGGCGTGCCGGTGAACGAATTCTACGGCCAGACCGAATGCAACTATGTCATCGGCTCCAATGCCCGCCTGGGCGTCGCCCGCGCCGGCGCCACCGGCAAGGCGGTGCCCGGCCATGAGGTGGCGGTTCTGCGCGAGGATGGCAGCGCGGCTGACGTGGACGAGATGGGCCAGATCGCCGTGCGCACGCCCGATCCTTCCCTTTTCCTGTGCTATTGGAACCGCCCGGAGGCGACCGCCGACAAGTTTCGCGGCCCCTGGATGCTCACCGGGGATCTGGCCCGGCGGGATGGCGACGGCTTCATCCATTTCCTCGGGCGGGATGATGATGTCATCACCTCGGCGGGCTATCGTATCGGACCGAGTGAGATCGAGGATTGCCTGCTGCGCCATCCCAGCGTGGCCTTGGCGGCGGTGGTGGGCAAGCCCGACCCGGTCCGCACGGAAATCGTGAAGGCCTTCATCGTGCTGGTGCCGGGCGCCGCGCCGAGCGAGGGCCTTGTGGGCGAGCTTCAGGACTTGGTGCGCAATGCGCTCGCCGGCTACGAATATCCGCGCGAGGTGGCCTTCGTGGAGGAATTGCCGCTCACCACCACCGGCAAGGTCATCCGCCGGCAGCTGCGCGCGCGCGGCTGATCCTTCAGAATGAGGCGGTCGCCCCGTTGAGGCGCGGCTGCCAGATCGGCATGCGGGCGATCAGCACCCGGTAGGGCCCCAGGAACAGGGCGATCATGGCCAGCTTCACCGCATAGTCGCACAGGGCCCAATTCTGCCAGGGCAGGTCCGTGCCGGCGAAGGCCAGGGAAAAGAACAGCACCGTGTCCACCGCGCTCGACACGAAGCCGGACATGAGCGGGGGCAGCCACCAGGCGCGCCGGCGCAGCCGGTCGAACACCGCCACGTCCAGCAATTGGGCGCACAGGAACGCCGTGCCCGAGGCAAAGGCGATGCGCGGGCTCGCAAAGGCGATGGACAGGAGCACCGCCAGGGCAAAGCCCACATAGACCACGCGCCGCGTGCGGCTGGGACCCAGCCGGCGGTTGGTCAGATCGTTCACCAGGAAGGTGACGGGATAGGTGAAGGCGCCGTAGGTCAAATAGTCCGCAAGGCCGAACGGCTCGAACGGAAACTGCACGAGGATATTGGCGGCAAGAACCGCCGTGCACATGCAGAAAACCGCGAGCGCGAACGCCCGCGGTTCAGAACCTTTGGCGAAGATCAGCCTGGACACGCCGGTCAGGCGGCCGCGCTGGCCTCAGCCTGAGCCTTGGCGATCTGACGCTTCAGCTCGAGCGCGAGGGGAGAGAGCTCCTCGGCGCGGGCCTTCTTGAGGAAGGCATCGAGGCCGCCGCGGTGATCCACGCTCTTGAGCGCATTGGCGCTGACGCGCATGCGCACGGAACGGTTCAACGTCTCGCTCTGGAGCGTCACGTTGCACAGGTTCGGCAGGAACCGGCGCTTGGTCTTGCGGTTCGAGTGGCTCACGAGGTGGCCGGTCAGAACCGCCTTGCCGGTCAGGTCACACCGCCGGGACATGGCAGAAGTCCTTCAAATTCGTTGCGCGAAGACGAGGGTGTCCAGGGCCGAAAGGCCCTTCGTCGCCCACCCGTCTTATCGGGAAGGCGCTCGTATAAGCGGCTAAGAGACCATCGTCAAGGTGCGCGCGCCGCTTGCGTGCGGCGGCACGCGCTCCGTCATCGCCTCGTCTCACGCATTGGCGCCGCCGTCCACAGTGAAGCTGGCGCCGGTGATCTGGCGGCCCGAGGGGCCGGCGAGGAAGGTCACCATGTCGGCAATGTCCTGCGGGGTGCCGAACTGCTTCAGCGCCATGGAGGCGAGCTGCACCGCGCTGCCGGGGCCGTCGGCGGGGTTCATGTCCGTGTTCGTGGAGCCGGGCTGGACCACGTTCACGGTGATCTTGCGCTCTCCCAGATCGCGGGCGAGGCCGCGCGTGAAGGAGACGAGGGCCGACTTGGTCATGGAATAGACGGAGATGCCGGGCATGGCGACGCGCTCGCCCAGGCACGAGCCGATATTGATGATGCGCCCGCCCTCGGAGAGGAGCGGGATGGCCGCCCGGGTGGTGAGCACCACGCCACGCACATTCACGCCGATGAGGGCGTCGATGTCCTCCAGGCTCATGGTCTCCAGCGGGCCGCCGCGACCGATGCCAGCATTGTTTACGAGAATGTCCAGGCCGCCGAGCGTGCTCGCGGCCTCTTTCACGGCCGCCTCCGCCGCCGCGCCATTGGCGGCATCCGCCTGGATGGCCTGGCCGTGCCGGCCGAGCGCCTCGATCTGCTTGACCACCTCGGCGGCGCGGTCGGCGGAGCGCTCATAGGTGATGGCCACGTCCGCGCCGGCCTTGGCGAGGGTCAAGGCGATGGCGGCGCCAATGCCGCGGCTGGCGCCGGTGACAAGGGCTTTCTTGCCGGCGAGATCCTGTCCGTTGTGCTGCATGGGGCTCTCCTGTGGGAGGATTAATATAATGATCGTTACATAAATAGACTCGCAAACAGCCGTCAAGGCATTATTTAATGGACGATACAGAAAGAGGAGCGGGAGCCGGACATGGCGGCGCGCGGGCGGCCCAGGGGCTTTGATCGGGACGTGGCCTTGCAGGCCGCCATGGAGCTGTTCTGGCGCAAGGGCTTCTTCGCCACCTCCATGGCCGACCTCTGCACCGCCATGGGCATCAATGCGCCCAGTCTCTATGCCGCCTTCGGCAGCAAGGAGGCGCTCTATGAGGCGGCGCTTCAGCATTATTCCCACGCCGCATCGCCGCTCATCTGGGGCGCGTTCGAGGCCGCTCCCACCGCGCGGGAGAGCATCACCGGCCTTTTGATGGCGTCGGCCGCCAACCTGTCGGGTGCGGACCGGCCGCCCGGCTGCATGGTGACGCTCTCCACCGCCGGCCAGGAAGGCTGTGCGCGGCTGGGCGAAGTGGTGGCGCAGGCGCGGGCAGAGGGCGAGACCATGATTGCGGCGCGCCTGCGCCGTGCTGTCGCGGAGGGGGAGCTCTCGCCGGGCTGCGACATTGCCGCCCTCGCTGCTTTCTACGCCTGCGTCCAGCATGGCATGTCCATCGAGGCGCGCGACGGTGCCGATCGTCAAAAGCTCGAGGCCATCGCCCGCTGCGCCTTGTCCGCCTGGCCGGTGCTCACCGGCGGGGGCGTGGCTCCTCCGGCAGGAACAGGGTGCGCGCCTCCTGCACCTCCCGCACGATGAAGTCCGCCGCCACGCGGATGCGCGCCAGGGTGCGGGTGTCCGCATGGGTGATGAGCCAGAAGGTGCGGGTGATTTCCACCTCGTCGGCAAGTAGCGGGAGCAGGTCGTCCTCCCCATCCGCCATGAAGCGCGGCAGCACGGCGATGCCGGCGCCCGCCTTCACCGCCATGAACTGGGCCACGAGAGAAGAAGAGCGCACGCGCGGCCGCAAGTCCTTGGCCACCAGCGGGGCATAGTCCAGCTCGGGCGCATAGAGCAGCTCGTCCACATAGGAGATGAAGGTGTGCCGCAGCAGCGCCGCCCGCGTCTCGATGGGGCCGTGGGCCGAGAGGTAGTCGCGCGAGGCATAAAGGCGCAGGCGATAGTCGGTGAGCTTGCGGGCGTGAAGCCGCCCCTGCTTCGGCCGGCTCAGGGAGATGGCGATGTCCGCCTCGCGCTTGGTGAGGTTGAACACCCGCGGCATGGCCAGGAACTGCACCTCCAATTCCGGATGCCCCGCCGCCAGCCGCCCCATGCGCGGGGCGAGGAAGAAGGTGCCGAAGCCATCCGGCGCGCCGATGCGCACGGTGCCGGCAACCCCCAGGTCCGCCCCGCCAATCTCCTGCTGGGCGGCGGAGGCGAGCGTCTCCATGGCTTCGGCCGTGCCCAGCAGGCGTTCCCCCGGGGCGGTGAGCACATAGCCCTGCGGTTGGCGGTCGAACAGCTTCGCGCCCAGCCTCTGTTCCAGCGCGCCGATGCGCCGGCCGACCGTGGAATGCTCGACGCCGATCTGCCGCGCCGCCACAGTGAGCTTGCCGGCGCGGGCGACGGCGAGAAAATAGCGCAGGTCCGACCACTCGAACTCGCCAGCGGCCATGGGGGAGGGCTCCGATGTGCGAAAAAATGCACGCGCATGGTGCGCGAATTCGCCTTTATGTGCAAAAAACCATAAGCCATTGTGCCGGCCAACAAGCGGACCGTAATCAAGAACCCCTTAGGAGGCGCCCATGCGCGAGATCGGACATTTCATCAACGGCAAGCATGTGCCCGGCACGTCCGGACGCTATGCGGATGTGTGGCAGCCCATGACGGGCGAAGTGGTGGGCCGCGTCGCGCTGGCCTCCACCGCCGAGATGCGCGCCGCCGTTGAGAACGCCAAGGCCGCCCAGGTGGGCTGGGCCAACACCAATCCCCAGCGCCGCGCCCGCGTGCTCATGAAGTTCCTGGAACTGGTGCAGCGCGACTATGACGCGCTGGCCGACCTGCTGGCCCGCGAGCATGGCAAGACCGTTCCCGACGCCAAGGGCGACATTCAGCGCGGCCTGGAAGTCATCGAGTTCGCCTGCGGCATCCCGCATTTGCTGAAGGGCGAGTTCACCGACGGTGCCGGCCCCGGCATCGACGTCTATTCCATGCGCCAGCCGCTGGGCGTTGTGGCCGGCATCACGCCGTTCAACTTCCCCGCCATGATTCCCATGTGGAAGTTCGGCCCCGCCATCGCCTGCGGCAACGCCTTCATCCTGAAGCCCTCCGAGCGCGACCCCGGCGTGCCCATGCGCCTCGCCGAACTGATGATCGAGGCCGGCCTGCCGGCGGGCGTGCTGAACGTGGTGAACGGCGACAAGGAAGCGGTCGACGCCATCCTGGACGATCCGGACATCCAGGCGGTGGGCTTCGTGGGCTCGTCCTCCATCGCCCAGTACATCTATTCCCGTGCTGCCGCGACGGGTAAGCGCTGCCAGGGCTTCGGTGGCGCCAAGAACCACATGATCATCATGCCCGACGCGGACATGGACCAGGCCGTGGACGCCCTCATCGGCGCCGGCTACGGCTCCGCCGGCGAGCGCTGCATGGCCATCTCGGTGGCGGTGCCCGTGGGCCAGGAGGCGGCCGACCGGCTGATCGAGAAGCTGGTGCCCCGCGTGGAGAGCCTCAAGATCGGCCCCTCCACCGACGTGACCGCCGACTTCGGCCCCCTCGTCACCCGCGAGGCGCTGGAGCGCGTGACCAAGTATGTCGACATCGGTGTCCAGGAAGGCGCCAAGCTCCTGGTGGACGGCCGTGGCTTCAAGCTCCAGGGCTATGAGAATGGCTTCTACCTGGGCGGCTGCCTGTTCGACCATGTGACGCCGGACATGCGCATCTACAAGGAAGAGATCTTCGGCCCGGTGCTCTCGGTGGTCCGCGCCAAGGACTATAAGGAAGCGCTGCGCCTGCCCACCGAGCATGAATATGGCAATGGCGTCGCCATCTTCACCCGTGACGGCGATGCCGCCCGCGACTTCGCCTCCAAGGTGCAGGTGGGCATGGTGGGTATCAATGTGCCGATCCCGGTTCCGATCGCCTACCACACCTTCGGCGGCTGGAAGCGCTCGGGCTTCGGCGATCTCAACCAGCATGGCCCGGATGGCGTGCGCTTCTACACCAAGACCAAGACCGTGACCTCGCGCTGGCCCTCCGGCGTGAAGGACGGGGCGGAGTTCGTCATCCCCACCATGAACTGACGGTCTCCTTCGGAGACGGACAATCGCGGTGCGGGGCCGCCCCCGGGCGCGGCAAGGCCCCGAGCGCGCCCGCCGCCCAGAGAATCGGGCGCGCCCCCCCCCCAGGCCCCCAACACCAAACAACGTCCCGGACCGGGCGGCAACCATTTTTCCCGCGAAGTAAAACCCCAGGG
>NZ_JBQUYX010000001.1:745437-916348 GCF_056314145.1 Aquabacter sp. DMC10 | reverse complement strand
ACACCGGCACCCCGCGCGGCCCCGCCGGCGTTATGGCGGGGGGGGCGTTCGACACCCCCCCCTTCAACTCCGGGTCTCCTTCGGTGCGGCACAATCGGGGTGGGGCGCGGCCTCCGGCCGCCCCGCGTCCCAGTGCATGGCGGAGGAACCGCCAGCCTGCCCGTGGGAGGTTCCATGTTCGAGCTCACCGAGGACCAGATCGCCATCCGCGACATGGCGCGCGATTTCGCCGCCGCCGAGATCGCGCCTTATGCGGTGGAGTGGGACGAGAAGAAGCATTTCCCCGTCGACACCTTGCGCGCCGCTGCCGCGCTCGGCATGGGCGGGGTTTATGTGGGCGAGGATGTGGGCGGGTCGGGCCTGTCGCGGCTCGATGCCGCGCTGATCTTCGAGGCGCTGGCCACCGGCTGCCCGGGCACCTCGGCCTTCATCTCCATCCACAACATGGCCGCCTGGATGATCGACCGCTACGGCACGCTTGACCAGCGCCAGCGGTTCCTCCCCGATCTGTGCACCATGGCGGCGCTGGCCAGCTATTGCCTCACCGAGCCCGGCTGCGGCTCGGACGCCGCCGCGCTGAAGACGCGGGCGGTGCGCGACGGCGACCATTATGTGGTGGATGGACAGAAGCAGTTCATCTCCGGCGCCGGGGCGGCTGATTATTACGTGACCATGGTGCGCACGGGCGGGGAGGGGCCGAAGGGCATTTCCACCCTCGTCATTCCCGCCGGCCTGCCGGGCCTTTCCTTCGGCGCCAATGAGAAGAAGATGGGCTGGAACGTGCAGCCCACCCGCGCCGTGATCTTCGAGGGCGTCCGCGTGCCGGTGGAGAACCGCATCGGCGCCGAGGGCGAAGGCTTCCGCATCGCCATGGCCGGGCTCGATGGCGGGCGCCTCAACATCACCGCCTGCTCGCTGGGCGGGGCGCAGGCCGCCCTCGACAAGGCGCTGGGCTACATGGCGGAGCGCAAGGCGTTCGGAAAGCGGCTCGACGAATTCCAGGCGCTGCAGTTCCGACTTGCCGATATGGCCATCGAGCTGGAGGCGGCGCGCACCTTCCTGTGGCGCGCGGCGGCGGCGCTCGACGCCAAGACGCCCGACGCCACCAAGCTGTGCGCCATGGCCAAGCGCTTCGGCACCGATATCGGCTTCCAGGTGGCCAACCAGGCGCTCCAGCTGCATGGCGGCTATGGCTATCTCGCCGACTATGGAATCGAGAAAATCGTTCGGGATCTGCGGGTTCACCAGATCCTGGAAGGCACCAACGAGATCATGCGCCTGATCGTTTCGCGGGCGCTGATTGCCGGCTCAAACTGATCTTTTGCCGGCGCAGCGCGCCGGGCCGTTCTCTTTTTCTCACCGCATTTCCGTCCCGCGAACCGGTCTCCCCTTCGCTCGGAAATGCTCCAGGGAGGATCATCATGACCCATGTCGCGTTTCTCGGCCTCGGCAATATGGGCGGGCCCATGGCTGGCAATCTGGTCAAGGCCGGCCTGACCGTCACCGGCTTCGACCTCGTCCCTGCCGCCCTGGAGGCCGCCAAGGCGCGGGGCATCGTCATCGCCGCGAGCGCGGCCGAGGCGGTGGCGCAGGCGGATGTGGTGGTCACCATGCTGCCCTCCGGCAAGCATGTGCTGGGCGCCGTGGACGGCCCGGACGGCCTCTTCGCCCATGCGCCAAAGGGCGCGCTCTTCATCGATAGCTCCACCATCGACGTGGCCTCCGCCCGTGCCTTCCATGCGGCCGCCGCCGCAGCGGGCCATGCGAGCCTGGATGCGCCCGTCTCCGGCGGCGTGGTGGGCGCGGAAGCCGGCACCCTCACCTTCATGGCCGGTGGCACCGCCGAGGCTTTCGCCAAGGCGCAGCCGCTGCTCTCTCAGATGGGCCGCAAGGTGGTCCATTGCGGCGAGGCGGGCGCGGGCCAGGCCGCCAAGATCTGCAACAACATGATCCTCGGCATTTCCATGATCGCCGTGTCCGAGGCGTTCGTGCTGGCGGAGAAGCTGGGCCTCTCCCATCAGGCGCTGTTCGACGTGGCCTCCACCTCGTCCGGCCAGTGCTGGGCGCTCACCACCAATTGCCCGGTGCCCGGCCCGGTGCCGGCAAGCCCCGCCAATCGCGACTACAAGCCCGGCTTTGCCACCGCCCTGATGCTGAAGGACCTGCGGCTCTCCCAAGAGGTGGCGGAGCAGGCTGGCGCGGCCACCATTCTCGGTGCCAAGGCGACCGAGCTTTATTCCACCTTCGAGGCGGAGGGGAATGGTGGCACGGACTTCTCCGGCATCATCAAGTGGGTGCGCGGTCAGGAGGCCTGAGGGCCCTGAACGCACACCTCAGTCGAGGTCCGGCCCGGCGCCATAGGCGTTCTGGCCGGGCTGCGAGGGCTGGGCCCACCAATAGATCAGCACCAGCAGGCCGATCAGGGTGAAGGCCAGCAACTGCCACCAGCCGCTGCGTCCGATATCGTGGAGGCGGCGGGTGGCGATGGCGATATTGGGGACCAGAAGGCCCAGCGTCACCAGCAGGTGAAGCGTTTCGCCCGCCGTCTCGGACACCGCCCCGCCCAGGATGGCGGCGGCAAGCGAGACCAGGAAATTGAACAGGTACCACCACCAGAACGCGCTGCGCGACGAGCGCCCGCGAAAGGTGGCATAGTGCGACAGGCCGCTGGAAATCGCCTGCGTGAATCCCATCTCGTCCTCCCCCGAGCCTTCCCCCGAGCCTTGCCCGTTGGTCGTCTGCCGCTCCGGCGCGCGGCGGTGCGGAACGGAAGGCGGTCCGTGCACCTTCCGCCCTTCATCAGAGCGCACCCACGGCCCCAAGGGAAGGGGGCGAAAACACGCGCCTATGCGCCACGGCGGCCAGGCGCGCACCGGAATGGGGATCGGAATTTTGGGACAGGTCGGGGTGGTAGCAGCGGGCGGACTTGAACCGCCGACCTCCGGGTTATGAATCCGGCGCTCTCACCAACTGAGCTACGCTGCCACGACCGGCCGGGCGAAGCCGCCCGACGCTTGGAGCGCGCATATAGGGGCGCGCGCGCGGAGCTGTCAAGAAAGACGCAGGCCTTTGCCCACAGGCGTTCAGACCGCCTTCTTGCGCAGGCGCGCCAGCTTGAAGAAGCCGGCCGGGAAGACCGGGGTGATGCTGAGGACTTCCATGTCGGGATGCCGCGCGGCCCAGGCGTGCAGCCGGCTGGGACGGAAGGCGATGCTCCAGCCCACCTTCTTCACCAGGGGAGCGAGGGCGGCTTCCACATGCATGGTGGGGCCGGAATCCGCGCCAAGCTTGGAGGCGATGATGATCTCGCCGCCCGGCCGCAGCACGCGGCGCATCTCGTCCAACGCGCCTTCGGGATCGGGCACCAGCGTAATGACGAAGGGCACCGTGATGGCGTCGAAGCGCTGATCCGGGAAGCCCAGGGCGCAGGCATCCATGGCCGCCAGCAGCGAGACGTTGGACAATTGCCGGCGATGGGTCTTGGCCACTGCCTTCTTGAGCATGTCGAACGACAGGTCGATGCCGGTCACATGGCAGGTGCGCGGATAATAGGGCAGGACGAGGCCGGTGCCGACGCCGACTTCCAGAATGTCGTTGCCGCAGCGCGCGGCCGCATGCGCCGCTTTTTTCTGCGCATCGGCGAGGAGCTTTTCATAGACCGCATCATAGATGGGGGCCCATTTGGCATAGACCTTTTTCTGCCCCTCGAGATCGTACTGGACCGCCATTTTTCTCTTCGCCCCAGCCTTGCCGGCTTGCCCCGCCTGCGCGCCGCGTTGACGCCAAGCGCGAGCCTGATTCTTTATTCACACTTCCAAGACGGATTTGCGACCCTTCCCCAGAAGGTTGCCGTCCCGCCCGTTCCTCACGCCACCTGTGCGCGCACAGGGGCCGATGCCGTTGTGGAGGCCGCCACTTCCGCCGGCAGCGTCCGCAGAATGGTGCCGCCACCCAGAAGCCGCGCCGCGCCTTCGGCCCCGTCGTAGAACACGCAGGCCTGCCCCGGCGCAACACCCTCTTCCCCGTCATGGAGATGAACCAGGGGCGCGCCGTCCGCATCCGTGCTCAAATGCCCCGGCGCCGGCGGGCGCGTGGAGCGCACCTTCACGAACACCTCCGACTCGGAGGCGCAGGCGGCGGCAAAGGGCAGGTCACCCAGCCAGTTCACATCCTCGATGCGGATGGTGCGCACCTTCAGTGCCTCGCGCGGGCCGACGCGCACCTCGCGCCGGGCGGCATCGATGGCCACCACATAAAGCGGGTCGGGGGTCGACAGGCCAAGGCCGCGCCGCTGGCCGATGGTGTAGTGCATCACGCCCCGGTGGCGGCCGAGCACCCGGCCGTCCAGATGGACGATGTCCCCGGCCTCTCCCGCCTCGGGACGCAGGCGTTCCACCACCTCGGCATAGTCGCCGCCGGGCACGAAGCAGATGTCCTGGCTGTCCGGCTTGTCGGCCACCACGAGCCCGAAGGACTGTGCCAGCGCGCGCACATCTCCCTTGCGCAGTCCGCCGAGCGGAAAGCGCAGCTTGGCCAGTTGCTCGGGCGTGGTGGCATAGAGGAAATAGCTCTGGTCGCGGCTTTCCTCCGCCGCGCGGCTCAGCACCCTGCGTCCATCGGGCAGGCGGCGGCTCGAGACATAATGCCCGGTCGCCAGGATGTCGGCGCCCAGGTCCTCGGCGGTGGCGAGGAGGTCGCGGAACTTCACCGTGCGGTTGCAGTCCACGCAGGGAATGGGGGTGACGCCGGAGGCATAGCTGTCGGCGAAGCGCTCGATCACCTCGGCCCGGAAGCGGCTTTCATAATCGAGGACGTAATGGGGGATGCCCAGTTTGTCGGCCACCGTGCGGGCATCATAAATGTCCTGCCCCGCGCAGCAGGCGCCCTTGCGATGGGCGGCCTCGCCATGGTCGTAGAGCTGCAGCGTCACGCCCACCACGTCATATCCCGCGTGGGCCAGCAAGGCGGCGACCACGGAGGAATCGACGCCGCCGGACATGGCGACCACCACGCGCGTCCCGGCCGGGTCGGCGCCCATCAGGTCGATGATCTCATCGCGGGAGAGGAAAGGGGTCATCCGGTTCTGTCTTTGTCAGGCGTCACCGCAAGGGACAGGCGGCGGCCATTCTCTCCATTTACTATAGGTGCGCGCGGCGCGATCGCAATCCGCTCTCGATGCATGGGCCGGACGCGAGGGCGGCATGTCCGCCCGACCCGGGCACACGCCATGTGCAAAGAGTGGCTTTCGGCGAAAGGCTTCTTGTGAGCCGGGCGGCTCTCTGCAAGTGTGCCGCAACGAAACTTCCACGATGGGGATGACCATGGTCGGGTTGAGGGGCTTCACACTGGCGGGACTGGCCGCCGCGGGCATCGCCATGGGCGCGGGGACGCCCGCCTTGGCCGACCCGGTGAAGATCGGCTTCCTCGCCACCCTGTCCGGCCCCTCGGCGGTGCTGGGCCAGCACATGCGCGACGGCTTCCTGCTGGCGGTGAAGGAACTGGGCGGCAAGCTTGGCGGGCAGGAGACGGAAGTCATCGTGGTGGATGACGAATTGAAGCCAGACGTCGCCGTCCAGAAGGCCAAGGGCCTGATGGAGCGCGACAAGGTGGACTTCATCGCCGGCCTTGTCTTCTCCAACGTGGCCGGCGCGGTGGTCAAGCCCGTGACCGCCAACGACACTTTCCTCATCTCCGCCAATGCTGGACCGTCCACCATTGCCGGCGCCGGCTGCAGCCCGTTCTTCTTCGCCGCCTCCTACCAGAACGACCAGAACCACGAAGTGCTCGGCCAATACGCCCAGTCCAAGGGCTATAAGAAGGTCGTGCTGATGGCGCCCAACTATCAGGCGGGCAAGGACGCGCTCGCCGGCTTCAAGCGCTATTTCAAGGGCGAGGTGGTGGACGAGATCTATACGCCCCTCGGCCAGCTGGACTTCTCCGCCGAGCTTGCCAAGGTCGCCGCCGCCAAGCCCGACGCCTTCTTCACCTTCATGCCCGGCGGCATGGGCGTGAACCTGGTCAAGCAATACCGCCAGGCGGGCCTTGCCGAGACCATCCCCTTCCTGTCCGCCTTCACCGTGGACGAGACGACGCTGCCCGCCACGGGCGAAGCGGCGCTGGGCTTCTATTCCGGCGCTGCCTGGGCGCCCGACCTCGACGTGCCCGCCAACAAGGCCTTCGTCGCTGCGTTCGAGAAGGAATATGGCTATGTGCCTGCGCTCTATGCCGCGCAGGCCTATGACGCCGCCAAGCTCATCGACAGCGCGGTGAAGGCCACCGGCGGCAAGCTCTCCGACAAGGAGGCCGTGCGCGCCGCCCTCAAGAAGGCCGACTTCACCTCCGTGCGCGGCGACTTCAAGTTCAACACCAACCAGTTCCCGATCCAGAACTTCTATCTGGTCAAGGTGGCCAAGCGCCCCGACGGCAAGGTGGAGACGGAAGTGGCCGAGAAGATCTTCTCCAATTATGGCGACGCCTATGCCGAGAAGTGCGCCATGAAATAAATGTGTTTCATCTGAAGCTTGGCTTGGATAAGCTGGCGCCGCCTCGATGGTATTCGGGGTGCGATGATTGGGGGAAAATATGGCGTTGCCGGGCATTACGTCGAAGCCAACAGTCACCCTGCCTGATGTGGCGAAGAACGAGTTGGTTCGAGTCTATACAGGTGCAAGTGTAATATTGGAGTATGGCTCCGGCGGATCAACTGTACTTGCTTCGGAATTGCCAAATAAGCGAATTTTTTCTGTCGAGAGCGATGCCAATTGGGCCAAGGGAATGGCGGATTGGTTCGAGACCAATCCGCCGTTGTCTCCGGTCGTCATGCACCATGCTGACATTGGTCCCACCGGAAAGTGGGGCAGGCCCACGGACAAGGGGTCGTTCCTGAAGTGGCCGGGCTATGCCCTTTCAATTTGGGAGTCTGAAGGCTTTGTGCACCCTGACGTCATTCTGATCGACGGTCGGTTCCGCCCGTCCTGCTTCCTCGCCGCTGCTGTCCTGATTACCAAGCCCGTCACTGTATTGTTTGACGATTATCTCGGTCGCACTTGGTACCATGTGGTTGAAGATATCGTGAAGCCTGCGGCTTTTGCCGGGCGAATGGCGCGTTTTCAGTTGGAGCCACAGAAGGTTCCTGTGCATCGCCTGCGTTGGTTCATGGAGCAGTTTCTTAATCCCGAGTGACCGATGCGCCATATCCATTGCCTGTGACGCGTCTTTCAGGTGCCGAACCCTATGATAGGGGGCGGTTCGCCCCCTTGAACTGCACACAACACGTGCCTCTGGGGACATCATCGGCGTTTGGAGCGAGGGTGACTTGATTTCGGAAGGGTCGCCGGGGATCAAGTGGCCTCGGGCTCAACTGGTGGCACATAGCCAGACGTGTGCCCAAAGTGCGGCGCACCTGGCGCACATAGCCGGTAAATTCAACGCCTCCTCATGTCCACCACTCTGCTTCTCGTCCAGCTTCTCAACGGGCTCCAGCTCGGCATCCTCCTCTTCCTGGTGGCGGCCGGGCTGACGCTCGTCTTTGGCGTGATGGACGTGATCAATCTCGCCCATGGCGTCCAATATATGTTGGGCGCCTATCTGATGGTGACCGCCACCGCGCTCACCGGCAGCTTCTGGCTGGGCCTGCCGCTGGCGCTTCTGGCCGCCTTGGTGCTGGGGCTGGTGCTGGAGCGCCTGGTGATCCGCCCGCTTTATGGCCGCGACCACCTGGAGCAGGTGCTGGCGACCTTCGGCGTCATCCTGCTCGTGAACGAGGCGGTGAAGATGGCCTGGGGCTCCGCGCCCTTGTCCATCCCCATGCCCGCCTTGCTCTCCGGCTCGGTGCGGCTGATGGATGGCTTGAATTATCCGGTCTATCGCCTGGTGCTCATCGGCGCCGGCCTTGCGGTTGCCGGCGGCCTCTATCTCCTCGTTACCCGCACCCGCACGGGCATGCTGCTGCGGGCGGGGGCCACCAATGCGCCCATGGTCTCGGCACTGGGGGTGGATATCGGCGCCCTGTTCGCCAAGATCTTCGCCTTCGGCGCCATGCTGGCCGCCTTTGCCGGGGCGCTGGCGGGGCCCATCCTGTCGGTGGAGCCGGGCATGGGGGATGGCCTTCTCATCCTCGCCTTCGTGGTCATCGTCATCGGCGGCATCGGCTCCATGCGCGGGGCCTTCGTGGCGGCGCTGCTGGTGGGGCTGATCGATACGTTGGGCCGCTCCTTCCTCACCGATCTCCTCAAGCTCATCATGAGCGCCTCCGCCGCCACCCAGGCGGGACCGGCGCTCGCTTCCATGTCCATCTATCTGCTGATGGCGGGGGTTCTGTTCTTCCGGCCGCGCGGCCTGTTCCCGGCGCCGGCATGATGGCGCGCTTCCTCCTGCCGGTCGCCTTGTGCGCCCTGCTCGCCGCCGCGCCTGTGGTGGCGGACAATTACCTATTGTCGCTGATTGCGCGCGGCATGATCCTGGCGATCGCCGCCGTGAGCCTGGATTTGATCCTGGGGGCCGGCGCGCTCGTCTCCTTCGGCCATGCGGCGGTGATGGGGATCGGCGCTTATGCGGTGGGCATCCTCGCCGAGGAGGGCGTGACGGATGCGCTCTGGGCCTTCCCGGCGGCCATGGCGGCGGCGGGGCTGTTCGCGCTCGTCACCGGCGCCATCGCGCTGAAGACGCGTGGCGTCTATTTCATCATGATTACGCTGGCCTTCGGGCAGATGGCCTTCTTCGTGGCGCAGAGCCTGTCCGCCTATGGCGGCGATGACGGCTTGCCGCTCGCGGTGCGCTCGACGCTCGCCGGCCAGCGCTGGCTGAAGGGCGCGGTGCCCTTCCATTATGCCACCCTCGGCTTCCTGGCGGCCACCTTCCTTGCGTGCCTCACCCTCCTGTCCTCGCCCTTCGGCCGCACCTTGCGGGCGGCCAAGGAGAATGAGCGGCGCACGCGGGCGCTGGGCCTCGATCCCTATCCCTATCGCCTCATCGCCTATGCGCTCGCCGGTGCTCTGGCGGGGCTGGCGGGGGCGCTGTTCGCCAACCTCACCGAGTTCGTCTCACCGGCCTATCTCTCCTGGCACCGCTCGGGCGAGCTGATCGTGATGGTGGTGGCCGGCGGCATGCTCATGGGGCGCATGGGCACCCTGACCGGGGCCATCGTCGGCGCGCTGGGCGTGGTGCTGGTGGAGGAAGGGCTCGCCCATTTCACCGAGCATTGGCGCATCCTGTTCGGCCCATTGTTGGTGCTGCTGGTCCTGGTGCCGCCGGCTCTGGCGCGGCTGATGCGGCGGGGGAGGGCGGCATGAGCGCCCCCCTCCTGGAGATTTCCGGCCTCTCCAAGGCCTATGGCGCCCTGGTGGTGACGGATGGGGTGGACCTGTCCGTCCGTGCCGGCGAAATCCATGCGGTCATCGGCCCCAATGGCGCGGGCAAGACCACGCTGGTGTCGCAGATCGCCGGCGAGGTGACGCCCGATGGCGGGCGCATCCTGTTCGACGGGCGGGACATCACCCACTTGCCGGTGCACCGGCGCGCCAAAGCGGGGCTCTCCCGCTCGTTCCAGATCACATCGGTCTTTGCTGCCTTCACGGCGCTGGAGAACGTCGCTTTCGCCCTCCAGGCCGCCTTCGGCCCCTCCTTCCGCCTGGTGCCGGCCTTCGGCGCCGCGCGGCGGCAGAGGGAGGAGGCGCGGGAACTGCTGGCTCTGGCGGGCCTTGAGGCGCGCGGGGATGTGCGTGCAGCGGATCTCAGCCATGGCGAGAAGCGGGCGCTGGAACTGGCCATGGCGCTGGCCTGCCGTCCCCGCCTCCTGCTGCTGGACGAGCCCATGGCGGGCACCGGCCCGGAGGAAAGCCGGCGTATGGTTGCTCTCATCGAGCAGGTGCGGCAGCGCTGCCCCATCCTGCTGGTGGAGCACGACATGGAAGCGGTGTTCCGTCTCGCGGACCGCATCAGCGTGCTGGTGACGGGACGCGTCATCGCCTGCGGCACCGGGGACGAGGTGCGCGCCGACCCCGCCGTGCGGGCCGCCTATCTGGGGGACGAGGCATGAGCGCGTCCGTCCCGCTCCTGAGCGTGCGCGGCCTCAAGGCGGGCTATGGCGGCGCGCCGGTCCTGTTCGGCGTGGAGCTGGAGGTGCCCGAGCGGGGCATCCTGGCCCTGCTCGGGCGCAACGGCATGGGCAAGACCACCACGGTCCGGGCCATCATGGGCCTTGTGACGCCGCAGGCGGGAGACATCGTCTTTGCCGGCGCCGCCATGGCGGGGGCGCCCCCGCACCGCATCGCGCGCGCCGGCATCGGCCTCGTGCCCGAAGGGCGGCAGGTGTTTCCCACCCTGACGGTGGAAGAAAACCTCGTCGCCACCTCTGCCCCGGCGCGGCCCGGCCTGCCCGCCTGGACGCTGGAGCGGGTCTATGGCCTGTTCCCGCGCCTTGCCGAGCGGCGGGGGCACTATGGCAACAAGCTCTCCGGCGGCGAGCAGCAGATGCTGGCCATCGGCCGCGCCCTCATGACCAATCCGCGCCTCCTGATCCTGGACGAGGCCACCGAGGGCCTCGCGCCTTTGATCCGGGCGGAAATCTGGGCGGTCATCGGCACCCTGAAGGGGGAGGGGCTCTCCATCCTCGTCATCGACAAGCATGTGGACGTGCTGGCGGGCTTCGCCGACCGCATGGCCGTGCTGGAGAAGGGGCGGACCGTCTTTGCCGGAACGCCCGCCGAGCTGAGGGCGGACCCGCAGGTGCGCGCGGCCTATCTCTCCGTCTGAGCCGCCACCGCCAGATGGTGGAGCACGATGCCGGAGGTGGTGGCGACGTTCAGGCTGTCGAATCCCGCAGCCATGGGAATGGAGACCGTGCGGGTGCGCGCCAGGATGTCGGCCGGCAGGCCCGGCCCTTCCGTTCCGAACACGGCGGCACTCCGAGGCGGCCGCGTCAGGCGGTGCAAAGGCGTCGCGCCAGCCGGTGAGAGCGAAGCGACGGCAAAGCCAGCCTCTTCCAGGATTGCGATCATGCCCGCGCCCGTCTCCACCCGCGCATAGGGCACGATGAGGCTCGCGCCCACCGAGACGCGAATGGCCTTGCGATAGAGCGGATCGCAGCACGTGCCGTCCAGGAGAACCGCGTCCACGCCGAAGGCGGCCGCGTTGCGGAAGATGCCGCCCACATTGTCGTGGTTGGTGATGCCCACGAGCCCCGCCACCACCGCCCGCTCCGGCAGCTCAGCCAGAAGCGCGGCGGAGTCGGGCACCGGACGAGGCGCCACCAAAGCGAGGATGCCGCGATGGATATGGAAGCCGACGATGGCGTCCATCACCTTCTGCTCGGCCACATGGACCGGCACCGCCGGGTCAAGGCCGGAAAGCGCCGGGGCAAGGCGGGCGAGGCTCGATTGGGAGAGCAGCAGCGAGAGGATGCGGTGCTCGGGCCGGGACAGGAGAAGGCGCAGCACCACCTCGCCCTCGGCGATGCAGCGGCCTTGCCGGCCCACCAGGTCGCGCTCGCGCACGGAGAGGAAATCGGCGATGCGGGGATCGTCGGGATCGGTAACGGGAAGAATCATGACGTGCGGGATGAAACCGACTTGGGAGGTCCGGCAGAGCCGCGCACCACCAATTGAGGCTCCAGCACCACCCGTTCCACCGGCCGGGTGGGGTCGGCGATGCGGGCCAGCGCCAGGGTCGCCGCCGCCCGGCCATATTCGGGAATGCGCGTATAGACCGTGGTGAGGGCGGGGTGCCACAGCGCCGCCTCGCCGATGTCGTCATAGCCGACGATAGAGACGTCCTCGCCCACGGTGAGGCCGGCGGCCTGGACGCCGATCATGGCACCGAAAGCGCACAAGTCATTGAAGCTGACGGCGGCGGTGGGTGGCTCGGGCATGGCCAGCAATTGCTCCATAGCATGGCGGCCGTGCTCCCGCGTGCCCCGCCCGATCATGACCAGCGCAGGATCGAAGGGCAGGCCGGCGCTGTCCAGACCCGCCTTGTAGCCGGCAAAGCGACGGCGGCCCGTCGAAGCCGCCTCGAAGCCGCCGATCATGGCAATGCGCCGGTGGCCCAGCGCCACCAGATGGGCGACGGCGAGCCGAACGCCGGTGACATCGTCCGAGCCGGCGAAGTCGAAGCCGGAGCCCTCCACCTCGCGCGTCACCTGCACCACGGCGATGCCGGTGGCGGCCAGTGCCCGCAGATCGTCCACCCCGGTGCCGGCGGCGGGCGAAACGATGAAGGCGTCGGGGCGGTATTCCGCCAGGGTGCCGAGCACCTGGGTCTGGCGGGCCACATCCTCCTGTCCGACGCCCAGCAGCACCGTCTTGCCGGCGGTGCTGAGCGCATCCTCCAGCGCCGCCAGAAGCTCGGTGAAGGAGGGATTGATGATGTCGTGAAGGCCGACACCAATGATGTTGGTGCGCGCCGTGCGCAGCGAGGCGGCGCCGCGATTGGCCACATAACCGCGGGCGCGGGCCACCTCCTGCACCTTCTGCCGGGTGGCTTCCGCCACCACCGGGCTGTCGCGCAGGGCGAGCGAGACCGTCGCCGTGGACAGGCCGAGTTCCAGAGCCAGGCGCTGGAGCGTCACCTTGCCCCGGCCGGCATGCACCGTGTCGTCCATCGCCCCTCCCCCGATTGCTGTTCTTAGACGTTTCATGTGGGCGTTTCATCCATGCTAAACGATTTAATCCTCGCGACCAAAAGGCAATCTGCAGGGAAGGAACGACCCCATGGAAAAGCCCAGGATCGGTTTCATCGGCGTTGGACTGATGGGCCACGGCATGGCCAAGAACATCGTTGAGAAGGGCTTCCCCCTCACGGTCATGGGCCATCGCAACCGCGCGCCGGTGGAGGATCTGGTGGCGCGGGGCGCCCGCGAGGCGAAGACGCCGGCCGATCTGGCCGCAGCCTCCGACATCGTATTCCTGTGCGTGACCGGGGCGCCGCAGGTGGAGGCCATCGTGCGCGGGCCGCAGGGCCTGCTGGCCGGCGCGCAGCCCGGGCTCCACATCGTCGACACCTCCACCTCCGAGCCGGCCCTGACCATGGCTCTGCACGGAGAGCTGAAGGAAAAAGGCATCGCCCTGTGCGACGCCCCGCTCGGCGGCACGCCGGTCCAGGCGGCCGAGGGCAAGCTTTCCGCCATGGTGGGGGCGGAAGAGGAGGCGTTCCGGGCGGTCCAGCCGGCCATTTCGGCCTTCGCCGCGCGCATCATCCATGTGGGCGGCCCGGGCGCCGGCCACACCATGAAACTGCTCAATAATTTCCTGTCGCTGGGCTATGGCGCCATCTATGCGGAGGCACTGGCCATCGCCGCCAAGGTGGGCGTGACGCCGCAGGTGTTCGACAGCGTCATTTCCGGCTCGCGCATGGATTGTGGCTTCTACCAGACCTTCTTCAAATATGTGCTGGAGCGGGACGTGAACGCCCACCGCTTCACCCTGTCCAATGCCCACAAGGACATGCGCTATGTGAACAATCTGGCGAGCGCGGTGGGTGCGGCCAATTTCGTCGGCGCCAGCGTCAAGAATCTCTATGCGACGGCCGAGGGCCTCGGCCGGGGCGACTGGAACGTGCCGCAGATTTCCGACGTGGTGGCGCAGCTAAACGGCGTCTCGCTCGGACCGGTGCCGCAATTGGCACAGGACGAGTAGCGAGCGGTCAGGCGCTGGCCGCTTCCGCTTCGGCCTTTAG
This sequence comes from Aquabacter sp. DMC10, assembly GCF_056314145.1. Classification (NCBI taxonomy): domain Bacteria; kingdom Pseudomonadati; phylum Pseudomonadota; class Alphaproteobacteria; order Hyphomicrobiales; family Xanthobacteraceae; genus Aquabacter; species Aquabacter sp. DMC10. The sequence continues at coordinate 902,677 of NZ_JBQUYX010000001.1, read as the reverse complement.
CCGCGCGGGGCAATCAGGCCGCGTGCCATAGGCCCGCAGAAAGAAGGTGGCCGCCCGGCGGGCGCTGGCCTCGATCTCGGCCGGCGACGGCGTCTCTTCGGAGCCGCCCAGAAGGATGGGAGTCATCACCCCGTCCTTGCACAGGAGCAGGAACTGGCTGGCGGCCGTTTCCAGCTCCTCGATGTCGAGGAGACCCTCGTCCACCTTCGTCTTCAGGAAGGCGGCGACCCGGCGATTGCCGGCCTTGGGGCCCGCCTCCAGGAAGCGACGACCGATCTCCGGGAACTTGCCGGCAATGGCGATGACGGTGCGCAGGATGGCCACGTTGCAGGGCAGGACCATCATGGCGAGATAGGAGATGCCGAGCTTGGTCAGGGCGGTGGCCAGATCCAGTCCGCTCGCCTCCAACTGAAAGGTGCGCTCCGCCGTCTCGTCGCATTGGTGGCTGACCATGGACGCGAACAGATCAACCTTATCCTCGAAATAGACGTAAAGGGTGCCCTTGGAGACCCCGGCGGCCCGGGCAATATCGCCCATGCTGGCGGCATCGAAGCCGCGCTCGAAGAAAACCTGGCGCGCGCCGTCGAGGATCTGTCGCCGCTTTTCCGGGTCCTGGCCGGCAGCCGTCGGGTCTCTCGTCTCCACATCCGTCAACTTGGCGAACTCCTGCCGTCCTGGCCCCTCGCAGCGCTCTTTTGAGCATAAGAAATGTTGTCGGGGAGAAATTGAGGCAAGGCAAGCGCGGCCGGAGGATCGGACACGAAAAAATGACCGAACCGTTCGGTTTGATGTTGCGCGCCACGGCAAGAGGGGCTAAACATCCATCATTGACTGAACGGTTCGGTCAGGTTTTGGACCGCAACCCGAGACCCGACCGTTCCGGAGGGAGGAGAGCACCGCCCCCGCTCTCCTCCCTCCCTTACTCCCTCTTCGCAGTCCGCGAACGCGGAGGGCCTCCAGGTCACCGGTCAAGCGCCCCAGCACCCCGCCTGTTGTTGTTCATCGTTGCTCGGTTGTTTCATCGCCGGACGGCGACGGCTGCGTAGATGTGCCGGAGCGACCACGCCTCAGTTCCGGCTTTTGCGGCGCGACGGCTTGCCGCGTACGTCTTGAGACTGAGAGCGTCCTGGGCCATTTTCCGCGCAGGCCTTTGTCCGGAGCGTCCATGCTCCCGACCCAACAGCGGAAGCACACGCATGATGTTCGGCACGAAGCTTGGCGGTCTGGCCGCCGCCGCGGTCATCGCGGCATTTTCGGGCCTCGCGGCTGACGAGGCGCGCGCGGAGCCGTGCATCGAGCAGATCGTGGCCCTCCAGCAGCGCCTCAAGGCGGTCGAGCCTTCCGCTCCCAAGCCCCCCACGCAGCCGCAGAGCATCGGCGCCCAGACGGACCAGCAGCCCACGCCCTCATCCGTGGCACAGGCGGAAGGCAATCTGCCCCCGCCGGTGGGGCCGGCCGCCGCGCTGAACGCCGCGCAGAACTTCCAGGCCGCCGGCGACGAGCAGTCCTGCCTGAAGGCGGTCGCTGAAGCCCGAAAGATGCTGGACGGCAAGTGATCGTGCCGCTGGCAGGCGCCGGCGCCTGATGGGCGCGGCCGGTCAGAGCCGGTCGCGCAAGGCGTAATAGGTGAGCCCGGCCACCATGAGAGGATAGCGCAGCAGCGTGCCCCCCACGAAGGTGGGCACGGGCAGCCGGCTCAGAAGGTCGAACCGACCCACCTGGCCCGCCACCGCCTCGGCGAGGATTTTCCCATAGAGCGGCGCCAAGGCGACGCCCTGGCCGCTATAGCCGGCCGAGACCAGCACCTGGCTCGACAGCCTCTGTACGAAGGGCAGGCGGGTCATGGTGATTCCCAGCGTGCCGCCCCAGGCATAATCGAGCCGCGCATCCGCCAATTGCGGGAAGATGCGCAGCATGAAGGGGCGCACGAAGCTCTTCACGTCCTCGCGGAGCGTCCGCCGGTAATTCTCGCCGCCGCCGAACAGCAGGCGCCCGTCGGGCGTCATGCGGAAATAGTTCACCACGAAGCGGCTATCGGCCACTGCCGCGCCATTGGAGATGATCTCCCTCGCCCGCGCGCCCAGGGGTTCGGTGACCGCGATGTAATTGTTGATGGGCATCACATGGGTGTCGACCCGCCCGTCGAGCCCGTCCATCAGCCCATTGCCGCACAGGAGCAGCATATCGGCCTTCACGGAGCCGCCGCCCTCCGTCTCCACGGTCACGCCGCCGCCGGCCCCGTTTTCCCGGAAGCGCACCGCGCGGGTGCCCTCGTGGATGCGCGCCCCGGCTGCCAGCGCGGCGCGGGCAAGCCCGAGGGCGAAGTTGAGCGGATGCAGGTGCCCCGCCCCATGGTCGATCATGCCACCATAATAGCCGTCCGACCCCACCAGCGCGCGCAGCTGCGCCCGGTCCAGGAGGTCGATGCGGTCATAGCCATATTCGGCCTTCAGGCGCCGCACATAGGCCTGCGTCATCGGCACGTAATTGGGCTTGTGGTCGGCGATGATAAGGCCGTCCGTCAGGTCGCAGGCGATGGCGTGCCGCGTGACCAGGTCCCGCACCAGGGCCTTGGCCTCCTCGGCCAGGGCCCAGAGCTTGCGGGTGTCGTCCTTGCCCACAGCCGCTTCCAGATAGTCCACGTCGCGGCGCTGGCCGGAATGGATCTGCCCGCCATTGCGGCCGGACGCCCCGGAGGCGATGCGTCCGCCCTCCAGCACCACCACGCTGAGCCCGCGCTCAGCCAGGTGAAGGGCGGCGGACAGGCCCGTATAGCCGGCGCCGACAATGGCGACATCCGCCGTGACGGAACCGCGCAAGGCAGGCTGTTCGGGCAGGAGGTCCGCCGTCGCGGCGTACCAGGAAGGGGGATGGCCGGTGAGCTTCATGACATCATACGCCGCAAAAGGCCGCGCGCCGGGGCGCGCGGCAGAACGGGGCGTTGCGCCTCAGACGTTGAGCAGGAGATATTCCCGCTCCCAGGGGGAGATGACGCGCATGAAGGTCTCGAACTCGGCCTGCTTGACCGCCGAATAGGTGGTCACGAAGCTCTTGCCGAGCACTTCGGCCAGGTCGTCATTCTCCTCGAAGGCGGCCACCGCCTCCAGGAGCCCGCGCGGCAGGTCGAAGTCGAGATTCTTGGCGTCCCCTTCCAGCGGCTCGGTGGGGCGCAAGCCCTTGATCATGCCGAGATAGCCGCAGGCCAGTGACGCAGCGATGACCAGGTAGGGATTGGCGTCGGACGAAGGAACGCGGTTTTCCACCCGCCGCGCGGCCGGGGTCGCCGGGGGCACGCGCAGGCCGGCAGTGCGGTTGTCATAGCCCCACTGCACGTTGATGGGCGCCATGGAATCGCGGGTCAGTCGCCGGTAGGAATTCACATAAGGCGCCAGGATGCACATCACCGCCGGCAGGTATTTCTGGTGTCCCGCCAGGAAGGAGAAGAATTCCGGCGTCGGGTCGCCATCCTCGTCGGAGAAGATGTTCTTGCCATTCTCCGCCGAGACGACCGACTGGTGGATATGCATGGCGCTGCCCGGCTCGTTGGCGATGGGCTTGGCCATGAAGGTGGCGTAGATCTTGTGGCTGAGCGCCGCCTCGCGGATGGTGCGCTTGAACAGGAACACCTGGTCGGCGAGCTCCAGCGGGTCGCCATGGCGCAGGTTGATTTCCATCTGCGCCGCGCCGTCCTCGTGGATCAGCGTGTCGATCTCCAGGCCCTGGGCCTCGGAATAATCGTAGATGTCCTCGAACAAGGCGTCGAACTCATTCACCGCCTGGATCGAATAGGACTGCCGGCCGATCTCCGGCCGGCCCGAGCGGCCCACCGGGGGCTTCAGCGGATAGTCCGGGTCCGTGTTGGGCTCCACCAGGTAGAATTCGATCTCCGGCGCCACCACCGGCTTCCAGCCGTGCTTGGCATAAAGCGACAGCACGTGCTTGAGCACCTGGCGCGGCGCCAGCTCCACAGGGCGGCCATCGCGGTGGAAGGCATTGTGGATCACCTGGGCGGTGGGGTCCTGCGCCCACGGCACTGTGCACAGGGTGGAGAAGTCCGGCTCCATCACCAGGTCGGAATCGGCGATCACCGAATCCACCAGGCCGTCATAGTCGGGATATTCGCCCGAAATGGTCTGGAAGAAGATGGAGAGCGGCAGGTTCATGACGGGCGAGGAGAAGAACTTCGACGCCGGCATGATCTTGCCGCGCGCCACCCCGGCGAGATCCGGCACGGTGCACTCGATTTCCGTGATGCCCCGCGCGGCCATCCAGGCCTTCGCTTCGGCAAGGGTCTTCACACCGCGCGGCACCTGAGCCGCTTCCTGATCGCCCGCTTTTCGTTTCGCCATGACGTCCTCTGGCGTGACCAAACGCACGCCCACCAAGGGAACACCTCCGCACGGTGAGGTGTCAACGCGGGCGTTGCAGTTCATTTTGGGATTCAGGGAGAACGAGAGCGGAACGAATCGCGAGCGAATCGAGTCACGGTCCGGTTCACGCTTCGCCCCCTACTAAAAGTCGTGGGTTCGCCTGCACGGGTCACAAACGCGCGGCGGTATCTCACGGCTTGGGTGCATTCACCGGAATGGTCTTCTCCTTGGCTTCCGTGGTGAAGCTGGTCGCCTCGAACAGGACGGTACCCACCAGGGTTGCCACCTGAACCTTGAACGGCGCCATCAGCCGGGTGCCCGCGATGGGCACCAGCCAAACGTGCATATCCTTGTTTTCTTGCATGTATTTGACGGTGCTGCGGGTCGGCCGGTGTCCGGCCACCGGCACATAGCGGGCCTGGCACACCACAGCCTTGCCGGAGAAGCCCTTCTCGATCTTCACGTCCTCCACCCGCTCGAAGGACAGCACCACGTCGAAGCGCTGGCGGCCGTCGAAAACCGGGATGGTCCTGTCGCAGGCGGCCGCCGAGAGCATGTCCACCTTGCCGGGAACGGAGACGAAGGACCCGGTCAGGGGATCGGTCACATTGACCAGATGGGCGTCGGTGATCTCGATCCGGTCGGGATAAGGCTTGGGCGGAGGGGTGACGTCCAGGTCCTTCACCACATTGTCGGTGATGGCGAACTTGATGGCCTCGTCCTTGCCGTCGGCCTTGGCGCTGACCGCAAAGAGGCGCGGGATGGACTTGCCGGCCGCGATGCTGCCCCGTGCCGCGGCACTGCCCTTGCCCGAGGAGATGGCGCGCATCACGCCTGTCACGCGCCCACTGCCGATGATGTCGTAGCCGCTATCGGTGGCGTCCACCGTCACATCCGCGCGCCCGACCTCGATCCCCGCAAGCGACAAGGCATATTTGGCTTCGAGGCGACCGTCCGCCAAGGCGGGACCCGCAATGGCGCAGAGCCCCACCCCGATCATCGTCGACAGCGACTTCGGACCCAAGGTGGCAAAAGCTTGCATCATGCGTGTTTCCGGGCCCGTCGGCAGTTCCGCAGGGCGATGCATCATGGCCTTCCGCATGGCCCCAGAAGGCGGCTGAACTGTGGCTGCGGATCCATAGGGGCCCCGGCGCCGCCTGTGAAGCACCCTGTCACGGGTGCCGAAACCTTTGTTGGTCATTGACTTTGCGCGCGACAATACCGATGTTCCCACTTCGCCTGACATTGGTGCCGGGCCTTGGCGCGTCGATCCGCGCCGGCTGTGCCACGTCCGGCCATGTTCAATGGCAGAGGAGATTATCGCCATTCGCCGCCCCATGAGACCCGTCGCGCCGGAGAAGGATGGCCCGCGCGTCAACGAAGAGATCCGCATCCGCGAAGTTCAGCTCATCGACCAGGAAGGGCAGAACCTGGGCGTGATGGCCACGCGCGAGGCGCTGCTGCTGGCGCAGGAGGCCGGGCTCGATCTCGTGGAGATCTCGCCGAACTCCGCGCCGCCGGTGTGCAAGATCCTGGATTTCGGCCGGTTCAAATACCAGAACCAGAAGAAGGCCAGCGAGGCGCGCAAGAAGCAGAAGGTGGTCGAGGTTAAGGAGATCAAGCTCCGCCCCGGCATCGACACCCATGATTACGAAGTCAAGATGAAGGCGATGCAGCGCTTCTTCGAGGAAGGCGACAAGGTCAAGGTGACCCTGCGCTTCCGCGGGCGCGAGATGGCCCATCAGGACATCGGCTTCAAGCTGCTTCAGAAGCTGAAGGAAGACGTGGCGACCATCGCCAAGGTGGAGGCCGAGCCCATGCTCGAAGGCCGCCAGATGATTATGATCCTCGCGCCGCGCTGAGCCGCGCGCAGGACGCCCAAAGAAAACGCCTCCGCGGTCCACGCGGAGGCGTTTTGCTTTTGGGGGCTTGTCGCCGCAGGGCCGGCGTCAGGTGCAGGGGCGCCGCTGCCCGTCATACCCCATGTAGGTGCCGGTCGAGGGATCAAACGAGCGGTACTTGGACGAGCAATAGGCGACCCAATCGCTGGAGCGCGGCGCCGCCGAGGCGGAATTGGCCGCCGCTGCGGCTGCGGCACCCAAAGCCAAGCCGCCGATGACGCCGGCGGCCACCGCCGCGCCATTGTTGTTGCAGCCGCCCCATCCGCAATTGCGGTAGCCGGGACCATAGGCATAAGGCCCGCCGCGCCAGCCCGGGCCTCGATAGCCGGGATTGCCGCGCCAGCCCGGGCGACCCTGCCACCCGGGCCCCGGACCACCACGGTGATGGCCGCGATACTGGACCTCGGTGGCCCCACTGGCCTGTGCCGTGGTGCCCTGAAGCGGGGCCACCGGGCCGAGCGCGCCGGCCGCGGCACCTGCAACACCCGACAGGAAGAAGGTGCCCGCCGCGGCGATGGCCAGGACGCGCCCCTTGAAGCTGTGCGAAATGCGTTTCATGGCAATGTCTCCTTACGGAAACAACGCCGGACGCGCGGAACGGATCGACGGGCTCGCGGACCTGTGATGCGCCGGGAGGTATCAAACGGCCCCTCAGGCGGGTGCAAAGGGATGCCCCCGGTCCTCTCCCGGGGGGAACCGTCCTCACGAGATCCTTACGAGCCCTCAAGGGGCTCTCCACCGCCGGCGGGCGATGGAGACACGAGGTCGCCGAGCGGTCACGGGCAGGAATGGCGGCGCCCGTCGTAGCCCAGATAGGTACCCGTGCGCGGATTGTAGGATTTGAAGCGCGCCGAGCAATACGCCACCCAATTGCCATAGGCCGGGGCGGGCGGGGGGGCGCTCGCTGCTGCCGACCCGATGATGACGCCGGTGGCAAATCCCGGCCCGAAGCCCCATCCCGGGCCCCATCCCCATCCCGGACCCCAGCCGGGGGCGTAGCCCCATCCGCCGTTCCAGACCGGGCGCGGCCCCCATCCGGGACCCCAGCCAGGACCTGGACCCCAACCGGGGCGAGGGCCGGGACCCCACCCCGGTCCCCATCCAGGACGTGGTCCCCATCCAGGACCGGGGCCTCCACCCCATCCCGGGCGCGGGCCAGGGCCCCAACCGGGGCGTCCGCCCCAGCCGGGTCTGCCGCCCCAGCCGGGGCCGCCGCGATATTGGACGGGCTCGGCCGCCAGCGGCGAGGCGAGGGCCGTGGACTTCAAGTGGGGAGCCGCCCCGAGGCGCAAGGCCTGGGCCTGCGCCCCCGATGCCGGGATCATCAGGGCGGCGGTGAGGAGGGCGGATGAAACACACAGCGAACTGCGCATGGGACGTCTCCTTGCCGACACCAGCTATAAGGCGCGGCCACAAGCTTTTGATCCGCTTGGATGGCCTGATCTCACCGAAGTGACGCGGCGGCATGAGGGCGCCAAGTGGGCGCCAAGTGGGCGGCGTCGGGCGCCTTGGCGGCATCGGTGAGGCGGCTTGCCTTTTGGGCGCGCCTCCTGTAACGAGTGCGGCCTTCGGACCGGCCGGCTGATAAAGGGCTGCCGCGCGGGTTCATGATGCTCACAGCAACAACCGGCTGGAGAGGTTGCGCCCCGCGCGCGATGCCTTTCGGCCACGGAGAGCCAAATGCCCAAGATGAAGACCAAGTCGGGAGCGAAGAAGCGCTTCCGTCTGACGGGTTCGGGAAAAGTGATTGCGGGACAGGCCGGCAAGCGCCACGGCATGATCAAGCGGACCAACAACCAGATCCGCAACCTGCGCGGCACCACCATCCTGTGCGAGAGCGATGCGCGCATCATCCGCAAGTCGTTCCTGCCGAACGGCTGACGCCACCGCGATCTGAAGGAGATTTCCCATGGCCCGCGTCAAACGTGGCGTTACGTCCCACGCCAAGCACAAGAAGGTCTTCAAAGCCGCCAAGGGCTTTTACGGCCGTCGCAAGAATACCATCCGCGCTGCCAAGTCGGCCGTCGAACGGTCGATGCAGTATGCGTATCGCGATCGCAAGGTGAAGAAGCGGAACTTCCGCGCCCTGTGGATCCAGCGCATCAATGCCGGCGTGCGCGCCCTTGATCTCGACCTGACCTATTCTCGATTTATCGATGGTCTCGGCAAGGCCGGGATCGAGGTCGACCGCAAGGTGCTCTCGGATATCGCCATCCACGAGCCCGACGCGTTCAAGGCCCTGGTGGAGAAGGCCAAGGCCGCTCTGGCCTGACCTTTCACCCCCGCCCTTTCCGAGACCCGATGAGCCCCGGCGGATTTCCGTTCGGGGCTTTTCGTCTTGGGGAAGGGCTGGCTATAAGCAGCGCGCCTTCCCCTGGATGTTCGTCTTGCCGGATGTGTCCGGCCATCCCCGGGGCTGCGCCTCGATCGCTTCGACCGCGCGCGTGCCATTAAAGGACTGAGGTCAATGTCCGAACTCGTTCTCACCGACCATCCCGGCCTCGACGCGCTGGAGCGCGAGATTGCCAGCGGCATCCTGGCCGCCGGCGACGAGGCGGCGCTCGAACAGGTGCGCATCGCCGCGCTCGGCAAGAAGGGCTCCGTCTCCGAGCTCCTGAAGTCGCTGGGCGCCATGAGCCCCGACGAGCGCAAAATGATGGGCCCCGCCATCAACGGCCTGCGTGACCGCATCCAGGGCCTCATGGCCGTGCGCCGCGAGACGCTGAAGGCCGCCGCCCTTGAGGCGCGCCTCGCCACCGAGCGCGTGGACGTGACGCTCCCTGTGCGCGAGGCACCGGCCGAGATCGGCCGGGTGCACCCCATCGCCCAGGTCACCGAGGAACTGACCGCCATTTTCGCCGACATGGGCTTTGCGGTGGCGGAAGGGCCGGACATCGAGACCGACTTCCATAACTTCACCGCGCTCAACTTCCCCGCCGGCCATCCGGCGCGGGAGATGCACGACACCTTCTTCCTGCCGCCCGGCGCCGATGGCGAGCGCAAGGTGCTGCGCACCCACACCTCCCCGGTGCAGGTGCGCACCATGCTGTCCCAGAAGCCGCCCATCCGCGTCATCTGCCCCGGCCGTACATATCGCTGCGACAGCGACCAGACCCACACCCCCATGTTCCACCAGGTGGAAGGCCTCGTCATCGACAAGGGCTCGCATCTGGGGCACCTGAAGTGGATCCTGGAGGAGTTCTGCAAGGCCTTCTTCGAGGTGGAGCGCGTCACCATGCGCTTCCGCCCGTCCTTCTTCCCCTTCACGGAGCCCTCCATGGAGGTGGACATCCAGTGCGACCGCTCACGCCCCGGCGAGATCCGGTTCGGCGAGGGCAATGACTGGCTGGAAATCCTGGGCTGCGGGATGGTGCATCCCAACGTGCTGCGCAATTGCGGCATCGACCCGGACGAATACCAGGGCTTTGCCTGGGGCATGGGGATCGACCGCATCGCCATGCTGAAATACGGCATGAACGACCTGCGCGCCTTCTTCGAGGCCGACGTGCGCTGGCTCTCCCATTACGGCTTCCGGCCCCTGGACTTCCCGACCCTGGCGGGCGGGCTGAGCGCGTGAGCTGGAAGAGGATCTGAGATCATGAAATTCACCCTCTCCTGGCTCAAGGAGCATCTCGACACCCCCGCTTCCCTCGACGAGATCGTCGAGCGCCTCACCCTCATCGGGCTCGAGGTGGAAGGGGTGGAGGACAAGGCCAAGGCCCTTGCCCCCTTCGTGGTGGGCGAGGTGCTCACCGCCGAGAAGCATCCCAATGCCGACAAGCTCCGGGTCTGCACCGTCACCACCGGCGGCGCGCCCATTCAGGTGGTGTGCGGCGCCCCCAATGCGCGGGCGGGCCTGAAGACGGTCTTCGCCGCCCCCGGCACGGTCATTCCCGCCACCGGCACGGAGCTGAAGATCGGCAAGATCCGCGACGTGGAAAGCCGCGGCATGCTGTGCTCGGCCCGCGAAATGGGGCTCTCCGAAGAACATGACGGCATCCTGGAGCTGCCGGCGGATGCCCCCGTCGGCGCTCCTTTTGCCGAGGTTCTCGGCCTTGGGGACCCCGTCATCGAGATCGCCGTCACCCCCAACCGGGCCGATTGCCTGGGCATCTGGGGCGTGGCGCGCGATCTGGCCGCCGCCGGCCTCGGCACGCTGAAGACCCGCGACGTGAAGCCGGTGGAGGGCACCTTCCCCTCGCCGGTCCAGGTGCGGCTCGACTTCGGCGATACGCCCTCCCTCTGCCCGCTCTTCGCGCTGCGGGTGGTGCGGGGCGTGAAGAACGGCCCCTCGCCGGACTGGCTCCAGGCCAAGCTGCGCGCCATCGGCCTGCGGCCCATCAATGCGCTGGTGGATATCACCAACCTGCTCACCATGGATCGCGACCGGCCGCTCCACGTCTTCGACCTGAAGAAGGTCCACGGCGACCTGGTGGTGCGGCGGGGCCGGACCGGCGAGAGCCTGCTGGCGCTCGACGGGCGCACCTATGCGCTTGACGACACCATGTGCGTGATCGCCGACGACAAGGGCGTGGAGAGCCTTGCCGGCATCATGGGCGGCGAGGAATCCGGCTGCGACGAGGGCACCACCGACGTGGTGATCGAATCTGCGCTCTGGGAGCCCATCAACATCGCCCAGACCGGCCGCAAGCTCGGCATCAATTCCGACGCCCGCTTCCGGTTCGAGCGCGGCATCGACCCGGCCTTCGCGCTGCCGGGCCTGGAGCTGGCCACGCGCCTCGTCATGGACTTGTGTGGCGGCGAGCCCTCGCAGGTGGTGGTGGCGGGCGCGGAGCCCGACACCCGCCGCACCATCGATTTCCCCCTCTCCGAGGTGAAGCGCCTGTCTGGCCTTGAAGCCTCTGAGGCGGAGATGGTCGGCGTGCTGGAGCGGCTCGGCTTTGCGGTCAGCGGGTCCGCGCCCGTGATCCAGGTGGTGCCGCCCTCCTGGCGCGCCGACGTGGAGGGGAAGGCAGACCTGGTGGAAGAGGTGGTGCGCATCCTGGGCTTGGCCCGCGTGCCCTCTACCGAATTGCCGCGCGATGGCGGCGGCCGCCGGCCCGTGCTCACCGCCCTTCAGCTGCGCACCCGCAAGGCGCGCCGGGCGCTGGCGGCCCGTGGCTTGGTGGAAGCGGTGACCTGGTCCTTCGTCTCCAAGGCGCAGGCGGAATTGTTCGGCGGCGGCAAGCCGGAATTGGCGCTGTCCAATCCCATCGCCTCCGAACTGTCCGACATGCGCCCGAGCCTGCTGCCCGGCCTCATCCGCTCGGCCCAGGCCAATGCGGACCGGGGCTATGGCGATGTGGCCCTGTTCGAGGTGGGGCAGGTGTTCGCGGGCGACCAGCCGAAGGACCAGACCATGTCCGCCGCCGGCCTGCGCCGGGCGACCGCCAGGCCCTTCGGGGCCGGCCGCCACTGGTCGGGTGCCGCCAAGCCGGTGGATGCGTTCGACGCCAAGGCCGACGCGCTGGCCGCGCTCGCCGCCTGCGGCGCGCCGGTGGCCAATCTCCAGGTTACGGCGGATGCGCCCGGCTGGTATCACCCCGGCCGCTCGGGCAGCTTCCGCCTGGGGCCGAACGTGATCGGCGTGTTCGGCGAACTGCACCCCTCGGTGCTGGAGGCCCTCGACGCTTCCGGCCCGCTGGTGGCGTTCGAGCTGACGCTGGACCGGGTGCCGGAGCCGAAGGCCAAGGCCACCAAGGTGAAGCCCCTCATCGACCTCTCGGCCTTCCAGCCGGTGCGGCGCGACTTCGCCTTCATCGTCGACCGGACGGTGGGTGCGGCTGACATCCTCAAGGCGGCCCAGGGCGTCGACAAGAAGCTCATCACCGGGGCGAGCGTGTTCGACGTCTATGAAGGCGCGGGCATCGACTCAGCCAAGAAGTCGGTGGCCATCGAGGTCACCCTCCAGCCGCGCGAACGCACGCTCACCGATGCGGAAATCGAGACGGTGGCGGGCAAGATCGTCGCCGAAGTGAGCAAGAAGACCGGCGCCACGCTGCGCGCGTGATCTCGGTCTTAAGGGATGGGTGCGGGCGGCTCAGGCTGCCCGCGCCACCACCACCAGCCCCGGGACCGGGACGCCTTTCTCGGTGCGGGTGGAGACGGCGGCAAGCTCCAGGGGCGTGAAGCCAGCGGCCGCGAGCGCGTGCTCCACATAGGCGCGGCCATGGGCATAGCGCAGCGTGTCGCGCAGGATCACGCCGTCCCCCGCGTGGGTCTCCACCGTGAAGGCCAGGAGCCCCTCCGGCGCAAGCGCCCGACGGGTGGCGGCGAGGATGTCGGCGAGGTCTCCCAGATAGCAGAAGGCGTCCGCCGCCAGCACCAGATCGGCGCTTTGGGGGGCCTGGTCGCGCAGGAAGGCCACCATCTCCCCCACATGGAGCGCGGCATAAAGGCCGAGCCGCTCCGCGCGCTCCACCATGGCGGGGGCGAGGTCCACGCCCTCCAGCACCGCGCACCAGGGGGCGAACAGCGGCGCGGCCAGCCCGGTGCCGCAGCCCAGATCCAGCGCGCGAGCAAAGGCCGGGGCGCGGCCGAGGCGCTGGCACGCGGCGTCCACCGCCGCCGCCAGCACTTCCGGCCCGCGATAGGACAGCTTCTCCCGCAAGGCGGTGTCGAATCGGCCGGCATATTGGTCGAACAGGGTGCGCACGAAATCCGCCGACATGGCGCCTTCCGCCGGCCGGGCGCCGAGGCGGGCGAGGCGCAGGCCCGCGCCCAGCGGGTCGGCGGCATCGCGGGCGAGGGCCGCCTCATAGGCGGCGATGGCGGGCGCGGTGAGCCCGAGCCCTTCGCGCACCTCGCCCAAGAGGAACCAGGCGGCGAGAAAATCCGGCGCCTCTTCCACCAAGTCCGCCAGCATGCCCTCGGCGGCTTCGCGCTCCCCGCCCTCCGCATAAGAGCGTGCCCAATCCAGGCGCCGGTCGAGGGCGGGATGTCCCGAAGAATGCAACATGGCGCGCTACCTGGTCTCGCCCTTGTGGATCGCGCCCCCATATAACGGAGAACCATGCGCCCGGAAGACCTGCTGCGTCCTTCGCCCCGCGGCCTTTATTGCCCCGTGGGCGACTTCTACATCGATCCGACCCGCGCGGTGGACCGCGCGGTGATCACGCACGGCCATTCCGACCATGCCCGCGCCGGCCATGGCCATGTGCTGGCGACGGAGGAAACCCTGCGCCTCATGGCCATCCGCTATGGGGAGGATTTTGCCGGCGCCAGCCAGCCGGTGGCCTATGGGGAGAGCGTGGAGATTGGCGGCGTGCGTCTCACGCCCCATCCGGCGGGCCATGTGCTGGGCTCGGCGCAATGGGAATTGTCCTGGCGCGGGCTCACCATCGTTGCGTCCGGTGACTATAAAGACGCCTTCGATCCCACCTGCGCGCCCTTCGAGCCGGTGCGCTGCCACGTCTTCATTTCCGAGGCGACCTTCGGCCTGCCGGTGTTCCGCCATCCCGATGCGGCATCGGAGACGGCCAAGCTGCTGGCCTCCGTGCGGCTGTTCCCGGAGCGCACCCACGTGGTGGGCGCCTATTCGCTGGGCAAGGCCCAGCGCATGATGGCGCTGATGCGGGAGGCAGGGTTTAGCGCGCCGATCCTCATCCATGGGGCGCTGGAGGCCATCAGCGCCTATTATGCCAGCCAGGGCATCGCGCTCGGCGAATTGCGGCCGGTGCGCGGCCTCAAGAAAGCGGATCTGGCGGGCGCTGTGGTCATCGCTCCGCCAATGGCGCTCTCCGATATGTTCCTGCGTGGCTTTCCCGAGCCCGTCAGCGCCTTTGCCTCCGGCTGGATGCGGGTGCGCGCGCGGGCGCGCCAGCGGGGCGTCGACCTGCCGCTGGTGGTCTCCGACCATGCCGACTGGGACGGGCTCATCGCTTCAACCCTCGCCACCGGCTGCGAGGAATTGTGGGTGACCCACGGGGCGGAGGATGCCTTGGTGCATTGGGCGGGCACGAAGGGCCTTCGGGCCCGCCCGCTCCACATGGTCGGCTATGGCGAGGAGGAAGAGGAGGCGGCTCCTGCTTCCACGTCCGAAGCCAAGGAGGCGGCGCCATGAACCGCTTCGCCGCTTTGCTCGATCGCATGGGCTATGAGGCCGGCCGCAATGCCAAGATCCGCCTGATGGCGGACTATTTCCGCACGACGCCCGACCCCGAGCGCGGCTATGCGCTGGCGGCGCTCACCGGCGCGCTCTCCTTCGCCAATGCCAAGCCGGGCCTCATCCGCGCGCTCATCGCCGAGCGCACCGATCCGGTCCTCTTCGCCATGTCCTACGATTATGTGGGCGACCTGTCGGAGACGGTGGCCCTCATGTGGCCGGTGGCGCCCGAGGCGCGGCCCAACCGGGCGCCCGAACTCTCCGAGATCATCGAGGCGCTCCACACCACGCCGAAGCGCGACCTGCCGGTGCGCCTCGCCCATTGGCTGGATGGCCTCGACGAGACCGGCCGCTGGGCGCTCTTGAAGCTCATCACCGGCGCCCTGCGGGTGGGCGCCTCCGCACGCTTGGCCAAGACGGCGGTGGCGAGCCTCGGCGACCTTGAGCCGGACGCCGTGGAACTGGTCTGGCCGGGCCTCACGCCGCCTTATCTTGACCTCTTCGCCTGGGTGGAGGGGCGCGGACCCGCGCCCCGCAGCGACAATCCCGCCCCCTTCCGGCCGGTCATGCTCTCCCATCCCCTGGAAGTGGGCGACCTCGACACCCTCGCCCCCACCGACTTCCGGGCCGAGTGGAAGTGGGACGGCATCCGCGTCCAAGCGGTGGCGGGGCGCATGGCGGATGGCAGCCGCATGGCCCGCCTCTATAGCCGCACGGGCGAGGACATTTCCCCCGCCTTTCCCGACCTCATGGAGGCGCTCGACTTCGAGGGCGCGATCGATGGGGAATTGCTGATCCTGAAGGACGGGCGCGTCCAATCCTTCAACGTCCTGCAGCAGCGCCTCAACCGAAAGGCCGTGACGCCCAAGATGCTGCGGGACTTCCCCGCTCATGTGCGGGCCTATGACCTGCTGGTGGATGGCACGCAGGATCTGCGCGACCTGCCTTTCCTGGAGCGTCGCGCGCGCCTGGAGGCTTTGATCGCGCGCACCGCCTCACCCCGGCTGGATCTCTCGCCGCTTGTGCCCTTCGGCACCTGGGAGGAACTGGTCGCCGCCCGCGCCGAGCCCGCCTCCGCCGGGGCGGGGGAAGATGCCGAGGCAGTGGAAGGGGTGATGCTGAAGCGGGCGGACAGCCTCTATCTGCCCGGCCGGCCCAAGGGACCGTGGTGGAAGTGGAAGCGCGATCCGCACTCTGTGGACGCGGTGCTGATGTATGCCCAGCGCGGCCACGGCAAGCGCTCGTCCTATTATTCCGACTACACTTTCGGGGTCTGGACGGTGGCCGAGGGGCAGGAGGTGCTGGTGCCCGTCGGCAAGGCTTATTTCGGTTTCACCGATGCGGAGCTGTTGCAGATCGACCGCTTCGTGCGCGCCCACACGGTCAATAAATTCGGCCCGGTGCGGGAGGTGGTGCACACGGCCGATGAGGGGCTGGTGCTGGAGGTGGCGTTCGAGGGGCTCGCCCGTTCCGCCCGCCATCGCTCGGGGGTGGCCATGCGCTTTCCCCGCATCGCGCGCCTGCGCTGGGACAAGCCGCCCCGCGAGGCGGACCGGCTGGAAACCCTGGAAGCCCTGCTACGCACGGAGCCGGGCGTGGCGCAGGACTGAAACCGCCCCGCGCCCTCGGCCTCTTATTGCGTGACCCAGATCACCCGCGCGATCCACAACAGGTCGGTGGTGGCGAACTGGCGGTCCTCATGTTCGGGATTGAGCGAGCGCAGCTCCACCGTGCGGGCGGTGCGGCGGACCAGTTCCTTGGCCATCACCTCGCCCTCGCGGGTCTTGACGATCACCCGGTCCCCCCGGCGCACGGAGGCGGTGGGCGAGACGATGACGATGTCGCCCTCCCGATAGACCGGCAGCATGGACTCGCCGGCAATTTCCAGCGCATAGGCATGCTCATCCTCGACGCCGGGAAAGACGATCTCGTCCCAGCCCGCGCCCACCGGAAAGCCGGCATCGTCGAAATAGCCGCCCTTGCCGGCCTGGGCGAGGCCGAGATGGGGAATGGTGCGCAAGCGCGCCGGGGCCGGCGCTTCCTCGGCAAAGCCGGGCTGTGCGGGGCGCGGAGCAGGGGGCGTAGCCTCCCGTCCTTCGAGGAGGGCGGTGAAATCCTCAATGCTGGCGCCGGTGGCATCGAGCACCTTGGCGATGCTCTCGGTGGAGGGCCAGCGGGGGCGCCCGTCGGCGGTGATGCGCTTGGAGCGGTTGAAGGCCGTGGCGTCCAGTCCTGCCTTCTTGGCAAGTCCCGACGCGGAGAGGCCGTGCAAGGCGGCGAGGCGATCCAGGGCGGTCCACACCTGGCCGTGGGTGAGCATCTGCATGAGGTGATCCGTCAAGCCGAGCCGTTGAAAGCGCCGCCCACGCCCCATGCGCAGGCGAGAAGCCGGAAGGAGCGCCCTGCCCACTCCCCCTGCCTCCGTCACGCCCGCGGGCCGGGCCACGCTCCACCATCGGTGGGCGGCACTTCCCGCAGATGTAGGAAAATATGGTTTAATCGAGGAAATGTCCAGGAATTTTGTCTTGAAAACGCCGACTTCTTCTTCCGCGCCGGGCCTCGTTTGAATTGCCGCGTCCGCTCAAGACTTTACCCCGTCGCGCCCGCCGCCTGCCTAAGCTTGGCGCCGGGAGAAAGTTGCAGAGGGGAGCCGCAGCGCGTTTCGGAGGTAAAAGGGTATACTGGGCGGGATGGTGACTGCATCTTTCCAACCCGGCGCCTCCTGCTGTAGAGCCGGGGCAGGGAGGACACCGGATGACCGTCGCCGATTCCGTGGTTTACAAGATCGCCCCCGCCGCCCTGTGGGCGGAGGCGGAGGCGGCCGGGCAGTTCGTGGGCGCGCCGGTGGACCTGGCGGACGGCTTCATCCATTTCTCCACCGCCGCGCAAGTGGCGGAGACCGCCCGCAGGCACTTCGCCGGCCAGGCGGACCTGCTGCTGGTGGCGGTGGAGGTTCAGCGCCTGGGCGAACAACTGCGCTGGGAGCCCTCGCGCGGCGGCGCGCTGTTTCCGCATCTTTATGGCGTGATGCCGCTGGCGGCGGTGCGCTGGGTCAAGCCGCTCCCGCTCGGCGCGGACGGCACACATGCCTTTCCCGACTTGCCCGCCTGACCTTCAGATCAGCGCCAGGGAGAAGGGCTCGCCCTCATAGGCGTCCCGGCCGCGGCCGATGGCCTCGATGGCGCGCACCATGCGCCCCTCCCGCCGCAGCGCCCGGTCCGCCAGCGCCACCAGGCGTGCATTGGGGGTCGCGGTCGGCGACGCCGATCGCAGGGCGGCGGCGATGTCCGCCTCGTCCCGCTCCGGCAGCAGGGCGCAGACCGTGGCATAGGCGGCGGCGGTGGAGCGGGAGATGCCCGCATAACAATGGATCACCAGCGGCGCCTCGCGCGGCCAGGCCCGGACGAACTCCAACAGCTCGTTCATATGCGCCTCACCGGGTGCCACCAGTCCTTCCATCTCCACCACGATGTCGTTGATGCCGAGGAAGAGATGGTTGGTGGGGTCCACATTGGACGGCCGGGTAAAGACCGTCCCGCCATTGATGAGGCTGATGACGTGGCGCGCGCCAGTGGCCTCCACCGTCGCATGGAGACGGGCGAGGGAGCAGACATGGATCATGACGCAAGCTCCTCGAATCGGGCGATGAAGCGCGCCTTTGCCTCATCCGCCGTCCAGGGTGTGAGATAGTCCTTCTCCACGTCGCCGTCGAGGCGCACCGGACGGCCGAAGAAGGCCAGCGCTTCCTGCGCCTCGAAGCCGGCCAGATGGGTGGCCTCCAGATAGGCGGCGGCCCGATCCGCCACCTTGGCCACCTTGACCAGGGCATCCGGCCACACGGGGGGCAGGCCGAAGCGCACGGAGATGGCGCCCAGAAGGCGCATTTCCACCGCCTTGTAGTCGCCCCCCAGCACCGCCTTGAAGGGCGAGATCATGTCGCCGATCACATATTCGGGTGCGTCATGCAGCAGCACCGCCAGGCGCCAGCGGGCATCGATGTTGGTGGCGGTGCGCCGGGCCAGGCGCTCCACCAGAAGGGAATGCTGAGCCACCGAGAAGATGTTGTCGCCCCGGGTCTGGCCGTTCCAGCGCGCCACGCGGGCGAGGCCATGGGCGATGTCCTCGATTTCCACATCGAGCGGGGACGGGTCCAGAAGATCAAGCCGCCGCCCGGAGAGCATGCGCTGCCAGGCACGCGGGGCCGGGCGGGCGGCCTTACCGGCGGCGGCGGTACGGGCGGGGGAGGGGCTATCGGGCGTCTGCGCCATCTGGAACTCGATCAATCTTCAGTCTTTGTGCGAAAGGTCCGCCCGATGGGGCCGTCTTTCAACTCCAGTCCGACGCGCATTCGCCGTCGCCTGCGCTCGGGTATAAGGATGAGGTCCAAGGAGCAAGGCCCGAACATGACAGAGCCGGTCCGTCCCACCCTCGCCGCCAGCGCCGCCGTCTTCCGGGACGGACGCGTGCTGCTGGCGCGCCGCGGCTTCAATCCGGGCCTTGGCCTGTGGAGCCTGCCCGGCGGACGGGTGGAGCCGGGAGAGACCGTGGCACAGGCGGCGGCGCGGGAGGTGATGGAAGAAGTGCAGGTCGAAGCGCAGGTGCTGGGCGTCGCGGCGGTGCTGGATTTCATCACCCATGACTCGGCGGGCCTGCTGAAGAGCCATTTCGTTGTGGTGTCCCATGTCGCCCTCTGGCGGGCGGGCGAGGCCCAGGTGGGGGAGGAGGCCACCGAGATCGGCTGGTTCCTGCCGGAGGAGGTGGCGGGTCTTGCAACCACCCGCGGCCTTTCCGATGTGGTTCTGCGCGCCGCGCAGCTCCTCGCCCTGCCGGCCTCGACCGGAGCGGCTTGACCCGGCGGCCGGAACGCGCGACGACACGCCCATGCGCCGTGCTGCCTTGCTTCCCGCTTTCCTGTGCCTTGCCATTGGCGCGACGGGCGCGCGCGCGGCGGAAGGCTCGACACCGCCCTACGAGACCGATCTGCTGCGCCTCGCCGAAATCCTGGGCGGCCTGCATTATCTGCGCCCCCTGTGCGGCATGAGCGCCGAGGCCCAGAGCTGGCGCAACGAAATGCAGGGCCTGATCGAGACCGAGCAGCCCTCCGATACCCGCAAGGCGCGGCTCGTGGCGGCTTTCAACCAGGGCTACAACAGCTACGCCCAGGTCTATCGCACTTGCACCCCGGCGGCCGCCGTGGCGGTGCAGCGCCAGCTGGATGAGGGGGCCCGCCTGTCCCACGAGATCGTGGTGCGCTACGGCGGCAACTGACGCCGCCTGATGGTTCTCACGCCGGTGTGCGGGGATGCTTCAGCGCCCGTTAACCTTTCGTTTAGAACTTGCACGACGCAGCGTCGCGCTGTGGTAGGGAAGGAACGCGCCCAAATGACGGGGCGCCGGAGGCCCCCTTGTCCAGCATCAGTTCTTACCGTCCCTCCAAGGAGATCGCCGAGGCCGCTTCCGACGAGCGCCATGCGGCCTTGTCCTATCTGGACGATGCCTGGGTGGAAGCCATGCGGGATGGCCTCGACGAGGATTGCATGGTGCATGCGGCGCTGTTCACCGCCCTGCGCCGGCTGGTCTCCACCTATGGCGAGGACGCCTGCGCCGAATATGTGGAAAGCCTGTCCGCCCGCATCCGGGCGGGCGAATATACGGTCATTGGACCCCGCCAGTAAGGCGATAGCCCGCCGGCGCGCGGGCCCTTATGCCGCCGGCTCCAATGCCACGCGGGCATAGGCGGTAAAGGCCCGGTCGTCGCCAGCCGGACCACGGGCCGCGATGAATTGGTCGGGCCGCACCAGCACCCAGCCGGGTCCCGAAAAGCCGTAGCGCTGGAGCAGCTCCGGCGCGTCGCTCTCCTCGATCCCGAGGGCGGGGCCGATGCGCGCCGCATGAGCCCGCAGCGCGCCATGGACCTCCGGTGCTCCCAGCAAAAGCAGGGTGTGCCGGGCGCCGGACAGCCGGGGCCAAAGGGAGGCTCCCGCCACGATCGCATCCCGCGCGCGGTGACCGGGCGCCGGTGTGCCAGCGGCCGCCAGGCGTTCCACGGCCTCCAGCAGCGGGCCGCTGTCATAGGCAATGTCGGTTTCCGACAGCTCCACCTGGAGTTTGCGGCGGACCACCGGCAGGCGCGAAGCAACGGAGACGAGGGCATCGCGCACGACGCGGGTGGCCGTGCTGGTGGACACCATGCCGAAGCGCAGCTTCTGCGCGGCACCCGCCACCACGTGTCGCGCCACCGGCCGACGCTCGGCTTCGTAGCTGCCCAGGAGCGCATCGGCGACGCCCCGTCCCGCCAGAACGGCCGCAAGCTTCCAGCCCAGGTTCATGGCGTCCTGGATGCCCGTGTTCATGCCCTGGCCGCCCGCCGGGCTGTGGATGTGAGCGGCATCGCCCGCCAGGAAGACCCGGCCCCGGCCATAGCTAGCGGCCAGACGCTCGTTGACGCGGAAGGCGGAGAGCCATGTGGGATCGCGGGCGACGACGCCGAGGCCCGACGCGGTCAGGTGACGCTGGATTTCCTCCAGCGTCGGCGGTTCCTCGGAGGCCGGGTCCTCCCGCATGGCGAAGGTGCGCCAGATCCCGGGCGTGACCGGGAAGAGAGCGACCGAGCCGGCAGGGCTCCACCAGATATAGATGGAGGCGGGGTCCAGCGGACCGTCCATGCGGGTGTCGGAGAGAATGAAGGTCTGTGGCTCCGTAAAGCCCTCGAAGGGAATGTCGAGGCCATGCCGGACTGCGCTGCGCGCTCCGTCGCAGCCCACCAGGAACGAGCAGGGCGCCTCCTCTTCGTCCCCATCGGCGTGCTTGAGGCGCGCTTCCACCACCGTGCCGGCTTCTGAAAAGCCGAGCAGTTCCACGCCGCGCTCGATCTTGACGCCGCTTTGGGCCAAGCGCTCAGTGAGGATGACCTCGGTCTGCGACTGGGGCAGCAGGAGTGTGAAGGGGAAGGGGCTGTCCACGCCCTCGGCGATGGGCATGGCGGCCAGGGGATGGGTGCCATCACCAATTCGGATGTTTTCCATCCGCATCCCGTCCGCGATGAACCGCTCTGCCAGGCCGAGCGCCCCGAAGGCCTCCAGGCTGCCGCTCCACACCGCCAGCGCCTTGGACACCGCCGCCGGGGCTGCCAGCTTGTCGATGATGCGGAACGGAATCCCTAGCGTCAGCAACGCATTGGCCAAGGTCAGGCCGGTCGGGCCCGCGCCGACAATCAGGACGGGTGAGGGGGGCGCCATCTGTGATCTTCCCTGCTTGTCCCACCGCCCATTACGGAACGATGGATGCACGCGCAGGTCAAGGCGAGAATGTTCCACGCACCAGAGCGGGCAGGCGCAGCGCCTGGAGGCCGCCGCGGGCGGCCAGGAACACCAGCAGCGCCAGCCACAGGCCCGCATTGCCCAGCACCGACAAGGCAAAGAAGGCCAGCAGATAGGCCGCAAGCGCGGCCACCATCAGGTTGCGCATGTCCCGCGACCACAGGGCGCCGATATAGATGCCGTCAAAGGCATAAGCGAAGACGCCCACCACCGGCAGGACGGCCGCGAAAACGAGGAAGGTGCGCGCGGCGGCGCGCACGTCGGCATTGGTGGTCATGAGGTCGATCACCAGCGGCCCGACGGCGAGATAGACAAGGCAGGCGGCGAGGGCGACGCCAAAGCCCCACAGCAGCACAAGGCGTATGCCCTTCATGAAGGAGGCCCGGTCCCGCGCGCCCACCGCCTGGCCGCAAATCTGCTCGGCAGCCGTCGCGAAGCCGTCGAGGAAATAGGCGGCCAGCAGCACCATATTGTTGAGCAGGGCATTGGCCGCCAGCGTCACGTCGCCCGATCGCGCGCCTTGAGCGGCGAAGAAGCCGAAGGCGAACATGAGGGCGGCGGTGCGGATCATGATGTCGCGGTTGAGCGCGAGGGTTGCTCCCATCTCCCGCCGGTCCAGCAGGACCGCACGCGGCACGGCGAGGCGATAGCCCAGGAGCCGGGCGCACAGGGCGAGCCCGGCCAGGGCGCCGGCGATCTCGGCCGCCAGTGTGCCGGCCGCAGATCCCGCGACGCCCCAGCCAAGGCCCAGCACCAGCCAGATGGTCAGCGCGGTGTTGATGAGACTGATGCCCACCTGGAGCGCCAAAGCGTGGCCGGTGCGGCCGAGGCCCGTGAGCCAGCCGAGCAGGGCATAATTGGCGAGGCTGAAGGGGGCGGCGAAGATGCGCACCTGGAAATAGGTCGCCACAGCGCTGTTCACCTCGGGGGAGGCGCCGCCCAAGGCAAGCGCCGCGGCTTCGATGGGATGGCGCAACAGAATGAGGGCCAGGCCACAGGCAAGGGCCAGCAGCAGCGCACGGGCGAGCACCGCCCGCTCTTCCAGCTTGTCCCGGCGCCCGACCGCCTGGGCGGCAAGGCCCACCGTGCCCATGCGCAGGAAGCCGAAGCCCCAGAACAGGAAGTCGAACACCACCGCGCCCAGCGCCACCCCGCCGATGAGCGCCGCATCGCCCAAGCGCCCCACCACGGCGGTGTCGATGATCCCGAGCAGCGGCGTGGTCAGGTGCGCCACCGTCATGGGCAGCGCAATGGCGAGCACGCGGCGGTGGCTCACCTCAATGGCGCCCGCGGCGCCCGATGCCGTCGACATGATTCAGCGCAGGCCGCGAAACAGCCGCAGGATCAGCCACAGCGGAAAGACGATCACCGCGCCCAGCAGAAAATAGCGCCACACATGGGTCAGCGCATCGAAGCCGAAGCGGCCGATATAGTCGATCAAGTCGGTGAGGCTCCGCAGGATGTTGCGCGGATCAAGGCCGAGGGCGGCCAGGATGACGCCCACCACCACCGACAGCAGCACCAGGCGCACCAGGACCATCACCGGCGAGCCGCCGATGAACCGCGTCATGTCGTTGCGCCCGTCGTTCATCAGGGACCACTCCCGCCACGCGCCGCCTGGCGGCGCATCCGCGACCGGATGTAGCACGCCGGCGGGGGAGGAGGGAGGCCGGCCCGTGCAGACGCCGCCCGGCGGGACCGGACGGCGGTGCAGGGCTGGTCCTCAGCTTCCCGGCTGGGCCACCACGCGCAGATAGGGCTTCACCGTCTTCCAGCCCTCGGGGAACTTGGCCTTGGCGGCCTCGTCCGAGACGGAGGGGACGATGATGACGTCGTCGCCCTGCTTCCAGTCCACCGGGGTGGCGACGGAATGGCGGGCGGTGAGCTGGAGCGAATCGATGACCCGCAGGATTTCCTGGAAGTTGCGCCCCGTGCTCGCCGGATAGGTGAGCGTGAGCTTCAGCTTC
This sequence comes from Aquabacter sp. DMC10, assembly GCF_056314145.1. Taxonomy (NCBI): domain Bacteria; kingdom Pseudomonadati; phylum Pseudomonadota; class Alphaproteobacteria; order Hyphomicrobiales; family Xanthobacteraceae; genus Aquabacter; species Aquabacter sp. DMC10. Next base: position 879,016 of record NZ_JBQUYX010000001.1, on the reverse strand, counting down.
TTGTCCGGCCCGATGATGAAGACGGCACGCACGGTGGCGGTGTCGCTGGCATTGGGGTGGATCAGGTCATAGAGGTCGGAGACCTTGCGCTCGGAATCGGCGATCAGCGGGAAGTTCAGCTGCGCGCCAGTGGCGTCGGCGATGTCCTGGACCCAGGCCGGGTGATTTTCGAGGCTGTCCACGGACAGGCCGATGACCTTGACGCCGCGCTTGTCGAATTCGCCCTTCAGGTGCGCCACCTGGCCAAGCTCGGTGGTGCAGACCGGGGTGAAGTTCTTGGGGTGCGAGAACAGGACGCCCCAGCTGTCGCCCAGCCACTCATGGAAGCTGACAGGCCCCTGGGTCGTCTGCGCGGTGAAATCGGGAACCACATCTCCGAGGCGAAGCGTCATGACCGTCTCCAATGAACATAAATTCTACGGATTTAGTTCATTAATAACACGGCGGATGCGGGTTCGGAAGGGTGCGGGGACGGGAAGTGTGAAATGCCGCATGGAAGACGCGCGCCGGGTGTCGACGCGCGTCCAAAGGGTCAGGCGGCCGCCAGTTCCCCGGCCAGCGCCTTGGCGATGAGCGCGCGGGTCTCCGGGATGCCATAGGCCGCCACGAAGGTGCCGAAGCGCGGCCCTTCCTTCTCGCCCAGCAGCAGCTCATAGAGCGCGCTGAACCAGGCGAAGGAGACGCCGGGACCGCCATTGGGCCCCTTCTTCTTGAGGTCCTGGTAGCGGGGAATGGCCCGGGCCACGTCCAGCACCGCATTCTGGATCGCCTCGCGATCCTCCCCGTCCAGCACGGACAGCGCCGCGTCCAGGGCGCTGAGTGCCTCGGCCTCGGTCTCGTCCGGCAAGCGGTAGGTGCGGTGCGGCTTCACCCGGTCGACGAAATAGCGCACCGCATAGCCGGCCAGTTTGTCGAGGGTGGGATGGCTTTCCGCCGATACGCCCGGCGCATAGCGTTCGATGAAGCGCCACAGCACGCCCTTCTCCTCCGCATTGGAGGCGGAGGCGAGCTTCAGCATCAGCCCGAACGACAAGGGCAGCTCTTCCACCGGCGGGTTGCCCGCATGGATATGCCACACCGGATTGCCGAGGCGGGTCTTCCAGTCCTGCGTGGGATAGCGGGCCAGGAAGTTGAAATATTCGTCCACCGCCTTGGGGATGACGTCGAAATGCAGCTTTTTGGCCGAGCGGGGCGACTGGAACATATAGAGCGCCAGGCTCTCCGGGCTCGCATAGGTCAGCCACTCATCAATGGTCAGGCCGTTGCCCTTCGACTTGGAGATCTTCTGGCCCTTTTCGTCCAGGAACAGCTCGTACACGAAATGCTCGGGCGCGACGCCGCCGATGATCTCGCAGATGCGGTCATAGATGGGCGCGTTGGTCTGATGGTCCTTGCCGAACATCTCGAAATCCACGTCGAGCGCGGCCCAGCGGGCGCCGAAATCCGGCTTCCACTGCAGCTTCACCTTGCCGCCGGTGACGGGCAGCGTGGTTTCGGTGCCGTCCTCGTCGTCGAAGGTGATGGTGCCGGCCTTCGCGTCCACCGCCTTCAAGGGCACATAGAGCACCCGGCCCGAAATGGGTGAGATGGGCAGGAAGGGCGAATAGGTGGCCTGCCGCTCCTCACCTAACGTGGGCAGCATCACTTCCATGATGGCTTCGTACTTTTCCGCGGCCTTCAGCAGCACGGGGTCGAGCTTGCCGGAGGCGTAATATTCGGTAGCGCTGGCGAATTCGTACGCGAAGCCGAACGTGTCCAGGAAGCGCCGCAGCATGGCGTTGTTGTGGTCGCCGAAGCTGGCATAGCCGCCGCCGAACGGGTTCGGCACGCGGGTGAGCGGCATCTGGAGATAGGGCTTCAGCGCGGCGGGATCCGGCACGTTTTCCGGGATCTTGCGCATGCCATCCATGTCGTCCGAGAAGCACAGGAGCCGGGTGGGGATCTTGTCCTCGGTGAGGATGCGGAAGGCGTGTCGCACCATGGTGGTGCGGGCCACTTCGCCGAAGGTGCCGATATGGGGCAGGCCCGAGGGGCCGTAGCCGGTCTCGAACAGCACCTCGTCCTTGGGATGGCGCTTCAGCCGCTCGACGATTTTCCGGGCTTCCTCGAACGGCCAGGCGGCGGCGGTCTCGGCGACGGTCTTCAGCTCGCGGGCAAGATCGGCCGGATCGACGGGGGCGGACGAGGGTTCGGTCATGACGGAAGGCTCCAAAACGGGCCGCGACGAGAGGCTGCATCCTAAAGTCGAGGCACCCGCCTCGATTTAGGTGGTGAAGAGCTCTCTATCAACGATTTAGAGGCGCAGTGGGCGGGCCGGGACGATTCGACCCGCCGTCCCAGCCTCTAGTCGCCCATTCGGCACTCCGTCAACGCATGGTCCGTCAACGCATGGCAGGTGCCGCCGCCGGTCCCCGCCTCACTTCGCGCGGCGGCGGGCGAGCGGGATCACCAGATGCACCATCCCCACCACCATGAAGGGCACAGCCAGGAGCGTGGTGCCCCAGTGGGTCCAGCCGGCGGTGATCGGGGCCAGCAGTTCGAGCAGGAGGTTGATGAGGGTGTAGGCCCCCGCCATCAGGATGCCGAGAAAGCGGATGTGGCCGAGAAAAGCGAGCAGCGGCATGGGAGGTCTCTTGCATAAACGAAACGATCCGTTTCGATTTAGATTTGATATATACGATCCGTTTCGTTATGCAAGAGGAAAGTGCGCTGCGGCGCTCGGGAGACCCACATGCCGGACCCTCAGGCCAAGACCGAACGCCGGGCGTCCATCGGCGCCCGGCGCAATCCCGCCACCGAGGCGGCCATCATCGCCGCGGCGCGGGAGTTGCTGGAGGAGCGGGGCTATGCCGGCTTTTCCTTCGACGAGGTGGCGCGCCGGGCCGGCGCCGGCAAGCCCACGCTTTATCGCTGGTGGCCCACCCGGGCCGACATGCTGGTGGAGGTCTATTCGACCGAAAAGGCCGCCCGTATGTCGGCGCCCGACACCGGCACCTTGCCGGGGGATCTGCTCACCTACACGCTGGCGCTCTGGGCCTTCTGGCGCGACACGCCCACGGGCCGCGCCTTCCGGGGGCTCATTGCCGAGGCGCAAGCCGGCGAGGCGGCACAGATCCTTCTGCGGGAGAAATTTCTCCCCGAGCGGCTCAAGGACGTGCGGGCCATGTTCGAGCGGGCTGTGGGGCGGGCTGAAATCGAGGCGGATGCCGTGGAGGATCTGATCGGGCTTTATGTGGGGTTCAACTGGTTCCGCCTGACCACCGGACGCATTGACGACGATGCCCCCGCCATCGCCCGCATGGCGCAGCTCCTCGCCCGAGGCGGAGCCCCCTTACGGGCAGCCTGACGGCTTAAGATTCAGGGGCGGGCCGGAGCGGAGAGGACGGCGGCAGGGGCTTCCCACGGGCAGGGTTGCGAGGCCATGAAGGTCAGCACCTCGCTGATGGGCGCCCGGGGCACCCGCAGTTGCCCGGAGAAGGGATCATCCATCTCCAGCACCAGATAAATGGCGCTGGCGAGACAGGCGATGGCGGCCAGAAAACCGCACAGGACCAGCGGCGTGCGGGGCGCGAACACGCCCAGCAGCCCATAGATCAGCGCCAGCCAGCAGATCACGGCCGCGATGAAGGCCGTCGGCGCCCTGTCGCTGGTGAAATCGCTGATGCGCCAGCGATATTCGAGCAATTGGTGGCCGAGGGACACCAGCGTGCGGCGAATGTCATTCTCCGGCGGCAGGTGCTCCAGCTTGCGCGTCAGATCCAGCAGCACCGCGGAGGCCGGGCGCATGTCCGCACGATCCTCCGCGCCCGCCGCTGCGGGTCCTTGCGGATTCAGCCGTTCCAGCTTGCGCGCCAGGTCCGGCACGGCGGTGGCGGTGCCGGCAAGGGCGGGTGCGGGCCAGGTCTGGGCCAGCAGGTGCTCAATGAAGGCCTTGAGATCGGAGCGCACGGCGCAGGCGGGGCCGCCGAAATTTGTCAGCTCGATGTCCATGCGCATCAGCGTGGTCGCGTACATCTGGACGTCTTTCTCGGCGTCCGAATATTGAAACCGAGCCGAATTGACCATCAGGCCGAGGATCAGGCCGGTCATGGTGGCGACCAGCGCCATGGCGGCCCGCAAGCTCTTGATGGACTCGCCGCTGAGATATTCCGGCGGCAGCCGGCGCGCCAGGAGGGCTCCGCCCCACGCCGCCGCGGCCATGGCGACAAAGGCGATGATGGCCAGGGTCAAGGCATTCATGGCACCCTCGATTCGCGTTCCGGCCGATGCCCCGAGTGGTAGCCATTCCGCCCTCTGCCGCCAACCTTTGCCACCACGTGCATGCCCCGCGGGGCGGATGGCGGTCAGGCTAAAGCGGGGTCAGTAAAAGCTGATGGGGAACCAGCGCAGATAGAGGTCGGCATAGACGCCCTTCTCCCAGATCCTCTGAAGGGCATAGTCGATGGCCCGCTTCAACTGGTCATTGCCGGGCTTCACCGCCACCGCGAGGCCGTCGCCGAAATAGCGGCTCTCCGTAAAGGGCCCGCCTGCGAAGGCACAGCAATTTTCCGAACTGGTGCCGTTGAGCCAGAGCGAAAGCCCGATGCCATCGCCGAACAGCAGGTCCACCTCGCCCGCCTTGACCGCCTCACGGGCGGCGGCAGCGTCGGGAAAGGGACGGATGGCCGCCTCATTGAAGAAGGCCCGCAAATAGGCCTCGTGCGCCGTGCCCTGGACCACCGCCACGCGCTTGGCGGCCACCGCTTCAGGCGTGACCTGGGAGAGCACATTGGCCCGGCGCGCCACAAAACGCGCCGGCGTGCCCAGGTAGCGCTCACTGAAATCCGCTCGCTGCCGGCTCGCGGGCGTGGAGGCAAGGCCGGCAATTACCGCATCGCCCCGGTTCTGCTCCAGCCCGTCCAGCAGCGTGTCGAAGGACACCGCCTGGATGGTGCAGGTGAGGGAAAGCTCGGCGCAGATGGCCCGCGCCAGATCCACGTTGAAACCCAAGAGAGCGCCGTCCTGCCCGACGAAATTGAACGGCGGGTAATCGTCGGAGGTCAGGAAGCGGATGGAGGTGGGCAGCCGGGTGGCATCGGGCCGCTCCACGCGCCGCTCCACGTTCCAGAAATTGGGGACCACCGCGCCCTGGGCCCGCGCCGCCTCCGCCATCGCGCCCAAAAACAGAAGGCCCGCCGCGCACGCCAAAATGCAAGAGATGAGGTTGCACAATCTTGGTGCTGTTCGGATCGGTTGTTTCATCTTACGCTTCGGCAGGCAGGTCTCCCGGGCTGGGAGTGTGGGGGCATGTTGGAAGAGCCGGGCGCGCGCCGCAAGCGATTGGCGCGCGGAGATGAGGCTTTACGTTCCTCGGCAGGGGGAGCGGGCGCGCAGGAACCGGCGCTTCCCCTTGAGCTGGCGGCGCTCGCGCCGCTGCTGGACGCCCCGACCTTGCGCTGGGCCGTTGATCGCGCCCGGGCGGTGGGCGTTGGCGCGGACGAAGTGCTGGTGGCGCACGGGCTCGTTCACGCCGACACGGTCGCCGCCTGGCAAGGGGCGTATCTGGATCTTGCTCCCCCGCCCGGCCCCGCCTTCGGGCTGCCGGAGGCGGCGGGGTCGGCCGCCCTTGCCATGGACTTCGCGCTGGTGGAGCGCCTGCGGGACAATCCGCGGATCTTCTTCGGCGCCCGAGGCCGGTCCCTGCGGCTGGTGCGCCGCGCCGTCCGGGAAGACCCGCATCTGCGGGAGCGGCTGCATCTGGTGTCGCCGGAACGCTTTCGCGCCCAGGTGCGGGCGGAATGCGGCGAGAGGCTGGGCGCGCGGGCGGCTTTCGCCCTCAGGGATTCGGCCCCTCATTTGTCGGCGCAGACGGTGCGGCCGGTTCAGGTCTTGGCCGGCTGGCTGCTGGCGCTGGCCCTCCTGTGCGGTGGTCTGGCGCTGTTCGCGCCCGCCTTGGCAGCCGTCGTCCTTCCTGGCCTGCTGTCTGCCCTTTTCCTCGCCACGCTCGGCCTGAAGGCGGCCGCCTGCCTTGTGCCGGCGGAGGTGGAAATGCCCGGGAGCGGGCAGGCCGATGATGACCGACTTCTGCCGGTCTATACGCTCATCCTGCCGCTCTATCGGGAAGTCGCAGTGCTCCCTCGCCTGCGGGACGCCATGCTGGCACTGGATTATCCGGTGGAGAAGCTCGACATCAAGATCGTGGTCGAGCCCGATGACCTCGACCTGCGCTGCGCCTTGTCCGCCGTGCCCTTGCCGCCTCATTTCGAGGTGCTGGTGGCGCCGGACATCGGGCCGCGCACCAAGCCCAAGGCGCTCAATGTGGCGCTCCCCTTTGCCCGCGGGGCCCTGGTGGCCATCTTCGATGCGGAGGACGTGCCCCATCCCCGGCAACTGCGCGAGGCAGTCGCCGCCTTCGCCAAGGGCGGGCGCCGGCTCGGCTGCGTGCAGGCGCGCCTGGCCATCGACAATGCGGGCGACAGCTTTATCAGCCGGTGCTTCGCGCTTGAATATGCGGTGCAGTTCGATGTGCTGGTGCCGGCGCTCGCCGTGTTCGGCCTGCCCCTGCCGCTGGGCGGCACCTCCAACCATTTCCGGCGCGAGGCGCTGGAGGACGTGGGAGGCTGGGATCCCTTCAACGTCACCGAGGACGCCGATCTCGGCTTGCGGCTGGCACGGATGGGGTGGCGGACGCGGACCATTGCCTCCGCCACGCTGGAGGAAGCGCCGGTCACTGTGGGCGCCTGGCTGCGCCAGAGGGGGCGGTGGATGAAGGGCTGGATGCAGACCTTGATGGTCCACGGCCGCGCTCCGGCTCGCCTGTGCCGGGAGCTTGGCCCGCTCACCACGCTGGGCGCCGCCCTTGTGATGGCCGCTCCGATCCTTGCGGTGCTGGTGCATCCCCTCTGTCTGGCCGTGGTGGCCTATGACATGGGCGCCGGCGGCTTCTGGCGCGCGCCGGCCTCACTGGCGGAGGTGGTCACCTCAGCCATGTGCTATACCAACCTGATGCTGGGCTATGGCGTGATGGCGGCCTCCACCGCTCTGGGGGCCTGGCGCCGGCGTCTGGTGCGGCACCTGTGGGTGCTTCCGCTCATCCCGCTGTACTGGCTGTTGCAGAGCCTTGCCACCTGGCGGGCCGTCCACGGCCTCCTGACGGCACCTCACCATTGGGACAAGACCGAGCATGGCCTTGCCAAGCGTCGCGCCCGCCGCGGGACGGACGCTGCCGGCCGCGCCTCAAAGGTATCGACGTAGATCGGCAGCCGCCTCTGCCGGGGCACGCTTGGCATTGAACGGGGCGAGGAACGCGCCGGACTTGTCCATCAGATAGATCACGGCGGTGTGGTCCATGGTGTAGTCGCCGCCGTCCAACGGGACCTTCCGGGAATAGACCCGATACGCCCGCTTGATGGCGTCGATCTGCTCGGGCGTGCCGCTGAGGCCACGGACTTGGGGATTGAAGGAGCTCAGATAGGCCTTCATCACCTCCGGCGTGTCCCGTTCCGGGTCGACGGTGACGAACAGGGCCTGGACCTTGGGGGCGTCCGGCCCGAGCGCGGCGAGGATTTCCGACATCTCGAACAGGGAGGTCGGGCAGATGTCCGGGCAATGGGTAAAGCCGAAGAAGATCAGCGTCAGCTTGCCCTTGAGATCGGCCTCCGTCACCGGCTTTCCGGTCTGGTCCACCAGCCGAAACGGCCCGCCCACGCTCGCGGTCCCGCCAGCGGTGCCCGTCTGGCGGGAGGGCATGAGGGCCGTCGCCGCGATCACCAGTAGCAAGGCGCCGACAGCGAAGGCCGCCAGGGGAATGAAAAGCTTGGAACGGGGGGGCATGAACAGGCTCCGGGCGGGGCACTTGCAAGGCCCGTGGCCTTGAACGGACAAGAGGTGGCACGGGCGGAAAGGGGAAACGGGTCGGCTTTACCGCATCACAGGCATGTTCCAAGACCCGCGGTGAGCGTATCGAAAAAGACGGTGCCCCCGTGACGCGCCCAAAGCCATCCGGTGCCGACAAGCAGAAGAAGGCCGAGACCCGCCATCAGGCCGATCCGCAGTGGGCTAAGGGCCAGCCCCGCTCTTTCCTCGGCCGCGTCCGCCCGCGGACATAGAGGCGCGCGCCCGCCGTCGCCGGCTGGCAGGAACCCCTTATGGCTGGATACGGACGACATGACCTGTCCACCCCTCCCGGTGCGCGGCCGCCATCTGGTCTTTTAGCTCGCCCCACGCGGTTGCGCCAAGCGGCCGGCGGTTCGGAACGGCCGCGCGTCACGCAATGTTGTAGCGCGCGCCGGCAGAAGCTGTCCTCAGCGTCGGGCCAACTGGCCCCAGGCGATGAGGACGATGATGGCACCCACCACGGCACCGATGAAGCCGGCGCCCTGGCCGGCCTCGTACCAGCCGACCGCCTGGCCGAGATAGGTCGCCACCATGGCGCCCACGATGCCCAGGACCGTGGTCAGGATGAAACCCTGCGGTTCGTTGGGCCCGGAATAGATCAGCTTGGCGATGATGCCCACGATGAAGCCGATGATGATGGTCCACAAAACGCCCATGTGCCCCTCCGCGATGGCATGACCCAAACGGCAAAGTCCGAGTTGGGTTCCCGCCCTCCCGCTTCATCTAGGGCTTTTCCCGCGTCCTGCAACGCCCTCGTCGGTTGACGCCTTCCCCGCATGCGCCTAGTTTGCCGACCATGTGCACCAAGCAGGCAGAGAAGCGGATCGCCATTCCGGCGCTGCGTCGAATTCTCCGCCCGGTCGACCTGGTCGGCCGGGAGAACTGACGCTTTTTCTCTTCCCATCTGCAGTGCGAGTCCTTCCATGTCCCTGCCTTCCGGCACGCCTTCCGGCGTTGTGCCTTCCTATCGTCTCATGGTCGAAGCCGATCCGTCTTCCAATGCGCTGCTGCGCCTCCTGGAGCCTTTCGTGATCCATGATGTGCTGCCCGGCTCGGTCCGCTCCGACCACGCCCATGGGGTGTTGAACATCGAGATCGCCTTTGTGGCCGCTCCCGACCTTGCGGCCCGTCTCCTCGCCCGCATGGAGGCGATGGTGACGGTGCGCGCCGCGGCCCTGGCGTCCGGCGAGCCGACGCTGAGCGCGGCGGCCTGAGATCTCCGCATGGGTGCCATCCTCGCAGACATCGCCCTCGTGGTGCTTCCGGTGTTCGGCGTGGTGGCGATGGGGTTCGTCTCCGCCAAGACGCGGCTCATCTCCGACAAGGCCTCCGACGGCCTGGCCGAATATGTGTTCGGCCTCGCCGTCCCCATTCTCATTTTCAAGACGCTGAGCGAGTCGCGCCTGCCCGAGGCCCAGCCCTGGGGCTATTGGATCGCCTATTTCACCGGCGCCTTCGCGGTGTTCGGCATCGCCATGGTGCTGGCCATCAAGGTGTTTCACCGCAGCCGCACGGAGGCGGTGGTCCACGGCTTCTCCGCCGGGCAGGCCAATACGGTCTTCCTGGGCGTGCCCCTCATCTTGAAGGCCTATGGCGAGGAAGGGGCGGTGCCCCTGTTCCTGCTCATCGCCATCCATCTGCCCGTGATGCTGGTGGCCGCCACCATTCTGGTGGAGGGCAGCGCCGGCATGTCGCTCGCCACCGCCCGCAAGCTGCTGCGCACCCTTGCCCTCAATCCCATCCTGCTCGGCATTTATGCGGGTGGTCTCGCGCGGTTGTTCGGCTTCCAGGCGGCAGGGGTGCCCAAGCAGATCCTCGATCTTGTCGCCGCCTCCGCCTCGCCCTGCGCCCTGATCTCCCTGGGCCTGGCGCTCAATCGCTACGGCATGTCGGGCGACCTGAAGGCCACCGCGATCATTTCCGCCCTGAAGCTCATCGTTCATCCGGCCCTGGTGCTGCTTCTGACCCTGCTTCTGCCCATGCCGCCGGTCTGGGCCGGGGTGGCGGTGCTGTTCGCGGCCATGCCGTGCGGCATCAATGCCTATCTGCTGGCGCAGCGGTACGGGGCCGGCGTGCAGACGAGCGCCAGCGCGGTGTCGCTGTCCACCGCCTTCGGCCTCATCACCATCGCCTTCTGGCTCTATATCCTCGGCGTCGGCTGAGGGCCTTCACGCAAAGCCAAGCTGGGCGCGCACTGCCCCCGCGGTGACGCCGGATCGCCGCAGATCGCTCAGGCTCTTGGAGCCGGCGCTCTTGGCCAGCTTGCGGCCATCGTCGCCGAGGATCAGCCGGTGATGGTGATAGACGGGGGCGGGCAAGCCGAGGAGGTTCTGCAACAGCCGATGCACCGCGGTCGCGGCCCTCAGGTCCGCGCCCCGGATGACGTGGCTGATCTCCTGCTCCGCATCATCGACCACCACGCACAGGTGATAGCTGCCCGGCACGTCGCGGCGGGCGAGGATCACATCGCCCCAGGCGGCCGGGTCCGCGGCCACCGTCCCCGGCGGCGCGAGGGCATCGCCCGGCGCCTCCCTCCAGGACAGTCCGGTCCCGGCAAGATCCAGCGCCGCGGCCATGTGGAGACGCAGAACATGGGGCGCTCCGTCCGCGCGCCGTCGCTCCCGCTCGCCGTCCGACAGGCTGTCGCGCCGGAAAGGATAGAGCGGCGCGCCATCGGGATCCCGCGGCCAGGGCGCCGCCCGGTCTCGCCGGCTCACCTCCTGCGCGATCTCCGCCCGGCTCTCGAAGGCGGGATAGAGCAGTCCGGCCTGCTCCAGGCGCGCCAGCGCCGCCGCATAGGCGGGCCGATGGGTGCTCTGGTGGCGCGGCGGATCCTTGGGCAAGATGCCCAGCCATGCGAGGTCCTCGACGATGCCGGCGATGAAATCGGGTCGGGATCGGGTGGCGTCGATATCCTCGATGCGCAAGAGAACGGACCCGCCCGCGCGACGGGCTGCGTCGTGGTTCACGAGGGCGGAATAGGCATGGCCGAGATGCAGGCGGCCATTGGGACTGGGAGCGAACCGGCAGCGGAAGGTCATGATGTGGCTCGGAAGGCGCCCCTTGCGCGAGGCCGGCGCCTCGCCGACGTCTTTTGCCGGATCAGGGCGCCGCTGTCGATCAGGAGGGACCCCAATGAACATGGCGTTGACGGAGCCGCAGCTCCACGATCAGGCCACCTTCGACACGGCATTCGACGCATTGCTTGTGCTCGATCCGCGCCTCCAGCCGCTGGCCGACCTCACGGGGCGTCCGACCTTGCGCCGGCGCGCGCCGGGCTTCGAGGGGCTCACCGCGGTGGTGGTGGCGCAGCAATTGTCGGTGGCAGCGGCCCGTTCCATTCAGAAGAAGCTTGAGGCCGCCTTCGATGGTCCGCCGACGCCGGCGGCGCTGCTGGCGGCGGGGGACGGGGACCTGCGGGCGGCTGGCCTCTCCGCGCCCAAGATCCGCACCCTGAAGGGCATCGCCGCCTCCCTCGTGTCCGGGGCCGTGGATCTCGCTCAGGTGGCGCACATGGAGGCGGATGCGGCAGCGGCGTATCTCACCCGCCTGCCGGGCATCGGCACCTGGACGGCGGACATTTATCTCCTGTTCTGCCTGGGGCGCGGCGATGCCTTCCCCCATGGGGATCTGGCGCTGCAGGTGGCGGCGGGGGAGGGGCTCGGCCTGCCCGGCCGCGCGTCGGCGGTGGGTCTGCAAGCCATCGCGGAGGATTGGCGACCCTTCCGGGGCGTGGCGGCCCATCTCCTGTGGGCCTATTATGGCGTCCGTCGTGCCCGTCTGGGCGCTCCCGCCTGAAGGTTTCCCATGCCGATCATTGATGGTCCCCGTCTCCAGCCCCGGTCCGGCGGCGCGCCCGATGCCCTGGTGGTTCTCCTGCATGGCTATGGCGCGGATGGGCGCGACCTGATCGATCTGGGCGCCGCCTGGGGTGAACTGCTGCCGGGGGTCGCCTTCGTCGCCCCGCATGCCCCCGAGCCGTGCGGGCAGGCGCCCGTGGGGCGGCAATGGTTCGACCTGACCGACCTTGATCCGCGCGAGCTGGCGCTGGGCGCCCGGGCCGCAGCGCCCGGCCTTGCCGCCTTCATCGGTGCCGAGCGCCGGCGCCTGGGGTTGCCGGCGGATCGGGTCGCCCTGATGGGCTTCAGCCAGGGCTGCATGATGGCGCTTCAAGTGGCGCTCACTGGCCCGGAGCGGTTTGCCGCCGTGCTCGGCTATTCCGGCGCCTTCGTGGGGGGCGGCGAAACGCTGCGGGCCGATCCCCCGCCCATCCTGCTCATTCATGGCACCGACGACGATGTGGTGCCCGCGCCCTTGATGCTGGCGTCTGCCAATGGCCTTGCCGCCGCCGACGTGCCGCTGCAATGGCACCTGTGCCCGGGGCTCGGGCACGGCATCGACGAGGAGAGCCTCAGCCTCGGCGGGGATTTCCTGGCGGCGCACCTCCCCGGCACCGTCCGCGCTTCACAAGACTGACACGGTCCATGTAGACTATGCCGGCGCGCCGGTCGGGGGCGTCCCGAATCGGCAAAGTTGGGGCGGGGAGTTCGATCCTTGACCGCTGCCGTATCGCCTGGAGCTTGGCCTGCACTGGTGCTCAACGCGGATTACCGCCCGCTGAGCTACTATCCTCTGTCTGTCTGGTCCTGGCAGGATGCCATCAAGGCAGTGTTCCTGGACCGGGTGAATATCGTCGAATATTACGACAAGGCGGTACGAAGTCCGGGCTTCGAGATTCGCCTGCCCAGTGTCGTTTCGCTGCGGACCTTCGTCCGGCCCGCCCGCAACCCCGCCTTCACCCGCTTCAACGTTTTCCTGCGCGACCGCTTCACCTGCCAATATTGCGGCTCCCGCGAGGACCTGACCTTCGACCACGTCATTCCCCGGTCGCGCGGCGGCCAGACCACCTGGGAAAACGTCGTCGCCGCCTGCTCTCCCTGCAATCTGCGCAAAGGCTCCGCCATGCCGGCGGACGCGGACATGTGGCCGGCACAGGCGCCGTTCCAGCCCACGGTGCACGACTTGCACCAGAACGGCCGCCACTTCCCACCCAACTATCTGCATCAGAGCTGGCTGGACTATCTCTACTGGGACACCGAGCTGGACCCGTAGGTCCTGCAACGCCTCAGCGGCGGCCGCGCGCCGGGAGCGCGCCCAGGGCGGCAATGGCCGCCAGGGCCAGGGCGATCAGGGCGTTCCAGCCGGCCATGGAAATGCCGAACAGACGCCAGGCCGCTTCGTCACAGCGCGGCACGTGGGCGGTCTTCAGCGCCGCCATGATGTCCCCCACCGCCACCGGCGCGCTGCCGGTGCATGTGGTTGGACCCTGCCAGAAGTGCCATTCGACACCCGCATGATAGATGGCCAGGCCGGCATTGCCGAGCATCAGGAGGGCCAGCAGCGCGAGCCCCACCCGCGGCGCGCGCTCATAGCCCCGCGCGATCAGGATCGCGAGGCCGAGCGCCACGGGCACCGCAATATAATAGGCGATGCGCTGGTCGAGGCAGAGCGGGCAGGGGGCAAGGCCCACCACCAGCTGGAAGAACCAGGCCGCCGCCAGCGCGAAGGTGGCGCCCAGCGATACCAGCAGGCTGGCCGTCCTCGGGGCTCGCAAGTCCATGACTTTGATCTCGAATGAGCTGCGGCGCAGCGGTGCGCGGGGTCGAGTAGCGGAGGCGGGCGCGGGAGTCCACCACCCCCGCATTCACAAGCAAGGCATTGGTGCCATTGAATTACATTAGTGCAACTACAATCTATAACGGTAGCAAATCGCCGCCCGATCCGTTATATCCGTATGTTCATGAGCGCGGAGACGGGGTGCCGGGATCCGCAGGTCGATTGCCAGATTCGAGATTGTAGATACGACGATGACCGAGATGACACGTATCAGAGCCGGCATCGGCGACGGCGTGGCGCTCCGCAGCTCGACTGTCGACGGGGACGCGGTTCTCCCGGTGGCGCAGCTGCGCGACGTGACGTCTGCCCGGCGCACCGGCTGTCCTTTTCATGATGTGCGCGAGATGCTCCGCGAGGTTGGTCTGCGTCCTACCCGCCAGCGTTTGGCTCTGGGTTGGCTTTTGTTCGCCAAGGGTGACCGCCATGTGACAGCGGAAATGCTGCACGAGGAGGCCATCCGCGCCCGCTTCCCGGTCTCGCTGGCCACCGTCTACAACACCTTGCACCAGTTCACCGAAGTGAGCCTGCTGCGCGAAGTGGCCGTGGACGGGTCGAAGACCTATTTCGATACCAACGCGTCGGACCACTACCACTTCTACGTGGAAGGCCATAACGAGCTGGTGGACATCCCCTCCGCCCAGGTGGCCGTGGACCGCCTGCCCGAGCCGCCCGAAGGCTTTGAGGTGGCTCGTGTGGATGTGGTGGTGCGCCTGCGCCGCAAGTCTTCCAAGGCCTGATTTTCAGCAAATGCGGCGGTGCGCCTGCGGCGCGCCGGCCTTTGAAGCATGCAGCCCCGCGCTCTGGCGCTTTAGACGGGGCTGCATTCGCCTTTTGTGAGGCTGAATTTGCGTCCGCCGGCGCGGCCGCTTCCTTGCCCTCAGCCTGACACCGGCCAGCTTGATCCTGGCCCCTCGCGCCTCCTGGCGTTGGCGCGTCGTGACCATCCAGCCCGATTTTGCTCGCCGCCGAGGCCGATCGTCCCTATCTTAGGGCGTGCAGGCGTGTGCTGCGTGCGCCTTGGGCCTCCCCAAAACCGACGGAGAACAGACTCACCCTTTCGCAAGAAGGATCGCGAAGTCATGTCCTCACACACCCCTGCAGAGCCCCGCAGCCAGCGTGGTTCGGGTTTTCTGCGCCGCTTCATGGCCAGTGAATCTTCCGGCGGCCTGGTTCTCATGGCCGCGGCTGTTCTTGCCCTCCTCATCGCCAATTCGCCGGCTGCCCCATCCTACTTCCAAGCCCTTGAGATCTATGTGGCCGGCCTGTCGATCCAGCATTGGATCAATGATGCCCTGATGGCGGTCTTCTTCCTGCTGGTGGGCCTGGAAATCAAACGCGAGGTCATCGGCGGCCAGCTGGCCACCTGGCAGGCCCGCATCCTGCCGGGCCTTGGGGCTCTCGGCGGCATGTTGGCGCCGGCCTTGATCTATCTGGTGTTCAACGCCTCTTCGCCGAAGACGGCAGCCGGCTGGGCCATCCCCGCGGCCACCGACATTGCCTTTGCCCTGGGTGTGCTGTCGCTGCTGGGCCCCCGGGTGCCGGTCTCGCTGAAGGTCTTCCTCACCGCGCTGGCGATCATTGACGACCTCGGGGCCGTCCTCATCATCGCCTTCTTCTACACCGCCGAGTTGAACCTGATGGCGCTTCTCGGGGCGGGGATCGTCACGGCTGTGCTGGTCGCCATGAACCGGCTGGGCGTCGTCCGCCTGCCTGTCTATCTCGCCCTTGGCGCGGTGCTGTGGTTCCTCGTGCTGGTCTCGGGTGTGCATGCCACCCTGGCGGGTGTGGTCCTGGCGCTGACCATTCCGCTGGTGACCGGCGGTCCCGACTTGCAGAAGGAGGAGCCGCCGCTGCTCAGGCTGGAGCACGCCATCGTTCCCTGGGTGTCCTTCGCCATCGTGCCGGTCTTCGGCTTTGCCAATGCCGGCGTTTCGTTCGCCGGCTTCAGCCTCTCGTCCCTGCTCGATCCGGTGCCGCTCGGCATTGCCGCCGGCCTATTCTTTGGCAAGCAGCTGGGGGTGTTCGGCTGCGTGGTGCTGGCGGTGAAGGCCGGCTGGGCGAGCCTGCCCGAGCGGGCGACCTGGATCCAGGTCTATGGCGTCGCGCTTTTGTGCGGCATCGGCTTCACCATGAGCCTGTTCATCGGCCTGCTGGCCTTCCCGGTGGAGAAGCTGCTGCAGGACGAGGTGAAGCTTGGCGTCCTGATGGGGTCCGTCGCCTCGGGCGTGGCTGGGGCGCTGGCCCTGCATTTCGGCCGCTCCCGCATGCCGGCCCATAGCGCCGCCGCTTGAGGGCAGCGGCAGCTCCTTCGCGCGCGCCGTCCCTCTGGGCCAGTGCGCGCGCGGCGGCCTATTCCACCTTTTCGTTGGGATAGACGCCCCAAAGCTGGCTCTGCTCGATATAGCCGTCAAAGCCCGGGCCGATGAAGCGGCACCATTTGCCGTCGCAGCTCTTGAGCGTGCCGAGAACGCCATGCTCGAGCTGGGCTTCCACCTTGGCGTCGGTCTTGGGCTCGCTCTTCAAGGCCACCGTGCCGGTCTTGTTCCAGGGCGCCACCAGGGCCGTGCGGCGGCCGGACAGCATGGAATGATAGACCCACCCTTCCGAGCCTTCCGCATCGCGAATGCGGCGCCAGGTCTCGAATTCGGCGGTGATCTCCACTGGCAGGCCGGCGCGGGAGAACACCCAGGCCACGTCCTGGTTCTTGTTGGGGCCGTTGCGCACATTCACCTTGTCGGCCTTGAGCGAGACGAAACGGGGAACGGGCAGACCCGTGCCGCCCTCTTCGGCGCCGTGCGCCAGTCCGCCCGCGACGATCAGCATCGCCGTCGCCAGCAGAGCGGCGGCCGTGTTCGGCCGGAAGGAGGCTTTTCCCGACATCGGCATGGTCCGGGGATCCCTTTCAATGGTGTCCAGGTCGTCCCTGCATGTGTCTTACAGAAACATGAATCTTGTCTTCACGCCGGCGGGCCCCGCCAAGCGGCCCCTGAGGTGCGCCTGTCGGGGGGGCTGCGTCAAGGCACCGGCCTCTCACACCCTTTGTCTTTCCCCGATGGTCTGCTAGAGGGGGTGAGAAGTGTTGAAAATTCGGGACGGGGAAGCACATGGGGCGCCGCAAACCGCTCGTCGTCGTCACGCGTAAGTTGCCTGACACGGTCGAGACGCGCATGCGTGAATTGTTCGACGCTCGCCTCAACATCGACGATACGCCGATGGACCAGGCGGCGCTGGTGGAGGCGGTGAAGACCGCCGACGTGCTGGTGCCCACGGTCACCGATCGGATCGATTCGGCGGTGTTGTCGCAGGCGGGCGAAAATCTGCGCCTGATCGCCTCGTTCTCGAATGGTGTCGACCATATCGACGTGGCCAGCGCGCTCAATCGCGGCATCACGGTCACCAACACGCCCGGCGTCCTCACCGAGGACACGGCGGATATGACCATGGCGCTCATCCTCTCCGTGCCCCGGCGCCTCGCCGAGGGGGCGCAGCTGATGACCTCCGAGCCCGAGGAATGGTCCGGCTGGTCGCCCACCTGGATGCTCGGCCGGCGGATCTGGGGCAAGCGCCTCGGCATCATCGGCATGGGTCGCATCGGTCAGGCCGTGGCGCGCCGCGCCAAGGCGTTCGGCCTTCAGATCCACTATCACAACCGCCGTCACCTGCCGGCCGCCATCGAGGAATCGCTGGAAGCGACCTATTGGGACAGCCTCGACCAGATGCTGGCCCGCATGGACATCGTGTCGGTGAACTGCCCGCACACGCCGGCCACCTATCACCTCCTCTCGGCCCGTCGCCTCAAGCTCCTGAAGCCGGACGCCTATGTGGTGAACACCGCCCGCGGCGAGGTGATCGACGAGAATGCCCTGACGCGCATGCTGGAAGCCGGCGAGATCGCCGGTGCCGGCCTCGACGTGTTCGAGCACGAGCCGGCGGTCAATCCCAAGCTCATCCGCCTGGCCAAGCAGGGCAAGGTGGTGCTGCTGCCGCACCTGGGGTCCGCGACCCTGGAAGGCCGCGTGGACATGGGCGAGAAGGTGATCGTCAACATCAAGACGTTCATGGACGGCCACCGTCCGCCGGACCGCGTGCTGCCCTCCATGCTGTGAGGGCGGGCGCGCCTGTGCAATTCCCCCGGTTGCCGACCGCCGCCGGGCCCGTTATTTAGGCGACCAATTCGCATCAAGGCGACCCGTCGGCCACTAGGCCGGCGGGGAGACGCCGAGCGTCGGGCCGATGGAGCCGGCGCCGGGAGGACAAGGGTCATGTTGGACCGGTTGGAGATCGCTGGAGCCGTCTCCCGCACCGTAGGCCGTCGAACCGGGCGCACCGCCCGAAAATGACGGCGGCCCGGCGCGCCGCGAAATCGCGCCCGTTCCACCCCTTTCCCAGATCAGAATAGAAAGACACGAGCCATGGCTCGGCTGGTGATGAAGTTCGGCGGCACCTCGGTCGCCACAATCGATCGCATCCGCAATGTGGCGCGCCATGTGAAGCGCGAAGTGGAGGCGGGCTATTCGGTCGCCGTGGTGGTCTCCGCCATGTCCGGCAAGACCAACGAGCTGGTGGGCTGGTGCCGCGAGGCGGCGCCGCTGCACGATGCCCGCGAATATGACGCCGTGGTCGCGTCCGGCGAGCAGGTGACCTCCGGCCTCCTGGCCATCACGCTCCAGAACATGGGCCTGAACGCCCGCTCCTGGCAGGGCTGGCAGATCCCCATTTCCACCGACGATGCCCACGGTTCCGCCCGCATCCTGGACATCAACGGCGAGGCGCTCGGCGATCAGATCGATGGGGGCGAGGTGGCGGTGATCGCCGGCTTCCAGGGGATCCACCTGCCGTCGGGGCGCATTACCACCCTCGGTCGCGGCGGCTCCGATACCAGCGCGGTGGCGGTGGCGGCGGCGCTGGGCGCCGAGCGCTGCGACATCTATACGGACGTGGACGGTGTCTATACCACCGACCCGCGCGTGGTGCCGAAGGCCCGACGGCTCGGCTCCATCGCTTTTGAGGAAATGCTGGAAATGGCGTCGCTGGGCGCCAAGGTGCTCCAGGTGCGCTCAGTGGAGCTCGCCATGGTGCACAAGGTGCGCACCTTCGTGCGTTCCAGCTTCGAGGACCCTGACGCCCCGCACATGAAGACGGTGGAAGCGGCCGGCACGCTGATCTGCGACGAGGAGGAAATCGTGGCCAAGCAGATGGAATCCCAGGTCGTCACCGGCATTGCCTTCGCCCGCGACGAGGCCCAGGTCTCGATCCGCCGCGTCGCCGACAAGCCGGGCATTGCCGCGGCCGTGTTCGGCCCGCTGGCCGAGGCGCACATCAATGTGGACATGATCGTCCAGAACGTCTCGGCAGACGGCTTCACCGACATCACCTTCACCGTGCCCACCGCCGATTTCGAGCGCGCCAAGGCGGCGCTTGGCGCCGCGCGGGAGGCCATCGGCTACCAGACGCTGGAAGGCGAGACCGACGTGGTGAAGGTGTCGGTGATCGGCATCGGCATGCGCTCGCACGCAGGCGTTGCAGCGGACGCCTTCCGGGCGCTCGCGGCCAAGGGCATCAACATCCGTGCCATCACCACGTCCGAGATCAAGATTTCCATCCTGATCGATGCGGCTTATACCGAGCTTGCGGTGCGGACTCTGCATTCGCTATACGGACTGGATAGCTGACGTTCTGACTGGGCGCATGACCCGGCGCGGGGGGCGCCACCTGCAACCCATCCGGGTACGCGGTCCCCGGTTTACTCTTTGAGGATCGGCCGATGCGTGGCGCGCTCGGCGGCCCCCGCGTGCTCTTGAGACGGCTCCGCGAGGTGATGGCGGAGCCGGTCAGCGCGCAGGACCGCCTGGACAAGATCGTGGTTCTGATCGCTGCCAATATGGTGGCGGAAGTCTGCTCGGTCTATGTGCTGCGCGTCGACCAGACCTTGGAGCTTTACGCCACCGAGGGTCTGAACCGGGACGCCGTCCACCAGACGGTCATGGACGTGCGCGAGGGCCTGGTCGGCCATGTGGCCCGCGAGGCCGAGTCTCTGGCCATCTCCGATGCCCAGAACCATCCAGAATTCTCCTATCGCCCGGAAACGGGCGAAGAGGTCTATAATTCCTTCCTCGGCGTGCCGATCCTGCGGGGCGGCAACACGCTCGGGGTGCTGGTGGTGCAAAACCGCGCCCGGCGCACCTATGCCGAGGAGGAGATCGAGGCGCTCCAGACCACCGCCATGGTACTGGCGGAGATGATCGCTTCCGGCGAGTTGACCGCCCTCGCCAAGCCAGGGGCAGAGCCGGCCGTGCGTCGCTCCCTGCACCTGAAGGGGACGGCGCTGGCCGATGGCCTCGGCCTTGGCCATGTGGTGCTGCACGAGCCGCGGGTGGTGGTGACCAATGTCATTGCCGACGACGTGCAGCGTGAGGCCTCCCGTCTCGATGCGGCCATCGGCAAGCTGCGCGCCTCCATCGACCTGCTGCTGGAGGATGACGGCCTCTCCAAGGCCGGCGAGCACCGGGAGATCCTGGAAGCCTACCGCATGTTCGCCCATGACCGGGGCTGGATGCACAAGATGCGCGAGGCGGTGATGTCCGGCCTCACGGCAGAAGGGGCGGTGGAACGGGTCCAATCCGACACCCGCGCCCGCATCATGCGCGCTTCCGACCCCTATCTGCGCGAGCGCCTGCACGATCTGGACGACTTGGCCAACCGCCTGCTGCGGGAGCTGACCGGCCGGGGCCGCGCCTCCGACCGCACGGACTTGCCGGAGAATGCCATCCTCGTCGCGCGCAATATGAGCCCCGCGGCACTGCTGGACTATGACCGCACCCGGATCCGGGGCCTCGTCCTGGAAGAGGGTGGCACCACCAGCCATGTGACCATTGTCGCCCGCGCGCTCGGCATTGCCGCCGTGGGCCAGGTGGAGAATGCCGCTGGCCTTGCCGACCCTGGCGATCCCGTGATCGTGGACGGCCAGGCCGGGGAGGTGCATCTGCGCCCGCCCGGCGACGTGGAAGCCGCCTATGCGGAGAAGGCGCGCTTCCGCGCCCGCCGTCAGGCCCAATATGCGGCCCTGCGTGACAAGCCCACCGTCACCAAGGATGGCGTGGCGGTGGAACTGAACCTGAACGCCGGCCTGCTGGTGGACCTGCCCCACATCGCCGAGACCGGCGCTTCGGGCATCGGGCTGTTCCGCACCGAGCTTCAGTTCATGATCGCGTCCACCTTCCCGCGCATCTCGGAGCAGCTGAAGCTCTATCGCGCGGTGCTGGATGCGGCGGGCAGCCGGCCCGTGACCTTCCGCACCCTCGATATTGGCGGCGACAAGGTGCTGCCTTACATGCGCATGGTGGAGGAGGAGAATCCGGCGCTGGGCTGGCGCGCCATTCGCCTCGGCCTCGACCGTCCCGGCCTGTTGCGCAGCCAGCTGCGCGCGCTTTTGCGGGCCGGGGCGGGCCGCGACGTGCGCATCATGTTCCCTATGGTGGCGGCCGCTTCCGAGTTCGACCAGGCCAAGGCCATCCTGGAACGGGAAATGACCCATTTGCGCCGGCACGGCCATGGCCTGCCGGAGCGGGTATTCGTGGGCGCCATGGTGGAGGTGCCCTCGCTCCTGTTCCAGCTCGACGAGGTGCTCTCGCGGGTCGACTTCCTCTCGGTCGGCTCCAACGATCTGGTGCAGTTCCTGTTCGCGGTGGACCGCGCCAACATGCGCGTGGCCGATCGTTTCGATCCGCTCTCGCCGCCGGCCTTGCGGGCCTTCCGCATGGTGGCGGAAGCCGGCGCGCGCCATGGCAAGCCGGTGACCCTGTGTGGCGAACTGGCATCCCGGCCGCTGGAGGCCATCGCCCTTGCGGCCGTGGGGTACCGCTCTTTGTCCTTGTCCCCAGCGGCCATCGGCCCGGTGAAGGCCACGCTGTTGCAGCTCGACGTGGCCGCGGCGCGCTCCGTGCTGCTGCCCCTGTTGGAGGATACGTCCGGCCTGGTGGATGTGCGCTCCACCTTGCGGGCCTTTGCCGAACTGAGCGGAATGTCCCTTTGACGCTGTCTTTCCCGCTGTCCGCCCTGCGCAGGACGCGCCCATGAGCTCGGACCTGCAGCAGACCGGCCTGCCCGTGGCCAAGCTCGACGCCCTCGTCGCCCGCCATGCGGAAGTGGAAGCTTTGCTCGCCGCCGGCGCGGAGGGCGAGGAATATGTGCGCCTGGGGCGCGAGTTCTCCGACCTGACGCCGGTGGTGGACGAGGTCCGGGCCCTGCGGGCCGCCGTGCGGGATCTCGCCGACACCCGCGAGCTGATGGCCGATCCCACCTCGGACGCGGAGATGAAGGCGCTCGCCGAAAGCGAGGAGCAGCGCCTGCTTGGCGAGGTGGAGCGCCTCACGCAGGCGGTGCGCATCGCCCTCTTGCCCAAGGACGCCATGGACGAGCGCGGCGTCATCCTGGAAGTGCGCGCCGGCACCGGCGGCGACGAGGCGGCGCTGTTCGCCGGCGATCTCTTTCGCATGTATTCCCGCTATGCGGCCGAAAAGGGCTGGACGGTGGAGGTGCTGTCCGAAAGCGAAGGCACCATGGGCGGCTACAAGGAAGTGGTCGCTGCCCTGCACGGAAAGGGCGCGTTCGCGCGGCTGAAGTTTGAATCGGGCGTCCACCGCGTCCAGCGCGTGCCCCAGACCGAGGCGTCCGGCCGCATTCACACCTCGGCCGCCACCGTGGCCGTCCTGCCCGAGGCGGAAGAGGTGGACGTGGCCATCAATGATGCGGACCTGCGCATCGACGTGTTCCGCGCCCAGGGCGCGGGCGGCCAGCACGTGAACAAGACCGAGAGCGCGGTGCGGATCACCCATCTGCCTACGGGCATCGTGGTGGCCGTGCAGGACGAGCGCTCCCAGCACCGCAACAAGGCCCGCGCCATGGCCTTGCTGCGCGCCCGCATGCTGGATGAGGAACGCCAGCGCAGCGAGGCCAGCCGTGCCGCCGACCGCCGTGGACAGGTGGGCTCCGGCGACCGCTCCGAGCGCATCCGCACCTATAACTTCCCGCAGGGGCGGGTGACCGACCACCGCATCAACCTCACCCTCTACAAGCTGGACGATGTGGTTGCCGGCACCGCGCTTGATGACATCATCGACCCGCTCATCACCGAGCATCAGGCGGAATTGATGGCCTCGGCGGAAGGGAACTGACGCCGGTGGCCGCCCCCTCGCGCAGCGCCCTGCGCCGGCAGATGGTGGCGCGGCTCGCCCATGCGGGCGTGGACACGCCAGACCTGGACGCCCGGGTGCTGATGGCGGAAGCCCTTCAGCTGTCTGCGACCGAAATCGTCACCGAAGGACAGGTGCCGGTGGACGCCGCGAGCGTTGCCCGCATCGAGGCGTTGCTGGCGCGGCGTCTTGCGGGTGAACCGATTGCCCGCATCCTGGGACGGCGGGAATTCTGGAGCCTGTCCTTCTGTCTGTCGGCTGCGACCTTGGTCCCCCGTCCCGACACGGAGACCCTGGTCGAGGCGGCGCTTGACGTGCTCAACGCCACCCCGGCGCCGCGCATTCTCGATCTCGGCACCGGCACAGGCGCGATTCTGGCGGCCCTGCTGTCCGAGAAGCCGGACGCGTTCGGCGTGGCGGTGGATCTCAGCGTCGAGGCGGCGCGCACGGCCCGCGACAATCTGGCGCGACTGGGGCTGTCACGCCGCGCGGTCGTGCTGGTGGGCGACTGGGCGGAGGCGGTGAGCGGCCGTTTCGACCTTGTGGTCTCCAACCCGCCCTATATTCCCAGCCGCGACATCGCCACGCTCCAACACGAAGTGCGCGCACACGATCCTCAGGCGGCCCTCGACGGCGGACCGGACGGACTTGAGGCCTATCGCCGGATTCTCGCGGCCCTTCCGGGCCTGCTGGCGCCGCAGGGCCATGGTGTGCTGGAACTGGGGATCGGGCAGGAGGCGGACGTGGCCGCCCTCGCCCGCGCGGGCGGGCTGGAGGTCCTCGGGCCTGCCCGGCGGGACCTTGGAGGCGTGGCGCGGGCCTTGGTCCTCGGCCTTGCGAGCCACGTGTGAACTGGCGTTGCGGCAGCGCAAATGTGAGGCGGCCCGCGCAAAAATTCCTTGGACACGGGCGGTGAACTGGCTAGTGTCGCTGGCAGGAGTCGAACCGAAGCATTTGGCCGGGATGGCTGAAGCGCGCTCCCGAAATCTCATATGGGGTCGGGTGTGGTCGGAGACGGTGTCGCGAAGGCGCACGGGCGAAGCGCCATTGCGGGCCTCCACGGTTCGGTCATTTTTGCCACTTTCTCATGCGCCTGGCTTTGACCGGGCTGCGTGATGACAGGGCGTGCTGGCCGCGCGAAAGCGCGGGGCGGGGCTCATGGTCGAACTGATCCTGACAAGGCTTTGCGCTCAGCGCCGTGCAGACCCGGACGCGCCGCTGTGCGCGTGTCATTGGGCGCGGTGAGGGCGGGGCGTCGGGTTCTGTCCCGTCCGGGCCGGTGGAATGTCGCTGCGGCGCTGCGCGGCTGCAGCGAGGGGCCCTTTCCCCATCCTCCGTCGCTGACGGCGGGGGGAGGGGAAACGGGGTGCGGTCCCGTCCGCGCAAGCGGGGCGGGATGAAGAACGGCGGGTTCGCCGAGGCAGTAGAGAACGATCCAGATGAGAAATGGTCAGCAGAAGCGCATGCGCGGCCGGAACAATCGCCGCAGCTCCAACCCGGCGACTCGGGTCTATGAGTCGAACGGGCCCGACGGAAAGGTGCGCGGCACCGCCCATCACATCACGGAAAAGTACCAGCAGCTCGCCCGCGACGCCCAGGCGTCCGGCGACCATGTGGCGGCGGAGAATTTCTTCCAGCACGCCGAGCATTATCTGCGCCTGATCGCCTCGCTCCAGGGCCAGTATACGCCGCAGAACGGTTTTGGCCGCGCTGACGACGAGATGGACGAGGACGAGATGGACGATGTGGGCGGTCTCGACGCGCCCCAGCCGTTCGTGCGTGAGCCCTATGCCCAGCGCGACCCGCGTCAGGGCCGGGAAGACCGGCAGTCCCGTGATGACCGTCAGCCGCGGGACGATCGTCAGCCCCGCGAGGATCGGCCCTACCGGGAAGAGCGCTCTTATCGCGACGATCGCGCGCCCCGGGAAGAGCGGCAGCCGCGGGACGATCGCCAGCCTCGCGAGGAGCGCCAGTTCCGAGACGACCGCGCGCCCCGGGACGACCGCGCGCCGCGCGAGGATCGCCAGCCCCGCGACAACCGGCAGGGCAATTTCCAGCGTCGCAATCGCGACGAGGAAAACGGCGAGGGCTACGCGCCGCGCGAATATCGCGGTCGCTCCCGCGATGAGGATGCGGGTGCATACGCCCCCCGCGCCGCCCGGCCGCCGCGCGAAGAGCGCCCCGCCCCGCAGGAGGAAGAGCAGCCGAGCCTCGGCCTGCCCTCTTTCATCACGGCGCCGGTCCCGGTGCCGGTGAAGGAGCGGGCTGAGCCCAAGGAAAAGGCGCCGCGCTCCCGCTCCGCCGAATCCCGTGCCAAAGCCGCCCGCGAGGAAGAGGCCGCCGCTCCCGCCGCCGCGCCAGCGCCCGAGGCCGAGCCGGCTCTGCCCCTCGACGCGGCCCCGGCCACGCCCGCCGACGCCGCTGCGCCCGAGGCGAGCGAGGATCCGGACCGCTATCCCAACGGCCGTCGCCGCCGCCGCTACCGCTCGCGTGCCGAGCGGGCGGAGGAGGGGGGCGCTGCTCCCGCCGAGACCAGCGGCGCGGATTCCTGACCCGACATTAAAAAGGCCGCGCCTTCGGTCCCTAGGGAACCGTCAGGCGCGGCCCAACTGCCGAGAGGCGTCGCCGTCCATAGCCAGGACGGAGATGGCCCGGTAAGCGAGACGGGGAAAGGCCCCCGCTTACACTCGGCCCGTCAAGGCCAGCACGATCACCACGATCAACAGCACGCCGACGAGGCCGCCGGGGCCATAGCCCCAACCGCGGCTATAGCCCCAGGTGGGCAAGGCTCCGATCAGGAGCAAGACCAGGATCACGATCAAAATAGTGTACATCGAAGCGTCCTCCCGACGAAAAGTCTGCCGGGATAACGAGGCGCGTGCCGTGAAGGTTCCGCCGCTCAAAGCGGCGCTGTCGCGCGCTCCAGAAAGGCGCGGGTCGCCGCATCCACGCGGGGGCCGATCTCCTCTTGTACCCGGCGGTGATAGTCATCGACGAAGGCCCGTTCTTCGGGGGAGAGAAGGGCGGTGTCGATCAGGGCGCGGTCATAGGGCGCCAGTGTCAGCACCTCGAAGCCAAGGCAGGGGCGCTCCCCGCCCTCCGGCGCCCGTGGTTCCACCAGCACAAGGGTCTCGATGCGGATGCCGAAGGCTCCCGCCTTGTAGTAGCCGGGCTCGTTGGACAGGATCATGCCGGCCTTCAGCGGCACATAGCCGAGCTTGGAAATGCGCGCCGGCCCCTCATGCACCGAAAGCCCAGCGCCCACGCCGTGGCCGGTGCCGTGCTCGAAATCAAGTCCCGAGGCCCAGAGGAATTGCCGGGCCAGCGGGTCCAGCTGGGAGCCGCTGGTGCCTTCTGGAAACACCGCGCGGGAAATGGCGATGTGGCCCTTCAGCACCTGCGTATAACGGGTGCGCATTTCCGCGGTGGGCGTGCCGACCGCAAGGGTTCGAGTCACGTCCGTGGTGCCATCGGGATATTGGGCGCCGGAATCGATCAGGAACAATTCGTCCGTGCCGATGGCCCGGTTGGTCTCTTCCGTCACCCGATAGTGAACGATGGCGCCATTGGGGCCGGCCCCGGAAATGGTGGGGAAGGACACGTCCTTCAACTCCCCGGTCTCACGGCGGAAGGTTTCGAGCGCCTCCACCGCATCAATCTCGGTCAGGCCCCCCTTTGGCGCGGTCTCCGCGAACCAGTGCAGGAAGCGGGCGAGGGCCACGCCGTCGCGCACATGGGCGCTGCGCATTCCGGCGATCTCCGCTGCATTCTTGCACGCCTTGAGGAGAGTGACCGGATCTGCCCCCTTGGAGACGCGGCCGCCGCCCCGCTCCACCACGCTGCCCAGGTGAACCGGGGCGGTGGCCTGGTCGAGGCGCACGCACCGGCCCTGGGCGAATGCGGCAAGGGTTGCCTCCAGGGCCTCCTCTGGCAACAGGTCTGCCACCTCGCAGAGCGCGGCGCGCACGTCGCCGCCGAGTTTGGCCGGGTCGATGAAGAGGGTGGGTCGCCCTTCCTTGGGGACGAGACTCCAGGCCAGGGGGATCGGGGTGTGGCTTACGTCGCTTCCGCGCACATTGAACAGCCAGGCGGTATTGTGGGGATCTGAAACGAGGACGCCATCGACGCCCTCGCGATCCTTGGCGAGCGCGGCCTGCACCTGCGACAGCTTTTCGGCTGCGGGCACGCCGGCCAAGGTCATGTCCTGCAGGCGCACGGGCGCGGCGGGCGCTGCCGGCCGGTCGGTCCAGATGGGGTCGAGGAGATCCTGCTCCACCGCCACCAGAATGCCACCGACGGCCGCCACGGCCTGGGCCAGGCGCTCCCGGCCGTCGAGGGTGGTGCGCCATGAATCAAAGCCCAGCGAGGCGCCGCGCGGCAGGTTCTCCTCCAGCCAGGCTTCTGGCGTCCGTTGCGCCAGCGGCACCACGGTGAAGGCGGCGGTGTCCACTTGGGCGGGGGCCTGGAGCACATAGCGCCCATCCACGAACAACGCCGCCTTGTCCTCCAGGACCACGCACGTACCGGCCGAGCCGGTAAAGCCGGTGAGCCAGGGCAGGCGCTCTTCCCGCGCCGGAACATATTCGTTCTGGTGCGCATCCGCCCGGGGAATGACGTAGCCGGCAAGTCCCCGCTCCGCCATCACCCCGCGCAAGGCGGTAAGCCGCGCCGCACCGGCGGTGCCGTCGGCCGTGGACGTGAACGACTGGAAGAGCGCCTTGAACGGGGAGGACATGAGGCAGGCCTGAGGTGAGAGAGCTAAAGCCCGAGTCTAGAGCCGGACAGGCGCGCTGTGAATCGCCTGCGGTGGGTGTTGTGCTTGCCGGCCTCTCCAAAGGCCGAGCGCAATCAGGCGGTGGGAGCTGGGGCTGCTGTCTTCGCAACGCCTGGAGGACGTCCCGACGTCCCGCGATGGGGCACCGCTCTTGCGCGCGGCGGTGGGGATTGCGGCTCATCCCCTCTTGCTGGCCGACCCCGCCGCCGTCTATGGTGCGGTCAACGCGGGCGTAGTTCAGTGGTAGAACGACAGCTTCCCAAGCTGTATGTCGTGGGTTCGATTCCCATCGCCCGCTCCAATTTCCGACATTCAGATCCGTTGGTCGCAGCCTTGGGGGCAGGGCGGATCATGTCCGCGCGCACGATCCGGTTGATCGGCGGCATGGCCAGCCGATCAACCCGACCGCAGCCGGATTGCGGAGCCCAGCCGGGCGCGTGGCCTCACAATTTGCGCAGGCTGACTTCCGCGATCTCGTGATCGCCCGCCTTGCGCAGGATGAGATCGGCGCGCTGGCGGGTGGGCAGGATGTTTTCCTGCAGGTTCGGCAGGTTGATGCGGTGCCAGATGGACAGGGCGGTCTGGCGGGCTTCTTCTTCGGTGAGCTTGGAATAGCGGTGGAAGTAGGAGAGGGGGTCCTTGAAGGCGGTCTCCCGCAGCCGCATGAAGCGCTGCACGTACCAATGCTCCAGCACGTCCTCGTCGGCGTCGATATAGACCGAGAAGTCGAAGAAGTCGGAGACGAAGGGAATGCCCGTGCCATCGCGCGGCAGGCGCCCGGTCTGGAGCACGTTCAGGCCCTCCACGATGAGGATGTCCGGGCGGTCCACCTCCACCGTCTGGTCGGGCATCACGTCGTAGAAGAAGTGGCTGTAGAGCGGCGCGCGCACGGGCCGACGGCCAGCCTTGATGTCGGAGAGGAAGGACAGGAGGAGGGGCAGATCGTAGCTCTCCGGGAAGCCCTTCTTCTCCATCAGACCTTCCTTCTCCAGCACCGCATTGGGCAGGAGAAAGCCGTCGGTGGTGACGAGGTCCACCTTCGGGGTGTTGGGCCAGCGGGCAAGCAGGGCCTGGAGCACGCGGGCAGTGGTGGACTTGCCCACCGCCACCGAGCCGGCCACCCCAATGATATAGGGCATCTTGCCCTCGCCGCGCGCGCCATGGTCGAGGAAGTCACTCATGGCCCGGAACAGCTTCTGCGTCGCGCCCACATAAAGCGACAGGAGGCGCGAGAGCGGGAGGTAGATCTCCTCCACCTCGTTCAGCGAGAGCCGGTCGTTGAGGCCCTGCAGGCGCACGATCTCATTCGTGCGCAAGGGCATGGGCGTGTCGCGCCGCAACTCGGCCCAATCGGCACGGGTGAAGGTGCGATAGGGTGAAAGACGAAGGTCCAGCCGCTGGTCCATGCTGCGTGTCTCCCCCATGCGCGCCTCAGCCCTGCTTTCTCGACGCCTTTTCCGCGAGCCCGGATTGCCCAGTGCGCCGCGCCAGTTCGGCATGGACCTCATCCAGCGCCACGCCGCGGGCATGGAGCAGGACGGCAAGATGATACAGGAGGTCGGCGCTTTCGCCGATCAGCTCCTGATGGCTGCCGGACAAGGCGGCGATCACCGTCTCCACGCCCTCTTCCCCCAGCTTCTGGGCGCACTTGGCGACGCCCTTGTCGAGCAGGGTGCGGGTATAGGAACTGCCTGCCTCCGCCGAGGCGCGTGCCGCGACGATGCGTTCGAGATCCAGAAGCGTCACGCGGTCGTCGGACATGGCTTGTGGCTCCCCGCTTCAGCCGTCGAGGCGCACGGGCAGGCCCGCCGCCGCAAGCCGGTCCTTGGCCTGGCGCACCGTGAAGGTGCCGAAATGGAAGATTGAGGCGGCCAGCACCGCCGAGGCGCCGCCTTCGCGCACGCCTTCCACCAGATGGTCGAGATTGCCCACCCCGCCGGACGCGATCACCGGCACATGCACGGCGTCCGAGATGGCGCGGGTGAGCGCCACGTCGAAGCCGAGGCCGGTGCCGTCCCGGTCCATGGAGGTCAAGAGGATTTCGCCGGCGCCGAGGTCCACCACCTCGCGGGCATAGGCCACGGCTTCGAGGCCCGTGGGCTTGCGACCGCCATGGGTGAAGATCTCCCAGCGGTCGGGCTCGCCGGGAGCAGAGACCTTCTTGGCGTCGATGGCGACCACGATGCACTGCTCGCCGAACTTCTCCGCCGCCTCGCCCACGAAGGCGCGGCGGTTCACGGCGGCGGTGTTGATGGACACCTTGTCGGCGCCCGCATGCAGCAAGGTGCGCACATCGTCCACGGTGCGCACGCCCCCACCCACGGTGAGCGGCATGAAGCATTGTTCGGCCGTGCGCTGCACCACGTCCAGGATGGTGCCGCGATTTTCGTGGCTGGCCGTGATGTCGAGGAAGGTCAATTCGTCTGCGCCGGCCGCGTCATAGGCGCGGGCGGCCTCCACCGGGTCGCCGGCATCGCGCAGGTCGACGAATTGCACGCCCTTGACCACGCGCCCGTCCTTCACGTCCAGGCAGGGAATGACGCGGACTTTCAGCATGGCGGTCCTCAGCCCCGGCCGGCCACCAGCGCCAAGGCGGCGCCGGGGTCGAGACGGCCGTCATAAAGCGCGCGCCCGGTGATGGCGCCGGCGAGCTTGGCGGCGCGCGGCTCGATCAGGGCTTCCACGTCCGCCAGGGAGGCAAGGCCCCCGGAGGCGATGACGGGGATGTTGACCGCGTCCGCCAGCGCGATGGTGGCGTCCATGTTCAGGCCCTTCAGCAGGCCGTCGCGGGCAATGTCGGTATAGATGATGGCGGCAACGCCGGCATCCTCGAAGCGGCGGGCAATGTCCTCGGCGGGCAGGTCGGAAGTCTCCGCCCAGCCCTGCACCGCCACCCGCCCGTCGCGGGCGTCGAGGCCAACGGCCACACGGCCGGGATAAGCCCGTGCGGCTTCCTTGACGAAGTCGGGGTCGCGCACGGCGGCGGTGCCGAGGATGACCCGGTTCACGCCCTTGCCCAGCCAGCCTTCCACCGTCGCCATGTCGCGGATGCCGCCGCCGAGCTGAACGGGAATGGAGACGGTTTCCAGGATGCGGTCTACCGCCGCCCCGTTCACCGGACGCCCGGCAAAGGCGCCGTCGAGGTCCACCAGATGGAGATAGCGGAAGCCGATGGCCTCGAACTCGCCCGCCTGGGCGGCGGGGTCGCGGTTGAACACGGTGGCGCGCGCCATGTCGCCCTGTTCCAGGCGCACGGCGAGGCCGTCCTTGAGGTCGATTGCAGGAAACAGGATCACGGGTGCCACTTCAGGAAATTGGCGAGCAGAGCCAAGCCCAGCTTCTGGCTCTTCTCGGGATGGAACTGGGTGCCGGCCACATTGCCGCGCGCCACCGCCGCGGTGACGGTGCCGCCATATTCGGTGGTTGCCAGCCGGTCGGCGGGGTCAGCCACATGCATGTGGTAGGAGTGGACAAAATAGGCATGGAGGCCATCGCGGCCCGTGGGGATGCCGTCGAACAGCGGGTGCACGCGCTCCAGCGTCAGCGTGTTCCAGCCCATGTGCGGGATCTTAAGGGCGGGGTCGGAGGGCTCGATGCGCACCACCTCGCCCTTGATCCAGCCAAGGCCCGCCGTCTCCCCGTGCTCGAGGCCGCGCTCGGCGAGCAATTGAAGACCGACACAGATGCCGAGGAACGGCCGGCCGCGCTGGTGCACGGCCTCCTCCAGCGCTTCCACCATGCCCGGCACGGCATCAAGCCCGCGGCGGCAATCGGCGAAGGCGCCCACGCCCGGCAGCACCACCCGGTCGGCGGTGCGCACGATCTCGGGGTCGCTGGTCACGGCAATCCGCGGCGCGCCGAGGTCGAGCGCGGCCCGCTCCAGCGCTTTCGCGGCGGAGTGCAGGTTGCCCGATCCGTAATCGACGATGGCGACGGTCATGATGCACGCGGCTCCGGGAAGGATCCGATGATGGATGCGCCCGGCCGGCTGGCCCGGGGCGGGATGAGGGTCGCGCTGGCGCTCCGGGGCGTCCAGTTCTTGAAAAAGCGGCGCTCTGCCTCGTCGCGGTCGCGGCCGACCACGACGCCCGCCTCTTCATAACCAAGTCGGCGCAGTTTCATTATGCGCAGGTTGCCAAGCTCAAGGGCAACGAGGAGGTGGAGACCGAAGGTGATTGCCGCCCCCACCTCTTCAGGCATGCCGAGAACCCATTCGCCCACCGCGACGCTGAAGCTGATGGCCAGATAGCCGGCAAAAGCCAGCCAGAGACGGTAGCGCAACAGCACCAGCGGCGCGAACAGGAGGGCCAGAAGGGAGACCTTCTCGCGCACCAACACCACCTGTTCGGCACTCCGCATCGGCGTGTCGTTCACCTTGTCCAGGGTCAGGACGCTCCAGACGGCCATGTCGGTCTCCGCAGTCGCTCTCCGCAGTCGCTCTCCGAACGCGCGCGCTCAGACGCCGAGCGCGCCCTTGGTGGAGGGAATTTCGCCGGCCGCGGCCGGATCGATGGCCACCGCCGCGCGCAGCGCGCGGGCAAGGCCCTTGAAGCAGCTTTCAGCGATATGGTGGTTGTTGTCGCCGTAGAGCGTCTCCACGTGCAGCGTCACGCCCGCATTGGAGGCGAAGGCCTGGAAGAATTCACGCACCAGCTCGGTGTCGAACTCCCCGATCTTGGGGGCGCTGAACGTGGTGCGGAACACCAGGTAGGGGCGGCCGGAAATGTCGAGGGCCACGCGGGTCAGCGTCTCGTCCATGGGCAGGTGCAGATCGGCATAGCGCGTGATGCCGCGCATGTCGCCGAGCGCACGCCGCACCGCCTGGCCGAGCACGATGCCCACATCCTCGGTGGTGTGGTGGAAGTCCACATGCAGGTCGCCTTCCGCCACGATGTCCAGGTCGAACCGGGCGTGGCGGGCAAGGAGGTCGAGCATATGGTCCAGGAAGCCGATGCCCGTGGCCATGTGGCTACGGCCCGTGCCGTCGAGGTCGACGGACAGGCGCACCTTCGTTTCCTTCGTCTCGCGGACGATCTCGGCCTTACGCATGGAACTCCTCCAAGGCCGGGCCTTCTAGCAGTTTGGGTGCTGCAACGCCATATGGCGATTGCATGACGCGGCGCGCGGGTGTGCAAGGAAATCTGGGCGCGCGCGACAAGGCCCTCGGACAGGCGGGTCAATTCCCCTTGAGTCCCCGCACCGCCTCCTTTTCTATGCGCCCTGCGTCGAGAGAAGGACGAAGAATGGCCCTCGCCACCGATCCGCAGCTTTATGTCCATGTCCGGGTGGTCATGGGCATGATCCTGGGCCTGTCCGTGACCCGCATCCTGAGCGGCATCGCCAAGTTCATCCAGCATCCGCATGAGCATCAGATCAGCCGCATCCACCTGGGATGGGCAGTGGTGACGCTGCTGAGTGCCGTCATGTTCTGGTGGTGGGAGTATCGCCTGTCCTGGATCGAGTGGAATTTTGCCATCTATTTCTTCGTCCTGGTCTATGCCAGCGTCTTCTATTTCATGTGCGTCATTCTGTTCCCCGACCATCTGGGGGAATATGGCAGTTACAGTTCCTATTTTTATGCCAAACGCCGCTGGTTCTTCGGTATCCTAGCCTTGTCCCACATGCTGGACATGGTCGATACCTCGCTGAAGGGCATGGAATACGTGCGCATGGTCGGGGGGCTGCAGGCCTCGGTCTCGGTCCTGCTGATCGCCGGGTGCCTGATCGCCATGCGCACGAAGAGCCCGCGCTTCCACGCCGCCTTCCTGGCCACCGCGCTGGGGTGCCAGATCCTGCTGATCGCCCAACAGCTCTACACCCTGTGAGGAGGCTCCGATGTCGCAGTTTGCCACCAATGACGGCCTGATGCTCGCCTATGACGTGGCGGGGGAGGGGGCACCGCTGCTCATCATCAGCGGCCTTTCGGCGGACCGGGCGTTCTGGTCCTTCAGTCGCCCCTATTTGAAGGGCCTGCGCTCCATCGCCTTCGACAACCGGGACATCGGCGCCAGCTCGCAGGCCTCGGCTGGCTATCGCGTCACCGACATGGCGCGCGATGCATTGGCGGTGCTCGATGCGGCGGGGGTTGAGCGCGCCCATGTGATCGGCCATTCCATGGGCGGCTTTATCGCCCAGGAACTGGCGCTCATGGCGCCCGAGCGGGTGGATCGGCTGGTCCTGTGCAACACGCTCGGGCGGCAGAACCTTTATACGCGGGAACTGCTCGGCCTTCTGGTGCGCCTGCGCACGGAGATTGCCGACCCGATCCTCTATGTCTCGACGCTGGCCACCTTCACCCTTGGGCGCGACACGCTTGCCAAGGTGCCGCTCGGCGACATCGCCAAGGCGACGGTGGAGGCCGGTCCCCTCCAGCCGGTGGCGGGCTTCACCCGCCAGGCGCAGGCCTGCGCCGATGCGGACACCCTCGACCGGATCAAGGCCATCCGCGCGGCGACCTTGGTGTTGTCGAGCCCCGACGATCGTTTCTTTGCCCAGCCCTTTTCCGATGCGCTCATAGCCGCTATTCCCGGCGCCAGGGGCGTTCAGGTGCCGCAGACCGGCCATTGCCCCATGGTGGAGGCACCCGAAGCCTTTGCCGCAGCCGTGCGCGGCTTTCTCCTGGGGTGAGCCTGGCCATCCGGCGGAGGCGGGACATTGCGCCGGCGCGGGAACGCCTTAAGTAAGAGGCGCAATCGGAGCCCCAAATGCACTCTCCCGACACCATCTACGGCACCACCATCGTTTCCGTGCGCAAGGGCAATCGGGTCGCCATCGCCGGCGACGGCCAGGTCACGCTCGGCCAGACGGTGCTCAAGGCCAATGCCCGCAAGGTCCGCCGCCTCGGTAAGGGCGATGTGATCGGGGGCTTCGCGGGGGCAACCGCCGATGCCTTCACCCTGTTCGAGCGCCTGGAAGCCAAGCTGGAACAGTATCCCGGCCAGTTGCAGCGCGCGGCGGTGGAACTGGCCAAGGACTGGCGCACGGACCGTTATCTGCGGCGCCTGGAGGCCATGATGATCGTGGCCGACGCCAATATTACGCTGGTGCTCACCGGCACGGGCGACGTGCTGGAGCCGGAAGCGGGCGTGGCTGGCATCGGTTCGGGCGGCTCCTTCGCGCTGGCGGCCGCCCGGGCGCTCCTCGACCGCGAAGAGGATCCGGAGGTGATCGTGCGCCGCTCCCTGGAGATCGCCGCAGACATCTGTGTCTATACCAACCGCAACATCGTCATCGAGACCATCGGCGGCTGAGCGTCGCGTCCGCCGCTGACCGCTTGTCGCGTTACGAAAGAAAATCCATGAGCGACTTTTCCCCCCGCGAGATCGTCTCCGAGCTCGATCGCCATATTGTCGGCCAGGGCAAGGCCAAGCGCGCGGTGGCCATCGCCTTGCGCAACCGCTGGCGCCGCCAGCAGCTCGAAGGCCATATGCGCGAGGAGGTGCTGCCCAAGAACATCCTCATGATCGGCCCGACCGGCGTCGGCAAGACCGAGATTTCCCGCCGCCTCGCGCGTCTTGCCGGCGCGCCCTTCCTGAAGGTGGAGGCCACCAAGTTCACGGAAGTGGGCTATGTGGGCCGGGACGTTGAGCAGATCGTCCGCGACCTCGTGGAAGTCGGCATCGGCCTCGTGCGCGATGCCAAGCGCAAGGACGTGCAGGCCCGGGCGCATCTGGCCGCCGAGGAGCGGGTGCTGGATGCCCTGGTGGGCGCCAATTCCTCCTCCGCCACCCGCGAGGCCTTCCGCAAGCGCCTGCGTGCCGGGGAGTTGGACGACAAGGAAGTGGAGATCGAGGTCCAGGCCGGTGGCCAGGGCATGCCCATGTTCGAAATCCCCGGCATGCCCGGCGCCCAGATGGGCGCGGTCTCCCTGGGCGACATGCTGGGCAAGGCCTTTGGCGGGCGCACCCGCACCCGCCGGGTGCTGGTGAAGGATGCCCATCCGCTCCTCCTGACCGAGGAAGCGGACAAGCTCATTGACCAGGAGGCCACCACTCAGGAGGCGATCCATGCGGTGGAGAATAACGGCATCGTCTTCCTGGACGAGATCGACAAGATCGCCGGCCGGGAAGGGCGCTCCGGCGCCGATGTCTCCCGCGAGGGCGTGCAGCGCGACCTGCTGCCCCTGATCGAAGGCACGACGGTCTCCACCAAGCATGGACCGGTGAAGACCGACCACATCCTCTTCATCGCGTCCGGCGCCTTCCATGTGTCCAAGCCCTCCGATCTCCTGCCGGAGCTTCAGGGTCGCCTGCCCATCCGGGTGGAACTGGAAGCCCTGACCCGTGCCGACTTCGTGCGCATCCTCACCGAGACCGAGGCGAGCCTCGTCAAGCAGCAGGTGGCGCTCATGGCCACCGAGGGCGTCACCCTCGACATCACCCCCGATGCGGTGGAAGCCATTGCCGATGCGGCGGTGGAGGTGAATTCCAGCGTCGAGAATATCGGCGCCCGCCGCCTCCAGACGGTGATGGAGCGGGTGCTGGATGATCTGTCCTTCACCGCTCCCGACCGCTCCGGCGAACAGGTGGTGATCGATGCGGACTACGTGCGCCAGCGGGTAAGCGATCTGGCGAAAAATGCCGATCTGAGCCGCTTCATCCTGTGAGGCGTGCGGCCCCTATGGGCCGTCACGGGAGGTCCTGCGGGCCTCCCGTGACGGCTTCAGCGGCGCTTGCGCACAGGCAAACGCTTGATTGCTTTGGCGTCTGGCGTATCCATCCCGTGTGTCGGACCGGGCCTGGCAGCGCAGATCCTGTGCCGCCCGCGTGAGGTCAGCCGCGCGACATATGGGGCTCGATGTCGCTCTGGACGTGGCCGGCGGCCTCGATTTCTCCGATCACGCGGCCGGACGTCTGCTCGCTGGGGAGCAGATAGCGGATGGCGCGCCGCACGCTGGCAAAGCCGCCGGGGGCGTCGCGCACCAGGGCGGACACCACCTGCTCCTCCTCCTCCGTCCGCCCGAGCGTGCGCAGGGCGAGAGCCAAGCCAATGCGGTTGCTGATGGAGGGCTTGGCAGACAGCAGCGGCAGCAAGGTGTTGGCCATCTTCGCATCGGAGGTCAGGAAGGCGGCGATGGCCAGATAGGCGTCCTGATTGGCGTTGCGCGTGGCGCCGTGCTCACGGGCGCCGACAAGCATGGCCTCCCCCCGTTCCGGCTGGCCGAGGCCGATCAGGATCGTGCCCACGGACGCCTGCGTGTCATAGTCGAGGGGGTTGAGGGTGAGGGCCTTGTCGGCGGAGGCGAGGGCCTCCTCGGCATCGCCCCGTGCGAAAGCGGCGATGGCCAGGATGCGGGCGGCGAACGCGCTGTTGGGCGCAAGATCGGCGCCGATGTCGGCCTCCGCCTCGATGGTGGCGAGCACGGCGGGATCGGGATCGCGGTCAAGGTCCGCCCGCACTTCGCTCAAGAGCAGATAGGCCTTCAGCGAATGGACCACGCCATAGCCGTTGTCATGGGCCACCAGCCGGTCAATGCAGGCATGGGCTGCCGGCCTCTGACCGGCGTCCTCGCCGCGGATGACGGCGAAGGTCTGGGCGATGCAGGAGAAACCGGAGGCAGGCGCGTCGATCTTCGCCTGCGCGCGGGCGCGGGTGGGGAGCACGCCATGCAATTGCATGACTGACGTGGCCACGTCGCGCACCACCTTCTGCTCCAGGTCCGCGCTGCGCCGAAGCCCGTCCATCTCGGTGGACCAGACGATCACGCCGCTGCACCGGTCCGTCAGGCGGAACAGGAGGGACTGGGTCCCATTGTCATGCTTCTCGGCGAGGCCGCCGAGCGAGAAGACGGAGCGGGGCGGGGCGCCGCGGCATTCGGAGACGGAGGCGTCCGAACCGGGGGTGACCACATCGACGAAATCGAAGCGGGCGAACGCGTCGCGCATGCGGGCCTCGAGCGCGTGGATCTCGTCGGAGGCGGGGGCCGCGCTGCCGGACATCTCGAACGGCCGCACTTCCAGGATCGGCATGCCCATCCGGTCGGCAAGATCGGCCGGGCTCAGAGCGCGGTTGCCGAAGGCGATGGTGACCGAGGAGGGGCCGCTTTCCACGGTGGGGGCGAGCAGAAAAAGGGCTCCGGCCATCACCGCGAAGGCGGCGACGCACGCGCCGAGCAAGGTGGGCCAAATCCGCTTGCGCTGCCGCAAGGCTGGCGCGGGTGTGTCTTGGGGCGCGAGGGGCGGGGCGATCTCGGTCGGCAGGTCCGGGCGTGCGGCGCGGGGGCGGAACAGGGGGACATAGGCCCCCTTCGGGATGAAAATCTCAATGGAATCCGTGGCGCCGGCCCCTGTATAATACCTCTCAAGGGAACGCCGGAGGCGGGTGGCCTCCACCCGGACGATGGGGTCGGACTGGGGGTCGAAGGAAGCGGGGCGGCCAAGGGCCTCCACGGCAATGGTGTAGCCCTTGATCTCGTCCGCCCGCCCGGACAGCGTGGTTTCAACCACATAGCGCAGGAAGTCGGCGAGGCGGGGGGAGGAAACGAACTCTTCCGAGCCCAGCAGCCGCGCCAATGCCGCCCGCACCTCATCGGGAGAGGTGGCCTGATCCTCGGGCAGATCTGAGCTTAGGGACGTGTTCGTCACGTTGTTCTTCACACGATGTCTGAACAGGCCCCCCTGCCGGGCGGCCATGATGCGATACCTGACCTTAAGTCAGTTCATGCCATTTTTCGAGCCCGCCGCATAGCACCGGCCGGACCCCGGCTGACGTGACGTGTTCCCTCCCGTCCCCGGCCCTGATAGCTTCCCACCACCACGGCGATTATGAGGCCGGTGGATCTGCCCTTCGGGCGGCAAGGAGACAATCATGGCTTTGGATGACGTGACGGACCGGGTGGTGACGGGAGTCGTGCCGAACGATCTGGAAGCCTTCTGGATGCCGTTCACTGCTAACCGGGCTTTCAAGAAGCGTCCGCGGCTGATCTCCCGTGCCAAGGATATGCACTATTACACGCCGGAGGGGAAACCCATTCTGGACGGCGTCGCCGGCCTTTGGTGCACCAATCCCGGCCATAATCGCGACGAGATCGTCGAGGCCATCCGCGCCTCCGCCTCGGAGCTGGACTTCGCCCCCACCTTCCAGTTCGGCCACCCCGCCGCCTTCACGGTGGCGAGCCGCATCGCCGCGCTGGCGCCGGCCGATCTCGACCATGTGTTCTTCTGCAATTCCGGCTCGGAGGCGGTGGATACCGCGCTGAAGATCGCGCTGGCCTACCAGAATGTCATCGGCCAGGGCTCGCGCACCCGCCTCATCGGCCGCGAGCGCGGCTATCACGGGGTGGGCTTCGGCGGCATCTCGGTGGGCGGCATCGTGCCCAACCGCAAGGCCTTCGGCACGCTGCTCACCGGCGTCGACCATTTGCCGACCACCTATGACCGCGCCCACCAGGCCTTCACCAAGGGCGAGCCCGACTATGGCGCGCACTTTGCCGATGAGCTGGAGCGCATCGTCGCCCTGCATGATGCCTCCACCATCGCGGCGGTGATCGTGGAGCCCATGGCCGGCTCCACCGGCGTCATCCCGGCGCCCAAGGGCTATCTGCAGCGCCTGCGCGAGATCTGCGACAAGCACGGCATCCTGCTGATTTTCGACGAGGTCATCACCGGCTTCGGGCGCCTCGGCCATGCCTTTGCCGCCGAACGCTATGGGGTGGTGCCGGACATCATCACCTTTGCCAAGGGGGTGACTGCCGGCGCGGTGCCCATGGGTGGCGCCATCGTGCGGGGCAAGATCCACGACGCCTTCATGAAGGGCCCGGAACACGTCATCGAGATGTTCCACGGCTACACCTATTCCGCCCACCCGCTGGCCTGCGCCGCCTCTTTGGCGACGCTGGATCTTTATGCCCGCGAGGATCTGTTCGCCCGCGCCAAGCGCCTGGAGCCCCTGTGGGCCGATGCGGTCATGAGCCTGCGCGACAAGCCCGGCGTGGTGGACATCCGCACGGTGGGCATCACCGCCGGCATCGACCTCGCCCCCAAGGCGGGCACGCCCGGGCTGCGCGGTTATGCGACGCTGGAGACCGCCTTCCACGACCAGGGCATCATGGTGCGCTCCACCGGCGACACCATCGCCCTCACCCCGCCCCTCATCATTTCCGAGGCGCAGGTGGGCGAGCTGATCGAGAAGGTGGGCGCCGCGATCACAGCCACCGCTTGAGCTGGCACGCGAGGCAAAGAGGCGGGCGTGGGTCCCATGCCCGCCTTCTTGCATCCGGACGGGCGTCGCCGGTCAGGGCATTTCCGCATTTCATGGAAGCGTTGAAATGCTCTTGGTCGTCGGAAGGCGTCGCGCCAGCCAGGCGCCCCAGAACAAGCTCGCAAAGAACCGCACAGGTTCCTCGAAGCCTGCTTCTGTCAACAGAGCGATCACCGCTTCCTCTGACCGAGGCGGCTCTGCGCCCTCCAGTATCCTGCTCATCTTGGCCTTCACCTCTTCCGGCCCCGAGCCGTTCATGCGCCAACGGGTCGCCCAAGCGGCCATGAATAAGGGGTGCGAAGCGTAGGCCCGGTAATTTCCGGCAACGACCAAAGGCGCGCCGGGCCGCAACCGCATTGCGATCTGCGCCAGAAGATCTTCCTTGGCCGCATCACCCCTCAGGTGGTGCAACACGCCGATCATGATCGCAGCGTCGAATAACGGGGAGGGTGCCAGATCGGCAACCGTGCCCGGAACGGTTGCCACCCGATCGAACACGCCGGCCTCGATCAAAAGGGTGCGTGCAAGGTCCAGCATCGGTGGCGACGGATCGACGGCGACAAAGGACCATCCTGGCTCCAGCCGTGCGGCGGCGATGATTTCGCCCGCTGTGCCTCCGGCTCCCACCACCAGGACCCGCGCCGGCTTTCCTTCGCCCAAGGTTGCCGACAACATGCAAGCGGAAAGCTCATGGCATGCGTCATATCCAGCCAGGGCGATCCGGCTTTGGCGGGCATATTCCCCGGCGCGGGCGGCGTCGAATTTGGCGGCGGAGTCCTGTGTCATGCGGTCTCTTGTCCGTTCTATCGGCAGCGGGCTGGTGCGTCCTTCCACGACAGAATAGGAGATTTGCGATCAGGAAAGAGATCAGTTGCATGATCGAAAGTTCACGTATCCCGGGAAAGCATGATCGGCTGACGGCTTTTCTGAAGGCCTTTGCGCTCAGCGCCACGCATTGCGATTCAGCCGAGGCGGCCAATCTGCTGATCGTCGATGCCGATTGGTCCGGTCGACCGACCCATCTGCTTTACCGAGCACGGGCCACTGCCGCGCTACCGGATGGGATGACGCTCTGCGCTGCCGCCAAGGTGGATTTTGGGGGCAGCGCTAATCCGTTGGTCGGCGCATTGCCCGAGGAACTGTGCTTCGCATTATCCGACGAGCCGCAATTGCTCGGACTGTCCGAGTTGATTGTGGCGGAGGTTCAGGTCGCGCGTTGCGGTGGCGGCACCATTCAGGCGCGGCTGTGTGAAATTGTCGTCGTCCTGGCGATCCGCAAGGCGATCGCGATCGGCACCGTCAATGCCGGCTTGCTGGCAGGGCTTGCCCATCCCAAACTCCATGCGAGCCTGGTCGCCATGCATGACGACCCCATGCGGAATTGGCAGATCGTGGACTTGGCTGCCATTGCCGGTATGTCACGCGGCCCGTTTATCGCGGCCTTCAAGCAGACCATCGGGCAACCGCCCGGGGCCTATCTGAATGGGTGGCGCCTGGCGCTGGGCCGGGCTGAACTGCACGCGGGACGGAGCGTCAAATGGGTTGCCCCCAGGGTCGGGTATGGCAGCGCCGCAG
This sequence comes from Aquabacter sp. DMC10, assembly GCF_056314145.1. NCBI lineage: Bacteria > Pseudomonadati > Pseudomonadota > Alphaproteobacteria > Hyphomicrobiales > Xanthobacteraceae > Aquabacter > Aquabacter sp. DMC10. Next base: position 837,727 of record NZ_JBQUYX010000001.1, on the reverse strand, counting down.
CATTTTCGCGCGCGTTCTCACGAAAGTTTGGTTACCCGCCCATCCAGAGCAAGATGCAACGCTGAAGCCCTGAAGATTGCATCCAGCCAGGGCAATTGAGCGAGTGACCGATGAGAAGGCGCCTTCAGCGCAGGCGGTCCAATAGGGCCAGAAGCTGCGCCTGCTCCTCAGGGGTGAGGGGCGAGAGGGTCTCCTGGGTGATGGCCAGGGCATTGGGCATGGCCCGCGCCACCGTCTCCAATCCCGCCGGCGTCAGGGCCGCCACGAGACGCCGGCCGTCCTCGGGGTCGGGCCTTGTTTCCACCAGCCCCCGCTTCACCAGGCGATCCACCACGCCCTTGATGGTGGCGGCATCCATGGCGGTCAGGCGGCCCAGCAGGTTCTGGGAACTCGGCCCCTTCTCATGCAGCTTGGCGAGCGCCGCCCATTGGGTGGGGGTCAGGTCCTCGCCGATGCGGGCGCCGAAAATGGTGGTGTGCCGTTGCGTCACCTGGCGGAGGAGGAAGCCCACCTGGGCGTCCAACTGGTAGGAGGGCCCGCGGGCGTGTGGGCGCGCGGTGGCCTTTGGCTTGGTGCTCACTCCCCGCCCTCTTTCTCGGCACGCCGGCCCGGCGCTTGGCCTGCGGGCCGACCATTCCTGTCTGCACTTGGAGACGGCGCACCGGGGCGCTCACGCCCCCGGTTCATCCGGCTCCCGATCCGGCGGCCCTGGCGCCGCCGTTTGGATGACATCCGGCGACGGGAGCGGCAGGCGCCCTCACACCGCAAGATAGGCGTCGCGGATTTCCGGGTTGGCCTCCAGCTCCGCCATGGTCCCGGAAAAGCGCATCCGCCCCTTTTCGATGATGTAGGCGCGATCCGAGATCAGCTTGGCAAAATGAAGGTTTTGTTCGGAAATCACAACGCTGATGCCATCGCGCTTCATGGTGAGGATGGCGTCGGCCATCTGCTCCACGATCTTGGGGGCGAGGCCCTCGGACGGCTCGTCCAGAAGCACGAGGGACGGGTTGCCCATGAGGGTGCGCCCGATGGTGAGCATCTGCTGCTCGCCCCCGCTCATATGGCCGCCCGGCCGGCGGCGCATTTCGCCCAGATTGGGGAAGAGCTTGTAGATGCGCTCGGGCGTCCAGGCGGCAACGCCTGAGCGTGGCGGCTGGCGGCCCACTTCGAAATTCTCCTCCACCGTCAGCTCGGTGAAGATGCGCCGGTCCTCGGGCACATAGCCCAGCCCCCGGCGGGCGATCTCAAAGGTGGGCAAGCGGGAAATGTCGGCGCCGTCGAAGCGGATCTGCCCTGAGCGGTCGGCGACCAGCCCCACCACCGAGCGGAAGGTGGTGCTCTTGCCCGCGCCGTTGCGGCCGAGCAGCGCCACCACTTCGCCCGCGCCCACCTCGAAGCTCACGTCGAACAGGATATGGGCCGGGCCGTAATGGCTGTTGAGGCCGGTGACTTCGAGCTTCATGCGGCGCTCCCCTCGCGGTGGCGGGCGTCATAGAGCAGGCCCTCGCCCAGATAGATGGCGCGCACCTGAGGGTCCTGGCGCACCTGTGCGGGGGTTCCGGCGGCGATCAATTCGCCCCGGTTCAGCACCATCACCCGGTCCGCATGCTCGAACACCACATCCATGTCGTGTTCGGTGAAGAGCACGCCAATGGATTTCTCCCGCGCGATGGCGGCGGTGAGGCGCATGAGGTCCACGCGCTCCTTCGGCGCCATGCCGGCGGTGGGCTCGTCCATGAGCAGGAGGCCGGGGTCGTTGGACAGGGCCACCGCCAGCTCCAGGCGCTTCAGGTCGCCATAGGCCAGTTCCCCGCAGGGCCGGCCCGCCTGGGCCTCCATGCCCACCATGGCCAGCAGCCGGTCGGCCTCGGCCCGATGGGCGGCGCCGGCATAGCCGAGCGGCGACCAGGCCCGCTTATGGAAGGACAGAAGCGCCACCTGCACGTTTTCCCGCACCGTCATGGAGGGGAAGGTGGCGGTGATCTGGAAGGTGCGGCCGACGCCCCGCCGCCACACCGCACGGGGCGGCAGGCCGACAATATTCTCGCCCTTCAGCCGGATGGCGCCGCCATTGGGGCGGATCTGGCCGTTGAGCATGTTGAAGCAGGTGCTCTTGCCCGCGCCGTTGGGGCCGATGAGGGCCAGGATCTCCCCCGCCTCCAGCCCGAACGAGACGCCGCGCACCGCATGCACCCCGCCATAGGACTTGGCGAGCTTTTCCACTTCCAGCAGACGGGTCATCGGGCCGCCTCCGCCTTCTGGGCGCCGAGAGGCGCGGTTTCCGTGCCGGTGCCGTCGGGCGCCTTGGGTCGCCCGCGATGGCGCAAATCCTCCAGGAAGCCCACAATCCCCTTGGGAAAGGCCACCACCAGGAGCACGATCACGGAGCCCAGCACCAGCTTGGACAATTCCGTCTTGCTGATGAGCCAGATGGACAGCGCCTTGTAGACGAGCGCGCCCACCACGCCGCCGGACACCGTCTCGATGCCGCCCAAGAGCACCATGACCAGGCCGTCCACCGAGATGGGAATGGCGAGATTGTCGGGGAAGACGGAGCCCTTCAGGAAGGCGAACAGCGCACCGGCGATGCCCGCGAAGGTGCCGGCCACGATGAAGGCCACCCATTGCGTGCCGTTGCGGTCGAGCCCCACCGCCTCGGAGCGCAGGGCATTGTCGCGGGCGGCGCGCAACGAGAAGCCGAAGGGCGAGAACACCAGGAGCCGCAGCACGCCGACGCCCAAAGTCACCACCGCCAGCACCATCCAGAAGAAGGGGGCGGGGCGCGACGCCCAGCCGGCGGGCCAGATGCCCAGCATGCCATTGTCGCCGCCGGTCACTTCCACCCACTGGAACGCCACCGACCAGGTGATCTGGGCGAAGGCGAGTGTCAGCATGGCGAAATAGACGCCCGACAGGCGCACGCAGAACCAGCCGAACAGCACCGCGCCCACAAGCCCGAGGAACGGGCCGACCAGGAGGGCCACCTCCATGGGCGCGCCCGCGAGCTTGACCATGAAGGCCGCGCCATAAGCACCGAGGCCGAAATAGGCCGCATGGCCAAAGGAGGCGAGGCCGCCCACCGTCATCAGGAAGTGGAGGCTCGCGGCGAACAGGACGAAGATGAGGATCTCCGACCCTACGGTCAGCGCGTAATTGCCAAGGAAGAAGGGCAGGCTTGCCGCCACCAGCACCGCCGCGCCCACCGCCAGGCGCTCGGCTTGCGAGAACGGGCGCCAGGGCCGCACGGACAGGCCGATGGCCGAGCGCTGCGGGCCTTCCGGCTTGCCGAACAGGCCGTAGGGCCGGATCACCAGCACCACCGCCATCACCAGGAAGACCAGCACCAGCGAGATCTTCGGGAAGATGAGGATGCCGAAGGCATTCAGCTCGGACACCAGCACTGCGGCGATGAAGGCGCCGGTGACCGAGCCGAGGCCGCCGATTACCACCACCACGAACACGTCCACGATGATCCGCAGGTCCATGGAATGGCTGACCGCATCGCGCGGGATCTGGAGCGCGCCGCCCAGCGCTGCCAGGAACACGCCCAGTGCGAAGACGCTGGTGAACAGCCATTTCTGGTTAACGCCCAGCGCCGCCACCATGTCGCGGTCTTGTGTTGCCGCCCGCACCAGCACGCCCCAGCGGGTGCGGTGGAAGACGATCCACAGGAGGCCCAGCACCGCCGGGCCGAGGCCGATCAGGAGAAGATCATAGGCCGGCACCATCTGGCCCATGATGTCCACGGCGCCCCGGAAGCCGGGGGCGCGGCGGCCCATGAGGTCCTCTGGACCCCAGATCAGGATCACGATGTCCTGCACCATCAGCGTCACGCCGAAGGTGGCGAGCAGTTGGAAGAGCTCCGGCGCCCGGTAGATGCGGCGCAGGAGCACGATTTCCAGCAGGGCGCCGAGCACCGCGATGACGAGCGCGGCAATGACGATGCCGCCCCAGAAGCCGAACGTGCCCGAAAGCCGCTCGGTGAGCGTGTAGGCGAGGTATGCGCCCAGCATGTAGAAGGCGCCGTGGGCGAAATTCACGATCCGCGTCACGCCGAAGATGATCGACAGGCCGGAGGCGACCAGGAACAGCGAGGCTGCGCTGGCAAGACCTGTCAGGGCCTGGACGACGATGAAATCCACGGCATGGCCTTTCGTTGTGACGTCAGGTTCGGAGGGGCAAAGCGCGCCCTCGATGGACCGGGCCCATCCTTAAAAGAGCCGGTCGGCGATCAGAAAAGGTCAGGGATCAGCAACCGGTGAGCGTCATGCCCGGGCTTGTCCCGGGCATCCACGCCTCTCCCTTGTGCCCGCACCTGGCGGAGCCCCGTGGATGGCCGGAACCCGCATATTTGCGGGTTCCGCAGGCAAGACGACAGTCGTCAAAGGACGACTTTCGGACAAGCCCGGCCATGACGTGGCCTTGCCCAGGCGCGGGCGGAGGGGAGGTGCCGGCCCGGAGGCAAGCCGGGCGGGCGGTGCCGTCGCCTGACGCTTTAGCGTCCTGTCAGTTCTGCGGACGCAGCTTCTTCACTTCCTCGTCGGAGGGCAGGTAGGCGGCGCCGTCGCGATAGACGGAATCCACCATCACGCCCTTGCCGTCCTTCACCGAGGTCTTGCCCACGAAGGCGCCCAGCGTCGACTGGTGGTCGATGCCGCGGAAGACGATGGGGCCGAACGGGGTGTCCAGCGACAGGCCCTCGGCGGCGGCGATCATCTTGTCGGTGTCGGTGGAGCCGGCCTTGGTGATGATGGCGGCCGCCGCCTTCATGGTCAGGTAGCCGACGATGGAGCCGAGCCGGGGATAGTCGTTGAACTTGGCCTGGTAGGCCTTCAGGAAGGCGTCATGGGCCGGCGACTTCAGGTCGTACCAGGGATAGCCGGTGACGATCCAGCCTTCGGGAGTCTCCTCCTTCAGCGGGTCGAGATACTCAGGCTCGCCGGTGAGCAGGCTGACCACCGTGCGGTCCTTGAACAGGCCGCGCGTATTGCCCTCGCGCACGAGCTTCACGAGGTCGGGGCCGAAGGTGACGTTGAAGATGGCGTCCGGCTTGGCCGCCGCCACCGCCTGCACCACCGCGCCGGCGTCGATCTTGCCCTGCGGGGGCCACTGCTCGCTCACCCACTCTATGTCCGGGCGCTTGGCGGAGAGCAACTGCTTGAACACCTGGACCGCCGACTGGCCATATTCATAGTTCGGCGCGATGGTGGCCCAGCGCTTGGCGGGGAGCTTGGCCGCCTCTTCCGCCAGCATGGCGGCCTGCATGTAATTGGAGGGCCGCAGGCGGAAGGTGTATTTGTTGCCCTTCGCCCAGGTCATGGCATCGGTGAGCGGCTCGGCCGCCAGGAACAGGATCTTCTTCTGCGCGGCATAGTCGGCCACGGCCAAGCCGATATGGGAGAAGAAGGTGCCGGTGAGCATCACCACATTGTCGCTGGAGACCAGCTCGTTGGCTGCGGTCACCGCATCGGCGGGCTTGCCGCCGTCATCCTTCGAGATGACCGTGAACTTCTTGCCCAGCACGCCGCCGGAGGCGTTGATTTCCTCCACGGCCAGCTGCCAGCCCTTGCGATAGGGCTCGGTGAAGGCGGGCAGGCCGGAATAGGAGTTGATCTCCCCGACCTTGATCTCCTGCGCCACGGCCCGGCCGAGGCCGGTCGCAAGCACAAGGGCCGCCAATGCTACTGAAATCGACGTCTTCATGCGATCGTCCCCTCTGGTTATTCGACGTACCGCCGCTCTGCTGGTGCCGAACCCGGCGCCAGTCTAACGCAACCCGTCCTCTCCTTTGATGTCTTCCGCCTTCAATCCCCCGATACGGGGCAGGGGGCGGCCGGATGTGGTGACGGCGACCGCCACCACGATCTCGTTGGCGCGCGGCGCGTCCGGCACGGTCACCTGCATGCCGTCGAAATGACTGCGCACATAGGCCGCGTCCTTGTGGCCGAGCGGGATGTCGAGCTCGGCGCCGAGCCCGCCCCGGCGCTTGGAGGAGGGGATGAGCGCCGCCCCCTTGCCCAGCACCTTGCGCACGGGCGTGCCCATCTTGGGATGGAGCAGCGCGGCGGCATGCTCCAGTTCGCCATTCTCGCCCACCAGGGCCGCCTTGCCGTAGGACTGGGCGTCGGGGCCGGCAATGCCCAGCGCCGCCACGGCCTTTTCCGCCAGCAGCCCGCCCAGTTCCTCGCCCATGGCGATGAGGGGGGAGAGGTCCTCCTCATAGCGGCCGGCAAAGGGATTCTCGATCACCGCCACCGCCGCCGCGCGCTTGGCGGGCTGGGGAACGGGGCGGCCCATCTCGGTGAGGGTTTCTTCCACCACCACCAGGATCTTGCGGATCTTCGCGCTCATCGCAGGCCGTCCTCCCCCTTGATCTTGTCGGCGGCCAGTCCCCCGACGCGGGCGTGAACGCGCGGGCCGCAGGTCATCACCAGGACGAGCACGATCTCGTCGGCCTTGGGGCCATCCGGCACGCCCACTTCCATGGCGTCGAAATGGCTGCGCACATAGGAGGCGTTCACATGGGTCACGGGCACGTCGAGCCGGGTGCCGGGGCCGCCCACCTTCTTGCTGGAGGGCACGATGGCCTTGGCATCGCCCAGGATCTCGCGCATGGCATAGCCGCCGGGCACGTGCCACAGGGCCCCATGCTCCAATTCGCCGGCGGTGCCGATGATGGCGCCCTTGCCGTAGCCGTCCACCGCCGCCTTGTCGCCGCCCAGCGCCTTCAGGAGGTCGCCGGCCATGGCGATGCCCAGCGGAGTGAGGTCATCCATGAAGCCGGCAATGTCTTCCACATAGCGGCCGGCAAAGGGATTCTCGATCACGGTCAGGATGGCGCCGCGCTTGCGCGGCACGGCGGCCACCGGCCCGCCTTCGTGCAGGATTTCCTCCAGGATGAGCAGGCGCTTGCGGATCTTCACGTCAGGCATGAGACGGCCCTTGTTGTTGGCGGTGCGCGAGGGGATGGCCGGCCGGGGCCGGGAGAGGGGCGTTCAGATTCAGCTGCGGCCCTGTGCCGGCGCTCTCGCCCTGGAGGTGGAGCGCGGCGGCCTGGATGAGGCCCCGGCGGACGAGGTCCTGCGCGCGGGCAAGGCCCGCCTCCAGTGCGCCGGCGCGTTCGGCGGCGGAAAGCTCCGGCACCGCGCGCGTGACAAGGCGGTCGCCAAGGTCGCTGTCGGGCTGGAGGTGAGACGCGGGCACCCGCAGGATGCCCGGATGGCCCGGCAGGTCCACCGCATTGGCGATGATGGTGGCCGCCGCATCGGCGCCCGAGGCGGTCGCGGCCAGGACCGTCACCGCATCGGCGATGCCCAGCGAGAAGCTGCGCCCCCGCCAGCCGCTGGTGGCGACGCCCCGTACGGGGTCGGCGGCCTGGAGCAGCGCCGTGCCCACGATGCGCGGCCGGTCCGGCCGGTCCACAAGGCCGACCGTGAAGCTCGCGCCCGCCTCCAGATGGAGGGCGATGTCGCCGCCATTGTTCACATAGGCGCGGGTCAGGCCCGGCCGCACCATGGCGGCCAGCACTTCCTGCGCCACCGCGCCGGCCACCGCCGCCATGGGGGTGATGAAGTGCGCGCCGGCAAAGGGCCGCACCGCCTCCCACATGCGCCGGGCCACAGTGCCCTGGAGGCGCGAGGCCTCCGGCGTGGCGGCCGCTCGCAAGGCCGGAAGTTCGGCGCACAATTCGTCCAGCAGGCCGGCAAAGCGGGCGGCCGCCGCCGCATAGGCCCCCTCCACCACACCGTCCGGCCCGTCCGCCTCGATCACCAAATCGATGGGGCCGTCCTGCAAATGCAGGCGCCGCCCATCGGCCAGCCGCGCCACCTGGGGGGCGCGCGGAGCGGTGGGGAGGGGGCGGGCGTGCGTCATGGCGTCACCCGTGGGAGCGCTTGGCGCCTTCGGGCGCCAAAGGCCAGGGATTGTCCAGCAGCGGCGCCAGCGGCAGCAGGCCCTCATGGCCGCGCACGCTTTCCACCGGGCGCACCTCCGCCATATGGCCGCCGAGGGCCTCATAGTCGGAGAGCTTCAGCGTGAATTCGATGGGCGCCACCAGGGCCGGGGTCGGCACATAGCCGAAGGCGTTTTCCGGCAGGCGCGTCACGTCCACCATGAAGGTGATGCCGCCGCCGGGATAGACATAGACCGGCGCGCCGCCGCTGGTGACATAGGTCAGCGCATCCTTCACCGACTTGGTGAGGCGCACCGGGTTCTCCGTGACGCCAGCCCGCAGGGAGCCGCCGGCCCCCGCCATGAAGAGGACCGTGGACAGAGCCGGCTCGCAATTCTCCTTCACCCGCTCGGCAGAGGCGGCCAGATCCGGCGGCAGCGGCTTCTCCACCGGCAGGAGGGCCTCGTCCAGCTCGAAGTAGGCGCTGTGTTCGCCGGTGGTGGAGATGAAGAAGAGGCGCAGGCCCGGCCAGGCCACCTTTGGGTCGAAGGGGCCGATAATGGCGAGGGGATCGGTGAGATTGGTGCCGCCCCAGCCGGTGCCGGGCTCGGCCACCTGGAAATAGCGGCCGGGGGTGGAGCGGCGGCCCTTCATCTTGATGCCGGTATCGGGAATGTCCAGCAGCTTGCCGGCCTGGTGCTCGGACAGGACGCCGGTGATGTGGTCGTCCACCACCACCACTTCGTCCACCTTGCCGAGCCACTGCTTGGCGAACATGCCAATGGTGGCCGAGCCGCAGCCCACCCGCATGCGCTCTTCCACGACGCCATTGACGATGGGCGGCTTGCCGGCCTGCACCACCACGCTGGCGCCGCCGTCGATGGTCAGTTCCACCGCCTTGCCGTTGCACAGGTCCAGCAGGGCATCGCAGGTGACGCGGCCTTCCTTCTTGCCGCCGCCGGTGAGGTGATGGACACCGCCCAGCGAGAGCATCTGGGAGCCGTATTCGCTGGTGGTCACATGGCCCACCGCCTCGCCCTGGGCGCGCACCGTGGCCTGCTCGGGGCCGAGATAGCGGTCGGTGTCGATTTTCACCTTCACGCCGCAATAGCTGAAGATGCCCTCGGTGACGACGGTCACCATGTCCACCCCCTCCACCTGGGAGGAGACGATGAAGGGTGCGGGCTTATAGTCGGGATAGGTGGTGCCGGCGCCGATGGCGGTGACGAAGGTCTCGGGGCTGGAGAGGATCTTGCCGTCCCAGTCGTCGCCCCGGCTGAAGGGCACCACCGTGCCGCCCTGGGCGAGGGTGCGGTCCAGCACCACATGGGGGTCGACGCGGACCAGCTCGCCCGCATGGTTGGCATAGCGGTCGCAGGCGCCCGTCATGCCCGGCTTGATGTAGCACATGACCGGGCACGCATCGCAGCGGATCTTGGCGTCCGCCGGGCTTGGTGCTGGGGCTGTGTCGTCGCGCATGGCGGGGCTCCGGGCATGAAGCTGGGCAGGCGGACCTGCGGCTCAGTTCATATGTGTACTAATGAAAATGAAGATGGGCCGCAGTGTCAAGCACAAGGAAGAGGCATGCTGCTTTATAGGGCGCTCATCTTGGCGGCAGCGGACGGAACCGTTCCGCCCGCGCCCGGTGCAGATGCCGTCAGGCCTTCACGAGGAAGGGCACGCGGGTCGCCGGCGGCGTGTTGCGCGAGCGCTCCGTGCGCACGATGCCGTCGATGATGGTCATGCCGATGCCCGGCAAATCGCCCAGCTGGATGCTCTCCAGCAGGCTGGTGCCGGCCGAATGCTGGGCTGTGTCCATGATGACGAAGTCGGCCGAGCGGCCCACTTCGATGATGCCGCAGTCCAGCGCCCGCATGCGCGCGGTGTTGCCGGTGGCAAGGCACAGGGCCTGTTCCGCCGGCAGGTCGCCCAGCGAGGACAGCAGCGAGACCATGCGCAGAATGCCCAGCGGCTGCACGCCGGAGCCGGCGGGCGCGTCGGTGCCGAGGATCACGCGGTGGAGGTCGCCCATCTCGCGGGCGACGCGCAGCGTATAGAGGGCGGCGCGCTCGTTGCCATTGTGCACCAGTTCCAGGCCGCGCTTGCAGCCCTCGCAGATGCAGCGGATCTGCCCGTCGGGCAGCGCCGTGTGGCCGCCATTGATATGGCCGACCACGTCGGTGTCCGCCTCCAGCACCACGTCCTTGTCGATGAGCCCGGAACCGGGAATGGAGGGGCCGCCGGTGTGGATGGTGGACTGGATGCCGTATTTGCGCGCCCATCCCACCATCTTGCGGGCGGTGGGGCCGTCCTTGACGCCGCCGAGGCCCACTTCGCCGAGCAGCTTCACGCCGGCGGCGGCCAGTTCCTTGAAGTCCTCCTCCACCATCTCATGCTCGATGACGGGGGCGCCCGCATGGATCTTCACGCCGCCGGGCCGGAAGGCGGTAAAGGTGCGCTGGGCGGTGATGGCCAGGGCCTTGACCCCGATCACGTCGCGGGGACGGCCGGGATAATGCACCTCGCCCGCCGAGATCATGGTGGTGACGCCGCCATGGAGGAAGCTGTCGATCCAGTTGAGCTGCTGCTGGCGGGGCGTCCAGTCCCCCGCCACCGGATGCACATGGCTGTCGATGAGGCCGGGGGTCACCGCCGCGCCATTGGCATCCACCGTGGTGGTGGCGCCCTCGGTGTCCACGTCCTTCAGGCGCCCGATGGCGGTGATGCGGCCATTCTCGGCGACGATGGTGTCCGCATCGAGGATCGGCTTTTCCAGATCGCCGGACAGCAGAAGGCCGATATTGCGGATGACGAGCTTGGTGGGGCCGGCGGGGCCGCCCGGGGCATCATGGGCCATATTCGGGTTCCTGGAAGGCTTGTTTTATTTGTAAGCATACGAATGTTACGCCCGGTCCCAAAACTTGGAAAGCAGCCTTTGGGACCGGGCAGGACAAAAATTCAGCGCTCGGCGAAGGCCTTTTCCAGCACAAAGTCGCCGGCTTCCCCGTTGCTGCCTTCCTCGAAGCCGCGCGCCTCCATCATGTGGCGCAGCTGCACCATCATTTCCGGCGAGCCGCAAAGCATCACGCGGTCGGTCGCCTTGTCCAGCATGGGCAGGCCCACATCCTCGAACAGCTTGCCGGTCTCGATCAGGTCGGTGATGCGGCCGCGATTGCGGAAGGGCTCGCGGGTGACAGTGGGGTAATAGATGAGCTTGGCGGAGACCTCTTCCCCGAGCAGCTCATGGGCGGACAGGCCGCTGACGATCTCTTCTCCATAGGCCAGCTCCGCCACCTCCCGGCAGCCATGCACCAGCACGATCTTCTCGAACCGCTCATAGGTCTCGGGATCGCGGATGAGGGCGAGGAAGGGGGCAAGGCCGGTGCCGGTTCCCAGCAGATAGAGGGTGCGGCCGGGCTTCAGATTGTCCAGCACCAGGGTGCCGGTGGCTTTCCGGCCGATGATGATGGGATCGCCCTCCACCACATGCTGGAGGCGGGAGGTCAGGGGGCCGTCAGGGACCTTGATGGAAAAGAACTCCAGCGTGTCCTCGTAATTGGGGCTCACCACCGAATAGGCGCGCAGCAGCGGCCGGCCGTCCACCTTCAGGCCGATCATGGTGAACTCGCCATTGCGGAAGCGGAAGCTGGGATCCCGCGTGGTGGTGAAGCTGAACAGGCGGTCGGTCCAGTGGCGCACGCTGAGGACGCGCTCTTCCATCAAATTGCTCATGGGACTTCCGGGCAGGTTCGGGGCCGTGTCGGCGGGGTGAAAATTTGTTTGTATACTAATGAAAATGGATGCGGGCGGCCTTGTCAATTGCCTTGCCGGCCAAAGGCGGGGGCCTGACCCTAGGTTTTTTGCGATGCGGGTGTCAGTGGGCCACCTTCATGGCCCGCAACTCCGTGACACGCGCCTCCAGGCCCTCCCAGGCGGGCGCCTCGGGGGCGAAGGTGGCGCGGATATAGCGGGCGAGCGCCGCCACCTGGGTGTCGTCCAAGGCATCGCGGAAGGCGGGCATGTCGCCCAAATCCCGGGCGGCGGGGGAGGGGATGCCGTCCAGGATCACCCGGATGAGATTGTCCGGCCGGGCCGCGTGCACATTGGTGTTGAGGGAGAGGGCCGGGCGCACGCCGAACAAGGTCGGCCCCTCCTGCGCATGGCAGGCGGCGCAGGCGCCCTCATAGAGCTTGCCGCCCAGCGTATCGAGGGGGCGAAGACGGGCCTGCGCCTGCGCTTCCAGCTCCGCCGCCCGCGCCGCCGGCTCGGCCACCGCCGGGCCGGAGAAGGAGGCAAGATAGGTGGCCATGGCGCGGATGTCGGCGTCGGGAAGACCAGCCAGTTCCTGCACCACCGGCGCCATGGGGCCGGCCGCCGTGCCATGGAAGCGGGAGAAACCCGTGCGCAGATAGGAGAAGAGCTCGTCCTGCGTCCAAGGAATGGGCGCGGCGGACAGGCTGGTGAGAGCGGGGGCCTCCCAGCCATCCGCCCATCCGCCGGACAGGTGCGCGGCCCCCGTCTTCTCGGCGCCCAGCGCATTGCGCGGCGTGTGGCAGGCGCCGCAATGGCCGAGGCCCTCCACCAGATAGCGCCCGCGATTCCACTGGGGGGCTTGCGTCGGGTCTGCTTCCAATTGTCCTGGCGTCAGGAACAGCGCGTTCCATCCCGCCATGAGGGGGCGGATGTTGAGCGGGGCCATCATGCGCGCCTCAGGCGTCGGCGCGCGCACCGCCGGCTGCGACATGAAATAGGCGTAGAGGGCCTGGAGGTCCGTGTCCGAGGCCTTGGTGAAGGAGGGGTAGGGGAAGGCGGGGTAGAGATGCCGCCCATCCCGCGAGATGCCCTCCCGCATGGCCCGCTCGAAGGCGGCATAGGACCAGCGGCCAAGGCCCGTCTCCGGGTCGGGCGTGAGATTGGTGGAATAGACGGTGCCGAACGGCGTCTCCAGCGCCCGCCCGCCGGCATTCTCCACGCCGCCGGGCACGGTGTGGCAGACCGCGCAGGCGCCCACCGCCGCCAATTGGCGGCCACGCGCGATCATGGCGGCGGAGAAGGAGGCCGGATCGGGCGGCGCGATGGGCGCGATGGCGCCGCGCAGGGGCAGGGCGACGGCGGCCATGCCGAGCGCGCCCGCAATGGTCGCGCCGGCGAGCGCGAACCAGTTGCGCTTGGCCTTTTCCGGCCGGGGCGGCTTCGGGGGCGCAGTGCCGGCCAGTGCCGCGCGCACCTTGTCGGGCGTGAAGGGCGGCTCGCGCAGGCGCACGCCGGTGGCGTCGAAAATGGCATTGGCGATGGCGGCGGCTGAAGGCACCGAGGCGGATTCCCCACTTCCCAGAGGCGGGTCGTCCGGCCGGGGCATCAGAACCACATTGATGACCGGTACCTCGGGGAAGGTGAGGATGGGATAGGCGCCCCATTCCCGGCTTGTCACCGCCGTCTCGCCGAAGCCCACCTCTTCCTTCAGCGCCCGGCTGGTGGACTGGATGACATTGCCGTGGATCTGGTGCTCGATGCCCGCCGGGTTGATCATGAGCCCGGAATCCTGGCCCACCGTCACCTTGCGCACGGCCACGTCGCCGGTGGTGGTGTTCACCTCCACGTCTGCCACCCAGGCGGACCAGGCGGCGCCATAGCCGGGAAACTTGGAATGCACATAGAGCGCATAGGCAAAGCCCTGCCCGCGCACAATGTCGCCTTCCACGCTCTCGCGCCGCGGCCCGGTGCGATGGACCCATCCGGCGCGATCCGCCACTTCCTTCACCAGGTCGACGGCGCGCGGGTCGTGCAGGTGGCGCAGGCGATAGTCCACCGGATCGACGCCGGCCTCGGCGGCCAGTTCGTCGATATAGCTTTCATGGGCGAAGGAATTGGGGAGGGCTGACACACCCCGCAGCCAGGCCGCCCGCACGATGGGCGCCATGTCATGGGCCACCACGCGCATATGGTCATAGTCATAGGGCGGGATGGCGGTGCGGTCGCCCATCTCGAAGACGGGATTGTTGGCCGCCACCCGCCCGGTGAGCAGCAGCGCCAGGGTGACGGCGGCGTTGGAGGGGTAGCGGGTGGAAAAGTCGTAGGCCGCCGGCGTGCCGTCGGCATTCAGCCCGCCGCTGACCTCCATGAGCTGGGCCGCGCCCTTGGGCTCCCAGGCATGTTCCTGCTCGCGGGTGAGCTGCACCCGCACCGGGCGCCCCACGGCCCGCGAAAGCAGCGCCGCATCGGCCGCCACGTCATCCGCGCAATTGCGCCCGTAGCAGCCGGCGGCCTCGAAGCGGATGATGTCTATGTTCGCTTCCGGCAGTCCCAGCAGCACCGCGATGTCGGCGCGCAGCGGATAGGGGTTCTGCGTGCCCGCCCAGATGGTGGCGCCGTCCTTGCCCACGTCCGCCACGGCGCAGGATGGGCCGATGGAGGCATGCATCTGGTAGGGCCAGGCATAGGTCCGGTCCATGGGGTGGGCGGCGGCGGCGCGGGCGGTGTCCACATCGCCCCGGTCGAGGAGCAGACGGGGTGTGCTGGGATTGGCGCGCAGGGCCTGCGCCACGTCGGAGAGATCCGGCAAGGGCGGGGTGGGCTTCCACTGCGCCACCAGCTCGCGCGCGGCCTGGGCGGCCTGCTCTTCCCGCTCGGCGACCACGCCGATGAAGTCGCCCATGGTGACCACCGCCACCACGCCGGGAATATGGGCGATGGAGGCTTCCTCCACCTTCAGGAGGCTGGTGCCGATGAAATCGCCCGCATCGATGCCGGCATAAGGCGGGCGCACCACGCGGCCATGGAGCATGCCGGGCACCCGCACGTCATGCACATAGGTGAACTGGCCGAGCGCCTTGGCGGGAATGTCCACGCGCGGCACGCGCTGGCCGATGACGCGATGCTCCGACACGGGCTTCAGCGCCACCGCGTCCGCCAGCATCAGCCGCTCGGTGCGGCCCGAAAGGAGCGTGGCGTAGGACAGGCCCGCATTGCCGCCAGCCTTGGGATGGACGATGCCCTCGGTGACGGTGAGGTCTTCCGGCGCCACGTCCAGCGCCTGCGCGGCCAGCGCCACCAGATGATGGCGCGCCTGCGCAGCCGCCCGCCGCAGCGGGGTCGCCGAGACCTGGATGGTGTCGCTGGCAATGGTGGCGCCCTGGTTGGGCGTGCCCCCGGTATGGCCGAGCACCATGGTGACGCGATCCAGCGGCACGTCCAGCTCTTCGGCCACCATCTGGGCGAGTGCCGTGCGGATGCCGGTGCCGAGGTCCACATGGCCGTTGAAGGCGAGGATGCGGCCGGTCTCGTCGAGGAACAGGAAGAGGTCCAGCGCCCCCTCGGCCGGTGCCGCGGTGCGCACCAGCCCGCCCACCACCTGCGCGGGGCGCAGCACGGCAAGAGTGCCCGATTGGGTGAGCAGGGCCTTGGGATCGGCGATCGGCTCGCTCATGGGGCCGCCTCGCTGTGGGCGAGGCGCTCCGCCGCCAGCAGCACGGCTTTCAGGATTTCCACATGGGTGCCGCACCGGCACAGATTGTGCCGCAGGGCCGCGCGCGCCTCGTCTTCCGAGGGGGTGGGCGTGCGGGCGAGAAAGGCGACGGTGGTCATGATCATGCCGTTCAGGCAATAGCCGCACTGGGCGGCCTGCGCGGCGATGAAGGCGGCCTGGACCGGATGGGGGGCCTCAGACGTGCCGAGGCCTTCCAGCGTGACGATCCGGCGACCCTCCGCACTGGCGAGGCGGGTGACGCAGGCCCGCGTCGCCACGCCGTCCATCAGCACGGTGCAGGCCCCGCATTCGCCGAGCCCGCAGCCGAACTTCGGGCCGTTGAGCGCGAGGTCGTTGCGCAGCACATAAAGGAGCGGCGTGTCGCCAGGCAAGGCGAGGGTGTGCGCGGTGCCGTTCACCGTCAGTTTCACCGGAGCGGGCATGTCCCGGCCCCGCGCGCGGCACAACGATGCTGTTGCCGCGCATGGGCATGCGCGGCCCCGTTCCCCTGAAATGACATGCTCCGCCCCTCTGGTTGTCGGCGGCGCGGGAAATCGTGAATTGCTTCCCGTCGATTAGATTGTTTCTACACGAATGATTATTGTCAAGCGCACCCCCCATCCGCGCGAATGGGTTTGCGTGCTGCGTGTCGGGGTCAGGCGGAAGTGCGGGCCGCCGCCGTCCGCCACTTGCGCTCCAGGCGCGCCATGAAGGCCTTGGGCTTGCGGTGGAAGAGCCGGCCGTGGGTGCGCTTGGCCTCGCGGACCAGTTGCGCCTGATGGGCCCGGCCCGCCTCCTTGAGGCGGTCACGGAGGGCGTCGGGCAGCGCGTCGGGGGCCTGCGCGTGGATCTGCTCCACCACGCCGCCGAGCGCCTCGATGTCCTGGCAGGTGCCCAGCAGCTCGCGCAATTCCTGCACCTGGCCCGCCCGCAGGGCGCCAATGCCGCCATGGAGCTTGGCAAAGAAGGAGAGCTGGTAGCGGTGCGTGACCACGCGCTTGCGCAGGTCATGAATATGTTCCGGCGTGTCCCAGTGGGCGGCGGCGCGGGCGCGGGCATAACCCCGTCGCAGGCCGCCCATGAGGTCCGCCTCGAGAATGAGCGGGTCGAGCGTGCTGGCATGGATGGCCCGGGCCTCGGCCACCCAGCGGATGAGGCCAGACAGGCCCGCGGTGGCATCGCCTGAGGCGGTCTCGTCGCTGCCGATGAGGGGGAGGAGCACGCCGAGGTCGGCGTCGTCCAGGCGGTCGGCACCCCGCAGCACCTGGAGCGCATCCCGCGCCGCTTGCCGGTCCCGGGTGGCGGACAGGGCGCGGGAGGCGTCCCCCGCCGCCCGGCGGGCCGCGCGCGCCTCTTCGCCTGCGATGAGGCGCAACAGGGCGCGATATTCCTTCACCGCCTTGCGCACGTCATGGATGCCGGTGGTGCCGGCCTCGGCCGCAAGCGTCCGCTCGATCTTGCGCAAGGTGCGGTCGATGCGCTCCACCAGGGCGCGGCGGGCATCGGCGGGCGAAGGGATGTTCCGGGCCGCAGAGGGGCTGAGCGGCGCGGACGAGGGGGGCTGGCTCTGGCTCATGGGCGCAGTCTCGCACAAAGCCCTGGCTTCGTCTGCCCGGCGCCCAGCCTCGGTGGCGATCCGCCGGATGTAGCGCTTTTCCAAATTGAAATAACTAAAAACTGGAACCTGACGTAGTTTAGCATATGTCTAATTCGTATCTATTTGTTGCTTATTGATGTCCAGGAAACCTTTAGCATAGAAGGGAACTGAGGCGACGTTACGACAAGCCATTGCATTTTTAGATTTTGATGGAGTGTGGGGATGGGTTCGGCTGGATTTTCTGGAGGCATCCGCGCGTCCAAGCATGCGGATGCAGGCCGTTTGGGCCTTTTGGGGCCGCTACATCTGGGCGTCGGCATGGCCTCGGCCATGGCTGGCCCCGCGCTCGCCCAGCAGGCGGGTGCGGCGGGGGAAATCGAATTGCCCACCGTGCAGGTACAGACGGACACCGGCGGCTATGTGGCCACCACCACGGGCGTGACCCGCTTGCCGGTGCCGCTCTTCGACATGCCCCAACAGGTGAATGTGGTCACCCAGGAGGTGATCCGCGAGGAGAATGCCACCACGCTCGAACAGGCGCTGCGCAACATTTCCGGCATCACCTTCTCCGCCGGCGAGGGCGGCACCCAGGGCGATGCCCCCATCATTCGCGGCTTCTCCGCCCGCGGCGACATCTTCCGGGACGGCATCCGGGACACCGGCTGGTACACCCGCGACATGTTCAACATCGAGGCGGTGGAGGTCTTCATGGGGCCGTCCTCCTTCGCCTTCGGGCGCGGGTCCACGGGCGGCGTCATCAATATGGTGTCGAAGCTGCCGAAGGACGCCACCTTCGTGGAAGGTGACGTGACCGGCTATACCAGCCAGGGCTGGCGGGCGACGCTGGATGCCAACGGCAAGGTCAATGACAACATCTATGCCCGCATCAATGTGATGGCGCAGGATGTGGACACCGCCGACCGCAACAATGTGAACGCCACCCGCTGGGGCGTAGCGCCCTCGATCACCGTCAATCTGAGCGACAAGACCACACTCACGGCGTCCTATTACTACCAGCACGAAGACAGCGTGCCGGACTATGGCGTGCCCTACCTGCCGCAGCCGACGCTGAGCGCCAATCCCGCGACTTTCGGGCAGCCCGTGGGCGGCTATTACGGCAATGGCCAGGCCACGCCGCCGGTGCCGGTCAATCGCTCCAATTGGTACGGCGTGACCAACGGCCCGTTCCGCGATCGCCTGCTCACCGACACCAATATGGCGACGCTTATCATCGAGCATGAGCTCAATGACTTCGTCACCCTGAGCAACAGCACCCGCTACACCTCCAACGACCGCAACGCCACGGTGACGGCGCCGCGCAGCCTGGGCCCAGCCAACAACACCGCCTTCACGAGCCCGCTCCCGGCGGCCTATTACAATTATCCCGTCGGTGCCATGACCATCGGCATGCAGCGGTTCAACACCGTCACCGATAACACCCAGCTCACCAACCTCACGGACATGGTGGCGAAGTTCAAATGGGGCACCTTCGAGCACACGCTCAATGCGGGTATGGAGCTGACCAAGGAAACCCGCGACCAGTGGCGCACCAATCTGTGCAGCCCCACCGCCGCCATGTGCCGAACCTCGCTTGCCTATCCCATCAATGTATCGCCCACCGGAGGCGTGGGCGGATTTGCCACCTATCTGCCGTCCAACAACAATACGGACATGACGGACGTCGCCTTCTATGCGGGCGACCAGATCAAGATCAACGACCAGTGGCAGGTGATGGGCGGTGTCCGCTGGGACATCGCGGATACCACCTATAATGCCTTCACCAATGCGGGGGTGGTCTCTGCGCTCCAGAACAGCGAAAGCCTGTTCAACTATCGGCTGGGCGTGGTATATAGCCCCGTCAAGACCGTCAATCTCTATGTGACCTACGGCACCTCTTCCAACCCCTCCTCGGAATATGGCGTGCTGGAGACGGGCACCGTCACCCTGGCCCCCGAGAGCAACAACACGCTGGAAGCGGGCGTAAAGGCGGAAGTCCTCGACGGCCGGGTGACGCTCACCGGCGCCGTCTTCCGCACCATGAAGACCAACACCCGCGTGCCCACCGATCCCGCCGCCAACCTGCCGCCCACCGTGCTCGGCGGCGAGCAGCGGGTGCAGGGCATTTCGCTCAGCGCCGGCGGGGCCATCACCAAGCAGTGGAACCTCACCGCGAGCTACACCTATCTTCAGTCGGAGATCCTGTCGGTGGGCTCCAACCCCACCATCGCCAGCCTCCAGACGGTGGGCAAGGAACTGCCGAACACGCCGCCCAACTCCTTCTCGCTGTGGACCACCTACGACATCACGCCCCAGCTGACCGTTGGCGGTGGCATCACCTATGCGGACGATACGTTCGCGAACGCCAATAATACGGTCTATGTGCCGTCCTATTGGAACTTCGATGCCATGGCGAGCTACCAGATCTCGAAGAATCTCCAGCTCCAGCTCAATGTCTACAACCTGACCAACGAGCTCTATTACGCCCAATATTATGGTGGCCACGCGGTGCCCGCCGCCGGGCGCTATGCCTCGCTGACGGCGCGCGCCACCTTCTGAGCGCCCGCCCGAAAATCCCGCCCGCGCCGGCTCCCCGGCGCGGGCTTTGTCGTTTGGGATGCCCCGCCATGATGATCCATATTCCCAATGTGCTGAGCCGCGAGCAGGTGTCGCGCTGTCGCCAGGTGATGGACCGCGCCGCCTGGGCCGATGGCCGGGTCACGGCCGGCTTCCAGTCGAGCGCGGTGAAGCGCAACCTCCAGCTTCCCGATGGCGGGCCGGAAGCGGCGGAACTGGGCGAGATGGTGCTCACCGCGCTGGAGCGCTCGCCGCTCTTCATGTCGGCGGTGCTGCCGCGCCGCGTCCTGCCGCCCATGTTCAATCGCTATGAGGAGGGCATGACCTTCGGCTCCCATGTGGACAATGCCATCCGCACCTTGCGCGGCAGCGGCGAGCGCATGCGCACGGATGTCTCCACCACGCTCTTTCTCTCCGACCCGGACGAGTATGACGGCGGCGAACTGGTCGTGGAGGACACCTATGGCACCCATGCGGTGAAGCTGCCGGCGGGGGATGCCATCATCTATCCCGCCACCTCGCTCCACCATGTGACGCCGGTGACGCGCGGCGCGCGCGTGGCCTCCTTCTTCTGGACGCAGAGCCTGGTGCGGGACGTGACGCGCCGGGCGCTCCTGTTCGACATGGACATGGCCATCATCCGCCTGAACCACGACGTTCCGAACCATCCCTCCGCCGTCCAGTTGACGGGCGTCTATCACAACCTCCTGCGCCAGTGGTCGGAGGTCTAGGACCGACGTAATGGGGGGAGGCGGCATAGAGGTTTCCGGCGCATCGGCCAAAAAAACCTCCCGTTGCGTCCACGCTTTACCCCTTCTTCACTCCGCCCCCCGACACTGCCCTCGTGTTCCGCGTAGCGTATGGGAATGCGATATGAGTGTGGTGCGTAAAGGGGCGCCCGTCCGGGCGCCCCGCCAGTCTCGGGTGAAGCCGGACACTGCCGTTGACCCTTCGAGCCTGGATCGCATCCTCATCGGCGATTGCATCGCCCAGATGGCGAGCCTTCCACCCCGATCGGTGGACCTGATCTTCGCCGATCCGCCCTATAATCTTCAGCTCCAGGGCGAACTGAAGCGTCCCGACGAAAGCCGAGTGGATGCGGTGGACGACGACTGGGACCAGTTCGAGAGCTTTTCGGCCTATGACGCGTTCACCCGCGCCTGGCTGCTGGCCGCCAAGCGGGTGTTGAAGCCCACTGGCACGCTGTGGGTGATCGGCTCCTATCACAACATTTTCCGTGTCGGCGCGCTGATGCAGGACCTGGATTTCTGGATCCTGAACGATGTCATCTGGCGCAAGTCCAACCCCATGCCCAATTTCCGCGGCCGGCGCTTCACCAATGCGCACGAGACGCTGATCTGGGCGGCGCGCGATCCCGGCGCCAAGGGCTATGTGTTCAATTATGAGGCGCTGAAGGGCGGCAATGAGGATGTGCAGGTCCGTTCGGACTGGCTGATCCCGCTCTGCACCGGCCATGAGCGGCTGAAAGACGCCCAGGGCCGCAAGACCCATCCCACCCAGAAGCCCGAAGCGCTGCTGGCCCGCGTGCTGCTCTCGGCCTCCCGGCCGGGCGATGTGATCCTAGACCCCTTCCTGGGCTCGGGCACCTCTGCCGCCGTGGCCAAGCGCCTGCGCCGGCGCTTCATCGGCATCGAGCGCGACGAGACCTATGCCCAGGCCGCGCAGGACCGCATCGATGCGGTGGAGCCGCTGCCCGAATCCGCCCTCATCGCCCCGCCCAGCGCCCGCGAGGCGCCGCGCGTCGCCTTCTCCGCCCTGGTGGAGCGCGGGCTGGTGACGCCGGGCCTGGAACTCACCGATTCCAAGGGCCAGGTGCGCGCCGTGGTGCGTGCGGACGGCACCATTGCGTTGGCCAACGCCCAGGCGGTCGGCTCCATCCACCGCATGGGCGCCCTCGCCCAAGGGGCGGAGGCCTGCAATGGATGGACCTTCTGGCACGTGGAACAGGAAGGTCGCCGCCATCCCATCGACGTGCTGCGCGCCCGCCTGCGCGAGGAAATGGGCGTGCGCTCTGAGTGAGTGGCAGAAGCCATACGTGATACCGGCGCGGACGATGCTGAACGCCTCGTCCGCAGTGGCGTTCAAGGGGGCGGGCCTCGGTTGATTGGCCGGACCTTCGTTCAGCACGAACGTCCTGCTGCAACTGTCTACATAACGATCCTTCAGTCTTCAGGGGCCATCGATCGGCACCTCGGCGCTGCCGCCGAGCCTGCGCCGGCCATGGCGCTCGTCGCGCGGCCCCGCGCTGCGGGCCTATCCGACCAGATGGCTCAGCACCTTCCGCATGACGGAGGGGAGGGCTTCCGCTTCAAAGCCCTCGGGGCGCACCCATCGGCACCCCAAGGGAGCCGGCGCCGCGAGGGGGATGTCGGCCCGCAGGATCTGAAGCGTGAGCGAGAAGTGCGTGAACACATGCTCCACCCGGCCAGGCAGGCGCCGCCACCGGGCATCCAGCGGCGCGTGTTCCTCAGGATCGGCCAGGTCTGCCGCCCAAGGTGTGGACGGCACCTCGGTCATCTTCGCCAGGAGGCCGTTGTCGGGCCGGGTGCGCAGCAGCACCGCGCCGTCAGCCCGCACGGCGAGGAAAGCGATGCCCTGCCGGTGGGGCTTTTCTCCCTTGGGTGCCTTGACCGGATAGCGGGCGGGATCACCCGCCGCGCGCCCGATGCAGGGCGCCATCCAAGGGCAGAGGCCACAGGCGGGAGACTTGGGCGTACAGATGGTGGCGCCCAGATCCATCATGGCCTGCGCGAAATCGCCCGGCCGCTGGCGCGGCACGAGCGCGGCGGCACGGGCGCGGATCTCCACTTTGCCTTTGGGGAGAGGTGTGTCGATGGCATAGAGCCGGCTCACCACCCGCTCGATATTGCCGTCCACGGGCGAGGCCGGCAGGTCGAACGCAATGGCGGCGATGGCGGCGGCGGTGTAGGGGCCGATGCCCGGCAGGTCCAGCAGCGCCGCCTCGTCGGCGGGAAAGCGCCCGCCATGGCGGGCCACCACTGCCTTCGCGCAGGCATGGAGATTGCGTGCGCGGGCATAATAGCCGAGCCCCGCCCAGGCGGAGAGGACCTCTTCCAGGGGGGCGGCGGCAAGGTCCGACACCTGAGGCCAGCGCCGCAGGAAATCCACGAAATAAGGCCCAACCGCCTTCACCGTGGTCTGCTGGAGCATGATCTCCGACAGGAACACATGGTAGGGATCGGCGGTGCGCCCTTCCTCTGCGCGCCAGGGCAGGCGGCGGCGGTGGCGGTCATACCAGGCCAGCAGGGCCGCGGGGTCCGGCGGTGCCTTCTGTGCGGTCGGAGACGGGGATAGGATGGCGCGCGTCATGGGCGGCACCCTGACCGGGGTCGGCGCGGCCGGCAAGATGTCGTGTGCGGCGGCATGGTGTGCGATCCGCAGGGAAAGGATGAGGATGAGGAAGCCCTTCGGTCCCCGGCCCCTGGCCGACTTGGTCGGCCCCACCATTGCAGATGCCTGCGGACGCGCCGGGTTTTCCACCGTGGAGATCGTCACCCATTGGGACGAGATTGCCGGCCCCGAGCTTGGCCCCCGCTCCATGCCGCTGAAGCTGCAGTGGCCGCGGGATGGCAATCAGGAGGCGACCCTGGTGGTGCGGGTGGAAGGGCCCTATGCCATCGAGCTGCAATATGCGGCGCCCCAGATCGTGGAACGGATCAACACCTATTTCGGCTGGCGCTGCGTCACCCGCATCGCGCTGCGCCAGGGGCCGGTGCCGGCCCGCCGTCTGCCGCCCCGGCCGGTGGAGCCCGACCCCGCCTTGGTGGCGCAGGCGCGGCAGGAGATCGGGACGTTCGAGAATGAAGGGCTCGCCGCCTCCCTTGCGCGGCTCGGCGCCCTGGTGCGGCGCGAGCGCCGGAAATCTTGAACGCGCGCGCATTGGCGCCCCAAGAGCGCCATGTTAAACGCCCACGTCTGATCCTTGAGGGATAACGCGGTGCCGGCCGGTGGCCGGGCATTCTGCACGGGGCGGACGGTGATCGACCGAGACGAGGGACAGCCCCTTGGGCGGATCGATACACCCGGCTGCGGCGCCGTGGGCTTCCTCTGGGACGGCCTGGAAGCGGCCGTCACGCGCTTCCCATGTTCGGAGAATTCCATGCTGTTGCACCGTCGCCGGTTCCTGAAGGGCGCAAGCCAGATCGCTTTGTTCGCGGCGATCGCCGGTCCCCTGGCGCACCTGTTGGGCGCGGTCACCCCCGCCAACGCCCAGACCGTCGAGCAGGCCAAGCTGATGGACCCGGCGGCGAGCCCTCTGCCGGTGCAGGCGCTGGGCAATCCCTCCGCGCCCGTGACCATCGTGGAATATGCCTCGCTGACCTGCAGCCATTGCGCCGCCTTCCACGCCAAGACTTTCCCGACGCTGAAGTCGAAATATATCGACACCGGCAAGGTCTATTTCATCCTGCGCGAATTCCCGTTCGACCCGGTGGCCACCGCTGGCTTCATGCTGGCCCGCTGCATGCCGCAGGACAAGTATTTCCCCATGGTGTCGAGCCTGTTCGACACCCAGAAGAGCTGGGCCTTCAGCCCCAATCCGGCGCAGGGCCTGCTGGCGGTCTACAAGCAGGCCGGCATGACCGAGGCGGATTTCGAGAAGTGCCTCACCGACAAGGACCTGGCGGAGAAGGTCCAGGCCAGCGCCCAATATGCCAACAAGGAACTGGGCGTGGATTCCACCCCCACCTTCTTCATCAACGGCAAGAAGGTGTCCGGCGCCCTCTCGCCGGAGGATCTGGACAAGGAACTGGCGCCCCTGCTGCAGGGCAAGTGATCGGGCGCTTATCGGGTCCGGCGCGATCCGGCAAAAAGCGAGTCGCGCCAAAGGGGTTTTCCCCTGTGCGGGGCTGGCGAATGGCGGTCTTTGCGGCCCGGGGGCGTTGACAAGACGTCCCCTGGCCCGTATCACGCCGGCTCGTTCCATCAAGACGTGTCGACGAGCCGCGCGGCAAGCGCGCCGCGGTCGGCCGAAGGCTAGTGTGTCATGAAGATCCGTAATTCGCTCAAGTCGCTCATCGGTCGCCACCGGGACAATCGCCTGGTGCGCCGCAAGGGCCGCATCTACATCATCAACAAGACCCAGAAGCGCTACAAGGCGCGCCAGGGTTGATGATGCCGGCCTGACGGCCGCCGCGTCCGCCTTATCGAGCGTTCGTGATTTCAGCCGCTCCGCCCGAAAGGGACGGGGCGGTTGACGCTTTTGCGGGCGCGGTCGACACTGGCGCCATGCGCCGTCTGCCTGCCATGCCGCACCGCTTGTCCCGTCCTGCCCGCCCGGCCGCTTGGCGCCGGTTGCCAGGGCGCATGGTCCTGGCCGCCACCCTCTGCCTCCTGCTGGCGCCGGCCACCCTGGCGCAGACCACCGGCCCGGGCGCCCGCTCCGGCGCTCCCGAGGCAAGCGGGCCGCGGGAAGGGGCGGCCCCCCGCGCGCGTCCCCCGCGCGACCGGCGGGCGCAACTGGATGCCCTGTTCGAGGCGCTGAAGATCGCCCCCGATGACGAGAGCGCCAAGGCGGTGGGCAACCGCATCGATTCCATTTTCGCCCAGTCCGGCAGCGCCAGCGCCGATCTCCTGATGGCCCGCGCCGAACTGGCGGCGGAGGCCAAGGAATATGACCTGGCGGTGGAGTTGCTGAACTCCGTGCTGGTGATCGCGCCCGATCACCTGGGCGCGCTGGCCCGCCGCGCCACCATTTTCTACGTTCAGGATGATTACGGCGATGCCCTCGCCGACATCAGCGAGGTGCTGGCCCGCGAGCCGCGCCACTACACCGCTTTGTTCGGCCTCGCGCTCATCATGCGCGAGATGGGCGACGACAAGGCGGCCCTCGCCGCCGCCCGCCGGGCGCTCGCCATCAATCCGCATCTGGACGGAGCCAAGGACATGGTCAAGGAACTGGCTGTGACCGTGGATGGTCGGGACATCTGATTCCGCCAGAGAAAGACTAGGAAATACAAAGTAAGATTATGTATTTCCGTGTCGTCTTATCTTATTCATATCGCGGCATTTCTTGATTTTTGATTGCGCCGGGCTTGATTTCAAGCGCTGGGATGCGGCATTGTCTGTGGCGAGCACAGGTGGCGCCAAGATTTTGCGGCGCCTCCGCGGAGGTTGTGCCATGTCGGACCCTAAGATCGCGAAGACAGGCGAAGCCCAGATCAATCGGCAGCTGGATGAAGACGAGCTGGACCAGGTGTCTGGCGGCAACAGCATGCGTCATTACTTCTATCGCCTGACGCACACGAAGGTATCGCGCGGCAAGATGCTGCTCGATCAGTTCATGCAAGCTGTTCAGAGCACGCCCGGCGCGAAGAAGCGCTGACCAAGCGACCCCGGTCCACCTGCGTGGTTCGGAGGCGGGCATTGGCAACACGTGACCCAAAGGGGGCACGTCGGACAGGTCGTCAAAGGGGGGGCAGGATGGGCAAGGATCACGAACCGGACGGCCAGCAGGTCCTCGCCGCCCCCGCTGACGCACGGCCGATCAGCGACGAGATGGCGGAAGGCGCCGCCGGAGGCGGCTTTCTGGAGTTCTTGGACATGTGGGCAAAGAGCGGTGCCGGCTTGCCGGTCGGGCCAATCCTCCGTCCAGGTCTCATCGAGCCGCATGTCCCCCAGCCTGCCGATCCGGTGACCCCTCTTCAGACCGTTGTTCAGGGGGGCTGCCCCGTCCAGCTTTCGGGCACCCTTCCCGGCAAGGATCGGTGACCGGGGGCCACCGCTCCACCACCAAGCATCGAAGGAGAGGCACATGGGACACGACACCACGCCTGATCGCACGGAGGCCGTCGCGTCGGCAGATGCTGCGCCCATCACCGACGAAGCCGCCGAAGCTGCGGCCGGCGGCAAGACCTGGGGCTACGGGGATGTCATGCTGGCAATGAATAAGGCGCAGCTGGGCGATAGCTCGGAAGTGAATCAGCTTTTCAAGGATCTCGCTCCCAAACCCGCCACTGAGTCCCCACGCATCGCCACGATGGTGGAGGGCGCGTGCCCGGTGCAGATGTCTGGCGGCATCGGCGGGCGGTTCGACAAGCCTTGAGCCAGGGCTGGCGCGTCCCGGCTGGCTGAGACCGGAGAGACAGAATGGCCGACACGATCGTTCCGGCGGGAAAGGGCGCCGCGCAGGCGCCTTTGGACCCGGCAATGCTGACCGACGCGGAGACCGAGGCGGCCTCCGGCGGCGGGCTCCAGGAGATCTGGGAGGCCGCCAAGATGATTCTGCGCGGATCCGCGCGGGGCGACTTCTTCGGGGACGACAAGGCGCGCGACATTCTCAAGCCGAAGCCTTCTCCCCTCCGGACCGACGATGCCGGGCCATAAGCCCTGACGCGCGGCTCTGATTGGCCTCGTACCGCTCGCTCCGCCGTCCCCGCCCGACGAGGATGTGCGAGGCAGGCCGGGGCGTTCCAGGCTTGGACAAGGAGCGACATATGATGAAACGCGACGGGGCACCGCCCGCCATGGGTCCGGTTGAGGCCCAGCCCGATACCCCCTCCGGCGACGCCGTCGTGCTGACCGACGCGGCGGCCGAGGCCGCCGCGGGCGGCATGTGCGTCAATCACTCCGCTTTCCTCAAATGGGCTACAACCCATGACGAGAAGGGCAATGAGATCGACCCGCAGACCGGGCAGATTGTGAAAGCGGCCGGCCGTTGAGGCTTCCCTGGACGCAGGCGGCGCCGGCCGGAAGGCCGACCAGCGTCCGTGCGCCCGGGCTCAGCTTTCCCGGACGAAGGCGATGCGCATCATGTTGGTGGCGCCGGGCGTGCCGAAGGGGACGCCGGCCACCACGATGATGCGCTGGCCGGGCTTGGCGAAGCCGTCCGAAAAGGCGTTGCGGCTGGCCCGTTCCACCATGTCGTCCACGTCGTGGGCGTCCGCGGTGACGATGCAATGCACGCCCCACACCAGGGCCAGCCGCCGTGCGGTGGCCACATTGGGGGTGAGGGCGATGGTCAAGGGTTTGGGCCGCTCCCGCGCCACCCGCAGGGCCGTGGCGCCCGAGGAGGTCCAGCAGACGATGGCGCCGAGGTCCAAAGTCTCGGCGATCTGCCGGCTGGCGGCGGCGATGGCATCGGCCGTGGTGGCGTCCGGCTCGCAGCGCTGGGCGTTCAGCACCGACCGATAGGTGGGGTCGCGCTCCACCTCCTCGGCGATGCGGTTCATGGTGGCGACCGCTTCCACCGGATATTTGCCGGCCGCGCTTTCCGCCGAGAGCATGATGGCGTCCGCGCCCTCGAAGACGGCGGTGGCCACGTCCGAGACCTCGGCGCGGGTGGGCACCGGCGAGCTAATCATGGATTCCAGCATCTGGGTGGCCACCACCACCGGCGTGCCCGAGCGGCGGGCGGCCCGCGTCATCTGCTTCTGCACGCCGGGCACGCGCTCCAGCGGCATCTCCACGCCCAGATCGCCGCGGGCGACCATGAGCGAGTCCGACAATTCCATGATCTCGGCAAGCCGCGCCACCGCCTGGGGCTTTTCCACCTTCACCATCACGCCGGCCCGGCCACGGGCGATCTTGCGCGCCTCGGCCACGTCCTCGGGGCGCTGCACGAAGGACAGGGCGATCCAGTCGGCGCCCACTTCCAGGGCGGCGTCCAGGTCCGCCCGGTCCTTGGGGGTGAGGGCGGAGGATGGGATGGTGGTGTCCGGCAGGCTCACGCCCTTGCGGTCGGAGATGCGTCCGCCCACCACCACGCGCGTTACCGCACGGCCGGGGCTGACCTCCGTCACCTCGAGGCGGATCTTGCCATCGTCCAGCAGCAGGCCATGGCCCGGCTCCAGCGCTTCCAGGATTTCGGGATGGGGCAGGTGGACGCGGGTGGCATTGCCCGGCGCGGGGTCCGCATCGAGCACGAAGGTCGCGCCCGGCTCCAGCATTGCAAAGCCACCCTCGAAGGTGGCGAGGCGGAGCTTGGGGCCCTGAAGATCCACCAGGATGCCGATGGGCCGCGTGTGCTTTTCCTCGATGGCCCGGATGGCGGCCACGAAGGCGCGCAGCTTGTCGTGGGGCGTGTGGCTCATATTGATGCGGAATAGGTCCGCGCCGGCCACGAACAATTTTTCGATGATGGCGGCATCGGAGGAGGCGGGGCCCAGTGTGGCGACGATCTTGGTGCGGCGCTGGCGTCTCATGGCATCCTCCAGTTTCTTGGTCGGGGCGGACGCGGAACCGCGCCGCCTATTTGGGCCGTGTGGCTGGAATGGGCATCGGCACGCCGCCGGGCAGCGGCGGGGGCAAGGGGGCCTTGTCGGCCTGGGTCTGGTTCTGCTCGGTGAGCTGGACGGTCCAGGCCTTCTGCTGCTTGGTGTCCACCTCCAGGAAACCGGTGCGCTCGAAGCCGCGGGCGAGGCAATCCTCGGCGCCGCGAATGGTGAATTCCTTGTCACGGGTGCACATATAGGCCTTGCCGGACCATTCCCCGCCTTGGTCGTAATCTACCGCGTAAATGTAATAGAAACGTGCCACCAGATCGCCGCGCAGCAGCGTCTCGCAGGAATTGGAGGCCACGTTCCACCAGCCCTCCGTCATCCAGCCTTCATTGTCCTTGTAGCCGATGGCGATGCCGATACGGCTCTGGGTGCGGTTGCACAGCCGGAAGTCCGCCCACGCCGCCTGCGGCAGCAGCACGAGCGCCAGCGCAAAAAGCCCCGCAAGGGCGCGGAGCGAGGGCATGACGGGCAAATCAGGAAAGGGCAGGTGTCTCAGGCGCATCGGTTCCCTGATGTGCCCGCGCCATGGGCGAGCGTCAATGGCCGCGCAGGGCGGGACAACACGCGCGGGGCCCCGCGCGCCGGCTTTGTCGGCGGTGATCGGGGCAAGAGAGAGGCAACGGGTGTGGCAAGCCGAGGGCCGGGCTCGCCCCTCTTGCAGGGGGAGCCATGAGGCCCCAGCTTGCGTGCAGAAAGGACATGCCTATGAGCGAACACGCCGGCGCCCCCAGCGCTCTGACCGAGGTGGAGCGCGAGAGGCTGGAGGCCGCCGCCTTCCGCCGCCTCGTCTCCCACCTGCGCACCCGCACCGATGTGCAGAATATCGACCTGATGACCCTGGCCGGCTTCTGTCGCAACTGCCTGTCCAACTGGTATCTGGAAGCGGCCGAGGGGGCGGGCCTGCCGCTCACCAAGGCGCAGAGCCGGGAAGCGGTCTATGGCATGAGCTATGAGGCCTGGAAGGCGCTCCATCAGGTCGAGGCGACCCCGGAGCAAAAGGCGGCGTTGGCGCAGGCCAAGCCGTCGCATTGACGGCCGGCATCGGGCGGGGGAGGCGCCCCACGCTGCCCACAGGGGGTGGATAGCGGGGAAGCTTCCTTGACGCGGGCGCCGCGATTTGCGCTCTATCCAGCCTTCGCGCGGGGGCCTTGCGGCTTTCCCGCCCCGCTCAATTCAGGCGCGCCTGCCGATCCGTGCACAGTTTGCGGCTCGGCGGGGCGTCCGCAGGACCAGAAGGTTTCCCTCGTGACGGACGATGCTTCCGACGCCCCGGCAGGCTTTGCCAAGGAACAGCTCAAGTCTTTCATCGAGCGCATCGAGCGCCTCGAGGAAGAAAAGAAGGCCATTGCCGACGACATCAAGGATGTGTTCGCGGAGGCCAAGGCCAACGGCTTCGACGTGAAGGCCCTGCGCACCATCCTGAAGATCCGCAAGGAAGACGTGGACAAGCGGCGCGAGCACGAGGCCATCGTGGAGCTTTATCTCCAGGCCCTCGGCGTCTTCATGTGAGGCCATCCGTCCATGGGCGCGACCCATGGACGGTTTTCAGCGCTCCCGCGCCGCTCAGATGTCGTCCAGCCCCAGGTCGAGGATCGGGGCGCTGTGGGTCAGCCATCCGCAGGAGATGATGTCCACGCCCGAGGCGGCAATGGCGGGAACGGTCTGGGCGGTCACGCGTCCGGACGCTTCGGTGATGGCCCGTCCGCCGACCATCCGCACCGCCTCCTTGAGCGTGTCCGGCCCCATATTGTCGAGCAGCACCGCGTCGATGCCGACGGAGAGCGCCTCCTCCAATTGGGACAGCGTATCCACCTCCACCTCGATCTTAACGAGATGCCCCACATGGGCGCGGGCGCGGCGGATGGCCACCTGAACCCCTCCGGCCGCGGCCACATGGTTGTCCTTGATGAGGATGGCATCGTCGAGCCCGAAGCGGTGATTGGCACCACCCCCCGCCCGCACCGCATATTTTTCCACCGCCCGGAGGCCCGGCGTGGTCTTGCGGGTGCAAGTGATGCGGGCGTGGCCATGGGGGCGGGCGGCTTCCACCAGCACGGCGGTGGCGCTGGCGATGCCCGACAGGCGGCAGGCGAAATTGAGCGCCACCCGCTCGGCGCTCAGGATGGGTCGCGCCCGGCCTTCGATGCGCAGCACGGGCTCGCCCGCGGCGACATCTGAGCCATCCCCCTTCAGCACATCAATGGCCAGCGTCGGGTCCATCAGCCGAAAGGCCTGGATGGCAAGGTCCAGTCCCGCCACCACGCCCTTTTGCCGGGCGGCCATGTGCACGGCCATGCGCGTGTCGGCGGGGATGACGGCCTCGGTGGTGATGTCGCCGGCCCGGCCGAGGTCTTCCAGGAGCGCCGCGCGCACCAGGGGTTCGGTGAGAAGGGCGGGCAGGGGATCAAGCATTCTGGAGCTCATCAGACGGCCTCCCGGAGCGGGTGCGCCCCGTGCGCGGCAAGGCGGGCGGTGGCGGCGGACAGGGTGATTTCGCTATGGCGGGGCGCGCCGGTCGCGGGATGGTCGGCGCGGAAATGGCCGCCCCGGCTTTCGGTGCGCTCCAGCGCGCCGAGGGTGACCAGCGCGGCCACCAGAGCGGCGTCGTCCTCGCCCATGCGGGGGGCGAGCAGCCGGAGGGCGCGCAAAAGGCCCTCTTCGTCGCGCACCACGCCCACGTGCCCGTCCATAAGGGCGCGGACCGGCTCGATGGACCGCGCGGGGGCGCCGAGGGCCGCCGCCGAGGCCGGCGTCACCGGGGTGCCGGACCCGGCGGGCGCGGACCTGTGGGCGATGTCGTCGGCGATCCATTTGGCATAGGCCAGCGCCTCCAGCAGGGAATTGCTGGCCAGCCGATTGGCGCCGTGAAGCCCAGTGGAGGCCACCTCGCCGCAGGCATAGAGCCCGGCGAGGGAAGTCCGGCCCGCCCCGTCCACCTTGATGCCGCCCATATGATAATGGGCCGCCGGACGAACGGGGATGGTGTCCTTCTCGGGATCGATGCCGTTGGTGCGGCACAATTGGGCGACCGAGGGGAAATGGCGCGCAAAGTGGGCGCCGAGTGCCGGGCGGGCGTCCAGGAACACCCGGTGGCCGGCGTGGATGCGGGCATGGATGGCGCGAGCCACCACGTCGCGCGGGGCCAGTTCCCGGCCCGGTACGTCCGCCATGAAGCGTTCGCCCGTCTCGTCCACCAGGATGGCGCCGGCGCCCCGCAGGGCCTCGGTGGCCAGTGGCATGGGATCGCTCGCGGCGGCGATGGCGGTGGGGTGGAACTGCACGAATTCCAGGTCCCGCAGCACCGCGCCCGCCCGCGCCGCCATGGCAAGGCCTGAGCCGACAGCGGTACGGGGATTGGTGGTGGAGGCATAGAGTCCGCCCATGCCGCCGGTGGCGAGCACCACGGCGCGAGCGGGCAGATGCACCAGCCGGCCCCCGCCGTCGCGGCACCAGAGGCCCTGGACCTGGCCATCCCGCACGTCCAGCCGGACGGCCAGGAGGTCGGTCCGCCGGCTGATATGCGGCGCCTGGCGGGCCTGCGCCACCAGCCCTTCCAGCACCGCCCGCCCGGTGGCATCCCCATTGGCATGGACGATGCGGGAGCGGCCGTGGGCGGCTTCCAGCCCCAGCGCGATGGCGCCATGGGCGTCGGTGTCGAAGCTGATGCCGAGGGCGGCAAGGCGGGCGATGATGGCAGGGCCTTCCGCCGTCACGCGGGCCACGGGCGCGGCCTCGCACAGGCCGGCGCCGGCGGCATGGGTGTCGGCGGCGTGAAGGGTGGGGTCGTCGTCCGCTCCGATGGCGGCGGCGATGCCGCCCTGGGCGAGGGTGGTGGCGGCATCGGCGCTGACGCCGGTGGGCGCCACGACGAGCACGGGCAAGGGCGCCAGCGCCAGGGCAGTGGCCGCCCCCGCTATGCCCGCCCCGACGATGAGGATGCGATCGTTCGGGTCGGCCATGGCGCTCACCGGATGGCCAGCATGCGCTCGACCGAGGCGCGGGCGCCGGGGATCAGCGCGGGGTCGACGGTCACTTCCGGCGCCAGTGTTTCCAGTGCCCGGCGGATGTTGGCGAGCGTGATGCGCTTCATATGCGGGCACAGATTGCAGGGCCGCACGAAGTCGATCTCGGGATAATGAACCGCCACATTGTCGCCCATGGAGCATTCGGTCACCAGCGCCACCCGCTCCGGCCGGTTGTTGGCGACGAAGGAGACCATCTCGGCGGTGGAGCCGGCAAAGTCGGAGGCGGCCACCACGTCCGGCGGGCATTCGGGATGGGCGATGACGGTGACGTTGGAATAGGCATCGCGGATCTCGGCAATGTCCATGGGCGTGAAACGCTCATGCACCTCGCAATGGCCGTTCCAGGTGATGATCTCCACCTGCGTCTGGGCGGCGATGTTGCGGGCGAGATACTCGTCCGGGATCATGATGACCCTGGGCACGCCGAGCCCTTCCACCACTTTGAGGGCATTGCCCGAAGTGCAGCAGACATCGGACTCGGCCTTCACCGCCGCCGAGGTGTTCACATAGGTCACCACCGGCACGCCGGGATGCCGTGCACGCAGGGCGCGCACGTCTTCGGGGGTGATGCTCTCGGCGAGCGAACAGCCGGCCTTTTCGTCGGGGATGAGGACTGTCTTGTGCGGGTTCAGGATCTTGGCCGTCTCGGCCATGAAATGGACCCCGGCGAGCACGATCACGTCGGCATCGGTGGCCGCCGCCTCGCGGGCCAGGGCCAGGCTGTCGCCGACGATGTCGGCAACCGTGTGGAAGATTTCGGGCGCTTGGTAATTGTGCGCCAGCAGGATGGCGTTGCGCTCGCGCTTGAGGCGCAGGATCGCTTCCACGTCGTCGGCGAGGAGGGACCATTCCATGGCCGGCACGTGGCGCCGCACCTTGTCATAGAGATGGGGCAAGGGCAGCGCCCGCTCCGGGGAAGCCTGGTGCAGCATGGTGGTTCCTCCCATATGCTCAATTTGAGTATATTTGGCGTCAAAAAATGAGCCGAAGCGAAGTCGGCTTTCTTTCTTTATGCTTAGATTGAGCATAATGGGGCGTCAAGGGGGCATGCTCATATTGAGCATTTAGCAGCCGCGCCCGGTGGATTGGGGCAGCGGCGCTTGCAAGGGCGGGGCATGCCCGGCTTCAGCGCGCCGAAGCCATGGCCTCGCGCAGGCGGGCGGCGGCGGTGCGGCCGATCTGCACCGGGTCGGGCAGGCCCTGGAAGGAAAGGAACACGTCATCCCGCGTGCGGGCATCGATCCGACGCAGACGGTCGCGATTGATGAGAATGGAGCGGTCAAGGCGCAAAAAGGGAGGGTTGGGCAGTTGCGTCTCGAACTGCGACAGGGAGCGCAGGATCATGACGGCCGGCTGGTCCGCCAGCAGCACGCGGCAGAAATCCCCTTCCGCCCGGATGGCGCACAGGTCCGCCGGCGCGGCGAGAACGGTGCGAGAGGGCGTCCGCAGCTCCAGCACACCGGCTTCCTCGCCCCCCTCGCGCGGACCCGCCACCAGCGCCCAGACCCGGTTCAGCGCCTCGTCGAAGCGCTCCTGAGTGATGGGCTTCAGCAGATAGTCCACGGCGCGCACCTTGAACGCCTCCACCGCATATTGGGGATGGGCGGTCACGAACACCACCAGCGGCGCCGGGGAGAGCGTGGCGAGGAGATCGAACCCGTCCCCTTGCTCCAGTTCGATGTCGAGCAGCATCACGTCCGGTCGCTCGCGCGCCACCAAGGCGACGGCGGCCGACGCCGTGTCGGCTTCCCCCGCGACGACCACCCGCGCGTGGGGCTTGAGCAGGCGCCGCAGGGCGCGGCGGGCCAGCGGTTCGTCGTCGACGATCACGACCCGGAGCATGGCGGACCCTCCAAGATCAGTTCCGCGGTCACCACCCGATCTCCCTCTCGCGCAGCACGCCCCGGCGAGATGGACCGTTCGCCCTCGCGGAGCCGGAACCGATGGCGCGCGGGATAATGGAGGGCGAGCCGGCGCCGCAGATTGGGAAGCCCGATGCCCGGCCGCAGCCGGGTCGGCCGCTTGCGCTCCGCAAGCGTGCCGGAGTTTTCGATCCGCACCTTCAGGGCCTCGCCCTCGGCGAGGATGGAGACGGTCAGCCGCAGGCCGTGGCGGCGGGTGCCGTGCTTGATGGCATTTTCCACCAGCGGCTGGAGCAGGA
Organism: Aquabacter sp. DMC10; assembly: GCF_056314145.1. Classification (NCBI taxonomy): domain Bacteria; kingdom Pseudomonadati; phylum Pseudomonadota; class Alphaproteobacteria; order Hyphomicrobiales; family Xanthobacteraceae; genus Aquabacter; species Aquabacter sp. DMC10. The sequence continues at coordinate 802,754 of NZ_JBQUYX010000001.1, read as the reverse complement.
AGCTCACGATGGGCCGGTGCCGGGTCTCCGGCGCCACCAGGAGGCGGGCCGTAAGGCGCTCCCCGAACCGGGCCTCCTGGATCTTCAGATAGGCCGAAAGGGCCTCGGCCTCCGCGGCGACAGTGGTGATGGGCTCGCCAATGCTGTCCAGGGAGTGGCGCAGATAGGTGCAGAGCTGGTTCAGCATGCCCAGGGCGGCTTCGGGATGCTCGGGAATTTCCTCCGCCACGCCGTTCAGGGCATTGAACAGGAAGTGGGGATCGAGCTGCAGGCGCAATTGCATCAGCTCCGCCCGCAGGGCTTCCGCTTCCGCTTGGACGGCCCGCTGGTGCTCGGCGCGGCGCCGCCATTCCGTGCGCACCCAGAAATAGGCGAAGCTGGCACCGCAGACGACGGTAAAATAATAAATAAGCGGGGCGAAATATTCCTGCATGGGCCGCCAGGCGGGTATGTCCCACCCCATGGCGTGGCGCAGGCCATAGATGGCGGTGATGATGAAGAAGGCGGCGAGGAATGAGGCGCCGATCACCCTCAGAGCGGTGCCCAGCGACATGTCCTGGGTGAAGATGCTCTGGTGGTAGAAGGCGCGCAGCAGGATTGTTGCGCCGGCAAACAATGCGACGGACACCAAAGTAAGAACGGCGGAAATGGTCGGGTCGCCGTACGTGACGAGGCGGATCACCAGGTCGATGACGATGAAGGCGGCCCATCCCGCCAGTTCCACCCTATTGAAGGGGGTGGTGTTCAGCCAGCGGCGCCGGATCATCTCGACAATCAAGGCTCGTCCCTCGGGCCCAGGTGCGGGTGGCGTCGGGGCCGTCCGCCCGACGCAGAGGAATAAAGCAATACGGGTGGCGGGCAAGGGCTGTGGGCCATCCTGCGCTCGGTGTCTGCCGGTTCCGTCGAGTATTTCGCCAGGATGGTCGAATGGGACCGCCGGGCTTGTGCCCCGCGGCCACGCCCGCGTCTAGAACCCTTCCCTAGGTAAGACACCCTGACGGAGAAGGCACATGGCCAGCGTGAGCAACCAGGCGGCGTCCACCGGGCGGGTCTTTGCGGTCAATCCCGGCGGCCCCGACATTGTCGGCTTCGACCCGGCCAGGGATAAGCTCGATCTGGGCGATTATTCGGTCCACAACTTCATCATCGTCGATACCCCGCAGGGCGTCGGCTTCATGAATCCCTGGTCCGGCGACGTGGCCATCGTGCAGGGCGTGTCGCTGGGCCAGCTGACCATCGACAGCTTCACCCCGATCCAGAACGACCATCTGCGTCAGGATGTGAGCGGCGCGCTCGCCTGGGAACACGGCATCGTCCAGGCGCCCCACACCGTTTATGCCCGCTCCCATGAGATCGGCCAGGTGGACCGGGTGAGCTTCGATCCCGCACAGGACATCGTGGACTTCCGGTATTTCGGGACCCGCGAGCAGATCTATATGACCGACAGCGCCGAAGGCGTGGTGATCTCCAATTCGGGCACAGGTCAGGCGCTGATTCTGCTGGGCGTGAAGGTGTCCGACCTCACCATCCAGAATTTCCTGTTCCATTCCGCCCAGGTCTATGAGGACCGGGTGGCCCAGCAACTGGGCTTCACCGGCACCGTGCCTGCCTCGCAGGTGCTGGCGCGTGATATTCCCATTGCCGGCACCGAGGCCTGGCCGACGGAAGCCGGGCACGGCGCGCCGCCGAGCGGGCAGGCGGGAACCACCTATGCCATCGCGTGGCACTACGGCACCAACACCACGCTCGATTTCCATCCCGCCACCGACAAGCTGGACTTCGGCTGGTTCAAGGCCAGTGAGTTCTCGGTCACCGAGGCAAACGGTTCCGTCATCATCACCATTGAGGGCAACAAGCAGACCTACACCTTGCCCGGCGTCACCCTCTACGCGCTCGACCTCAGCAATATCGTCACCCTGGACGCTTCGGCCCGCAAGGAATGGCAGGGCCTGCTGGATGCCGCCACGCCTCCGGCCACCTTGCCCACCCTCTCGGTGGACGATGCCAGCGTGGCCGAGGGCCAGTCGGGCACCACGCTCCTGACCTTCACCGTGCATCTGTCCGCCGCCGCCGCGACCCCGGTCTCTGTGAGCTATTCCACTCTGAACGGCACGGCGACCGCCGGCACGGACTATGTGTCGGCCGTGGGCAGCCTCACCTTCGCCCCCGGCGAGACCACCAAGACCGTTCAGGTGAGCGTGCGCGGCGATGCGCAGGTGGAGGTGGACGAGACGGTGACCCTGCAATTGTCCGCCCCGGTCGGCGCGACGCTGAAGGACGGCACCGCCATCGGCACCATCCGCAATGACGATGTGGATACCGCCCCCACCACGCCGCCCAAGATCTCCATTGCCGACCTCGCCGTGAGCGAGGGCAATGGCGAGCATATGCACTTCATGTTCACAGTGACGCTGGACAAGGCCTCCAGCGAGACGGTGACGGTGCAATATGCAACCGCCGACGGCACCGCCAAGGCCGGCTCGGACTATAAGGCGGTGACGGGCACCGTGACCTTCCCGCCGGGCGTGACCTCCCAGATGGTGCATGTGGACATTCTCGGCGACACCACCGTGGAGGCAAACGAGACCTTCACGGTCACCTTGTCCGCACCCTCCGGGGCTACACTTGCAGATGGCGTCGCCATCGGCACCATCGTGAATGACGACGTGGCGCCGGTTCTGCCCACCTTGTCCATTGCCGATGCCTCCTTTGCCGAGGGCTCGGCGGCGGCGCCCGGCAAGGGCAGCTTCGTGGTGACCCTTTCCGCCGCGTCCACGACGCCCGTGACGGTGAAGTACGCCACCTCCGATGGCACCGCCACGGCTGGCAGCGACTATACGGCGAAGACGGGGACGCTGACCTTCGCGCCGGGCGAGACCCAGAAGACCATCACGGTGGCCGCCATCGGCGATGCCAAGGTGGAGGCAAACGAGACCTTCACGGTCACCTTGTCCGCGCCTTCCGGGGCCACCCTGGCGGACGGTGTCGCCACCGGCACCATCGTGAATGACGACGTGGCGCCGGTTCTGCCCACCTTGTCCATTGCCGATGCCTCCTTTGCCGAGGGCTCGGCGGCGGCGCCCGGCAAGGGCAGCTTCGTGGTGACCCTCTCCGCCGCGTCCACGACGCCGGTGACGGTGAAGTACGCCACCTCCGATGGCACCGCCACCGCTGGCAGCGACTATACGGCGAAGACGGGGACGCTGACCTTCGCGCCGGGCGAGACCCAGAAGACCATCACGGTGGCCGCCATCGGCGATGCCAAGGTGGAGGCGAACGAGACCTTCACGGTCACCTTGTCCGCGCCTTCCGGGGCCACGCTTGCAGACGGCGTCGCCACCGGCACCATCGTGAATGACGACGGGGCGCCGGTGCCCGCGGGCGACGTGGCCTATGTGGTGCGCGATGATTGGGGTGCCGGTTTCGTGGCCGACATCAAGGTGGAGGCCGGCAGCACCGCGCTGAAGGGGTGGACGGTGGAGTTCGATGCCGCCTTCACCATCACCAACATCTGGAATGCGGTGATCGTCAGCCATGTGGGCAATCATTATGTGATCCAGAATGCCGCGTGGAACGGGACGCTGGGCGCGGGCAAGCAGGCGGCCTTCGGCTTTCAGGCCAGTTCCGGCAGCGCGGGGCACCAGGCTTCAGGCTTTCTCCTGAATGGGGCCGCGGTGGGCGGCGATCCGGTGCCCGTGCTCCCCGCGCTCACCATCGCCGATGCCTCGGTGAGCGAGGGACAGTCGGGCACCAAGGAGCTGGCCTTCACCGTTTCCCTCTCGGCGGCGGCGACCGCCCCGGTGACGGTGGCCTATGCCACCGCCGACGGCACCGCCCGCGCCGGCTCCGATTATGCCGCGCAGACCGGCACCTTGACCTTCGCGGCCGGAGAGACCTCCAAGGTCATCAAGGTCCTGGTGTCCGGGGATACGGTGGTGGAGGGGGACGAGACCCTGACGCTCACCCTCTCCAAGCCCTCCGGCGCCACCCTGGCCGACGGCGTGGCCACCGGCACCATCCTCAATGACGACGTGGCGCCCTTGCCCACGCTTTCCATTGCCGGTGCAAGCTTTGCCGAGGGCAGCGCTGCGAGCCCGGGCCATGGCACCTTCGTGGTCAGCCTGTCCCAAGCGGCGTCCAGCGCCGTGACCGTGACCTTTGCAACCGCCGATGGCACCGCCCTCGCAGGCAAGGACTATGTGGCGCAAACCGGCACGCTCACCTTCGCGGCGGGGGAGACGCAGAAGGTCATCCAGGTGGCGGCCATCGGCGACGGGACGGTGGAGCCGGACGAGAGCTTCAAGGTCACGCTGTCCGGCGCCAAGGGCGCCACCCTCGCCCAGGCCACCGCCACCGGCACCATCACCAATGACGACGTGGCGACGCCCACGACGCCGACGCTCAACATCTCCGACACGCGGGTGACCGAAGGCGATCCGGGTAAGGGCGCGGCCGCCTCCGGCTGGTTCAGCACGTCCGGCAACCAGATCGTGGATGCGCAGGGCCATTCGGTGCAGATCGCCGGGGTGAACTGGTTCGGCTTCGAGAGCTCCAACCTCGCGCCCCACGGCATCTGGACCCGCAGCTACAAGGAGATGATGGACCAGATGGTGGATCTGGGGTTCAACACCATCCGCCTGCCGTTCTCCTCCGAAATGCTGCACAGTTCGGCGGCGCCCAACGGCATCGACTTCTACAAGAACCCCGATTTGAAGGGCCTCAGCGCCCTGCAGATCATGGACAAGATCGTCGATTATGCCGGCCAGATCGGTATGAAGGTCATTTTGGACCATCACCGCTCGGATTCCGGCGCCGGAACGTCCGACAACGGCCTCTGGTACAACAGCAAATACACCGAGGCGGGCTGGATCTCCGACTGGCAGATGCTGGCCGCCCGTTATGCCAATGACTCCACCGTCATCGGCGCCGACCTTCACAATGAGCCCTATAACGGCACCTGGGGCGGCGGGGGCGCCAAGGACTGGGCAGCGGCCGCCGAGCGGGCCGGCAATGCCATCGGCGCGGTCAATCCCAACTGGCTGATCTTTGTCGAGGGCGTCGGCAGTTACAAGGGCAACGACTATTGGTGGGGCGGCAACCTCATGGGGGTGCGCGACCGGCCCATCGACCTGGATGTGAGCAACAAGCTGGTCTACTCCGCCCACGATTATCCCAATTCGGTCTATGCCCAGCCCTGGTTCAAGGCGTCCGACTTTGCCGACCATCTGCCGGAGAAGTTCGACCAGATGTGGGGCTATATCTACAAGGAGGGGATCGCCCCCGTTTACATCGGCGAGTTCGGCACCAGCCTGACCGATCCCAAGGATACGCCCTGGCTGAAGGCGATCACCGCCTATCTGTCCGGCGACTTCAACAATGACGGCGTCTCAGATCTGGCGCCCGGCACGACCGGGCCGGGCTGGACCTTCTGGTCCTGGAACCCCAATTCCGGCGACACCGGCGGCATCCTCAACAGCGACTGGACCTCGGTGAACACCGCCAAGCTCGCTTATCTGAAGCCCATCCAATTCGACTTCCATACCGACGTGCCCGACGGCAGCGATGAGGGACCCACGGTCTTCGCCCAGTTCGAGGTGAGCCTTTCGGAACCGGCGAGCCAGGCGGTGAGCGTCGACTATCACACCATGCCGGGGTCCGCCTCCGACACGGATTTCGTGGCCAAGTCCGGCACCCTCCAGTTCGCCGTTGGCGAGCAGACCAAGATCATTTCCATCCCCATCGTTTCCGACCTGAAGGCGGAGGGCGACGAGACCTTCACCGTCCTGCTCACCGATGCCCATGGCGCGATCCTGGGTGTCGCCAAGGGCACCGCCACCATCGTCGACAATGACGCGGCGGCGCCGACCCCGACCCAGCCCACCACCCCCGCGCCCACCGACCCCACCCCTTCCGACAGCCTGGATGCCGCGCTGAAGGTGGTGGACAGCTGGAGCAACGGCTTCAACGCCACCATCGTGATCGACAATGAGGGGGCGGCGGTGAAGGGATGGCAGGTCCATGTGGACATGCCCTACCAAATTGAGAACATCTGGAATGCCACGATCATCTCCCACGATTCCTCGGGTTATGTGATCGGCAACGCGGACTGGAACGGCGCGATCGGAACCGGCGGCGCGGTGTCGTTCGGCTTCGTCGGCATCGGCCATCTCGATCCTGCGCAGGTGGACCTCATCATCTGATCGTCCCGCTCCCCTTCCCGCGCCTTCGGGGGAACGGCGCGGGACGAGGCTCCAGGTGGATTATTCCGCGCAAAGCCTGGAGCCTCTTTCTCTTTTGCGTCCGCCCACGTCCCGCCTGCCGGCCGCCTTCTTGATATGGGGCAAGGTGAACGCCATCTCCTGCTGGCACTTAGAACGCCATCCGATCCTCCCGCTCCGCTGACTGGGGCGGGCTGATCGGCGCGAGGGCACGCCGCGCCGGGAAGACCGCATTTGCGCCTTCCTGCGTGTGGACCTTGGCCTCGTCCCCGATGGTCACCCGCAGGATGGATCCATGTCCGTACCCGTGCGCACTGCGCCTCCCGCCCTCCCGGAATCCGCGCCCGGCTTCGAGCCACCGCTGGGCGAGGAGGGCTTCCGCGCCTTCGACCGCATGGTGCAGGCGCTGGCGGCGCGGGGCACCGGGGGGCTCTCGCCCGTGTCGCTGGGCCTGTCCCTGATGGATTGGGGGGCGCATCTGGCCGCCGCGCCGGGCAAGCAGATGGAGCTGTGGTTCAAGCTCGCCCGCAAGGTGGCCCGTCTCCAGGGCTATGCCATGCGCGCCCGTCTCGATCCGGCCACGCCGCCCTGCATCACCCCTTTGCCGGGGGATGACCGATTCCGCGATCCGGCCTGGCAGAGCTGGCCCTACGGCCTGATGGCGCAGAGTTTCCTGCTGACGCAGCAATGGTGGCACAACGCCACCCGGGAAGTGCCGGGCGTGTCCGAGCATCACCAGGACGTGGTGTCCTTTATCGCGCGCCAGGCCCTCGACATGTTCTCCCCTTCCAACACGCCCTTCACCAACCCCGAGGTGCTGAGGCGCGCCAAGGAAACCAAGGGCGAGAATTTCATCCAGGGCGCGCGCAATTTCCTCGAGGACATGGCGCGCACCGGCAGCGGCCAGCCGCCCGTGGGCACGGAAAAGTTCGTGCCTGGCCAGGAGGTGGCGGTGACCCCCGGGCAAGTGGTCTATCGCAACCACCTGATCGAACTGATCCAGTATGCCCCCGCCACCCCCACGGTGAAGGCGGAGCCGGTGCTGATCGTGCCCGCCTGGATCATGAAGTATTACATCCTTGACCTGTCGCCGCAGAATTCGCTGGTGCGCTATCTGGTGTCCCAGGGCCACACGGTCTTCTGCATTTCCTGGCGCAATGTGACCGCCGAGGATCGCGACCTCACCCTGGATGATTACCGGCGCCTCGGCGTGATGGCCGCGTTGGATACCATCGGCGCCATCGTGCCGGGCGCGAAGGTCCATGCCACCGGCTATTGCCTGGGCGGTACGCTGCTTGCCATTGCCGCCGCCGCCATGGCTCGGGTGAAGGATGAGCGGCTCGCCAGCATTTCGCTCTTCGCCGCCCAGACCGATTTCACGGAGCCGGGCGAATTGCAGCTTTTCATCGACGACAGCGAGCTGCATTTCCTGGAAAGCATGATGTGGGACCAGGGCTATCTGTCCGCCGACCAGATGGCTGGCGCGTTCCAGATGCTGCGCTCCAACGACCTGGTCTGGTCACGGATGGTGCGTGACTATCTCATGGGCGATCGGGCCCCCATGATCGACCTCATGGCCTGGAACGCGGATTCCACCCGCATGCCCTACCGCATGCATTCGGAATATCTGCGCGAACTTTTCCTGCGCAATGACCTCGCCACCGGCCGCTACCTGGTGGATGGTCATCCCGTCGCTCTGCCGAACATCCGCGTGCCCATCTTTGCGGTTGGCACCGAGCGGGACCATGTGGCGCCCTGGCACTCGGTCTACAAGCTCCATTACCTCACCGACACGGACGTGACCTTCGTTCTGGCGAGCGGCGGGCACAATGCTGGCATCGTCAGCGAGCCCGGCCATCCCCATCGCCATTATCGGGTGCGCCGCCATGTGGCGAGCGACCCTTACATCGGGCCGGAGGAGTGGTTTGCCGCCACCCCGCCCACGGAGGGCTCCTGGTGGTCCGCATGGCAGGGCTTCCTGTCCGGCCATTCCTCCGCCGAGGTGCCACCGCCGGCCATGGGCGCCCCGGAGGCGGGCTATCCGCCCCTCATGGCGGCGCCGGGCAGCTATGTGATGCAGCGCTGAGCGAGGCCCCCTTTATCGCTTCAGCATGTCCATGAAGCGCTGAAGCGATCTAACTCTTTGTTTTGAGAGCCATTTCCTTCACGCGAAGCGGTCCCGCTTCGCTCGGCAATGCCCTATGGCACCAGAACGGCGGCGCCCTGGAGGCGCCCCGCGCGCAGGTCGTCGAGGGCGGCATTGGCCGCCTCCAGCGGATAGGGCGTCACCTCGGTCTTGATGCCCACCTGCGGGGCGATGGCCAGGAAGTCGTGGGCATCCTTGCGGGTGAGGTTGGCCACCGAGAGGATCTTTCGTTCTTCCCACAGCCAGCGATAGGGAAAGCTGGGAATATCGCTCATATGGATGCCGCCGCATACCACGCGTCCGCCCTTGCGCACCGCCCGTAGCGCCGCCGGCACCAGGGCGCCCACGGGCGCGAAGAGGAGGGCGGCGTCCAGCGGCTGCGGCGGCGCCTCGTCCGAGCCGCCCGCCCACACCGCGCCGATGCGGCGAGCAAAGTCCTGGGCCGCCCCGTCGTCCGGGCGGGTGAAGGCATAGATCTCCCGTCCCTGCCAGAGCGCCACCTGGGCGATGATATGGGCGGCGGCGCCGAAGCCATAAAGACCGAGCCGCTTGCCCTCGCCCGCCATGGCCAGGGTGCGCCAGCCGATCAGCCCAGCGCACAGGAGCGGCGCCAGCTCAGCGTCCGTTCCGGTTTCGCCCAGCGGATAGGCAAAGCGGGCATCGGCCACGGTCAGGCTGGCAAAGCCGCCATTGCGCGTATAGCCGGTGAAAAGTGGGTGGTCGCAGAGGTTTTCCTCGTCCGCCCGGCAATAGGGGCAGCATTGGCAGGAGCGGCCCAGCCAGCCGACCCCCACCCGCTCGCCAAGCGCCAGGTGGCTGACGCCTTCCCCCAGCGCCACCACCCGGCCGACGATCTCGTGGCCGGGAATGAGGGGCAGGGCTGGTTCGGTCAGTTCGCCGTCCACCACGTGAAGGTCGGTGCGGCAGACGCCGCAGGCGCCCACCTTGATGAGCACATCGCCCGGGCCTGGTTCCGGGTCCGGCAGGGTGCGCAAGGTGAGAGGCGCTCTGGCCCTGTCCAACACCATCGCCCGCATGGCCGCCTCCTGTGCCTCTCGGGCCAGCCTGACGTTGACCGACGGCCGGGGCCATGATGTGGCTCAAGAGCTTGCGGGGCTTACCGGCCTTCCGTGTTCAGGAGGACCGACGCGGTCAACTTCCGCCGATCAGGATGCCGGCGGCCAGAACCAGGGCGCCGCCCACCACCACCTGCACCACGGCGCGCAGGAACGGGGTTTCCATGTAGCGGTTCTGGATCCAGGCAATGGCCCACAATTCCACGAACACGATGACACAGGCCACTGCCGTCGCGGTCCAGAATTCCGGGATCAGATAGGGCAGCGCATGGCCGAGGCCGCCGACGGCGGTCATGATGCCGGAGGCCAGCCCGCGCTTGAGGGGCGAGCCGCGGCCGGAGATGACACCGTCGTCATGCGCGGCTTCCGTGAAGCCCATGGAGATGCCCGCGCCCACGGCGGCGGCAAGGCCCACCAGAAGCGTGGTCTGGGAATTCTGGGTGGCGAAGGCGGTGGCGAAGATGGGGGCGAGGGTTGAGACCGAGCCGTCCATCAGGCCGGCAAGGCCAGGCTGCACCCAGGTGAGAACGAACTGGCGGCGGGCCTTCTCGCTCTCCTCGGCGCGCACCTCTTCCGGTCGGTTGGCTGCTTCCAGCGCCTCGGCGGTGGCCTGGTGGCCCTGCTCCTGGCCGGCCAGATCGCCGAGCAGGGCGCGGGTGCTGGTGTCGGTGGCCCGCTGCGCGGCCTTCAGGTAGAAGTTGGCGGCATCTTCTTCCATCCGGCTGATTTCGCTGCGGATGCGCTCGATGCCCAGATTTTTCACCAGCCAGACCGGGCGGCGGGCGTAATAGCCCGACACATGCTCGCGCCGGATGAGGGGAATGTGGCTGCCAAAGCGCCGCTCGAACTCGCCGATCAGGGCGCGCCGATGGCGGCCCTCTTCTTCCGCCATGCCTTCCAGCACGCGCGCCGTGGCCGGATATTCCGCCCGCACCGCCTCGGCATAGTCCGCATAGATGCGGGCATCGTCCTCTTCCGAGGAAATGGCGAGGGCGAGAATTTCCTTCTCGCTCAGGTCGGAGAATTGGCGGCGGGCAGCGAAGCCAGGGATCATGATGGCATGCCTAGTTTGTAATAATTCCAGCTTATTACCATATTGTGCGTCGATGGTATGACGATGTTGCCCTGCTCCCCCTCGGTCCATGCATATCCGGCACGGGCGCCGCGCTGAAACCAAGCCCGCCGCCCCGCGTTCCCTTGGCATGACCCACCAGCCGGGAGACCGTCATGCCCGCAAAGTCCAAGGCCCAGCAGAAAGCGGCGGGAGCCGCCCTGTCCGCCAAGCGCGGCGACCAGAAGCCGTCCGACCTGAAGGGTGCGTCCAAGTCCATGTATGACAGCATGGACGAGACGGAGTTGGAGAAGATGGCGTCCACCAAGCGGGCCGGAAAGCCGGAGCATGCCCACAAGGGCTGAGGCTGCGCGCCGATGGCGGCCTGTGCTATGGCGGGACAAACAGGACCGTATCGCACCTCATGCCGCAGCCCCGTCCGCCAGGCCCTCGGCGCCTCGATCCCAAGGCGCGGGAGGCTGCCATCCTCCGCGCCGCCATTTCCTTCTTCGCGCGCCACGGCTTTGACGGCACCACGCGGGACCTCGCCGCGGAGGCCGGGGTCACCCAATCGCTGCTCTACCGCTACTTCCCCAGCAAGGAGGCCCTTCTGGACCGGGTCTATGAGGAGGTGTTCCTCATGCCCTGGAAGCCGGAATGGGAAGCCCAACTTGCGGATCGCAGCCTCTCCCTGGAGTGCCGGCTGGTGCGCTTCTACCAGGACTATTCCCGCCTCCTGCTGACCCACGAATGGGTGCGGCTGTTCATGTTCGCGGGCCTGAAGGGCTTGGATTTCAACGCCCGTTACCTGACCTTCCTGCGCGGTGCCGCCTTCGACCGGGTGGCGCGGGAAATCCGCCACGAGCGCGGCCTGCCGCTGGCGCCGCCGGTGCGGGACGAAGAGGTGGAACTGATCTGGGGGCTTCACGCCGCCATCTTCTATCTGGGGGTGCGGGAGTTCATCTACGGCATGCCGCGCCCGCCGGATTTGGACGCCGACATCGCCCTTCGGGTGCGCGCATTCCTGGCCGGGGCGCCGGAGGTGTTCGCGGAGCTGGCGCCAAATAAGTAATCAACCGATCAATAAGCCTTGACGGCGGCCCTTGGGTGGGTTTTGATTGATCAAACGATCAATATGCCGCCCGATCGGCAGGGCGGCCGCCAGGGAGAACATCATGGGCGGGAATAAGGCGGCGCCCCGGCGCGCCCTCATCATCGGCGGCTCCATGGCCGGGCTCTTCGCCGCGCTGCTGTTGCGCCGGGCCGGCTGGCAGGTGGATGTCTATGAGCGCACTGGAAGCGAGCTGTCGGCCCGCGGGGCGGGGATCGTTACCCATGCGGAACTGCTCGACCTCATGCATGCCTGCGGGGTGGATGCGGCCGATGCCCGGGTGGGCGTGCACGTGGCCGGGCGCCGGGTCTTCGCACGGGACGGGCGCCTGACCCACGAACTGCCGCTGGAGCAGATCGTGACCTCCTGGGGCCATCTCTACGCCCTGCTGCGCGCGGTGCTGCCGGACGAGGCCTACCACCACGGCTTCGATCTGGCGGCCGTGGAGGACGGCCCCGAGCGTGTCCGCGCCCATTTTGCCGACGGCACCACGGCGGAGGGGGACCTGCTGGTGGGGGCCGACGGCATCTATTCCACGGTTCGCGCCCAGTTCCTGCCGAAGGTGGAACCGGTCTATGCCGGCTATATCGCCTGGCGCGGCATGGTGGGCGAGAGCGAACTGAGCGCCGCCACCCGCGCGGACCTCTGCGATCATTTCGCTTTCACCTTGCCGGCCACCGAGCAGATGCTTGGCTATCCCGTTGCCGGTCCCGATGAATCCATGGAGCGGGGCCAGCGGCGCTTCAACTTCGTGTGGTATCGCCCCGCGCCTGCCGACGTCCTCCACGATCTGCTGACCGACAGCGAGGGGGTCGCCCACCCCGTATCCATTCCCCCCAACCGCATCCGCCCCGAACTGGTGGAGGCCGCCCGGCGCGCGGCCTATGAGATCCTCTCGCCGCAGTTCGCCGAGGTGGTGGCGCGCACCGCCCAACCCTTCATCCAGGTCATCCGCGACCTGGAGAGCCCCAGGCTCGATCTGGGTCCCCATACGGTCATTCTGGGCGATGCGGCCTTCGTGGCGCGGCCCCATGTGGGCATGGGCGTGACCAAGGCGGCCAGCGATGCGGCAGAGCTGGTGGCGGCGCTGGAGCGGCATGATGCCGACATGTCCAGCGCCCTCAAGGACTTCTCACAGCGGCGCGTGGCGTTCGGCGCGGCGGTGGTGCGGCGGGCGCGGCGGCTTGGCGCCTACATGCAGACCGAGCCCCTGAGTGCCGAGGAACGCGCGGCCGCAGAGCACCATCGTCAGCCGGAATGCGTGATGGCGGAGACCGCCGTCTCCACTGGCATAGCCGCTTGAAAATACGGGAGAAACGCCATGGGGCAGCATGTGATCGAAGCCTGGCCGGAGGCCCCGAGCGGCTGGGATGCCGCGCGGCGGGCGGAGTTTCAGGCGCGGGCGGGGCTCGGGCAGGTGGGCTCGCGCCTGGTGTCGCAGACGGAGCGGGTTCGGGTGTGGCATCTGGCCCTGAAGCCAGGTGAGCGCATCGGCTTCCACACCCATGTGCTCGACTATTTCTGGACGGCCGTCACCGGTGGCGCGGCGCGCTCCCATTATGCGGACGGGCGCGTGGCAGAAGTGACCTATGCCGCTGGCGATACACGGCATTTCACCTTTCCGGCGGGCGGCTTCATGATCCACGACCTGGAAAACACGGGGGAGACCGACCTCGTTTTCACCACGGTGGAGTTCCTGGACAGCGCCAATGCGCCGCTTCCCCTGCCGCCGGAGGTGACGGCTCAGGGGCAGCGGGCGGCCTGAGGGGCGGTCAGCTCTCGTGCAGGCGGCGAAAGCCGCCGCGGTGATAAACCAGCGGGGCATGCCCACGATCTTGTAGGGCGGTGACTTCGCCCACATAGATCTCGTGGTCGCCGCCGGCATAACGGGCATAGACGCGACATTCCATATGGGCCGCCGTGTCGGCCAGGACGGGCGCGCCATTGAGGCCGGGGGCATGGTCGACGCCGGCGAACTTGTCTTCGGACGGGGTGGCGAAGCGGCGGCCGAGGCCTTCCTGGTGCTCGGCTAAGATATTGATTGTGAAGACGTTGCTGGCTCGGAACGCGGCGAGGCTCGGGGCCTTCAGGGCGAGGCTCCACAAGATGAGGGGCGGGTCCAGGGAGACCGAGTTGAAGGAATTGATGGTCAGCCCCACCGGCCGGCCGCCGGCGCCGAGGGTGGTGACCACCACGACGCCGGTGGCGAAGGCGCCGAGAACGTCCCGGAAATGCCGCGGAAGAAGGGGGTTCAAGGTTTCCAGGTCCGATGACACGTGCGCTATTCCTCGGCAGCCTCGCTTCGGCCACCTTGGCGGCATCGGACACCGATTTCAAACCCTGATCCCCAACCTCTTCCCCCCGCCAGCCGGTCCGCCGGGGCAGGGCGCCCCGGCGGGTAGCAGGTCAGGCGGCCAGCCCGCAGTCCTTCGGGGTGGGCGCCCGGCGGGCGAGGCCATCGAAAGCGTCCAGCATCCGCTCGCGCCAGGCCTGGATGGGATCGGCCTCCTCCAGCACCTCCAAATCGGAGACGCAGCGGATCCACATGAAGACGCCGAAGGCGGCATAGTCGCCATAGGCATGGGTGTCGCCGCACACGAAGGGCTGGTGCTGGAGCATGGCGCGCAGGGGCGTGAGCGTCTGGCGGAAGGCGGCGATGCGCGCCTCCAGGTCGCCGGGCACCTCTTCCAGGGCCTTGCCGAACCGCTTCTCGCGGGAGGTGCGGAAATAGTCGCGGTCCTCCTGCGCGATGCGGCGGTAGATGGTCAGCATCAGGGCCGGGGCGATGGTGGCCATGGGGCCGGTATCGGCCCAGCTGTTGACGAAGCGGGCAAGGCTGCGCCCCATCGCGCCGCCGAACAAGGAGGGGCGGTCGGGATAGCGGTCTTCCAGATGGCAGGCGATGCGGAAGGAATCGCTGATCGCCTCGCCCTGGTCCACCAGCACCGGCACGGCGCCCTGGCCGGAGAAGGCGATCTCCTCCTTCTGCGTGAATCGCCACGGCACGCCGTCCACGTCCAGCCCCTTATGGGCGAGCGCCAGGCGCACCTTCCAGCAATGGGGGCTGAAGCGCAGGCGCGGGTCGGCGCCGGCCAGTTCATAAAGGGTCAGGGGAGCGGCAGCAGTCATGCGGGGCCTCCGGCCGGGAGCTGGGCGGTCTGGTTGAAGAGGAGGCTGCGGGAGGCCTCGCTCACGGTGGGCACGGTATTGATGGAGCCGGCGATTTCATAGGTCTTGACCACCGAGGGGCGGGCGGAAATGGCCTCGAACCAGCGCTTCACGTTGGGGAAATCGTCCAGGTTCTGCCCGTGCCGGGCATGGGAGCGCACCCAGGGATAGGCGGCGATGTCGGCGATGGAAAAGTCGCCGCCCATATAGTCCGCCACCGCCAGCCGGCGGTCGAGCACCCCGTACAGGCGGTTGGCTTCCTTCACATAGCGCTGGGCGGCATAGGGCACGTGCTCGGGGGCATAATGCAGGAAGTGATGGGCCTGGCCGGCCATGGGGCCAAGGCCGGCCATCTGCCAATAGAGCCATTCCAGCGTCTGGAAGCGGGCGCGGGGCGCCTTGGGCAGGAGCTTGCCCGTCTTGTCGGCGAGATATTCCAGGATGGCGCCGGATTCGAACACCGAAAGGGGGCCTGCCCCATCTTGCGGCGCATGGTCGATGATGGCGGGGATGCGGTTGTTGGGGCTCACCGCCAGGAAGTCCGGCTTGAACTGGTCGCCGGTAGAGATGTTGACCGGGGTGATCTTGTAGTCGAGCCCCAATTCTTCCAGCGCGATGACGATCTTATGGCCGTTGGGCGTGGTCCAGTAGAGCAGTTCGATCATGCCGTCCTCCCAGAGCGGGCATCGGGCCTTCGGGAGGCGGAATGTCGCCCTCTTGGAAGGTCCCTTGCCCCGTGGCATGCTTGACATGAGTGTCAAGTTTGACGCTTGTGTCAAGAATGAACTGCCAGCCGAAAAGGCGGGCGCGCGAGGGGCGACGATGGCGGGTGTGCGGCGGTTCGAGGAGGACGAGGTGCTGGCGCGGGCCGAGGCGGTGTTCCGCCGCAAGGGCTTCGAGGCCACCTCCATGTGCGACCTCGCCGAGGCCACCGGCGTGCAGCGGGGCAGCCTCTACAACGCCTATGGCGACAAGGAAGCCCTGTTCCTGCGCGCCTTCGAGGCCTATGAGGCGCGCATCATCGGCGCGGTGGCGGAGGCGTTGGCCGGTGCGCCGGGCGCCGCCGGCCTGGAGCGCCTGTTCGAGACGCTGATCGCCAACATGACCTTCAACGACGCTGCGCGCGGCTGCCTCACCACCCGGCTGGCCGCCGAGGGGGATCTGGCGAGCCCCAAGGTCGCCGCGCGCGTGCGGGCACTTCTCTCCCGCCTTGAGACCGCGATCGGCACCGCCCTGGAGCGGCCCGCCGCCCGCGCCGGCCTCGCCCTGCCGCCGCCAGAGGCGGCGCGCCTCATCGTGACCTTCACGCGCGGCCTCGCCGTGATGGAGCGCGTCCACGGCGACGCGGAACGCCTGCGTGCGACGGGGCAGGACATGGCGCGGCTGCTGTATCCGGCGGGGTGAGGGGGGAGCGCTACCGGACTGACCAGCGGCGGACCCATACACCTTGCTCGGTCATGCCCGGGCTCGTCCCGGGCATCCACGGCCATCCGCTCGTGCGACGCCGGAAAGGGCGCGCCCGGTCATTCTCTGTGGATGGCCGGGACAAGCCCGGCCATGACAGCTGAAGAGGGTGCATCGGGCCTTGCGTGATGGCGCAAGTGACGGGAGAGACGTGACAAACGGCTCGCGGCCCATTCCAGGACACGCGCCGCGACTTATCCCTCCCGAGCCCCCTCACCGCACCTGCACCAGCGCCCGCGCGAAGAAGTCCGGGCCGCCGAAATTGCCGGACTTCAGAGCGAGGCGCAGGGGCTTGGGGGTGCCGAGGGCGGCCAGCACGGGCACGCCGGCGGCAATTTCCGGGCCCACCTGGAAAGCGGGGATCATCAGGCGATCCACCACCGCGCCGGAGGTCTCGCCCCCCGCCACGATGAGGCGATGGATGCCGGACGCCACCAGGCGTTCGGCCAGGGTGGCGCTGGCCTGCTCGATGGCATGGCCGGCGGTCTCCCGCCCGAACCGGGCCTGGAGCGCGCGCACCCCTTCCGGCGTGTCGCTGGCGGCGATCACCACCGGGCCGGCCGCGAGCCGCGCCTTGGCCCAGGCGAGGGCCTCTTCAACGGCCGCTTCCGCATCGGTGACGAGGCGGGCACCGTCGAGCCGCAGGACGGGCATGGTGCGCTCCGCCACCCGCAATTGCTCCAGCGTGGCAGCGGAGCAGCTTCCCGCCAGGATGGCCGCCGGCCCGCCCACGGGAGACAAGGGGGCCGCGCCTGCGCGGGGCGCCACCGCGCCCGAAGACACCAAAGCGCGGGCCAAGCCGAGGCCAAGGCCCGAGGCGCCGGTGGAGACCTTGTGCCGGAGGGCGGCGCGGCCCAGCGTTTCCAGGTGCCGCTCGAACACCGCATCGGCGATCACCGCGCCCATGCCGGCGGCGGCGAGGGATGCGAGCCGCTCGGCCACCGCCCCGTCGCCGGCTTCCACCACCGAAAGGGGCAAGTGGCCCACCGGATGAGCGGACTGGCGGGCGAGCACGCGCCGCAGGTCGGAATCCCGCATGGGATTCAGCGGATGGTCCTTCAACGGGCTTTCATCGAGCGGCAGGTCGCCCACGAAGAGATGGCCCTGATAGACCGTGCGCAAGGTCTCGGGAAAGGCGGGGGTCACGAGCGCCAGAGGCGCGCCCGCATCGGTGCGCAAGGCATCGGTGACGGGGCCGATATTGCCGGCATCGGTGGAATCGAAGGTGGAGCAGACCTTGAACAGGATGTGCCCGACGCCCCGCGCCTCCAGCCAGTCCCGGGCGGTGCGCGCCTGTGTGACCGCTTCGGCGGAGGGAATGGAGCGGCTTTTCAGGGCCACCACCACCGCATCCACCTCGGGCAAGGCGAGGTCGCCGGGGGGCAAGCCGATGGTTTGCACGGTGCGCAGGCCCGCGCGGGTGAAGGTGTTGGCGAGGTCCGAGGCGCCGGTATAGTCGTCGGCAATGGCGGCGAGCGGCAGGCTCATGGCTCAGGCCTCCTCGGGCTGGGAGGTCGGCAGGGTGGTGCCGGACAACTGGGCATAGAGCCGGGCGAGGGAGGAATCATCGTCCCGCCCCATGCCGGCGCCGGCGGCGGCCAGATACATCTGCAAGGCGGCGGCGGCGAGCGGCACGGGATAGCGGGCCGAGCGCGCCATGTCCTGGATGATGCCGAGATCCTTCACGAAGATTTCGACCGCGCTCAAGGGCTTGTAATCTCCCGCCAGCACGTGGGGGATGCGGTTCTCGAACATCCAGGAATTGCCGGCCGAGGCGGTGATGACCTCATAGACCTTGGCGAGGTCGAGATTCTGCTTGGCGGCGAAGGTTATGGCCTCGCAGGCGGCGGCGATGTGCACGCCGGCCAGCAACTGGTTGATCATCTTGAAGGCGGCGCCCGTGCCGGCGGCGTCCCCCAGCTCATAGACCTTGGCGGCCATGGCCTCCAGCGCCGGGCGGGCCTTGGCGAAGGCCTCGGGCCGGCCGGAGGCGAGCACGGTCAGTTCGCCCTTGGCCGCGCGGGCGGCGCCGCCGGAAATGGGGGCGTCCAGATAGAGGCGGCCGCGCGCTTCCAGGGCAGATGACAGGCGGCGGGCGACGTCCGGGTCCATGGTGGCGCTGGAGATGAAGACGGCGCCTTCGGGCATGGCCTCGGCCACGCCGGCGGGCCCGAACAGCACCGCCTCGGTCTGGGCGGCGTTCACCACCACGCTCACCACCACGTCCGCTCCGGCAGCCGTCTCGGCGGGGCTTGCGGCGGCGGAGCCGCCCTCCGCCTGAAGCCGCGCCATGGGCTCGGGCGCCACGTCGAAGCCGGTGACGGCAAAGCCGGCTCGCAGGAGCGAGGTGGCCATGCCATAGCCCATGGAGCCGAGGCCGATGACTGCGGCACGCGGGGCGCCGGGAGAAGCGGGATGGGGCGAGGCGGACATGAAAGGCTCCGGGCGCAATCCTCCCGGCGGCCGCCTGCGCCGGGGCGCGCCGCCCTTTTTGCCGATGCGATCCTTGAGGTGCCTGGCAGCTTGGCCGCCGGCACCGGAGCGTCGGGAGGACAGCTATAGAAGGCGTTGGCAGCGCTGCCAACGGATTTTTGGCAGCGCTGCCAATTTGCTTGCGACGCCCCCTTCCGGCATGGAAGAGTGGTGCGGTGCGGAGGTGGATGCGGTGGCTGAACAGGCGTCGGGCCGGATGCGGGAGGCGGTGACCCTCGCCCATGTGGCTGAACGGGCCGGGGTGGGTGAGAGCACCGTCTCGCGCGTCCTGCGCGGGGAGGGGGCGGTCTCGGAAAAGACCCGCGCCCGGGTGCGCGCCGCCGTGCGGGAGCTGGGCTATGTGCCCAACCGCATCGCCGGGACGCTGGCCTCGGCCGGGTCGAAGCTGGTGGGCATCGTGGTGCCCTCGCTGGCCAATGTGGTGTTTGCCGACCTCCTGCGCGGCGCCAGCGGCGCGCTGGAAGAGGAAGGCTTCCAGCCGGTGATCGCGGTCAGCGAATATGATGCCGATCGGGAAACTGCCCATGTGGCGGGGATGCTAGCCTGGCGCCCCGCCGCCCTCATGCTGGCGGGGCTGGAGCATGCCGACGAGACGCGGGTTCTGCTGGCGGGCGGCGCCGCGCGGGTGGTGGAGGTGCTCGACACAGACGGCGAGGGCATGGACATCGTGGTGGGCTTTTCCAACCACGCCGCCGGCCATGCCAGCGCCCGCCACCTTCTGGCGCGGGGCTATCGGCGGTTCGGCTATGTGGGCCACGACCTGGTCCGCGACACCCGCGCCGCCAAGCGCCTGAAGGGCTTCGAGGCCGCGCTGGCCGAGGCCGGCCTGCCGCCGCCGGAGCGCGAGCTTTTCCCCGCGCCCTCCTCGGTGGAGCTGGGACGCGACGGGCTGGAGCGCCTGCTGGCGCGGACCCGGGGCCTGGAGGCGGTCTATTTCTGCAATGACGACATGGCGCTGGGCGGCTATTTCCTTTGCCTCTCCAGAGGTTTGGCTGTGCCGGAGCGGCTCGCTTTGTTCGGCTATAACGGGCTCGACGTGGCGCGGCTGACCCCGCAGCCGCTCGCCACCTTGCGCACCCCCCGCGTGGCGGTGGGCGCCATCGCCGCCCGCCTCATCGGCGCCGGGGCGCCGGCACAAAAGGTGGACGTGGGATTTGAACTGGTGCCCGGCGCCACCGCCTGAGGCCCACATAAGGGAGACACGCATGAGCGAGGCGCGGCTGCGGGAGGAAATCTGCCGGTTCGCCCGGTCGCTGTTCGAGCGCGGGCTGACCCCGGGCTCGTCCGGCAATATTTCGCTGCGGCTGGACGATGGCGGCTGGCTGGTGACGCCCACCAATGCCTCGCTGGGCTTCCTCGATCCCGCCCGCCTCTCGCGCCTCGACGCCCATGGCCGCCTCCTGGAAGGCGATGCGCCCACCAAGGAGATCCCGCTCCACACCGCGCTCTATGACACCCGCTCCGGCGCGCGGGCGGTGGTGCACCTGCATTCCACCCATGCGGTGGCGCTCTCGCTCCTGCCGGAGATCGACCCCAAGGCCGCCTTGCCGCCGCTCACCCCCTATTATCTCATGCGCGCCGGCCGCACGGCGCTGCTGCCCTATTACCGGCCCGGCGATCCGGCGGTCGCGGGCGCCATCCGGGGGCTGGCGGGGCGCTATTCCTCGGTGCTGCTGGCCAATCACGGGCCGGTGGTGGCGGGCGACACGTTGGAGGCGGCGGTGTTCGCCATGGAGGAACTGGAGGAGACGGCCAAGCTCTATCTGCTGCTGCGCGGCCTTAACCCGCGCCATCTCTCGCCTGAGCAGGTGGCGGACCTGGTGAAGACCTTCGGCCTCACCTTGCCGGACCTGGACGACCATGCCGGCCACGACCACCACGACCATTAGGCCCGGCGCGGGCTGAAGGGGGCGGCACGCCGCCCCCTGTGCGCCGCTCAGGCCGGCGGATTGGCGCCGGTCTGGCCGACGCAGCCGATGGCGGCGATGCCGGCCAGGGCGCAGATTTCGTCATTGTCCGAGGTGTCGCCGGTCACGCCCACCGCGCCCATGAGCGTCCGGTCCTTCCAGATCAGAACGCCGCCGGGCACCGGGACCACGCGCCCGCCGCTGGCGGCCATGATGGCGTTGGCGAAGTGGGGCACCTTGGCGGCCCGCTCGCCCATCTCGCGCGATCCGAGGCCCATGCCCAGCGCGCCCCAGGCCTTTCCGGTGGCGATGTCGGGCCGCAGGATGCCAGAGCCGTCCTCCCGCTTCAGCGCCACCAGGTGGCCGCCGGGGTCCAGCACCACCACGGTGAGCGGGCCGAGATTGAGCTCGCGGCCGCGCGCGAGGGCGGCATCGATGACGGCGACGGCCTGGGTCAGGGAAATGGTCATGGCAAGATCCTCATGAGGGGAGCGGCGGGGCCGCGAGGCGGAGCGGCCGAGGTTGGCGGAAGGCGGACGCTGTCGCGTGTTTGTGATCGGTCGATAAACGGAGCCGGCCCTAAGCTGGCGCAGATGTCCCGCAGGGCACAGCCGGACGGTGCGCGCCTGCGGATGCTTCCCGCTTAAGGCCCCCCGCCCGGCGGTCAACTGCTTTTGCGATCCCTCGCCTTCTCCTTTCCACGCAAACCGGAGCATTGCCATGTCGGATGCGGCGCCAAAGCCCCTCGTCGGCCTTGTGGGCCTTGGGATCATGGGCCTTGCCTATGCCCGCAACCTGCTGGCGGCGGGGTTTCCCGTGATCGGCTGCGATGTGGCGCCGGCCGCCCGGGCGGCGCTGGCGGAGGCCGGCGGCACTGTGGCGCCGACGCCGGCGGCCATTGCCGCGGCGGCGGAGACCATCCTCGTGGCGCTGCCCGCGGTGGACGCGCTCGAACACGTGTGCGGCGGCCCCGACGGCCTCGTCCAGGCCATTCGGCCGGGCACCGTGGTGGTGGAAATGAGCACCTTCCCCCTGAAGGCAAAGGAGGCCTGCCGCGACCTGCTGGCGCCCAAGGGTGCGACCGTGCTGGATTGCCCGGTCAGCGGCACCGGCGCCCAGGCGGCGGTGGGGGATCTGGTGCTGTATGCCTCCGGCGACGAGGCGACGGTGACGCGGCTGCGGCCCATCTTCGACGGCTTTTCCCGCAACACCCGCTATGTGGGACCCTTCGGCGCCGGCACCAAGATGAAGTTCGTGGCCAACCATCTGGTGACCATCCATAATTTGGCCGCCGCCGAGGCGCTGTTGCTGGCGCAGGCGTCGGGCCTCGACCTGGCCATGGTGTTCGAGGCCATCCGCGACGGCGCTGGCACGTCCCGCATGTTCGAGGTGCGCGGTCCCATGATGATCGCGGAGTGCTACGAGCCGGCCACCATGAAGATGGAGGTCTATCTCAAGGACCTCACCCTCATCTCGGACTTTGCCAAGGAGGTGAAGGCGCCCATCCCGCTCATGGCGGCGGCGGTGCCTTATTATGTGGCGGCGCTGGCCGCCGGCCGGAACCAGGAGGATACGGCGGCGGTGTTCGGCGTGCTGAAGGACATGTGCCGGAAGGACTGAGGGCCGGCCGTTGCGCCGGGGCGGCGCACTCTCACTTATGGAATAGAGACGGGTTCAGCCCGGCTCTAAAGGCCGTTGCGCCGGGAAAGGACTTCCTTGTAGCCGGCAAAAAATACGTCTAGGGCCTGGGAGATCATGGCCGGCTTCTCCACATGGACGGGCGAGCGATACACATATTTGCGCACGCCATAATAGAAGATGCCCCCCTGGAGGTCCCAGGCGATCTCCAGGTCCTCGGGCGTGACCGTGGCGGGCACCGGCAGGCCGCAATCATGGTGGAACTCCCGGATGATGCGCGACAGGACGCGTTCTTCCACCAGAGCCAGATAGCGCTCATTGATGGGCACGCCCTTCAGGCCGGCGAAGAAATAGATGCGCATCCACTGGGGGGTAAGGATGACGTCCGTATAGTCCTCATAGAAGGCCTGGAGCCGCTCGCGCAGCGGGCGGGTGCGGTCCTCCAGCAAAGCGTCCCAGGCGGGGCGCCACTGGTCGAGATAGACCACCTTGTAGATTTCCTGGATCAGCGCGTCCTTGTTGGGGAAGTAGCGGTAGAGCAAGGGCTGGGTGGTGCCCAGATGCCGGGCCAGTTCCCGCGTGCCGCCGTCGAAGCCCACTTGCGCGAAATAGGCGATGGACTTTTCCAGAATGTCCCGGCGCCGGTCGTCGGCGGGCAGGCGGCGTTTGCGCTCGGCGCGCGGGCGAGGAAGCTGAGGGGCCGCGGGGTCCTGTTCGCCCGGTTCTGCCGGCGTCGTCCTCTTGCCTGCCACCCGCACGTCTCCCCGTTCCATCCCGCCCGTCCATAGAGCCGCTTCGCCCGCCGGATGCAACCGGCGCGGGTTCGGCGGCCTCGACGCCTGATCGCCGCCCCCCGAAGCCTTGCGGCCTCGAACGGCGCCCCGGCGCGGGGCTTGCGCTCAGTCTAGCATCATGTATTTATCGATCGATAACAAATTTCGGAGGACGCCGTGAAGGTCAATCGCGCCGCCATTTATGAAGCCGCCGAGAAGCTCTCCAACTGGGGCCGCTGGGGGGCGGACGACCAGATCGGCACGCTGAACAACGTCTCGCCCGAGGATGTCGTCAATGCCGGCAAGCTCATCCGCAAGGGCCGGACCTTCGCGCTCGGCCTGTCGCTGAAGGAGCCCATCCAGTCCGGCCTGTTCGGCGGCCGGTGGAACCCCATCCACACCATGCTGGCCACCGGCACGGATGCCGCCGCCGGCAACCAGGACACCCCCGCGCCGTATCTTCGCTATGCGGACGACGCCATCAACATGCCCTGCCAGGCCTCCACCCAGTGGGACGCGCTCTGCCACATCTTCCTCGATGACAAGATGTACAACGGCTATGACGCCCGCCTCGTGGACGCGCGCGGCGCCAGGAAGCTTGGCATCGAGCATGTGCGCGACAAGATGGTGGGCCGGGGCGTGCTGTTGGACGTGGCCCGCTTTAAGGGCGTGGACAGCCTGGACGATGGCTATGCCATCACCATCGCCGATCTGAAGGACACCGCCGCCGCCCAGAAGGTGGAGATCCGCAAGGGCGATTTCGTCATCGTGCGCACCGGCCACCAGGAGCGCTGCCTCGCCAAGGGCGACTGGTCGGGCTATGCGGGCGGCGCCGCGCCGGGGTTCGCTTTCGAGACCTGCTACTGGATCCGCGAGACCGACATTGCCGCCATCTGCTCGGACACCTGGGGCTGCGAGGTGCGCCCCAACGAGACGGACGAAGCCAACCAGCCCTGGCACTGGGTGGTCATTCCCGCCATCGGCATCTCCATGGGCGAGATCTTCTATCTGAAGGACCTGGCCGCCGATTGCGCCGCCGACGGGGTCTATGAGTTCTTCTTCTGCGCCCCGCCCATGCACTTGCCCGGCGGCGCCGGTTCGCCCATCAATCCGCAGGCCATCAAGTAAGGCCGGCGAAACGCCCGGCAGGAGGACGCCAGCATGGCTGAATTTCTCAAGCGCGGCCGCGATGCCGCCGCGCGCGCGGACGACCAGGCGAAGGTGCGCGCCACGGTGGAGGGCATCCTCGCCGACATCGAGGCGCGGGGCGATGCCGCCGTGCGCGAGCTTTCGGTGAAGTTCGACGGCTGGGACCGGGAGGATTTCCGCCTCTCCGACGCCGAGATCGAGGCGTGCCTTGCTCAGCTCACCGCGCGCGATCTGGACGACATCCGCTTCGCCCAGACGCAGGTGCGCAATTTCGCCCAGCGCCAGCGCGAGTCCATGGTGGACATCGAGGTGGAGACGCTGCCGGGCGTGGTGCTCGGGCACAAGAACATCCCGGTCAATTCGGTGGGCTGCTACGTGCCCGGCGGCAAGTATCCGCTGCTCGCCTCCGCCCATATGTCGGTCATCACCGCCAAGGTGGCGGGGGTGAAGCGCATCATCACCTGCGCGCCGCCCTATCAGGGCAAGCCGGCTCCCGCCATCGTTGCCGCCCAGCATCTGGCGGGCGCCGACGAGATCTATTGCCTCGGTGGCATCCAGGCGGTGGGCGCCATGGCGCTGGGCACCGCCTCCATCGCCCCGGTGGACATGCTGGTGGGTCCCGGCAACGCCTTCGTGGCCGAGGCCAAGCGCCAGCTTTATGGCCGCGTGGGCATCGACCTCTTCGCCGGCCCCACCGAGACGCTGGTGATCGCCGACGAGAGCGTGGACGCGGAAATGTGCGCCACCGATCTCTTGGGCCAGGCCGAGCACGGCGCCAATTCCCCCGCCATCCTGCTCACCAATTCGCGAAAGCTCGCGCAGGAGACCATGGCCGAGGTGGAACGCCTCCTCGCCATCCTCCCCACCGGCGAGACCGCCGCCAAGGCATGGGCGGATTATGGCGAGGTGATCGTCTGCGACAGCTATGAGGAGATGGTGGCGGAAGCCGACCGCATCGCCTCCGAGCATGTGCAGGTGATGACGGTGGACCCGGACTATTTCCTGCGCAACATGACCAATTACGGCGCCCTGTTCCTCGGTCCGCGCACCAATGTGGCCTATGGCGACAAGGTGATCGGCACCAACCACACGCTGCCGACCCTGAAGTCGGCCCGCTATACGGGCGGCCTGTGGGTGGGCAAGTTCCTGAAGACCTGCACCTATCAGCGCGTGCTCACCGACGAGGCGTCGGCCATGATCGGCGAATATTGCTCGCGCCTGTGCATGCTGGAGGGCTTTGCCGGCCATGCGGAGCAGGCCAATGTGCGCGTGCGCCGCTATGGCGGGCGCAACGTGCCCTACGCCTCGGCGGCCGAATAGGCGCCGTTTCCCGCGCGGCCAGCGCGCGGGTCCCCTTCACGGATAGGCTTCAATCGCCCCGCCCGATCCCGTAAGGGGTTGGGCGCCTTCCGATTCCCGCGCCCGGCCGCCGGCCGGCGCGGTCCCCCCATCTTCAGGAGACTGGCATGGACCTGCCCAGGAAGCCGACCTTCGACCTGACCGGCAAGCGCGCGCTGGTGACCGGCGCGGGGCGCGGCATCGGCCTTGCCGCCTCCGCCGTGCTGGCCGATGCCGGCGCCGACGTGACCCTCGTCGCCCGCTCCGCCGGCGAGATCGAAGAGGCCGCCGCCGCCATCCGCGCCCGTGGCCAGAAGGCGACCGCGCTCGCCCTGGACGTGACCGACGTGGCGCGCGTGCGCGAGGTGATCGGCGCCGCTGGCCCGTTCGACGTGCTCTTCAACAATGCCGGCGCCAACCGGCCGGCCTCCTTCCTGGACGTGACGGAGGAGGATTACGACGCCGTCGTCGACCTCAATGTCCGCGCCGCCTTCTTCGTCGCCCAGGTGGTGGCGCGGGGCATGGTGGAGGCGGGACGGGGCGGCTCCATCATCCACACCTCCTCGCAGATGGGGCAGGTGGGCGGGGCGCGGCGCTCGGTCTATTGCTCCACCAAATGGGCCATCGAGGGGCTCACAAAGGCCATGGCGGTGGATCTGGCCCCTCACCAGGTCCGCGTGAACGCCATCGCCCCCACCTTCATCGAGACCCCCATGACCCGCCCCTTCCTGGAGCAGCCCGGCTTCAAGGAGAGCGTGCTCACCAAGATCAAGTTGGGGCGCCTCGGCCAGGTGGAGGATCTCACGGGGGCGGTCCTGTTCCTGGCGAGCGAGGCCTCCTCGCTGATGACCGGCTCGTCCGTGCTGGTGGATGGCGGCTGGACCGCCGACTGAGGCCGTTCGCTTCCGGGGACTTGCGCGCGGCCTTCTTCGGGCTTGCGCCCCGGGGCGGTCCGATGAACACTGATCCCGGACGCCACATGCCATCATGGCGGCGCCCGGATGGAATGGCACGCGGAACCTCGGCGCAGACCGAGGGCCGCCGGGAGGTGCCAGGGAGAGAAGGCCATGCAAGAGACCCTGCGTGCGGCCGGGCGAACGGCCCTGCGCATCGCCATCCTGGCGCCCGCCCGTACCGGCGCGGCGCTGGCCTGCCGCCTGTCGGCGGCGGGGCATGAGGTGGTGCATTCCGATGAGGTCTGCGGCCGTGCCCGCGCGGCGGGCGCCTGCGAGAGCGGCGCCTGCGTGCTGGCGGACCGGTGCGACGCGGTCATCACCCGCCTGGAGGCCCATGACGGCCTGCAGGCCTATGACGGCCCGTGCGGCCTGCTCTCCGCGCCCTTGGCGGGCAAGCTGGTGGTGGAAATGGGCGAGGTGCCCTCGGGCCGCGCCTCCGACCGGGCCGCGCGCATCAAGGCGGCCGGTGCCGCCTTCGTGGAATGCCAGGTGCTGGGCACGCTGGGCGAGATGAAATCCGGCCGCATGCTGGGCTTTGCCGCCGGCAGCGTGGAGGACGTGGAGAAGGCCCGCCCGATCCTCGACCAGATCTGCGCCCGCATCGATTATCTCGGCGCCGCCGGCACCGCCACCGCCGCCCGCGCGCGCCTGTGCGCCCCGCTCATGTGCGTGTGAGGGCTCCTACCGCCCGTTGCGCCGCTCGGCTTCCACGAGGCGCTGGAAATCGGCCATGCGCACCAGCTTGAATGGCCGGTAGGGGGTGAGCCAGGCATCCACCGGGCCGAGCGCCGCCGGCGCCAGGGACAGGCGCGCCGTGTCCGGCGCATCGCCCTTCCGCTCCACCAGGCCGGCCTGCGCCAGGCGGGCCACATGCTCGGACAACTCCGCGCCGCCAAGGTCCAGCGCGCGGCCAAGCTCTGCCTCCGCCCGGTCCCCCTCCCGCAGCAGGTCCATGAGCGCCCGCCGCGCCGGATGGGCGAGGGCGTGGAAGACGTGATCCGTCTGCACGTGCGAATGACCCGCCATGGTGCCTGACTTTCGCTGCCGGTTTGCGTTTGTCATTATACCCATCTGGATATAACGACGGCAAGCCCGCCTCTGAACGGGTGCGGCCCTTCTTGGGGAACGCGAGGGACACACAGGCTCCGATGAGGGCGCCCTTGCAAGACCTTGTGGTCGCCCGTCCCGGGCCACATGCCGCCCGTCGTCCTCGGGCGCTATCCCCTTGCGCCGCATTGCCCGTGGCTTGCTGCGTGCACTAGAGTGACCCGGAACCGGAGCGCCCGTCGGGCGTCCTTCCTCGTTTCCAGGCGGACCCATGGCGGCCTTGAGCGTACGCATCGACCTCGCGCCCGGCCAGCGCGTGGGACCCGGCAAGGTGGAATTGTTGGAGAAGATCGCCGCCTTCGGCTCCATCTCCGCCGCCGGGCGCTCCATGGACATGTCCTATCGCCGGGCCTGGGAATTGGTGGAGGAGCTGAACAGCATGTTCGGCACGCCGGTGGTGACGGCGCAGACCGGCGGGCGGCGGGGCGGGGGGGCGGTGCTCACCCCCTTCGGCTTGTCCCTCATCGCCCGCTACCGCGCCATCGAGCAGGCCGCCACCGAGGCCGCCGCCACTCATCTGGCCGCGCTCTCCCGCGAACTGGCCCCGCCCGCCGGCCCGGAGGCCTGAGCGCCTTCCCCAGCGCCCGCCGGGGCCTGCGGTCTGGCCGAAACCTTCAGCAACAAACGGCTGAAATATCTTACAATTCTTCCTTTGCCTCACAGCGGGCAGGGCGGCACACAGGATCGGCCGCCGGGTGCACATCCACGCGGCGCCTGCTCACGCCGGCTGTGGCCGGCTGCCATGATCTCCTGTGGATGGTCCCTTGCCGAGACGCGTGGTCCCGAGATTTCTGGCCGTCTGCGCGTCCCGTTCGACCCGCTTCGCCCTTTCTTTGGCCCCACCATGGGTCCCACCACGGGCGCCTCGTCCGGCCGGCCGGCGCGGCCAGGGCCTGCGCGCGGCGGCAGCGCTCCTTCTCCTCGGCCTTGCCTGCGCCCTGTCGGCCTGTGCCGTGGGGCCGGATTATGAGACCCCGGCCCTCGCCGTTCCCGCCCAATGGGGCGAGGCGACGACGCACGCGCCATCAAAGGCCGCGCCAACCAAGAGCGTGGAGGCGGTGCCCGACCTTGCCCGATGGTGGCGGCGGCTGAACGATCCCACCCTCTCCGCCCTCATCGACGCGGCCGTGGCCGGCAATCTGGACGTGGCCACCGCCAAGGCGCGGGTGCGGGAGGCCCGCGCCTCCTATCGTCAGTCCCTCGGCGCGCTCCTGCCCAGTCTCACCGGCAGCGGCACCGTCACGCGCGGCGATGACGGCTCCAATGTGGGCGGCGGCGGGGATGTCACCGTCTCCGGCCCCTATACCCAGTT
Organism: Aquabacter sp. DMC10; assembly: GCF_056314145.1. NCBI lineage: Bacteria > Pseudomonadati > Pseudomonadota > Alphaproteobacteria > Hyphomicrobiales > Xanthobacteraceae > Aquabacter > Aquabacter sp. DMC10. The sequence goes on along the minus strand of NZ_JBQUYX010000001.1, from coordinate 773,847 downwards.
TCAGGCCGGCTTCGATGCCAGTTGGGAATTGGACCTGTTCGGCGCCAATCGCCGGGGCGCGGAGGCGGCGCTCTATGCCGAGCAGGCGGCGCAAGATGAACTGCGCGCCACCCTCCTGACCCTCATCGGCGACATCGCCTCCAATTATGTCTCCGCGCGGGGCTACCAGGCCAGGGCCGCGCTCGCCCGCCGCACGGCCGCCACCCAGCGGGAGACCGCCGCGCTCACCCGCCGCAAGTTCGACGCGGGCGGGGCCTCGGCGGTGGATGTGTCCAATGCGGAGGGCCTCGCCGCAGGCACGGAAGCCGACATTCCCTCCCTTGAAACCTCCTATGCCCAGGCGGTGCATCGCCTCGGCGTCCTCACCGGCCAGCCGCCCACCGCGCTGTCCGCCCGGCTGGCGGCCACCGCGCCCATTCCCGCCCCGCCCGCGCGCCAGCCCCTCGGCGTGCCCGCAGCCATCCTCACGACCCGCCCGGACGTGCGGCAGGCGGAACGGCAGCTCGCCCAGTCCACCGCCCTGATCGGCCAGGCGGAGGCGGCGCTCTATCCCAGCGTCAGCCTCACCGGCACCATCAACACCACCGGCACCAAGCTCGGCGATCTCGCCAAGGGCTCCACCATCAGCTGGTCCTTCGGGCCGTCCCTGACGGTTCCCCTCTTCAATGGCGGCCAACTCCAGGCCGCGGTGGAGGTGACCCAGGCCCAGCGCGACCAATCCTTCATCACCTACCGGTCCGCCGTGCTCACCGCGCTGGAGGATGTGGAGAATGCCGCCGTGGCGCTCCGCCAGGAGCGGGCGCGCGCGGAAAAGCTCACCCAGAGCGCCGCTTCCTATGGCGAGGCGGCGCGCCTCGCCCGCGCGCTCTATGAAAGCGGCTCCACCAGCTTCCTCGACGTGCTGGATGCGGAGCGCTCGCTTTATTCGGCGCAGGATTCCCTGCTCCAGAGCAAGGTCGCCATCGCCACCGACTATGTGGCCCTCAACAAGGCGCTGGGCGGCGGCTGGGATGGCTTCGTCGACACCTCCCGGCCGGAGGTGGTGGACAAGATGGCCCCCCACTTCGCCAGGCCCGACTTCCTGCCGCCAAAGGACCCCGCCACCCATGGCCAGTGACCTGCCCGCGCGTGCGCCCCGGCGACGGCGGCTCCTTCTCATCGTGCTCGTCCTGATGGCGCTGGCGGCCGGCGGGCTGATGCTGCGGAGCCGGCTCGCCGCCGATCCCACCGCCGGCTTCATGACGGCGGAGGTGATGAAGGGAAACGTCGAGGAGACGGTGCTCGCCACCGGCATCCTGAAGCCTTCGCGCCTGGTGGCGGTGGGGTCCCAGGCCTCCGGGCGGGTGACCTCCGTGAAGGTGCGCCTCGGCGACAAGGTGGCGAAGGGCGACCTGGTGGCGGAGATCGATTCCATCACCCAGGAGAACGCGCTGCGCACGGCCAAGGCGTCTCTCGCCAATGTGCGGGCCCAGCGGGAGGAAAAGCTCGCCACCCAGGTCCTGAATGCCCAGACGCTCGCCCGCCAGCGCACCATGGTCGCCCAGCGGGCGGTGTCGCAGGCGGATTTCGAGAGCGCGGAGGCCAGCGTGAAGACCACCGCCGCCCAGATCGCGGCGCTGGATGCCCAGATCATCGAGGCGGAAGTGGCTGTTTCCACCGCCGAGGCGAATCTGGGCTATACCCGCATCACCGCGCCCATGGATGGCACGGTGCTGGCCATCGTCAGCCAGCAGGGCCAGACGGTGAATGCCGCCCAGACCACGCCCACCATCGTCATCCTCGGCCAGTTGGACGTGATGACCGTGCGGGCGGACATTTCGGAGGCGGACATCGTGAGGGTGTCGCCCGGCCAGCCGCTCTTCTTCACCATCGTGGGCGAGCCGGACCGCCGTTTCGAGGCCAGGCTCGGCTTCATCGAGCCGGCGCCGGAGAATATCGTGTCGGACAGTTCGTTCAGCACGTCCACCAGTTCGTCCTCCAGTTCCACCTCCAGCTCCAGCTCCTCCTCCGCCGTCTATTATATCGGCGTGTTCGATGTGCCGAACCCGGAGGGCCGGCTGCGCACCTATATGACCGCCGAGGTGCATATCGTGCTCGGCAGCGCGGCCGACGTGCCGGTCATTCCCGCCGCCGCCCTGGGGCCGCGCGCCGCCGATGGGCGCTATCCGGTGCGGGTGCTGGCGGCGGATGGCACCCTCGCGCTCCGGCAGGTAGAGACCGGGCTCAATGACAAGGTCATGGTGGAGGTGCGCTCGGGCCTGACCCTCGGCGAGCGCGTGGTGACGGGGGAACGGACCGCGACCACCCCCACCCGCTCCGGGCCGCCCAGCCCCATGGGGTTCTGAACCATGGATGCGCCGCTCATCGTCCTGTCAGGCCTGCGTCGGGAGTTCCCGGCGGGGGAGGGCACGCTGTGCGTGCTGAAAGACGTGGACCTGACCATCTCGGCGGGCGAGATGGTGGCCATTGTCGGTGCCTCGGGCTCGGGCAAGTCCACGCTAATGAACATCCTTGGTTGCCTCGATCGGCCCAGTTCCGGCAGCTATCGGATCGCGGGGCGGGAGACCTCCAGCCTCGATCCGGACGAACTGGCGGCGCTGCGGCGGGAGCATTTCGGCTTCATCTTCCAGCGCTATCACCTGCTGTCCGAATTGACCGCGCTCGGCAATGTGGAGATGCCGGCGGTCTATGCCGGCACCCCCAGCGTCGTCCGTCTCGCCCGCGCGCAACGCCTTCTGGAGCGGCTCGGCATGGGCGCGCGCCTGTTCCACCGGCCGAGCCAGCTTTCGGGCGGCCAGCAGCAGCGGGTCTCCATCGCCCGCGCGCTGATGAATGATGCCAATGTCATCCTCGCCGACGAGCCCACCGGCGCCCTCGACACCGCCAGCGGCGAGGAGGTGCTCCGCATCCTGGAAGACCTCAACCGGGACGGGCGCACCATCATCATCGTCACCCACGACATGCAGGTGGCGGCGCGGGCGCGGCGCATCATCGAGATTTCCGACGGCGTCATCATCGCCGACCGCGCCAACCGGCCGGCGGTGGCGGACGCCGCGCCTGCTGCTCCCGCGGCGGAGGCGGCGCCCCGCGCGCTCGATCTGTGGCGGGCGCGGCTCGACCGGGTGGGGGAGGCGCTGCGCATGGCGCTGCTCTCCATGAACGCCCATCGCCTGCGCACCTTCCTGACCATGCTGGGCATCATCATCGGCATCGCCTCGGTGGTGAGCGTGGTGGCGCTGGGCGAGGGCTCGCGCCAAAGGGTGCTCGCCAACATCTCGGCGCTGGGCACCAACACGCTGGAAATCTTCGCCGGCAAGGATTTCGGCGACATGCGCTCGGGCAAGATCACCACGCTCGTGGTGGCCGATGCCAACGAACTGGCCAAGCAGCCCTTCGTGGCGGCGGTGACGCCCACCGTCTCCACCTCCAGCACGCTGCGCTACGGCGCCAAGGAGGCAAGCGCGCTGGTGAATGGCGTGAGCGAGAGCTATTTCGCCGCCAAGGGCACAAAGCTGGCGTCCGGCCGCTTCTTCGACGCCAGCGCCGTGCGCGACCGGGCGCTGGAAGCGGTGATCGACGAGAACACCCGCAAGACCCTGTTCGCCACGCCCGGCACCAATCCCTTGGGCAAGGTGATCCTGGCGGGCGACGTGCCGGTGCGGGTGGTGGGGGTGACGCAGCCCCAGCAGGCCGGTTTCGGCGGCAGCCAGAACCTCTCCCTCTATCTGCCCTATACGGCGGTGCAGACGCGCTTCCTGGGCAGCCCGACACTGCGCTCCATCACCGTGCGGGTGCGCGACGAGGCGGCCATGGACCTGGCCGAGCAGGCGCTCACGCGCTTCCTGCTGAAGCGCCACGGCACCAAGGACTTCTTCATCCTCAACACCGACGACATCCGTCAGACCATCACCGCCACCACCCAGACACTGACCCTTCTCATCGCCGCCATCGCCGTCATCTCGCTGCTGGTGGGCGGCATCGGGGTGATGAACATCATGCTGGTGTCGGTCTCCGAGCGGGTGGGGGAGATTGGGGTGCGCATGGCGGTGGGGGCGCGGCGGTCCGACATTCTCCAGCAATTCCTCATCGAGGCGGTGCTGGTGTGCCTGACAGGGGGTGTCACGGGGGTGCTCCTGTCGCTCTCGGTGGGGCTTGGCTTTGCCCTCGCGGGCTCGCCCTTCGCGCCCATCTATTCGCTGGCGTCCATCGTGGCGGCGGTGCTGTGCTCCAGCCTCATCGGCATCGCCTTCGGCTTCCTGCCGGCGCGGAGCGCCGCGCAACTGGACCCGGTGGTGGCGCTGTCGCGGGCATAGGTCAGGCGGGCTTGGCCTCTTCGGCGGGAAGGGCGATGACCACCAGCACCTGCGCCTTCTGGCGGCCGAGGCTGCGCACCTCGTGCTTGATCTCGCCGGAGAAATAGAGGCAGTCGCCCTTCTCCATCACCAGCTCCTCGGCGCCCAGATTGACCGAGACGCGGCCGGAGACCACGAACAGCATCTCCTCGCCCCCATGGGCCCAGCGTGGTCCGGTCTTGGTGGCCGGGCCGGTGGAGGGGGTCATGAGGAAGGGCTCCATCATCTTGCGCGACCGGCCCGCCGCCAGCGGGGTGAGGCCGAAGGTGCCGTCGATGGGGGAGACGTCCGGGTCGGCGGCGCGGTGGAGCGTATAGCGGGGCGCCGGGGCGGCGTTCATGTCGAACAATTGGGCGATGTTCACCTGGAGGGCATCGGCCAGCCGCAGGAGGGCGGTGATGGACGGCGTCTTCAGGCCGCGCTCCACCAAAGAGAGATAGCCCCGGGTCAGGCTGCTCATGCCGGCCAGCTTGTCGAGGGTGAGCCCGCGCTCCAGCCGCAATTCCTTCAGATTGGGGCCGAGCCGGTCGGCCCGGGACATGTCGAGCACCTGATCCGTCCTTCCTTGACCCCTGAACCGGGGGCCGGTCTAAACCGCGGCAAGCGCCTGCGCTTGGCGCATCTTCCTGGCCCGTCTTCCTGGCCCGTCTTCCTGGCCCGTCTTCCTGGCCCATCCTCTTGGCCCGTCTTATAGCTTCAACCGCCGCTCAAGTCGCGCCGGTCTGTTGACCGAAGGCGCGGCGGGTGGGCGCAGAATGCCCCGGCCCCAGCGCGCCATCGGCTCACCGGATCGGCTGCCCAGAGGTAAACCTGTTTACTCGCGGAAATTTTTTGCAGCGGCCGACCCAAGTTTGGGCAAGCCGTGTGTTTGCGCCGAGAATACAACGAAAATGCCCCCATTGAAGCCCAAAACGCGGGCATCGGCGGGTTTGGTTGAACTTTGGGCGGTTGATTTCTGTCAGTAAACTTGGTTCGATGCACCCACACCACCGCCATGGGCCGCCCGAGCGCCCCGCCGCCGGTCCCGAATGGAGGTCGGCGTCCGCCATGAAAGTCGCGCGCATGACAGTGCGTGTCCCGCCCATCCTGACACCGTGAGAGGTCCGGTCCAACCATGATTACCCGCATCAAACCCGGCACCCGCCTCTCGGCCGCCACCGTCCATGGCGGCTTCGTCTTCGTTTCCGGCCAGGTGCCGGATGACCTTGAGGCCCCCATCGGCGCCCAGGCGGCTGAAGTGCTGGCCAAGATCGACGCCATTCTCGCCGAGGCGGGGACGGACAAGGCCCGCATCCTCTCCGCCAATGTCTGGCTGCCGGACATTGGCGATTTCGCCGCCTTCAACGCGGTGTGGGACCCGTGGCTACCCGCCGGCGCGGCGCCGGCGCGGGCCTGCGTGGAAGCCCGCCTCGCCAATCCCGCCATCAAGGTGGAGGTGGCCGTCATCGCCGCCCTGCCGGGCTGACCGCCCGGCCACCTCTTTCTGTTCCAGCGTCAGCCTGACGCCGCCCGGACGCAGAAGCCGGACGGTGGCCGGGAGTTTGCGTCCCACACAACAATCTTCCAGATGGGGTTTCCAATGGCTATCACCGAACAAATGGCGGTCACCGCGCCCTCTGTGGGGTCCGCGAGCATGCGCCGCATCGTCTGGTCCTCGGTCATCGGCACGGCGGTCGAGTGGTACGACTTCCTGATCTATGCGGTGGCCACGGCGCTGGTCTTCAACAAGCTGTTCTTCCCGGTGGGCGATCCCGCGCTCGCCACCATCGCCGCCTTCGGCACCTATGCGGTGGGCTTCCTCGCCCGGCCGCTGGGCGCCGCCATTTTCGGCCATCTGGGCGACAAGCACGGCCGCAAGGCCATGCTGGCCTCTACCATCATCATCATGGGGCTCGGCACCTTCTGCATCGGCCTGCTGCCCACCTATGAGCAGATCGGCATCGCCGCCCCTATCCTGCTGATTCTGCTGCGCTTCCTCCAGGGCATCGGCATTGGCGGCGAATGGGGCGGCGCGGTCTTGATGGTGGTGGAGAACGCACCGCCCAAGAAGCGCGGCCTGTTCGGCTCGCTGGTGCAGGTGGGCAATCCCATCGGCAATCTCGCCGCGCTCGGCATTTTCGCGGTCGCCTCCCAATTGCCCGAGAGCGACTTCATCACCTGGGGCTGGCGCATTCCCTTCCTGCTGTCCATCCTGCTCATCGCGGTGGGCCTGTTCATCCGCCTGCGCCTGGAAGAGACGCCCGCCTTCCGCCAGCTGAAGGCCAAGCAGGAAGTGGCGCGCATGCCGGTGCTGGAAATCTTCGCCCATCACCGCAAGCCCTTCTTCACCGCCGTGGGCCTGAAGATCGCCGAAATCTCCTACGCCTCCATCGCCAGCGTTTTCGTCATCTCCTACGCCACCCAGAAACTGGGCATGCCGCGCGCCACCATTCTGAACGGCGTCATGGCCTCGTCCTTCATCGCCTTGTTCTCGATCCCCTTCTTCGGCTGGCTGTCGGACAAGTGGGGCCGCAAGACCATGTTCTATCTGAGCTGCCTGTTCTGCATGGGCTTTGCCTTCCCCATGTTCACGCTGCTCGACACCAAGGACCCCTGGATCGTCACCGCCACGGTGGTGGTGGCCATCTCCTTCGGCCAGATGGTGATGTTCGGCATCGGCGCGCCCTTCTATTCGGAGCTGTTCACGGCGCGGCTGCGCTATTCCGGCGCCTCGTTGGGCTTCCAGATCGGCGCGGCCATTTCCGGCGGCCTTACCCCGTTTGTGGCCGCCTCCCTCATGACCTGGAGCGGCGGGGCCACCTGGCCGATCTCCATCTATCTGATCGTGTGCGCCCTCATCACCGCCTTTGCCACCTACAAGGCCCCCGAGACGGCCGGCAAGGACATCAGCTGAGGCAACCCGCCGGGCCGTTCCCCGGCCCGGCGGACCCGTGTTCAAGGAGGAACCATGCTCACCCAGACCCTGTCCCGCGCTCCCGCAGAGCCGATCCTCGCCTTCACCGGCATCGTGCGCCACCTGCACATCACCGCCCGCGCCTTCCTGCCCATGCGGGCGGTGGATGAGATCACCCTCATCGCCGGCAAGGGCATCGAGGGCGATCGCTACATGATCGGCCGGGAGGAGGGCTTCTATTCCGAGCGGCCCGAGGAAGGCCGGCAGGTGACCCTGTTCGAGATCGAGACCCTGGAGGCGCTGAAGCGCGACCACGGCATCGAGCTGGGTCCGCAGGATCACCGGCGCAATGTGACGGTGGAGGGCGTTCCGCTCAACCATCTGGTGGGCCGGCGCTTCCTGCTCGGCGAGACGCTCTTGGAGGCGACCCGCCTGTCGGTGCCGTGCCGGCATATCGAGGAAATCACCGGCAAGGCCATCTTCGATCCGCTCATCAACCGCTCCGGGCTCAATTGCAAGATCCTCAAAGGCGGCGTGGTGCGTGTGGGCGACCTGGTGCGCAATTCCTGATGGCCCGGCTTCTCAGACTGGTGGTCCGCGCGGCCGAGCCGGCCGGACCCGACATCACCCGCCTGGTGCTAACCGATCCCGAGGGGTGGGACCTGCCGCCCTTCCGGCCCGGCGCCCACATCGACCTCACCTTGCCGAGCGGGGACAAGCGCACCTATTCCCTGCTCAACCCGCCCTCGGACAAGGCCCGCTATGTGATCGGCGTGAAGCGGGAGCCGCAGGGGCGGGGCGGCTCGCTCTATCTGTGCGATGACGCGCGGCCGGGCACGGAGATCGGTGCCGGCCTGCCGCGCGGCGGGCTGGACCTGGAGGGCGGCCCCGGGTCCGCGCCACTTGTGTTCGTCGCCGGCGGCATCGGGCTTACCCCCTTCTTGTCGGCGGGCGCGGCTTTGCTGGAGGCGGGGCGCACGGATTTCGTGATCCATCTCCTCTCGCGCGGGGCGGCGCCCCTGGCCGAAGACCTGGCGGGTCTGGTCGCGGCGGGGCGGGTGGTCCATCACGACACAGCGCTTACCGGCCGGCCGGACCTCGCTGCTTTGATCGGCGCACCGGCGGATGGCCGCCGCGTCTATTGTTGCGGACCGCAGGGCCTCACCGATGCCTTCGAGGCGCTGACGGAAGGCTGGCCGGAGGGGCAGGTGCATGTGGAGCGCTTCGTGCCGCCCCCCTTGGTGGTGGACCCGGATGCGCGGCCCTACACCCTGGTGCTCGCCCGTTCCGGCCGGTCCATCGACGTGCCGGCGGGCCTGTCAATGCTGGACGCCCTGGAGGCCGACGGCATCAAGCTGGACTGCGTCTGCCGGGGTGGCATTTGCGGCGCCTGCAAGGTGGATTATCTGGAAGGCACGCCCATCCATCGCGACCGCATCCTAAGCCCGGCGGACCGGGCGCGGAAGCTAGTGGCCTGCGTGGCGCTGTCCGCCTCGGATCGGCTGGTGGTGGATCTCTAAAAGAGCTCACCCCGCCTGGATCTGGTCCAGGATGGCGTCCAGCCAGTCGAACATCTCGCGGTTGAAGGACGTGCGGGCGCCGGCCTCGCAATGGGCGCCCGCGCCATCCGCCGTCTGGAACACCGCATGCCGCTTCACGCAGGTGAGCGCATCGAACAGGCGCTTGGCGGTGACCCCGATGCCGTCGCCTTCCGCAGAGCACACCATGGTCGGGCAGGCGATCTCGGAGGCGAGGTGCTCCAAAGTGTAGGCGGCGGTGGATTTCAGGAAGGCGAGCGGGCTGTCCGCCCCATTCACGAACATGCCCCGCCGCAGCGCCCAGCCTTCGGTCGGATGGGCGATCAGCCGCTTCATGCGCCAGTTGAGGAAGGACAGGACGAGACCATTGCCATCGGGCACCTGCCGGCCGATGAAGCCGGGCAGGCGAGCGCGGGCCTCCTCCAGGATGGAATATTGCCCGGGGTCCAGCACCAGGGCGGCCAGGCGCGGCTCTTTGCTCGCCCCCCGCGCGGCGAGGTATCCGCCGAGGCTGAGGCCCAGCAGCACCACCTGGTCGGGGTCCACCAGATCATGGGCGAGCACGAAGTCCATGACCGGCTTGATGACGGCCTCCCAGTCCGGCCGCAGCGTCATGCCGTGGCGGATCAGCGCCTCGCCCTGGCCCGGCCCGTCGAAGACCAGCACGTTATAGCCCCGCTGAAGCGCTGCCGCTCCGCTGTAGAAGAAGCACTCCTCCGCCGTGCCGTCATAGCCCCCGGTGATGATGAGGGTGCGGCGCGGCTTGTCGGTGACGGAAGGGCGCAGGAAAATGCCGTGCAAGGTGGTGTCGCCGAAGGGGATGCGCACGCTGTCCGTCGGTGTGCGCATCAGGGCGCAGGCGCGGGCGAAGGCTTCCCGCTGGCGCTCATAGGCTTCCTTCAGGCGCGGGTCCGGCGGGCCTTGCAGGAGGAAGATGGCGGCGGTGCGGAAATAATTGGAGGCGCGCAGGAAGGCATCGCGGGCGCTGGCGCCGCGCCCGGCCAATAGGCTCGCCTGCCCGGCATCGTAGAGACGTTGGGCCAGCGCGGTCCATTCGCTGTACCAGCGCTCCACATTGCCGTTGGGGATGCGCCGGGCGACCGCAAAGCACTCGCCGATGTCGGCGCCGCCATAGAAGGTGTGGCCGATGGTGCGCAGGAATTGCGCATCGAACAGGTCGTCCTTGAACTGGAGCGGCATGGCATCGTCCTTGAGGGCGGCGCCATTCAATCAGAGGATCGCCCGCAAATCACGCAGGGAAGCAGCACGTTTGTGCCACCTGGAGGGGCCTTGCTGCATTGCAGCGGGCATCGTAAGAGGGGGCCGTCCTGATCTGATCCGGTCGATCATGCCCCTATCCCTGCTCGCCCTCGCCGTCGCAGCCTTCGGGATCGGCACCACGGAATTCGTGGTCATGGGGCTGCTGCCCCATGTGGCGGAAGATCTCGGCGTCTCAATTCCGGCCGCCGGCCTGCTCGTCACCGGCTACGCCATGGGCGTGGTGGTGGGGGCGCCCATCATGGCCATCCTGACCGCCGCGCTGCCACGCAAGGCCACCTTGGTGGGGCTGATGGCGCTCTTCATCGGCGGCAATGTGCTGTGCGCGCTGGCGCCGGCCTACGGGTTGCTCATGGGCGCGCGCATCGTCACCGCCTTCTGCCACGCGGCCTTTTTCGGCATCGGCTCGGTGGTGGCGGCGGAACTGGTGCCGCACGAAAAGCGGGCCCAGGCCATCGCCCTCGTGTTCGCCGGGCTCACCATCGCCAATGTGCTGGGCGTGCCGGCGGGTACCGCCTTCGGCCAGTGGCTGGGCTGGCGGGCCACCTTCTGGGCGGTGGCGGGCATCGGCATCCTGGCGCTGGCGGCCCTCATTGTGTTGCTGCCGGGCCGCCTGCCCATGGCGCAGGGCGGCATCCTCAAAGAGTTCCGGGTGCTGGGGAACGGCCAGGTGATGCTGGCCATGCTCATCTCGGTGCTGTGCTCGGCGAGCCTGTTCTGCGTCTTCACCTATATCTCGCCGCTGCTGGGGGAGGTGACGGGACTGTCCCGGCCCGCCATCACCGGCGCGCTGCTGCTGTTCGGCATCGGGCTGACCGCCGGCAACATGCTGGGCGGGCGGCTGGCGGACTGGAAGCTGATGCCCTCCCTCATCGGCACCATCCTGGCACTGCTGGTGGTGCTCCTCGCCCTGGTGCCCGGCGCCCGGTCGCCGGCGCCGGCTCTGGTGCTGCTGGTGATCTGGGGCGTGCTGGCCTTCGCCCTGGTGCCGCTGCTGCAATTGCGGGTGGTGGACACCGCCGCCGCGGCCCCCAACCTGGCCTCCACCCTTAACCAGGGGGCCTTCAACCTGGGCAATGCCACCGGCGCCTGGATCGGCGCCCTGGCCATCACCCATGGCATTCCCTATGGCGAACTGCCGTTCGTCTCGGTGGGACTGTCCGTGGCGGCACTGCTGGCGAGCCTCCTGTCCGCCACCCTCGACCGCCGGCCCGCCCGTCGCGCCGTGCCGGTGGAATGCGGGGAATAGGGGCGCGGGAGGCGGCCCGGCGGTTCATCGCCCCCTCGGATCGCCCTATATCCTTGCCGTCAGGCCGCGCCTTCCCGCGGGGCCGGACGCCCGCCGCGCCCGGCCGCGTTAACGAATTGGGCACGCTGAATAGCATCCTTTTTTCCCAATGGGCGGATCTTTACCAGCCCGCAAGGGGCGCCCCCTAGCGTCCTCCCATCGAGCGGCCTCGGCCGCGGGGAGACATGTGCCGCCGAGGCGGCCGAGGTGCGCGATGAAGGTTCTCTTGTCCCGCTTCGTGAAGGAAGAACGCGGATCCACCGCGCTCGAATACGGTCTGATCGCCGCCGGACTGTCGGTGGCCATCATCACCGTGGTCACGCAGATCGGCTTTACGTTGGTGCGCCTGAAGGCGTCCGCCGCGGCGGCGGGAAACTGACGCGCCGATGCCCGCGTCCAGTCTCATCGGCGATGTCCTGGTGCTCGGCCTGTTTCCGGTGGCCCTGTGCACCACCATCGCCACCGATCTGGCCCGCCGGGTGATTCCCAATCTGGTGGTGCTGGCCCTGGTGGCGGGATTCGCCCTGCTGGCGGCCCTTCATGGGGTGCCCGACCTGAAGCTGCGCCTTTATCTGGGGGCGGGGGTGCTGGGGGTCGGCTTCCTGCTGTTTGCCGCCGACGTGGTGGGGGCGGGGGATGCCAAGCTTGCTGCCGCGGTGGTGCCCTGGCTTGATCCGGGGCAGGTGCCGCTGTTCCTCCTCGTGTGCGGCCTGCTGGGCGGGGGGCTGGTGGCCGCCAGCCTGTGGCGCCATCGGCTGGCGGGCCTGCGCCTGTCCGCCTTGCCCTCGCTGCCCTATGGCGTGGCCCTGGCGGGCGCGGCGCTCCTGATTTTTCCCTCCTCCGCACTCATGGGCGCAGCCTGACGGCTCGCGTCTGCGGCGCGCTCAGGTAAAGTCCGGGCCAGTGATTCACCGGCCCGGCGGTTTCGCGGGGCCGGGTCCGGCCCCCGGAGTGTCCCATGTCCGACGCGTCCCGCCCCGCCTTCCTGGCCCCCGCCGATGCCCAAAGCCTGCCCGTGTGGTGCGTGAGCGCCGCCGGCTTCCCGCCCGAGGGCCTGCCCCCCGCCGCCCGCGCCTTTGCGGCGGCGGCCGGCTTTGCCGGGGAGAGCGGCAAGCTCCTGCCGGTGCCGGGCGAGGGCGGCGCGGTGGTGGGCTTCCTGTTCGGCGTGCCCGGCGAGGGGGGCGATGCCTTCGCGCTCGGTGCCCTGCCGGGGCTCCTGCCCGCTGGCACCTATCGCCTGGAAGGGGAAGTCCCCGCCCAGGGCGCGCTCGCCTTTGCGCTGGGCACCTACAGGTTCGACCGCTACCGCGCCGCCGCCAAGGCCAAGGCTGTGCGCCTGAAGCCCAGTGCGAATCTGGACGTGGCCGCGCTCACCCGCACCTTCGAGGCGGTGAGCCTGGTGCGCGACCTCGTCAACACCCCCTCCAATGACCTCGGCCCGGCCGACATCGAGGCCGCCGCCCGGGCGCTCGCCGCGCGCCATGGCGGGGAGGTGCGGGTGATCGTGGGCGATGCGCTGCTGGCCGAGAATTTCCCGCTCATCCATGCGGTGGGCCGCGCCGCCGCCCGCGCCCCGCGCCTCATCGACCTGACGTTTGGCCCCGTGGACGCGCCCAAGGTGACGCTGGTGGGCAAGGGCGTCGCCTTCGACACCGGCGGCCTCGACATCAAGACCTCCGCCGGCATGCTGCTCATGAAGAAGGACATGGGCGGCGCCGCCTCCGCGCTGGGGCTGGCCCATCTCATTCTCTCGCGCGGGCTGAAGGTGCGGCTGCGGGTGCTCATTCCGGCGGTGGAAAATGCCATTTCGGCGGACGCCTTCCGCCCCGGCGACGTGCTGCGCTCCCGCAAGGGCCTCACGGTGGAGATCGGCAATACCGACGCCGAGGGCCGGCTGATCCTCGCCGATGCGCTCGATCTGGCGGATGCGGAAAGCCCCGACCTGCTGATCGATTTTGCCACCCTCACCGGGGCGGCGCGCGTGGCGCTCGGCCCGCAATTGCCGCCGGCCTATACGGACGATGATGCCCTGGCGGAGGATCTTGCCCGGCATGCGACGGCGGTGGCCGATCCGCTCTGGCGCCTGCCCTTGTGGCGGCCGTACATGTCCATGCTCGAGTCCAAGGTGGCGGATATCAACAATGCCGGGTCGGGGGGCTTTGCCGGCTCCATCACCGCCGCTTTGTTCCTCTCCCGCTTCGTGGAGCGCGCCAAGAGCTGGCTGCACCTGGACATTTATGCCTGGAACCCCTCCTCCAAGCCCGGCCGGCCGGAAGGCGGGGAGGCGCAGACCATCCGCGCCCTCGATGCGCTCCTGGCGGAGCGGTACGGCGCATGAGCGGAGCGGTACGGCGCATGAGCGGAGCGGTACGGGAATGAGTGAGCAGAAGCGCGATCCGCGCCTCACCCCGGCGCGGTCAGATCTTGCGGCGGAAAGCCTGCGGGGCCTCGTCGACGCGCCCCGCTATGTGGCGGGAGAGGAGCGCCGGGTGGTGGTGCCCTTGGCGCCGCTGCGGCGCGAGCCCTATGCCGGGGCCGCCCTCGATACCGAGGCGCTCTATGGCGAGGCCGTGACCGTCTTCGAGGATGATGCGGAAGGTTGGTCCTGGGTGCAATTGGCGGCGGACGGTTACGTGGGCTACATGCCCACCGCCGCGCTCTGGACGGCGGGCGCGGAGCCCACGCACAAGGTGAAGGTGGGCCGCACCTTTCTCTTCCCCGGCCCCGACATCAAGCTGCCGCCCATGGAGGGCCTGTGCTTCGGCAGCCTGGTGGCGGTGCGGCGGGTGGATGGGCGTTTCGCCTTCACCGAGCGGGGGGCGATCTTCGCCGGTCACCTGGAGCCGCTCGGGACGTTGGAGGCGGACTTCGTGGAAGTGGCCACCCGTTTCCTCGGCGTGCCCTATCTGTGGGGCGGGCGGTCGGCGCTGGGGCTGGACTGCTCGGGCCTGGTGCAAACCGCGCTCACGGCCTGCGGCCTCCCATGCCCGCGCGACAGCCACCAGCAGGAGGCCGCGCTCGGCGCGTCCCTTCCTCTGGACGGGCCGTTCCAGCGCGGCGACCTACTGTTCTGGCCGGGCCATGTGGCCATTGTGGAGGCGCCCGACACGCTGCTCCATGCCAATGCCCATCACATGATGGTGGCAAGCGAGCCGCTCGGCCCCGCCCTTCAACGCATTACGGACGCTGGCCTGTCCCTGCGCACGGCAAAGCGGCTGGCGCTCTCCGTCTGAATTGGCCTCGTCCCAGCGGGAAAGTGTCGCCAAACGTGAAGGCGGCACCGGCTGCGCTGGGCCGTCGCGGCGGCTAGGGTCGGCGCGCCCGCCCCGGTGGCGGCGCTTGTCCTTCGCCATGAAAGGTCGTGACCGTGCTGCCCAAGGGTGTCTCCGCCTTCCCCATCACCCCCGCTGATGCCGGTGGCACGGTGGATGCCGGCGCCCTCCACGGCCTCGTCGCCCGCCTCGCGGCGGCCGGCGTGGATAGCATCGGGCTTCTGGGCAGCACCGGCACCTATCCCTTCCTCAGCCGCGCCGAGCGCCGGCGCGCCCTCGAAACGGGTCTTGCGGCGGCGGAAGGCGTGCCGGTCCTGGTGGGCATCGGCGCCCTGCGCACCGACGAGACGGTCCGCCTCGCCCAGGATGCCAAGGCAGCCGGCGCGACGGCGGGGCTGCTGGCGGCGGTGTCCTATACCCCGCTCACCGACGACGAGGTGTTCGCGCATTTCGCCACCGTGGCGCGGGAGGCGGGGCTGCCGCTCTGCATCTATGACAATCCCGCCACCACCCATTTCCGCTTCACCCCGGCCCTGGTGGCGCGGCTTGCCAAGCTGCCGGAGGTGGTGGCCATCAAGAGCACCGCCCCCGAGCCGGCGGCGGTCGGCGCGCATCTGGCGGAATTGCGGGCCGTGGTGCCCGCCGGTTGCGTCGTGGGCTATAGCGCCGACTGGCATTGCGCGCAGGCGCTGATGGCCGGGGCGGATGCCTGGTTCAGCGTGGTCGCGGGCCTCTTTCCCGCCCCGGCGCTGGAGATCGCCCGCGCGGTGGCGGCGGGAGATTTCGCCCGGGCGCGGGCGCTGGATGCCCGGCTGACGCCGCTGTGGGACCTGTTCCGCCGCCATTCCAGCCTGCGCGTCATCTATGCGGCGGCGGGCCTGACGGGCCTTGTCCGCGCCTTGCCGCCGCGCCCCCTCCTGCCGCTCAGGCCCGAGATCGAGGCCGAGGTGGCGGCGACGCTGAAGGCCTTGGACCTGGCCTGAACCCGCCCGTTAAGGGGAAAGCCGGAGCGCCTCTTCGGCGGTCTCCACCACGCCGGCGCTGAGGGTCGCCTGCGCGGCCCGCAACTGCGCCAGGGTGAACCATCCCACCTCCAGCGCATCGTCGGCGGCGACCGGCTGGGCGTCCGGGTGGGCGGGATGGCAGAGCACCGCCACCATCACATAATGGTGGAGCAGGGCGCCGCTGGCGTCGCGATCGAGGCAATCCAGCACCTTGAAGGCGGGGCCGGCCATCGCGGTCAGGCCGGTCTCCTCGAACAGCTCGCGCACTGCCGCCTCGGCGATGGTCTCGCCCCATTCGATGCGGCCTCCGGGAAAGCCCCAGAGGCCGGCATCGGGCGGATTGGCCCGGCGCACCAGCAGCAGGGCCGGCCCGGCCCGCAGAACGGCCAGGGCGGCACAGCCGGGGCGGGCGGGCACCGCACCTTCCCCCGTGCTCACGAGGCTTCGTCCTGCATTTGGCTGGTCACCACGCGGTTCCGGCCGAGGCGCTTGGCCTCGTAGAGGGCCTGGTCGGCGGCGGAGATGAGATTGTCCGGCGAGCCCGTCGCTTCCGGGATCTCGCTGGCCACGCCAAAGCTGGCGGTGAGCCGCCGGGTGGGGACGCTGGGATGGGGGATGGCCAGCGCGGCCACCAGGCGGCGGGCGTTCTCGGCGAACTCGGTGGCGCTGGGGAGGTCGGTGTCCGGCATCAGTACCACGAATTCCTCGCCCCCATAGCGTGCCGCCAGATGGGGCGTGCCCGCGCAGGCGGCGGCCAGCATGCGGGCCACGGACTTCAGCGCTTCGTCGCCGGCGGGATGGCCCTGGGTGTCGTTGAACAGCTTGAAGTGGTCCACATCCACCATGATGAGGCTGAGCGGATGGCTCCGGTCGCCCGAGCGCACCCATTCGGCGGACAATTGCACGTCGAAGCTGCGCCGGTTGGCAAGCCCGGTCAGCCCGTCCGTCCGGGCAAGGGCCGCCAAGCGGCCATTATGGTTGCGCAGCTCCGCCGTGCGTTCGGCCAGACGCTCGGCCACTTCGTTGATGGCGCTCACCAGGGGGCGGAACTCCCGCACTTCCGGCGGGTCCAGCGCTGCGCCACCGTCCAGGCTCATGTCGCGCACGTCCTGCGCCAGATGCTGGATCGGGGCCACCACCATGCGCTCGGCCAGCCACCAGCCGAGCAGCACCATGAGGGTGCCGACGCACAAGGTCAGGGCCATGGTGAGCGCGATCTGCTCGTCCGCCGGCAAGGTGATGACGGTGGCGGGCATGCTGACCAGCGTGCGCATGCCGGTGCCGGGAATGCGCAGGAAGGCGTAATAGCGGTCCACGCCATCGAAGCCCACGGCCCGTAACTGACCCTCATTGGCCCGGGAGATGGCGTGGAACAAGGCGTGATCGGCAAAGTTCGTGCCCACGGCGCTGTCCAGGAAGGGCGTGCGCGTCACCACCACGCCGGCCGAATCCAGCACCTCCACGGTTGCGGCCTGGGGCAGGCGCAGCAGCGCGCTGACGCGGGAGAGCCATTGCAGGTCCATGGCCACGGCGGCAAACGCGATGGGCGTGCCATTTTCGTCCCGCTCGGCTTCGGCGATGGTCACGGTGGGAATGCCGGAGCCGCGGATGCGGATGAGGTCGCTGGCGATGGGCCGGTTGGAGACAGAGGCCTGGCGCATATAGGGGCGGTCGGACAGGTTCATGCCCAGCAAGGCCCGGCTGGTGGCGCATCGCACCACCCCGTCCGCGTCGGTGATGATGGCGCCCTGGATGCCCAGGAGATCGGCGGTCAGGCGGTGCATGAAGGCGATGCAGCTCACCGGGTCCGCCTTCAGGCGGGAGGCCTCGCGTGCCAGAACCTGGGTGACGGCCGTCGCCGCGGCGAAGCTCTCGCGCTGCACCAGGGCCACCTGCTCGCCAAACTCGCGCAATTCCTCAAGATTGTCGGCGATCAGCCGCTCGCGCTCCTGGACGAGGGTCCAGATCCGCTCCCCCACCACCGGCAGCACGGCCAGCATCAGCAAGGCGGCCAGCCTGAGCCGCAGGCTCGCGCCTGGCTGACGGCTCCTGCTCGCACCGGCCTGCCTCTTATCCGCCATGGGGCACCAACGTCTCCAAACTGCCCGCTGGCCCTTAGCCGCAGACCCTCGCACCAGGCTTGCCTCTTTCCTCGCGCGCCGGGCGAGGGCAAAAGGGGCGGCAGCTTATGCCCGCGCAGGATGCCACAGGTTGCCGGCTAGCCTCCAGTCGCAGCTGAGGCGTGTCGGGGGTACCTTGCGTCATGATGAATGGGGAATGGAATGGCCGAGAGCAACGGGCCGGCGGACCGGCTGGCGCAGGTGCGCGGGGAGATCGAGGATGCCTGCCGCAGGGCGGGGCGGCCGGCGGCGGATGTGCAGCTGGTGTGCGTGTCCAAGACCTTTTTCGCCCCTGACATCCGCCCGGTGATCGCGGCGGGCCAGCGCCTGTTCGGCGAGAACCGGGTGCAGGAGGCGCAAGCCAAATGGCCGGAGCTGCGGGACGGGGCGGCGGACATCGCCGTCCACCTCATCGGGCCGCTCCAGTCCAACAAGGCGCGCGAGGCGGTGGCGCTGTTCGATGCCATCCATTCGGTGGACCGGCCCAAGATCGCCCAGGCCTTGGCCCAGGAGATGGAGCGCCAGGACCGGCGCCTGCCGGTGTTCCTCCAGATCAATACCGGCGCCGAGCCGCAGAAGGCCGGGGTGCTGCCGCAGGAGGCCGACGCCTTCATCGCCCAGTGCGTCCGCGACTTCGCCCTCGATGTGGCCGGCCTCATGTGCATTCCTCCGGTGGAGGATGTGCCCGCCCCCCATTTCGCCCTTCTGGCGGAGATCGCCGCACGCAACGGGCTCAAGGGCCTGTCCATGGGCATGAGTTCGGATTTCGCCGCGGCCATCAACCAGGGCGCGACCCATGTGCGAATCGGCAGCGCCATCTTCGGCAGCCGCGCCTCGGCCGCGCCAGCCGGCTGAGGGGGGCCACGCCCGCTGTGCGATGACAACGGGTCGCCGTCTAAGTTTTGGCCATGTTGCCCGCGAGCCTCGCGGGGGGGGGCTCAGAAGCCTCGTTTTGCAATGGCTTACGGCTCCTGCGGTGGGGCTTTTTACGTTGCGTAATTGGAGATTGGACCTCTGGAGTTTGGTAAGGGGGTGGGTTAGGCTCTGGGTTAACCGTGCGGGGGCACGGGCGCAGCGCCGGGCGCTGTGAGCGTGTGGGGGAAGACGATGGCGACCGTCCAGCAGGCTGCGGGCGTGGCGGTGGGTTGTGTCGTGGCCGAGCGCATCCTTGCGCCGCGCGTCCTGGCCCGACGGACGCGATGGCTTCTTACCGGTGTCGCCTTTGTTGCCCATGCGGCCGTTCTGGCCGGGACCGCAGGCCCCGCTTTCGCCCAGACCCTTCCTTCAGGCGGTACGGTGACGGCCGGAAGCGCCGCCATCACCCAGCCCTCCGCTGGGGCCATGCTGGTCACCCAGACCACGCCCAATGCCATCATCAACTGGTCGAGCTTCTCTATCGGCCAGGGCGGGTCTGTCCGGTTCGAGAACGGCACTGGCGCGACGCTCAACCGGGTGACCGGCTTCACGCGCTCGCAGATCGACGGCTCCTTGTCGGCAAGCGGCAGCCTGTATCTCGTCAATCCCAACGGCATCACGGTGGGGCCGACCGGCATTATCACCACCGGCGGCCGCTTCATTGCCTCTACCCATGACGTGTCGGACGCGGATTTCCTGGCCGGCCGGGACATGACGTTCCGCGGCTCCAGCACGGCGAGCGTCATCAATTACGGCCAGATCGGCTCGCTGGGCGGCGATGTGGCCCTCATCGCCCGCAAGGTGGAGAATACCGGCACGATCACAGCGCCCGACGGCACGGTGGCGCTCGCGGCCGGCTATGAGGTGCTGGTGCGCGACACCGCGCTGTCCAACGGCAAGTTCGTGGTGAAGGTGGGCGGCGCCGATACGGAGGTGAAGACCTCCGGCGTCATCAAGGCCGCCGAGGCGGAATTGCGCGCCTCCGGCGGCAATGTCTATGCGCTGGCCGGCAATACCGAGAGCCTCACCAAGGCCACCGGCGTCGCGACCAAGAGCGGCCGCGTGTTCCTGACGGCAGGCGAAGGTGGCACGGTCACCGTCTCCCAGAAGGTGGTGGCGCGCGGCGCCGAGAGCGGCGGCAAGTCCTCGGGCGGCGAGATCCGGGTCTCCGCAGGCAAGGTGAGCGTTTCGGGCAAGCTCGACGCCGCCGGCACGGCCGATGCCGCCGGCGCCTGGGCCAAGGGCGGGACCATCATCGTGACCGGCCGCGACATCGCGCTGGCTTGTGGCGCGGACCTGGATGCCTCCGGCGCCATCGGCGGCACGGTGCTCGTGGGCGGTGATTATCAGGGCGGCGCCAGCGCCGGCTCGAAAACCGTCTCCGAGGTGGTGGACACCGCGCAGACCGTGTCGGTGGCTACCGGCGCGTCCCTGCGCGCCGACGGCCGCGAGGGCGCGGGCGGCAAGGTGGTGGTCTGGTCGGACAGCACCACGCGTTTCGCGGGCGCCATCTCCGCCACCGGCACCACGGCCGGCGGCGATGCGGAGGTCTCGGGCAAGGGCGTGCTGGATTATGCCGGCACGGCGGACCTGCGGGGTGCGGCCGGCCGGTTCGGCACCCTGCTGCTCGATCCCTACAACCTGACCATCTCCACCGGCACCGACAGCAATGTCTCCGGCTTCACCGCCACTGGCGATAACAGCGTCCTGAACGTGACGACGCTCACCAACGCGCTGGCCACCGCGAACGTCACCGTCTCCACCGGCTCGGGCGGATCGCAGGCCGGCGACATCACGGTGGCGGCGCCGATTTCCTGGTCGGCGAACAGCGTGCTGACGCTCGCGGCGGCGGGCAATGTGATCGTGAATTCCGCCATCACCGCCACCGGCACCAATGCCGGGCTGGTGATCCAGTATGGCGCGGGCAAGGACTATTCGGTCGCGGCCCCCATCACGCTGTCCGGAACCTCTGCGACGCTGCAGATCGGCGCCACCGGTGCGCTGTCCAGCTACACGCTGCTGCGCTCCATGGCGGCCATCGACGCCATCGACACCTCCGGGCTCGCCGGGAAATATGCGCTGGCGGCGGACCTCGACGCTGCGGGAACGACCTATACCAGCGCCGTCGTGACCGGATCCTTCACCGGCTCTTTCGCCGGCCTGGGCCACACCATCTCCAACCTGACCATCAACGCGCCGAGCACCGACTATGTGGGCCTGTTCCAGATTGCGTCACTTTCGGCCGGAAACAGCGTGCGTGATCTCACTCTGGCGGGCGGGAGCATCACGGGAAAGACCAATGTCGGCACCGTCATCGGGGGGATGAATTCCGGTACCGTCCTGAACGTCCATGCCAGCGCCGACGTGACCGGCACAAGCATCGTCGGCGGCCTGATTGGGTTGACGTTCGGCGGGGCCGTCATCGGTTCGTCCGCTGGCGGCAATGTGGTCGCGACGGTGGCGGGGTATACGGGCGGCCTGATCGGGGAAGCCATTTCCAGCATTACATCCTCCTTCGCCACCGGCAATGTCAGCGGGGCCGGGGATTATGTGGGCGGACTGGCGGGGGATAGCTGGGGCGCCATCACGGGCTCCTATGCCACGGGGGCAGTGACCAATTCCGGCAACTTCTCAGGTGGACTGGTTGGAAGAGTCAACGGGTCTTCTTCCATCAGCGATTCCTATGCCACCGGTGCGGTCAGTGGCTCCAGCACGGTCGGAGGTCTGGTCGGATATTCCGTAGGCTCCATCACCAATTCCTACGCCACCGGAAGCGCGACCGGCACGAGTTATGTTGGCGGCCTCGTTGGTCTTGCGACCGCAAATGTGACCCAATCCTACGCCTCCGGCGCCGTTTCGGGCACGGCCAGCAATATCGGCGGGCTGATCGGTTCGCGCACCGGCGGCACCATCTCCCAATCCTATTGGGACACGGACAGCAGCGGCCAGACCGTCGGCATCGGCAACGAGCCGTCCAATGCGGGCGCCGTCGGCCTCACCAGCGCCCAGGCGCGGCAGTCCTCCAGCTATGCGGGCTGGAACTTCTCCACCGATTGGTACCAGACCGGCGACACGCGCCCCATCGGCCGCTGGGAAGCCGCGCCGGTGGTGGGCGGCGTCGCCACCATCGTCAATGCGCATCAGCTCCAGTTGATGAACCTGAACCTTGCCGGGGCCTATGTGCTGGGCGCCGACATCGACCTGTCCGCCACCGCCAGCACGCTGACCTCCTCCAGCATCTGGGGCGCCAGCGGGTTCCAGTCCATCGGGTTCGGCTCCAACTTCACCGGCAGCCTGGACGGGCAGAGCCACACCCTTTCGGGCCTGACCATCAATGCCCCGACCAGCGAATATGTCGGCCTGATCTCGATCGCGACGCTGGCGGGCGGAAGCGGCGTGCACGACCTCACCCTGGCGGGGGGGAGCATCACGGCCAAGAAAAACGCCGGCGCCGTCATAGGGGCGCTGAGTTCCGGCAACGTCCAAAATGTGCATGCCAGCGTCGACGTGACCGGCGAACGCGCCGTGGGCGGCCTGGTTGGAAATGCCTTCGGTGGTTCGATCACCGGTTCGTCCGCAGGCGGCGACGTGGTCGCCACGTCTGGAGGCTCTGCGGGCGGTTTGGTTGGATCGTCGAACGCGTCCATTGCCTCCTCCTCTGCCACGGGCAACGTCAGCGCGACGGGAAATTACGCGGGCGGCTTGGCCGGTCTTCAGAACGGCACCGTAACCGGCTCCTATGCCACGGGGTCGGTCACCAATACTGGAAACGGCACCGGCGGCCTCGTCGGCTCGGGCAGTGAGACCATCACCAATTCCTATGCCACCGGTGCCGTGACGAGCACCGGTGAACAAACCGGAGGCTTGGTCGGGAGCATCACCGGCACGAGCTTCACCGTCTCAAATTCCTACGCCACCGGAGCCGTGACCGGCACCGCCTATACGGGCGGCCTGGCGGGACAGGCCGGCGCTGGAGCGGGCATTTCCCAGTCCTACGCCACCGGTGCCGTCACCGGCACCGATTATGTGGGCGGCCTCGTGGGCGCCGTGACCAGCGTCACGCAGTCCTACGCCTCCGGTGCCGTCTCCGGGACGGGCACCAAGATCGGCGGGCTCATTGGCCAGAGCTATGGCACCGTCTCCCAATCCTATTGGGACAAGGACAGCACCGGCCAGGCCGTCGGTATCGGTAGTGATGCGGCCAATACCGGCGCCGTCGGGCTTACCAGCGCGCAGGCGCGGCAGTCCTCCAGCTATGTGGGCTGGGACTTCGCCAACACGTGGTACCAGACCGGCGACCTGCGCCCCATCGGCCGCTGGGAAGCGGCCCCGGTGGTGAATGGCGTCGCCACGATCACCAACGCGCACCAATTGCAGCTGGTGAAGCTGAACCTCGCCGGCACCTATGTGCTGGGCGCCGACATCGACCTGTCCGCAACGGCCAGCACGGCCACCTCCTCCGGCATCTGGGGCGCCAGCGGCTTCCAGCCCATAGGCAACAACAGCACCCCCTTCACCGGCAGCCTGGACGGGCAGGGCCACACGATCTCCGCCCTCACCATCGTCCGCAGCGGAGACAATTATTCCGGCCTTTTCGGCTATGCGGACACAGGTGCGATCCTCCAGAACCTGATCCTGGATGGCGGCAGTGTTTCCGGCTCCCTTTTCTATTCGGGCGGCCTTGTGGGCTACAACAAGGGCGCCATTACCTCGGTGACTTCGAGCGTGTCGGTCGCCGCCGCGGGCTATTCCGGCGGCGTCGCCGGCACCAATACCGGGACCATCTCCCAGTCGAGTGCGTCCGGAACGGTAACCGGGTGGAATTCCGGCGGGCTGGTCGGGGAGAATCAGGGCGCGATTTCGTCGTCGCATGCCTCCGGCAGTGTTGGGTCGACGACCGACAATACTGTCGGCGGCCTGGTCGGGAGCAATGTCGGGGGCACGCTGACGGACGTCCACGCCACCGGCGCCGTCCAGGGGAATTCTCCGCTGGGCGGCCTCGTCGGCGAGGTGTCCGGCGCCAGCGTCATTACCAATGCCTATGCCACCGGCGCCGTCACCGGCGGATGGACGCAGTCCGGCGGCCTGGTGGGTGACATGACCGGGGGCACCATCACCAATGCCTATGCCACCGGCTCGGTCACCGTGGTCTCCAATGCGTCGCAGGGCAAAGCGGGTGGCCTGATCGGCACCCTGAGCGGCGGCACCCTCTCCAATGTCTATGCCACCGGCGATGTCTCGGTCACGATGCCCTCATCGGGTACCTCCGCGGCCGGCGGACTGATTGGCGAGATGTACTCCAGCTCCGTGACGGACGGCTATGCCACCGGCTCGGTGACTGCGGACAATAATGACGCAGCCAATGCTGGCGGTCTGGTGGGATCCAGCATCAGCGGCACCCTGACCCGCGTCTATGCCTCCGGCGCCGTCACAGCGACGGGCGGAACGACGGAGGCGGGCGGTCTTGTCGGCAGCGGCACCGCGACCTTCACCAACGCCTATTGGGACACGAACAGCACCTCGCAGTCCGGCGCCCTGAATGGCGCCTCCGCCGCCGGCGCCACCGGCCTCACCAGCACCCAGGCGCGCCAATCCTCCAGCTATGTGGGCTGGGATTTCACCAACACCTGGTACCAGACCGGCGACATGCGCCCCATCGGCCGCTGGGAAGCCGCTCCGGTGGTGAACGGGGTGGCCACCATCGTCAGTGCCCACCAGCTTCAACTGGTGAAGCTGAACCTCGCCGGCACCTATGTGCTGGGCGCCGACATCGACTTGTCCGCAACGGCCAGCACGGCCACCTCCTCCAGCGTCTGGGGCGCCAGCGGGTTCCAGTCCATCGGGGACAATACCACCCCCTTCACCGGCAGCCTCGACGGCCAGGGGCACACAATTTCGAACCTGACCATCGTCCGCAGCGGGGGCTATTATTCCGGCCTGTTCGGTTATGCGGATACGGGTGCGATCCTTGAGAACCTGATCCTGGACGGCGGCAGTGTTTCCGGCAGCATTCTCTATTCGGGCGGGCTTGTCGGCTACAACAAGGGCACCGTCTCCTCTGTCACCTCGGGCGTTGCGGTCAGCGCGGCCAACTTTGCGGGCGGCGTTGTCGGCTACAATACCGGCGTCGTCTCACAGTCGAGCGCGTCCGGCGCGGTGCTGGGGTGGGAGTCCGGCGGGTTGGTCGGGTATAATTCGGGGACGATTTCGTCTTCGCATGCCTCCGGCAATGTCGGCGATTCCACCCGCAACATCATCGGCGGCCTGGTCGGGACGAATGCCGGCGGCACGCTGACCGACGTCTATGCCACGGGCACGGTGACGGGAGCCTCACCGGTGGGAGGTCTGGTCGGGCAGGCCACCGGCGCCAGCATCATCACCAATGCCTATGCCACCGGCGCCGTCACGGGCGGGTGGATCCAAGCAGGTGGCCTGGTGGGTCTGATGACCGGATCGGGCAAGATCACCAATGCCTATGCCACCGGCTCGGTCACTATGGTCTCGAATTCCGGCATCGCCAGGGTGGGTGGCCTGGTGGGCGACGCGACCGGTGCCACCCTCACAAATGTCTATGCCACGGGCGCCGTCTCGGCGACCACAGTCTCGTCGGGCGCCTCCAAAGCCGGAGGCCTGATCGGCGAGTCCTATTCCAGCTCCATCACCGACGGCTATGCCACGGGCTCGGTTACGGCGACCAATGCGGGCAGTTCCCACGCCGGCGGACTGGTGGGAGCGAGCACCAACACCACCCTGACGCGCGTCTATGCCTCCGGCGTGGTGACCGCGACGGGCGCCACAACGGCGAAGGGCGGTCTTGTCGGCAGCGGCACCGCGACCTTCACCAAGGCCTATTGGGACACGGACAGCACCACGCAGTCCGGCGCCCTGAATGGCGCCTCGGCCAGCGGCGCCACGGGGCTGACCAGCACGGAGGCGCGCAACTACACCAACTATGACTGGGATTTCACCACCACCTGGTACCAGACCGGCGACATGCGCCCCATCGGCCGCTGGGAAGCCGCGCCGGTGGTGAACGGGGTGGCCACCATCATGAATGGCCATCAACTGCAGCTGGTGAACACCAACCTGTCCGGCACCTATGTGCTGGGCGCCGACATCGACCTTGCCGCCACCAACAGCACGCTGACCTCGTCCAGCGTCTGGGGCGGGAAGGGCTTCCAGTCCATCGCTTATAATGGCTACACCTTCACCGGCAGCCTGGACGGGCAAGGCCATACCATTGCGAACCTGACCATCAACGCGCCGGATGACCCTGGCGTGGGCTTGTTCGCGCAGGTCGGGGATGGTGCGACCAGTGCCACCGTGAAGAACCTGACCCTGTCCGGCGGCAGCGTCAGCGGCCTGGGCACCGTGGGCGCCCTGGCGGGGAGCCTCACCCACGGCGCGATCTCCAACGTCCATAGCAACATCGATGTGAACGCCACCGCCTCTTATGTGGGCGGGCTGTTCGGCTATGTGGAAGCCGGATCGATCACCGGGTCGTCCTCCAGCGGCGACGTCACCACCGGCGGCGAAAGCGTCGGCGGGCTGGCCGGCTACACCACCTCTGCGACGATCACCTCCTCGTCTGCGACCGGTGCCGTCCAGGGCTCCAACTATGTCGGTGGGCTTGTCGGTTTTGCCTTGGGCGCGGTGTCGCAATCCCACGCGACCGGTGCCGTGACCGGCACCGGCTACATGGTGGGCGGCCTCGCGGGACGGTCCGCCGCCATCACCGGCAGCTGGGCATCGGGTGCCGTGTCTGGCAACGAATATGTCGGCGGCCTGGCGGGCTCCGCCGGCGCTGCGATCAAATCGAGCTACGCCACCGGTACCGTCACCGCCACCGCCTCAACGGCCGGTGGCCTGGCGGGTGACACCTCTTCGGCCGTGACCTCGTCCTATGCCAGCGGAGCGGTCAATGCGGCGACAATGGCGGGCGGCCTGATCGGCGAGTCCTATGGCGCCGTGACCTTCTCCTATGCGACGGGCGCCGTCACGGCGACCGGGGACCAGGCGGGCGGGTTGGTCGGCCACAATGAGGGCACCATCTCTCAGTCCTTCGCCAGTGGCACCGTGTCCGGCGGCATGTCGGTGGGCGGCCTTGTGGGTTATAACACCAGCGCCGGCTCCATCTCTCAGTCCTTCGGCCGTGGGAATGTCTCGGGAGCCGAGGCCTCCGGTGGCCTCGCGGGCCTGAATGTGGGCACCATCACTCAGTCCTATGCCACCGGTTCGGTGACGGTGACGACCGGTTCGATCGGCGGCTTTGTCGGAAGCAACGCCGGCACCATCTCCGAGAGTTATTCCACCGGCCTCGTGACCGGCGGCGTGGAGCAGGGTGGATTCGTCGGCGCCAATGGGGGGACGATCTCGTCCTCCTATTGGGACACGCAGACCTCCGGCCAGGCCAGCTCGGCCGGCGGCACCGGCCTCACTACCGCCCAGATGCATGACTGGTCCAGCTATCAGGGCTGGGACTGGCACGTCTGGGCGCCGGCCACGGTCACGTCGCTGCCGCTGCTCTACGGCGTCTCCGGTGTGGTCGGCGTGGCGCAGACGGGCACCTACGGGAATGATCCCGCGACGGCCGTCGTCAGCTATCTCGGCAAAAATGCCTGGAACACCATCTCGGGCACGCCGACGACCACGCTGAGCACCTCAACCAATGCCGGCGTCTCCTACACCCTCGTTTCGGGTATGACCGGCACCTATGCCGCCGGTGGCGCCACCACCTTCGTGGGCGTCGCCAACATCGCGCAGCGCGCCATCACCGTGACGGCCGACGGCCAGTCCCGCACCTATGGCAATGCCAATCCGACCTCCGGGGCCGTGAGCGTGGGTGGCGACGGGCTGGTGAATGGCGACACCATTTCCAGCGCGTCCACCAGCTCCACGGCGACCACGGCCTCCAACGTGGGCACCTATAATCTGCTGGCGTCCAACGCGGTGTTCTCCTCTGGCGCGGCGTCCAACTATGCCATCACCTATACGGACAATGCCTCGGGCCTGAATGTGACGCAGCGGGCGATCACGGTGACGGCCGATGGCCAGTCCCGCACCTATGGCAATGCCAATCCGACCTCCGGGGCCGTGAGCGTGGGCGGCGACGGGCTGGTGAATGGCGACACCATTTCCAGCGCCTCCACCAGCTCCACGGCGACCACAGCGTCCAACGTTGGCACCTATAATCTGCTGGCGTCCAACGCGGTCTTCTCGTCCGGCGCGGCGTCGAACTATGCCATCACCTATGCCAACAATGCCTCCGGCCTGAATGTGACGCAGCGGGCCATCACGGTGACGGCGGACGGCCAGTCCCGCACCTATGGCAATGCCAATCCGACCTCCGGGGCCGTGAGCGTGGGCGGCGACGGGCTGGTGAATGGCGACACCATTTCCAGCGCCTCCACCAGCTCCACGGCGACCACAGCGTCCAACGTTGGCACCTATAATCTGCTGGCGTCCAACGCGGTCTTCTCGTCCGGCGCGGCGTCGAACTATGCCATCACCTATGCCAACAATGCCTCCGGCCTGAATGTGACGCAGCGGGCCATCACGGTGACGGCGGACGGCCAGTCCCGCACCTATGGCAATGCCAATCCGACCTCCGGGGCCGTGAGCGTGGGCGGCGACGGGCTGGTGAATGGGGACACCATCTCCAGCGCCTCCACCAGCTCCACGGCGACCACAGCGTCCAACGTGGGCACCTATAATCTGCTGGCGTCCGACGCAGTCTTCTCGTCCGGGGCG
>NZ_JBQUYX010000001.1:638018-745342 GCF_056314145.1 Aquabacter sp. DMC10 | reverse complement strand
GTGCGGCGTCCAATTACGCCATCACCTACGCCAACAATGCCTCGGGCCTGAATGTGACGCAGCGGGCGATCACGGTGACGGCGGACGGCCAGTCCCGCGCCTATGGCAGTGCCAACCCCACCTCCGGGGCCGTGAGCGTGGGTGGCGACGGGCTGGTGAATGGCGACACCATTTCCAGCGCGTCCACAAGCTCCACGGCGACCACCGCCTCCAACGTGGGCACCTATAATCTGCTGGCGTCCGACGCGGTGTTCTCCTCTGGCGCGGCGTCGAACTATGCCATCACCTATACGGACAATGCCTCGGGCCTGAATGTGACGCAGCGGGCCATCACGGTGACGGCGGACGGCCAGTCCCGCACCTATGGCAATGCCAACCCGACATCCGGGGCCGTGAGCGTGGGTGGCGACGGGCTGGTGAATGGCGACACCATCTCCAGCGCGTCCACCAGCTCCACGGCGACCACGGCGTCCAACGTGGGCACCTATAATCTGCTGGCGTCCGACGCAGTCTTCTCGTCCGGGGCGGCGTCCAATTACGCCATCACCTACGCCAACAATGCCTCGGGCCTGAATGTGACGCAGCGGGCGATCACGGTGACCGCCGACAATCAAGTGCGGCCCGTGGGGCAGTCCAATCCGCCGCTCACCTATCAGGTCGGCGGGGCCGGACTGGTGAATGGCGACACCCTTTCCGGCGCTCTGGAGACGCCGGCGACGACCGCCTCGCCACCCGGGACCTATCCCATCACCCAGGGCACGCTGGCGGCGAGCGCCAATTACAGCCTGACCTATGTGGAGGGCGTGCTTGCGGTCACCGGCGTGTCCCCCCTGGCCATCCTGGTCGCCTCCATCGCCGATGAGCCGACCTATGTGCAGACCGCGCCAGAGGATATTCCGTGGCTGATCTCCGACTTCAAGGCCGCGGAGCGGGCCCGACAGGTCAGCGCCCTCCCGCGCGGGACCCTCACCTACGGCCTCTGGCTGTCCATGAGCGGGAACTGAGACCCATGCGCCAGCTTCCGCTCTCCCCTCTCGCCGCCGCCCTCGCGGGCCTTGCCCTTACCGCGGCCAGCGGCCCGGCCTTCGCACAGCGCGCGGCCGTTCCCGTGGAGCGCAACCTGCCGCCGGTGGTTTCCGGCCAGGGGCGCCTTGTGATCGGCCCGCAGGACCTCGCCTTGAGCCGGGACGAGACGCCGCTCGGCGTCGCCCTGCGCGGCATCCGCCTCCTGGGGCCGAAGGACAGCCTCGCCACGCGCCCCCGCCCCGGCATCGTCATCGGCAACATCGGCGACCTGCCCCGCGCGGGCCTGGAACAGGCCATGCAGCCCTTCCTGGGGCGGCCCGTCACGCGCAAGCTGATCGGCGAGATCCAGGCGGCGGTCTCCAAGGTCTATCGGGCCGCCGGCTATCCCTTCGTGTCCGTGACCTTGCCGCCGCAGGAGATCACGGGGGGCGTGCTCACCCTCCAGGTGGTTGAGTTCCGCATCGGCGGCGTGAAGGTGCAGGGCGGCGATCCCGCCCTGGCCGGTCAGGTGCGCGCCGTGCCCGGCCAGCGCATTTCTGCCGAGGCGCTGGACGAGGACCTGACCTGGCTGAACCGCACGCCCTATCGCTCGGTCTCGGGGGTGTTTTCGCCCGGCGCCGATGTGGGCCTGTCCACCTTGACCCTGGATGTGACGCAGGAAAAACCCTGGCAGGTGTTTGGCGGGTGGTCCAACAC
This sequence comes from Aquabacter sp. DMC10, assembly GCF_056314145.1. Taxonomy (NCBI): domain Bacteria; kingdom Pseudomonadati; phylum Pseudomonadota; class Alphaproteobacteria; order Hyphomicrobiales; family Xanthobacteraceae; genus Aquabacter; species Aquabacter sp. DMC10. Next base: position 743,620 of record NZ_JBQUYX010000001.1, on the reverse strand, counting down.
CGGCACGCACGCCACCAGCCTTGACCGCTATTTCATCGGCTTCGGCGCCCTGCTTCCGGGCCTGAAGGACAGCTATGTGTCCTATCAGGCGACGGGGAGCTGGAACTTCTGGAGCAATCCGGGCAGTGTGGGCACCGGGCCGGAACAGCCGCTCTACTACAGCCAGGCCGGCCGCGTGGTGCTGGGTCTTGGCGACCGGCAGAGCCTGGAGATCGTGCCGAGCTATGTGGCCACGCGCCAGGCGGGGACCATCCCGGCCTTCTCCTACACTTACGAGACGCTGGAAGTGCCGGTCTATTACCGCACCGCCATTTCCAACCTCCTGCCGGGCACCTATCTGGGCGACCTGGTACTCGGTGCCACCGGCAAGAACGTCAATCGCAGCAGCTATTTCACCGGCGAGGGCATTGGCGGGGCACAGGCCGGCCTGTTCGAGCTGGTGGTGGGCTGGTCGATCTCCAAGCCGGACGAATATGGCCTCACCAGCCTCGACTTGAAGCTGTTTGCCAATCCCGGCGGCGTCGTGGGTGGAAACGATTCACAAAGCTGGATCGCCTATAGCGGCGGGCGGGTCACCGATGTGAATTATGTCTATGCCGCCGCCGACATCACCCGCGTGACCCGGCTGCCGGCGGGCTTCAGCTGGGTGTCCGCCTTCTCCGGCATCGCCGCCGGCCAGGCCCTGCCGGACACCGAGCAGATTTCGCTCGGCGGCATGTATGCCACCCGCGGCTACACGCTGGACGACGGCAATGCGGACACCGGCTTCTTCTGGCGCAATGAGCTGCGCACGCCCACCTTCCCGCTGCTGTCGAGCCTCGGCCTGCCCAATGTGACGGACGTGGTCTCGCCCTTCGCCTTCCTCGATGTGGGCTGGGGCCATTCCTACGGCTACCAGGGCGTGCTGGGGCCGGTGAGCAGCCAGAATGTGAGCATGGCGGGCATCGGCGTGGGCGTGGACTATTCCATGGCCCGCAACGTCACCGCCTCCTTCGTGGCGGGCGTTGCCTTGACCGATGCCGGCTATACCCAGGCCGGCGACGTGACGCTCCAGGGGCGCATCGCCGTCAGCTATTGAACCGGCGGACCGGGCGCGGGCGCTTGATCTGACGGGACGATGGTGCATCCTTCCCAAACGGAAAGGGTGCGTCATGGGTCGGATTTTCGAGGGATGGAACGGCGACCCAAGGGCGTGCGGCAAGGGCGTGCGCCGACCGAAGGTCCCGCCGGAATGACTGAGCCGGGCGGCGCGCCCGTCCTCGCGCTCTTCATCGCCCTCCTCGCGCTGGGCCTGGCCGCGATCCTGGCCGTGCTCATCCTGCATGTGCGGGCACGGCTGGCGGCGGCCGGCCGTGGTCACATTCTGGAGGAGGGGGACGGCGCGCGCGTGCCGCTGGTGGCGGCCTTTTCCGGCTGGAAGGGCGTGCCCTGGATGAGCTGGGCGTCCAGCACCCTGAAGCCCATATTGGTGCTGCATCCCGATCATGTGGAATGCCGGGTGATCCGCACGCGGAGAAAGCCCTATGGGGCTGTCTCCCGGGTGGACTACAGAACCACCATCGGCACCCACAATGTGGTGCTGGACTTCCGCGATTCCCTGTCCAGCTTCGCCGGCAATACGGCCAATCGGGACGTGGCCCGCGCCGCCGTCCGCCGCCTCAGCGAGAAGGGCTGCCCGCTCTCGGAGCGGGCCCGCCGGTTGCTGGAAGGCTAGATCGCTTTTTTAGCGCATTTCCTTCGCGCGAACCGGTGCCACGTCGCCCGGACATGCTCAAGGGTCAGGCCAGCACCTTGCCCGGATTGAGCCGGCCATCGGGATCGAGCGCCGCCTTGATGCGGCGCATGAGCGCCAGTTCCGCCGCCGGCTTGTAATGCGCCAATTCCCCGGCCCGGTACTGGCCGATGCCGTGCTCGGCGGAGATGGAGCCGTCGAAGCGGGCCACCGCGTCATGCACGGTGCGGTTCAGCGCCGCCTTGTCGGTGCCGGGCGGGATCAGCACGTTGAAATGAATGTTGCCGTCGCCCGCATGGCCGAACATGTTGGCCCGCGCGCCGGGATGGGCGGCGGCCACCGCCGCCTCCGCATCGGCGAGAAAAGCGGGAATGTCGGCGATGGGCACGGACACGTCGTGCTTCACGCTCGGGCCTTCCCGCTGCTCGGCCTCGGTGATGTGCTCGCGCAGCGCCCAGAGCTGGCGCGCCTGGGCCTCGGAGGAGGCGACCACGCCGTCGGTGGCGTCCCCCGCCTCCAGGGCCCCGGCGAGCACCTCCTCCACCTTGTCGGCGATGCCCTCAAGGCTGGAATCCGCCTGCATCAGCACCAGCCAGGGGGCGGGCGCCAAAGGCAGGTCCAGGCCGCAATTGCGCTTCAGGAGGTCGAAGGACAGCCCGCAAATGAGCTCGAAGGCGCTCACCTGGTCGCCGATCTCGTCCTGAACGCGGCCGAGCAAGGCCAGCGCCGCCTCGGGGCTCGGGACGGCGAGCAGGGCGGTCACCTTGTGCTGGGGGGCGGGCACGAGGCGCAGCACGGCGGCGGTGACGAGGCCAAGCGTGCCTTCCGAGCCGATGAAGAGCTGCTTCCAGTCATAGCCCGCATTGTCCTTGCGCAGGGGGCGCAGGGCATTCACCAGCGTGCCATCGGCCAGCACCACTTCCAGGCCGAGCACCAATTGGCGCGTCATACCATAGCGCAGCACATTGATGCCGCCGGCATTGGTGGAGATGACGCCGCCCACCTGGGCGGTGCCTTCGGCGGCAAGGCTCACGGGCAGCAGGCGGCCCGCCGCGCGCGCCGCTTCCTGGGCGGTCTGGAGGATGCAGCCGGCCTCCACTTCCATGAGCATGCCCACCCGGTCGACCTTGCGGATGGCATTGAGGCGGGAAAGGGAGAGGAGAATCTGGGGCGCGGGCCCCACCGGCACGGCCCCGCCGGCAAGCCCGGTGTTTCCGCCCTGGGGCACCACGGCGACGCCCGCCTCGGCGCAGGCGGCCACCACCGCCGCCACCTCCTGCGCGGTGCGCGGGCGCACCACCGCCAGCGCCTCGCCCCGGAACAGGCCGCGCCAGTCCACCAGATGGGGCGCCATGTCGTCGGGGGCGGTCACGAGGCCACGGGAGTCCAGAAGGGGCCCGAGGCGGGACAGGAAGGAAGACGCGTCCATGATGGGGTCGGCGGCCTGGATAGGGTTCGGGGCGCGCAATCTAGTGCAGGCGCCGTCCCCCTGGCAACGCGGGCGCCGCCCTCAGGTGGCCCGGCCGTGCCGGAGGATCGTGAGGGCCACCGCCTGGGCGCGGGGCACCAGGGTGTCGAGGTCGCAGAACTCGTCCAGCGAATGGGCCCCGCCCCCTACCGGCCCGGTGGCGCAGAGGGTCGGGGCGCCCACTGCGGCGGTGAAGCCGCTATCGGCCGAGCCGCCGGTGGCCTCGCCGCCCACCTTCATCCCCAGGTCCCGCGCGCAGGCCACATAAGCGTGGAACAGCGCCTCGCTGGCGGGCGACTGGGCGAAGGGCAGGAAATTGCGCTTGCGGGTGATGCGCGCGGCGGTGCCCGGCAGCTCTTCCCGATCCACGATGGCGAGAATCTGCCGCCACACCTCTTCCATGGCCTCGATGGTGGCAAAGCGCACATCCACCTCCGCCTTGGCGCAGGCCGGCACCATGTTGACGGATTCCCCGCCCTTGATGAGGCCGACGGACACGGTGGTCTCGGAACCCGGCCGGCTCAGCGCCTGGAGGCTCAGCACCTTGCGGGCGAGGGCCTCGATGGCGCTGGCGCCCTTGGCCGGCTCCACGCCCGCATGGGCGGCGCGGCCGGAGACTTCCAGGGTGAAGAAGATGGCCCCCTTGCGCGCGATCACCACATTGCCGTTGGGCCGGCCGGGCTCGGCGTTCAGCACCAGCGCCGCGCCCTCGGCGCAGGCCTGGATGACCGAGCGGGAGGAGGGGGAGGCGATTTCTTCGTCGCTGGAATAGAGCACCTTCAGCGGCATGGGCGCGCCGCCCAAAGCATGGAAGGCCTCGATGAGGAAGGTGTTCATGACGAGCCCGGCCTTCATGTCCGCCACCCCCGGCCCGAAGGCGCGATCGCCCTCCCGGCGGAAGGGGCGGGCGGCCACCGTGCCCTCGGGGAACACCGTGTCCATGTGGCCCAGCAGCAGCGCATGGGCGCCCACGGTGCGGCCGGGGATCTCGGCAATGAGATTGTCGCCCTGCTCGGCGACCGCCACCGTCTGCGTGGGCACGCCTGCGGCCGCAAGATGGGCGCGGAAGACGGCGCCCACGCGATCGACACCGGCCTTGTGGTAGCTGCCGCTGTCGATGTTCACCACCTCGACCAGCAAGGCTTCCATGGCGTCGCGGCGCGCCGCGAGCCACTGGAGAACCGCTCCTTCCTCGGGGGTCAGGTCTGGCATGGCGGACTGGTCTTTCTGCCGGGCGGCGCGCACGCCTCAGCCCCGGCTCGGGAAGGTCAGGAGGGTGTCGGGATAAAGGCCGAGGCGCATCCGGCTGCCGGGCGGCAAGGCGGCGCGGGAGGCTTCCCCCGCATTGGGGGCCATGGCGATGAGGATGGCGCCCTGGCCGATGTCCACATGGTAGTAGGTGACGGCGCCGGAATAGACCGTGTGCGCCAATTCCCCCTCCAGCACCGTGCAGCGGGCATGGGCGGGCGGGTCGATGACCACCTTTTCCGGCCGCACCACCAGATCCACCGCATCGCCCGCGCCAATGCCCTCGGTGGCGGGCACGTCGAGGCTGTGGCCGGACGCAGTGCGGATGCGGGCCGTGCCGCCGGTCACGTCTTCCACCTTGCCCGCCACCGCATTGGTGAAGCCGATGAAGTCGGAGACGAAGCGGCTGCGGGGGTGCTCATAGACATCGGACGGCGTGCCGATCTGCACGATGCGGCCTTCCTCCATCACCACGATGCGGTCGGCCAGCGTGAGCGCCTCTTCCTGGTCGTGGGTGACGAAGACGGTGGTGATGCCCACCGCCCGCTGGAGCTGCTTGATCTCCACCTGCATCTGCTCGCGCAATTTCTTGTCGAGGGCGGCGAGTGGCTCGTCCAGCAGCAGCACGTTGGGCTTGGTGACGATGGCGCGCGCCAGCGCCACGCGCTGGCGCTGGCCGCCGGAGAGTTGCGAGGGGCGGCGCTCGCCGAAGCCGGCGAGGCGCACCTGCGCCATGGCATCCTCCACCGCCGCCCGGGTCTCGGCGGCGGGGCGGTTGCGCATGGCAAGGCCGAACGCGACATTCTCGAACACGCTCATGTGCGGGAACAGGGCATAGTTCTGGAAGACCATGCCGATGTTGCGCTTCCACGGCGCCACCTGGTTGACCAGCGTGTCGCCGATGCGGATCTCCCCCGCATCGGGCGTTTCGAGGCCGGCGATCATGCGCAAAGTGGTGGTCTTGCCGCAGCCGGACGGCCCGAGGAGACAGACCATCTCCCCCGGCGCGATGGCGAGCGACACCCCCCGCACGGCGAGCACGGAGCCGTACCACTTCTTCACGTCGCGCAGGTCGACGCCGACGGCGTCGGTCGCGTTCAGCTTGGCCATGAAGACCCCGTCAGGACTTGAGCGTGCGGTCGATGAGGCCCTTGAGCTTCGGCATTTCCGCCGCCAGCTTCACGAAGTCGGGCCGCACCAGCTTCTTCAGCGCCTCGTCGGCGGTGACGATGGCCGGGTTGGACTTCAGCGCCTCGGGGATCTTCACCTTGGTGCTGGCGGGCGAATAGAAGCCGCGCTCGATCCAGGCGAGCTGGCATTCATCGGACAGCCAGGTGTTCAGGTAGATCTGGGTGAGCTTGCTCACCGCCGGCGAGAAGCCCGCGCACACCTGCATGTGGCCGGTCCACTGCACGCCGCCTTCCTTGGGAATGGTGAAGGCGACATTCTTGCCCTGCGACTTGGCCATGGCGGTCCAGGAGCCCCAATGCGGCGCAAGCCACATCTCGCCGCGGCTGACGAGGTCTTCCTCGCCGGTGGGCGAGTTCACCCAGGCGCCGATATTTTCCTTGTAGGGCTCCCAGGCCTTGATGCCGGCCACCACGTCCGGGCCCTTGCCGGTGACCACCGCCGCCATGATGTAGGCATCATAATAGACATCCCACATGGAGACCCGGCCCTTGTACTTGGGGTTCCAGAGGTCGGTCCAGGACTTGGGCTCTTCCACCTTGTCGGGGTTGTACATGATGCCGAACGGGGACAGGTGGAAGGGGATGCCGAAGCCGCCGGGGGTGGTGAGGTCCGGCGGCAGGTTGGCCGCATTGGGCACCAGCGACATGTCGAAATGGTCCCACATCTTGTCGTTGATGCCGCGCTGGGCGAACAGATCGTTCACCATGGCGCCGCTGACGACGGGATTGGACCGCTGGGCGAGCATCTTCGGGTAGGCCACCGCGTTGGAGGCGGCCTCGAAGGTCACGGCCGTCTTCGGGTAGGTCTTGTTGAACATGGGGACGGTGACGTCCTTCAGGATCTCCGGCACCACGCCCGGCTGGGACAGGATGGTGAGCTGGGCCACTTCCGCGTCGGTGGCCTGGGCGAGGGCCTCGGCGAGCTGGAGGAAGGCGGTGCCGCCCGCGCCGAGCGCGGCCATGCCCTTCAGGATGGAGCGGCGGCTGGCCTGGCCTGCGAAGGCCCGCAGGATGTCCTTGGTGTCGTCGGAGCTCATCTGGTCTTCCCTTCTGGTGCGTGTTGCGGGGGGACGCGTCACGAGAATTGCTTGCCCAGCCCCACCAGCTTCTCGATGACGAGGATCGCCACCGAGGTGATGATGAGGAGGATGGTGGAGATGGCGGCGATGGTGGGGTCGAGGCTGAACTCGGCGTAATTGTACATTTCGAGCGGCAGCGTCATCATGCCCGGGCCCACCAGGAACATGGACACGGTGAACTCGTCGAAGGAGACGATGAGGGCAAAGGTCGCCCCCGCCAGCAGGCCCGGCCGCATGAGCGGCAGCGTCACATGGCGGAAGGTCTTCCAGCGGTTGGCGCCCAGCGTGTAGGCGGCCTCCCCGAGCGCCCGGTCGATCTCTGACAAGGTCGCCACCGCCGTGCGCAGCACATAGGGGAAGGTCAGCACCGTGTGGGCGAGGGCCAGGCCCCAGAAGCTGCGCAAAAGGCCCATGGGGGCGAGCATCAGCGCCAGGGCCGCGCCCAGCACGATGGCCGGGAAGATGAGCGGCGTCATGAAGAAGGTGACGAGGCTGTCGCGGCCGGGAAACTGGTGCCGCACCAGCCCCACCGCCGCCAGCGTGCCCGCCACCAGCGAGAGCGCGGTGGCGACCACCGCGATGGCGGCGCTCAACGCGAAGGCGCGGGCAAATTCCGGCCGCGCCCAGATGTTGGCGAACCAGCGCAGCGAGAAGCCGTGGGGCGGGAAGCTCAGCGAGACATCGTCGCTGAAAGCCAGCGGCACCACGATGAAGATGGGCAGCGCCAGGAAGAGCAGCACCGCCACCACATAGGCGTTCAGCAGCCGTTCGCTGGCCGGGGCGCGCGCGGCGTGGGGTGGCGGGGGATCGAGGGAGAGGTCCGACATGCGCGCCTCCTATCGCCGTGCGTGACGGCGCAGGAACAGGCCGTAGAGGGTGAGGACCACCATGGTGCCGAAGGTCAGCACCATGGCCACCGCCGCGCCCGTGGGCCAGTCCACCAGCACCACCATCTGTTCGTGAATGGTCATGGCGAGCACCGCCACCTTGCCGCGCCCCAGCATCACCGGCGTCACATAGGCGCCCACCGTGAGGCAGAAGACGATGACCGAGCCCGACGCAATGCCCTGCACCGACAAGGGCAGCGTCACTTTCAGGAAGGTGCGCACGGGATTGGCGCCCATGACGGTGGCCGCCTCCGCGTAAGCGGGGTCGATCTTGCCCAGCACCGAGGCCACCGAGAGCACCATGAAGGGGATGAGGATGTGCACCATGCCCGCCACCACGCTCCAGAAGCTCTGCATGAGCCGGAGCGGGGTATCGATGATCCCGAGCGCGGTGAGCAGGGCGTTGATGAAGCCCTCATTGCCCAGGATGATGGTCCAGCCGATGGAGCGCACGATGATGGAGACCATCAGCGGCGAGATCACCCCGAGGAAGACGAGGTGCTTCCAGCGCGAGCGGGAGCGGGCGAGGAACCAGGCCACGGGATAGCCGATCACCGCGGTGATGGCCGTCACCACCACGGCCAGCGAGAAGGTTCGCCCGATGATGCGCAGGAAATAGGGGTCGGTGAGGACGGTCTGGTAATATTCGAGCGTCAGTCCGGTGGGATCGGGGAAGCGATCCAGCACCGACATGCGCGCCATCATGACGAAGGGCCACACCAGGCCCACACCCAGGATCAGCACCGCCGGCCCGAGCAAGGCGCCTAGCGAAAAGATCCGGCCGAAATGGATCCGCCGGGGCGGTGTCTCGTCGGTCCGTTCAGGGCGCGCCGCGTGCGCCAGGGCGCCGGTGCCACTCATGGCCGGCCTCGGGGAGAAGCCTGGCGGGGATGGGTCTCAGGCCGCATGGTCACGCGCCCATTCCACCACTTGCGCGTGGGTGCCGAACCACACGTCGCCCCGCGCCTTGGCGTGCCGGATCAGCTCTTCCAGGATGAAGATGCGGGAGCGATAGCCGGTGATGTGGGGATGCATGGTGATCTGGCAGATGCCGCCTTCCTCATAGGCGCCGTCGAACTCGCGCCGGAAGATGTCCAGCACGTCGGTGGGCGGCGTATAGGGCCGCAGCGACTGGAAGCGGTGCATCATGAAATAGACCGCGTCGTCGCGGATCCATTCCACCGGCAATTCCAGCACGCCACTCGGCTCACCATCCAGCAGCAGCTCGTAGCAATCCACGTCCGCCATGAGGGAGGAATCGTAGAGGAGCCCCATCTCCTTCTCGATCCGCAGGGTGGAGGGGCTGAAGTCCCAGGAGGGGGTGCGCAGGCCCACCGGGCGCACGCCGGTGATCTGCTCCAGCGTGTCGGTGGAGCGCAGCATGAGGTCGCGCTCGTCCTCATAGGGCAGCACGGAATTCAGCTCGTGGATCCAGCCATGGATGCCGATCTCATGGCCTTCGGCCACGATGCGGCGCTGCTCGTCGGGGTGCAGGAGGGCGACCACGGCGGGGACGTAGAAGGTGGCCTTCACGTCATATTTGGCGAGCAGATTGAGGATGCGCGGCACGGCCACGCGGGCCCCATATTCGCCCCAGGACATGCGGCCGATGGACTTGCCGCCGTCGCGCAGTTCGGAGGTCTCGTGGTCGCTGTCGAAGGAGAGCGCCACGGCGCAGCGCGCGCCGCCGGGCCAGGCAGTGGGGCGCAGCGCACGGCCAGCGCGCACCTGGTTGACGATGCGGCGCCACTGCTCTTCCGGCCATTGCCAGGGTTCGAGCTTCGGGGTGTCGCTCATGAGGGCGCTCCTCTTGAAATGGGGCTCAGCTGGCGGCGGGATTGGGTGTGCCGGCGCGCTGCAAGGGACGACCGGCGAGGAAGCCGCCATCCACCACCACGCATTCCGCATTCATGAAGGCGGCGTCGGGGGAGAGCAGGAAGGCCACCACGCCGGAAATGTCCGCGGGCACGCCGATGCGCCCGCTCGGGATCATGGTCAGGAATTGCTGGCGATAGGCACCGGAAACCTGGCCCTCGCGTACCTCGATGAGGCCGGGCGCCACCGCGTTCACGCGGATGCCGAGGTCCCGCCATTCGAGGGCCAGGCCCTTGGTGAGCATGACCACGCCGCCCTTGGAGGCGGCATAGTGCACCGCGCCCGCGCGGGCGGAAAAGGCCGCCGTGGAAGCGAGATTGACGATGGCGCCGCCACCGCCCGCATCCCGCCGCAGGCGGGCGAAGGCCTGGCAGGCGAAGAAGGTGCCCTTCAGGTTCACGTCCAGCACCACGTCCCAGTCTTCTTCCCGCATGTCGATGGCGGACACGTCGGGATAGATGCCGGCGCTGTTCACGAGAGCATCGGGGGTGCCGAGGTCATGGGAGAGGGCGGCGAAGGTGTCGCCGACGGCCGCCGTTACGCGCATGTCAGGGGCGTAGGCGCGCGCAACAGGGCCGTCGGCAGACAGGGTCGCGGCGAGGCTTTCCACCTCGCCGGCTTCGCGGTCGAGGAGGGCGAGGCGATAGCCCTCCTGGTGAAGACGCTCGGCCACCGCACGGCCGATGCCGCGCGCCGCGCCGGTGACGATGGCGAGGGGGGCGAGGGAGGCGGCGGCGTCGGCGCTCATGGGATGATCCTCAAGGTCGCGGGAAGGAGGACGGCATCAGTTGACCCACTGGCCGCCATCCACATCGATGATCTCGCCGGTGATGAAATTGGGCTCCACCGTCGCCAGGAAGGCCACCACCACGGCAATGTCCAAGGGCGTACCGAGGCGGGCGAGCGGGATGGTGCCGGTAATGGCCTCGCGCCGGGCGTCGATGAGGGCGCGGGTGAGGCTGGTCTCGATGGAGCCGGGGCAGATGGCGTTGACCGTCACATAGGGCGCCAATTCCTTGGCCAGCCCCCGCGTCAGCCCCTGCACGGCGGCCTTGGAGGCCACATAGGCGAACTTGCTCACCGCCGAGGGGGCGCCGCCCGTGCCGGCGCTCACCGACGACATGTTGATGATGCGCCCGCCCTTCTGCTCCACCATGCCGGCGGCCACCGCCTTGCACCAGTTGAAATGGCCCTTCAGGTTCACCGCGATGGTGCGGTCGAACTCGGCCTCGGAAATCTCCAGCAAGGTCTTGGGCTGGGAGATGCCGGCATTGTTGACCAGCACATCCACCCGCCCCCAGCGGGCCACCACCGAGCCGGCGAGCATTTGCACCTGATCGAAATCCGCCACGTCGCCGCGCAGGGCAATGGCGCCGGGGCCGAAGCCGCCCACCGCCTGAGTCGCCTCGTCCAGATCGTCGCTGTCGAGATCGGCGAGGGCGACGCGGAAGCCCTTCTTGGCCAATTCCTCGGCACAAGCGCGGCCGATGCCACGGGCGGCGCCGGTGACGATGGCGACGGGATCTTCGGGCAGAGGCATCGGGGCCCTCTTATCGCAGCGGAAGGCTCCCTTCAGGCGCGTGGCGAGACACAGCGGAAGGAAGTCTGATGAAACCAATGTTTCTCAATCTCAGTTTCGTGTAAAGAACATTTCATTCGCAGCCCTTGCGCAAAATGTGGACGTTGGCGAACGTGGCTCCACAGGTGGTTCGGGCATGGGATGAACGGGGTTGAGACAGCACATGACGCTCATGGAGCGCCTGGAGACCGCGCAGGCGAATTTCACCGCGCGCGAACAGGACATCGCCCATTATCTCGCCCGCAACTATCCCCAGGCGATCCTGCAATCGGCCTCCGCCATCGCCCGCACCACGGGCATCAGCGCCGCCACCGTGGTGCGCTTCTTCGCCAAGCTCGGCTATGACAGCTTCGCCCAGGCGCAGGATGAGATCCGCCGCGAGGTGGCCACCAAGCTGAATTCCCCGGTGGACCGCATCGGCCTCGTGGACGACCCTTCCGCCTCCACCGCCGAGTTTCTCGCCCGGCATCTTGCCGCCGAGACCGACAATCTGAAGGCCACCTTCGGCCAGGTGGACCCGGCCGCCTTCGACGCGGTAGTGGCCGCCCTGTTGGCGGCGCGGGGGCGCATCTATGTGATCGGCGAGAAGGACAGCTATGCCATCGCCTATTTCATCTTTTCCCATCTCAATCTGTGCCGTCGCGACGTGGTGCTGCTGGAAACCGGGCAGGCCATGCTGGCGGACCGGCTGCTGTGGGTGCGGCCCGAGGACCTGCTCATCTGCGTGTCCATCCGCCGCTACAGCCCCAACGGGCTGAAGGCGGCGGCCCATTTCCAGGCACTGGGCGCGCCGGTGGTGGCGCTGACGGATTCCCCGCTGTCGCCTCTGGTGCCGCTCGCCCGCCACCGCCTCATCGTGGAGACGGTGAGCGTGTCGGTGTTCGATTCCTTCACCGCCCTCATGAGCCTCGCGGGCGCCTTGGTGGGGGTCGCCGCCCGCCGCAGCCGCGACACCCTGCCGGCCACATTGAAGCGGGGCCAGGAGCTCTGGAACCGCTTCAACACCTTCATGGAGTGAGCGTCACAGCTTGCTGTCGGGCGAAAGCCGGGTTCCGTCCACGAGGCGGGCATAGCGGAAGGGGTGGGGGTCCACCACCGGCGCGCGGCCCTCGATGAGATCGGCCGCCAGCACGCCCGCCGCCGGCCCGATGCCGAAGCCGTGGCCGCTGAAGCCGGTGGAGAGATAGAGCCCCTCCATCTTCGGCACGGAGGAGATGACCGGCACCGCGTCGGGCAGGGAATCGATGGCGCCGCCCCAGCTCTCGGCGATGGCGAGGTCCGCCAGTTCGGGATAGGCGGTCTTGAAGCCGTCCATGGCCAGCGCCAGAAGCTCAGGGTCGGGCGCCGGGTCCCAGATGCGGGTCTTCTCGAAGGGCGTCACGTCGCCCGGCCCCCAGGCGGCGGACTGGAACAGGTCCTCGAAGAAGGACCGGCCGAAACGGATCTTCAGCCCCTTCCGTCGCTGGAGGAAGGTGGGCAGGAAGGCGAGGCCGTATCTTAAAAGCGAGGGCGTGATGTGCACCGTGCCGCGCCCGCTCATGGCGACCGTATAGCCGCCATCGGTGCGGGGACGGGCGGAAAAGCCGGTGGTGGAGGTGGAGGCCACCATCACCTGCGGCCCCGGCGTGGTGCGCGCTACCGATCCGCACACCACCGCCTGCGGCAGGTCGATGCCGTGGCGGCGGCAGAACAGCGAGGACCAGGCGCCGCCCGCCACCAGCACCGCATCGGTGCGGATGGTGCCGCGCTCGGTCACCACCGCGCTCACCTTGCCGCCCGTGGTCTCCAGGAGACGGGCGGCGTAATTCTCGAACACCTGCACACCCAGGCGCCGGGCGCCGGCGGCGATGGCGGGGGCGGCCATGGCGGGTTCCGCGCGGCCATCGCTGGGGGTGGTCAGCCCGCCGATCCAGCGCTTGCGGCTGCCGGGGGTGCGGGCCCGCGCCTCTTCCGCCGACAGGAGCGTGGAATGGACCTGGTGCTCCCGCGCCACCTTGGACCAGCGCTCCCAGGAGGCAAGTTCGGCGGGATTGTCGGTGACGAAGACCACGCCCGTCTGCTGGAAGCCCAGGTCCCGGCCGATTTCCTGCGGCAGGCTCTGCCACAGGCCGATGGCATGGCGCATGAGGTCCAGTTCGCCCACGTCGCGGCCCTGCTGGCGGCACCAGCCCCAATTGCGGCTGGACTGCTCGGCCCCCACGATGCCCTTTTCCAGCACCGCCACCTTGTGCCCGCGCTTGGCCAGCATGTAGGCGGCGGAAACGCCCGCTATGCCTCCCCCGATCACCACCACGTCGGCGGCGTCGGGAAGGGTGGTGTCGGTTTCGATGCGGTCGAGGGGCTGGCGCATGCGCGCACTCCGGGAAGGCGGGGCCGGAGCATCCGGCACACGAAAAATGGGAAGGCGTCAGTCCTCGACGCCGATCTTCTCGCGCAATTGCAGCCACCAGCCATAGGAGGGCGGCCAGTGGCGCCAGAGCGGATCGGCGTTCAGCGCCTGCGCGGCATGGAGGCCCCAATGGGGATCCACCAGCGCCTCGCGGCCGATGGCGATGAGGTCCGCCTGGCCGCGCTGGAGAATGGCCTCCGCCTGCGGCCCGTCCAGGATCACGCCCACCGCCATGGTGGGGATGCCGGTCTCGGCGCGGATGCGCTCGGCATAGGGCACCTGGTGGCCCTTCTTCAGCTTCTTGCGCTCGCGGGCATAGTCCATCATGGAGTTTTCCGCCCGGATGCCGCCCGACGAGCAGTCGATGAGATCGACGCCCCGCGCGGCCAGTTCCCGAGCCAGGATGCAGCTGTCCTCGATGGTCCAACCGTCCGTGCGGCTGTCGAGATCGGCGCGCCAGTCCACGCAGGAGAGGCGGAAAAAGAGCGGCTTGTGCGCGGGCAGGTTGGCCCGCACCGCCTCGGCGATTTCCAGCGCGATCCGCATGCGGCCGGCGAGGTCGCCGCCATAGGCATCCTCCCGCTTATTGGCCACCGGCGAGAGGAAGGAGTGGATGAGATAGCCGTGGGCGGCATGGATGTCGAAACAGTCGAAGCCGGCCGCATCGGCGCGGCGGGCGGCGGCGCCATAGGCGGCCACCAGCGTCTCGATCTCGGACACGGTCAAGGCGCGGGGCTGGTGCCAGTTGGAGACGCTCGCCACCGTGGTGGAGGAGACCGGCTGCCAGGGTGGCTCGCCCTTGGCGGCTTCCGCCTCACCCAGCGGGCCGAGGCCCTCCCAGGGGCGCTGGCGGGCGGATTTGGGGCCGGCATGATGGAGCTGGGCGGCGGCGATCACGCCCTCGCCATGCAGGAAGTCGACGATGCGGGCGAGCGGCGCGATCTGCGCGTCATCCCAGATGCCGAGATCCCCATAGGTGTTGCGGCCGATGGGGTCGACGATGAGCCCTTCCGTCATCACCGTGCCGGCGCCGCCGATGGCATATTTGGCCAGATGCTGGAAATGCCAATCGGTGGCCAGCCCGTCCGGGCGCGCCTTGTACATCTGCATGGGTGCGATGACGATGCGGTTCGGGAAGGTGATCCCGCGCAAGGTGAAGGGCGAAAAGAGCAGCGTCTGCGCGCCCTCGGGGGCGGCTGCGGCAGTGGCGGCGGACATGATGAGGCGCTCCCCGTTCAGGAGGTCGGACGGCTTGGGGCCTCCGGCCGATGATGATCCGCAGGTGACGAGGTCCCGCCCCTGGGTCGGGGCGGGATTTCGCTTGGTCCGCCTTTAGTGTGCGGCGGCCTTGCCGCCCGCCTGGGCGGGTGGGTCGATGGTGTCGAGAGCCGGCAGGTCGGCGAAGCGGGTGGCAAGCGCGCAATAGGCCGCCTCCAGCTCCTTCACGCCGCCGTCGGGACCGGCCACCTGGCCGTCCAGAGCCTTGAACAGCTGGTGCTTCACAAAGAAGCGCCAGGTCACCTGCACCTTGGCGAGGATGCGCGTGAGGAGGTCGTAGCGGGCGTCCGTCCAGACCTGCTCGAAGGCGACGCGGCCGGCGCCATGGGCGTAATGGCCAACCACCGGCTCGGCCGCCATGGCGGCGCGCAGGCGGGCGGTGGTGACCTCGTCCACAACCCCATCGGGGTTAAGCGCCACGCCATAATCGGCGCGGGCGCGCTCGGCGGAGATAAAGCCGCACTTCACGTCCTGGACCACTTTTTCCACCGGCCGCTCGTGGGGCGGGCCATAGCCGCCGGAGCCCGGGCCCTTCAGCAGCAGGATGTCGCCCGGCTGCATGTGCACGATGTCGGCATTGGCCAGTTCCTCGGGCGCGGGGCCTTCCGGGTTGCGGGTGAAGGAGGACACCGCCCCCGCCTTGCCGCCCACGATGCCCCAGGCGCCGATGATGGAGCGGTCGCGGTTGCGGGCGGTGACCATGGATTGGGGCGTGAAGAGCTGGAACTCCATCATCAGCCCCGAGCCGCCGCGATAAAGGCCCGCGCCACCGGAATCCGGCACGAGACCATATTTGCGCACGCGCACCGGGATCTCGCTCTCATTGATCTCTACGGGCGTGTTTTTCAGGAAGGACATGTTGGCGCCGCTGCCCTCCGCGCCATCCGCGAACGGCCCGCCGCCGCCGCCGCCGCCGATGGGGCCGATGGAGGCCATGACCGTGCGCCCGTCGCGGGTGGAGGTCTTCACGTTGACAAGGCTGAGGCCGTTGCCCGGCGAGGCCGGCAGGCGGTCTGGCAAGGCCTGGGTGAACACGCCGATCACCGCCGTCTGGGTGACGTTGCACAGGAGCGAGCGCATGCCCACCGCCGCCGGATGCACGCAATTGACCACTGAGCCTTCCGGCAGAATGGTCTCCAGCATGCGCACCGTGCCCGAATTCAGGATGATGGTCGGGTCGAGCGTATAGAGCACATAGACGAGGCCCACCGTCACCAGCGAGTGGTGGGGATTGCCGCCGGTGGGCATGTTGAGGGAGGAGGAGAGCTGCGGGTCGGTGCCGGTGAAGTCCAGCACCACCTTGTCGCCCCGGATGCGCGCGGTGACGCAGATGCGCACCGGATAGCCGCCGGCGGAATCCTCGTCCGCATAGTCGGAGAAGGTGTAGTCGCCATCGGGGATGGAGCGGATGATGGTACGCGCCTGTTCCTCGGCATAGTCGAGCAGCTGGTCGAGGCCGTCCGTGAAGGCTTCCACGCCGAACCGCTCGATGATGTCATGGACCTTGCGCTCGCCCACCTTCACGCAGGCGAGCTGGGCGTTCAGGTCGCCCCAATTCTGCTCGGGCACGCGCACATTGAGGGCGAGGATGCGCAGCAATTCCTCGTTCATCACCCCGTCGCGCATGAGGCGCATGGGCGGAATGCGGATGCCTTCCTGGTGCACCTCGGTGAGCGTGCGCGACAGCGAGGCCGGCACCGCGCCGCCAATGTCGGTGTTGTGGATGTGGTTGCCCACGAAGCAGACCAGCTCCCCCTTGTGGAACACCGGCATCCAGATGTGCATGTCCGGCGGGTGGGTGGCCACATAGCCGCTATAGGGGTCGTTGGTGCAGTAGACGTCGCCTTCCTGGTAGTCATCGAACATGCGGATGACCGGGCCATAATCGAGGCCCGTATACCAGGTGGCGCCCATGCTCTTGGGCGAGGCCACCGTGGCGCCCGTGCGCGTCATGAGCTGGCAGGAGAAGTCTTCCGTCTCCTTCACGAAGGTGGAGTAGGCGGTGCGCATGAGCGTGTAGCCCATGCTCTCGGCCGCCGCCGCGCAGTGATTGGCCAGGACCTGGAGGACCGCCTTGTCGATGATCATGCGAGGTCTCCCTGGGCGATGCGCAGATTGGCATAGGCGTCGACGGTGACGAGGAAGCAGCCCGGCACCACCGTGGTGCAGTCGTCCTGCATGACGACGCAGGGGCCGGCAAAGGTCTCGCCCGGCTTCAAATCCTTGCGGCGATAAAGATCGACGGTGCGCTTGGCCCCGTCCAGGAACACCTCCGCCGTGCCGGAGGCCTTGGCGATGCCCGGCACGAGGTCGTGGCGGGGCAGGTCCGGCTTCTCGGTCTCGCCGATCACCACCAGGCGCGCGGTGATAAGCTGCACGGCGGCCTTGCGATCCGCGTGTCCGTACATGCGCTCATGGGCGAGGTGGAAGGCCTCGCGGATGGCATCGAGGTCGCCCGCATCCACCATCTCCTGGGTGAGGGGGGCGTCCAGCTCGAAGGATTGGCCGCGATAGCGCATCTCGGCGGAGAGCACAAAGCGATAAGGCCCGTCATAGCCCTGCTCGTCCTTCAGCCAGGACAGCGCGCTGCTGGAGAGGTCCTTGTAAGTCTCCTGGAGCACGCCGGGAGCTTCGGGGGTGAGGTCCAGATAGAGCGTCTTGATGAAGTCGTTCTTCAGGTCGGCGATGAGGCCGCCGAGCGCGCTGAGCACGCCCGGTGTGAGCGGCACCACCACCTCGCGCATCTTCAATTCACGGGCGAGGAAGCAGGCCATCATGGGACCGGCGCCGCCGAAGGCCAGCATGGAGAATTCGCGCGGATCGACGCCGAAGCGGGAGAGCAGGCCCGAGACTTCCGAATACATGCCGGAGACAGCGATCTGGATGATGGCCTCGGCGGTCTCTTCCACCGTGCGGCCGAGCTTGTCGGCCAGCTCGCCCACCACCGCGCGGGCCTTGTCCTTGTCCACCTGCACGGCGTTGTAGCCGAGGTCCGAATGGCCCACGAGACCGGTGGAGACGAAGGCGTCCGTGATGGTCGCCCGCGTGCCGCCGCGTCCGTAGCAGGCCGGTCCCGGCCGCGAGCCGGCGCTTTCCGGGCCCACCTTCAGCACGCCGAGCTTGTCCACCCAGGCGATGGAGCCGCCGCCCTCGCCGATGGAGCTCACCGACACCGAGGGAATGAAGATCTGGAAGTCGCCGATGCGCTCGCCGACGCCATATTGCGGCTGGCCGTCCATGATGAGGGCGACGTCGGCGGTGGTGCCGCCAATGTCGAGGCTCATGCAGCGGTCAATGCCGCAGAGCTTCGCCACATGGCTCGCGCCGATGACGCCGGAGGCCGTCCCCGACAGGATCATCTGCACGCACTGCTGCTTGCCCTGCTCGGCGGTCATGATGCCGCCATTGGACTTGGTGAGGCGCGGGTCGGCGGGCACGCCCACATCTTTGAGCGCCTGCTGCAGCGAGCCGAGATAATGGGAGACGCGCGGCTGCACATAGCCGCCGATGACGGCGGTGATGGTGCGCTCATATTCGCGGATGATGGGCCAGGTCTCGCAGGAGCAGAAGGCCGGGACGTCCGGCACCACCTTCTCGATGATGGCCTTGGCCTCAAGTTCCAGCGCGCCGTCGCGATAGGAATGCAGGAAGGAGATGACGATGCCTTCCGCCCCCGCCGCCTTGGCGGCCAGCGCCGCCGCTTCCACGGCCTGCGTGTCCAACATGGTTTCCACCGAGCCGTCGGGCAGCATGCGGCCGGGAATGCCGAACACCATGTCGCGGCTGATGAGAGGCTCGGGCCGCTTGGAGAGCAGCGAATACATGTCCGGGATCTTCAGCCGGGCCAATTCCAGCACGTCGCGGAAATGCTCGGTGGTGAAGAGCGCGAGCTTCAGGCCCTTGCGCTGCACCACCGTGTTCACGCCCACCGTGGTGCCGTGGGTGAAGTAGACGATGTCCTGCGGCGCGATACCGTAGCGCTCCTTCAGGGAGCGCACGCCCTCCAGCACCTCGGCGCCCGGCTGGTCCGGGCGGGAGAAGACTTTCAGCGACTGGAGGGTCTTGGTCTCTTCATCGAACAGGGCAAAATCGGTGAAGGACCCACCGATATCGACCCCAACCCGGTACCCCATGGGACAATCTCCGAGCGGCCGGCCGCGCGGGCCGGATCAAAAATGACGTAAAATCAGGTCGGTATACGCGCCAGGGCGCATGGCAACGGCGCGGCTCAGGGGCCGCGCCGCAAGGGGCCTCAGCGGCCGATGGTCTTGTTCCACTGCTCCAGCCAGTTGGCCTGGCGGGGCGGCAGGTCCTTGAAGGGCGGGATGATGATCTCGTCGATCTTGGTGATCTCGTGGGCGACCTTGGGGTCGTAGACCGCGTCCACATTGGGCGTGCCGTAGCGCACCTTGGAGCCGAAGCAGCCCTGCTGCTTGGCATCGAGATCGAAGTTGATGAGCTCCCAGGCAAGGTCCGACGAGTTCTTCGGCTTCTGCACCCAGGTGATGCCGGCCATGGCGCCGGGGGCGGGGGTGGTGTAGCCGAAGCCGGAATTGTTGTCGTCGATGAAGGCCCAGGCGCGGCCATCCCAATAGGCGGCCATGTCGATCTCGCCGCTCTTCAGGTCGTTGAGCACTTGGTTGGGGTCGGTCCACAGCGTGAGATTGCCGCTGTCCAACATGCGCTTGGCCTGGGCGAGGCCGGGCTGGATATTGTCGAGGCCGCCGCCATAGAGGGTGGAGAGCTGATAGACGATGAAGGGCGAGCCGCCGCCGGTATAGTTGATGGAGGGGGCCGCGGCGCGCCACTTGCCGGAGGCGGTGCCTTCGACGAAGTCCTTCCAGTCCTTGGGCGGGTTCTTCACCGTGGCCTTGTTGTAGATGAGGCCCATGCCGCCGTAATTGTGGGCGACGCCATAGCCGTCACCCACGTCCGTGAAGCGCTTGGCGAGCTTTGCGAGGTTCGGCACCTTCTCGACGGTGAACTTGTCCACCAGGCCGCGGTTGATGGCGTCGAAGGCCACATCGCCGGTGACCATCATCACGTCGAGAGGGGGCTTGGAGGGATTGGCGGCGATCTGGTTCAGCCACTGGGGCGGCGAGCCGAGGACGAGATCCACCTTCTTGCCGGTCTTGGCCTCGAAGGGGGCGACGACGCATTCCCGATAGGCCTTCTCCCAGATGCCGCCGAACACGCCGACCACCAGGTCGGCGGCGTTCGCGGGAGCCGCGAGGCCGGACCAGAGGCCGGCGATGGAGGCGGCGCCGACCGCCAGGTGAAGCCATTGACCCGCACGTCCGCTCATCATCGTCCCCTTTGTCTGAAATGAGCCCGTCTGGAACCGGGAAAATTTCAATCACTATTCACTATCCTAAAAAACGGCGCAACAGGTTTGAACGGGTGCGAGAACAATCCGGCGGTGCCGCGGTGCGGAAAAATTGTGCCGCAAGCGCTCTGAAAATGAGCAAATGAAGAATTTTCAACCGCTCAGCCATCGGTCGTGTTGAGCCGGTACACCGGGCCGTCGTAAGCTGGTGCTCCCCGTGTTGCGTCCGTGATATTTTTAACATACTGAATATAGGGGATCAGGCTTGAGTGAAGGAAAGACCGTGAAGCTGGGGTCCGCGGAGGAGAGTGCCATCGCGACGGAGCCGTCCGCCGAGCCGGCATCGGACACGTCCGGCCGCGAAGAAGTGGGCGCCATGATCCGGCGCATCCGCAAGGAAAAAGGCGTCTCGCTTCAGGAACTGGCGCAGATGTCCGGCGTGTCCGTGGGCATGCTGAGCCAGGTGGAGCGCGACCTCGCCAATCCCTCGCTGCGCGTGCTGACCTCCATCCGCAACGCGCTCGGCCTGCCCGCCAGCGCCTTCTTCTCCGAGACCGCCCCGCCCCCGGCCAAAGACCCCGCCTTCGTGCGCCGGGTGGACCAGCGCCCGCGCCTGGAGCTCGGCTATCTCAGCAAGGAATTGCTCTCCGCCGGCACGCCGCACAATCTGCAGATGATGATCCTGCACATTCCCGCTGGCAGTTCCTCCGGCGACAAGCCCATGCGCTATCCGGCGGAAAAGGCGGGCTTCGTGCTATCGGGCGAGTTCATCCTGCGGGTGGGCGAAGAAGAAGCGCACCTGATGGAGGGCGACAGCTTCGTGTTCGACAGCTCCATCCCCCATTCCTTCTCAAATCCCGGCACGGAACTTGCCAAAGTGCTGTGGATCATCGGCTCCATCTCCGTCGACCGACATCTTTAAGGACGTCCCATGGACCTGAGGCCCGCGCCCCGTCCTCTGCAGCCGTTCCGGCGCCCTGGCGCGCGGGTCCTTCTGGTCCTCTCCCTTTCCTCCCTTCGCGCCCGACCGGAGGCCTGACATGAGCAGCGTGCCCCTTTCCATCCGCGGCATCAGCAAGCGCTATGAGGCGGTGCAGGCGCTCAAACCCCTCGACCTGGAGGTGAGGCCGGGCGAGATGCTGGCGCTGCTCGGCCCCTCCGGCTGCGGCAAGACCACCACGTTGCGCGCCATCGCCGGCTTCGAGATCCCCGACACCGGGTCGATCCATATCGGCGAGCGCGATGTCACCGACCTGCCGCCCAACAAGCGCGACCTCGGCATGGTCTTCCAGAACTACTCCCTGTTCCCGCACATGAGCGTGGGCGAGAACGTGGCCTTCGGCCTGAAGATGCGCGGCGTCTCCCGCCTCGATCGCGACACCAAGGCCCGGGCCATGCTGGAGCTGGTGGGGCTGGGCACCCATGCGGAGCGCCAGGTGCATCAATTGTCCGGCGGACAGCAGCAGCGCGTGGCGCTTGCCCGCTCGCTGGTCACCGACCCCAAGGTGCTGCTCCTCGACGAGCCCCTGGGTGCGCTGGACAAGAATCTGCGCGAGCGCATGCAGTTCGAGCTGCGCGAGATCCAGCGGCGGCTCGGCATCACCTCCATCCTCGTCACCCACGACCAGGAGGAGGCGCTCACCATGTCCGACCGCATCGCCGTCATGTCGGCGGGCGAGATCGTGCAGATCGGCGGGCCGACCGAGGTCTATGAGCGGCCGAAGAACCGCTTCGTGTCGGAGTTTCTCGGCACCGCCAACATCTTCGAGGGCACGGTGCTGGCCGCCGACGATCCCAATGCCATCCGCGTCTCGCTGGGCACGGGCGCGGCGGAAGGCGTCATCTGCGCCGCAGCGCCGCTGCCGGCCGGGCGCAAGGTCTCCTTCGTGGTGCGGCCCGAGCGCC
The DNA here is from genome assembly GCF_056314145.1 of Aquabacter sp. DMC10. Classification (NCBI taxonomy): domain Bacteria; kingdom Pseudomonadati; phylum Pseudomonadota; class Alphaproteobacteria; order Hyphomicrobiales; family Xanthobacteraceae; genus Aquabacter; species Aquabacter sp. DMC10. The sequence continues at coordinate 721,664 of NZ_JBQUYX010000001.1, read as the reverse complement.
TGTCGCTGGGCGCCCCGGAGGCGGGCCTCGTGCAGGCGCGGGTGCGCGACTGGGTCTTCCGCGGCCCCTATGTGGCCTATGAACTGGACTGCGCCACCCACGACGTGCCGCTGGTGGCCTACAGCCAAACCCGCCACGCCCTTCCCAAGGGCACGGATGTGGGCCTCAGCTGGGACGCGGACAGCGCCGTCCTGATCGAGGAACGGGCATGACCGACCAGGCCGCCCCTGCCGCCGTGATGGCGCCTCCCGATCCGCCGCCCATGCGCCGGGGCAAGTTCCGCTTGGCGACGCCCTATTGGGCGCTGCCAGTGGTGGCCTATCTCATCCTGTTCCTGGTGGTGCCGCTCGTCTCCAATGCGGTGCGCTCGGTGACGCTCGGCGCTGCCGCCACCGATACCTGGGTCTATTACGAAAAGCTGTTCTTCGATCCCTATTATTCCCGGATCTTCCTGGAGACCTTCAAGGTCGCGATCATTGTGACCGTGGTGACCCTCATCATGGGCTATCCGGTGGCCTATTTCATGGTGCGCTATGCCGGGCGCTGGAACACGCTGATCGTGTTCTGCATGATCGCCCCGCTGCTCACCTCCATCATCATGCGCACCTTCGGCTGGCGGGTGTTGTTTGCCCGGCGCGGCCTGATGAATGTGTGGCTGACCGATCTTGGCATCATCTCGCGTCCCCTCGCCATCCTGTCCGAGCCCATCTCGGTCTATATGGGCCTTGTCCATGTGATGGTGCCCTTCATGGTGCTGTCCATCACGGCGGTGCTCCAGGGGGTGGACCTCAGGTTGGAGGAATCCGCCCGCGTGCTGGGGGCGAGCCGCTGGCGGGCCTTCTGCAACGTGACCTTGCCCCTGACGCTGGACGGCATCGCCACCGGCTGCATCCTGGTCTTCGTCATCACCAATGGCAGCTTCCTGACCATGCTGCTCCTGGGCGATGGCAAGGTTCAGACGCTCTCGCTGCTCATCTACCAGCAGTTCAACCTGACGCAGGACGTGGGCTTTGCGGCCACGATGGGCAATGTGCTCCTGGTCACGGCCATGATCTGCCTGTTCCTCCAGATGCGCTTCGTCCGCCGCAAGGGGATCAAGTCATGAGCACCGTTCCCGCCACCGGTCCCATGCGCCGGCCCCGCCGCAGGGTGGATCTCCTGGCCTGGGGGCTCGGCATCTTCGTGGTGCTGTTCATGATCTTCCTGCTGCTGCCCATCGCGGCGGTGGTGGTGGTCTCCTTCTCCTCGGCCAGCTACATCGCCTTCCCCATGCCGGGCTATTCCCTGCAATGGTATTGGCGGATCCTGGAATACCAGCCCTTCGTTGATGCGCTGATCGTTTCCATCCAGCTGGCCTTGGCCTCGGCCGCCTGCGCCATCCTGCTTGGCGTGCCCGCCACCTTGTGGGTGGCCCGCTCGCGCAGCCGGGCGGCGGCCATGGTGGGCAATCTGCTGCTGGCGCCCATCTCCATCCCCGCCATCGTGCTGGGCTTTTCTCTGCTCTATCTCTTGTCGGCCATGGGGTTCGGCATTTCCTTCACCGCCTTGCTCATCAGCCATACGGTGGTGTCCATCCCCTATATCTGCCGCACGGTGCTGGCGGTCTATCGCGCCTTGCCGCCGGACTTCGAGGAGGCGGCGGCGGTGCTGGGCGCCACCCGCTGGCAGACCTTGCGCTACACCACGCTGCCGCTGATCCGCCCGGGCATCTTCGCCGGCAGCCTGTTCGCGGTGCTGATCTCGCTGGACAATCTGCCCTTGTCCTTCTTCTTCGGCACCGCCAGCACCAATACGCTTCCCGTGGTGATGTTGAGCTACATGCAGTCGCAGTTCGACCCGTCCATCGCGGCCATCAGCACGGTGCAGATGCTGATCGCGGTGGGCACGCTGCTGCTGCTCAACGCGGTTTACGGCGTCGACAAGCTCACGGCCGCCTGAGGCAATCGTCCCGCGCCTCTTGCGCGGGGGGCGCGCGGTCGCGCTAGACTGAGGGCCCCCGCCGCCGGGATGTGCCCCGCGGTGTCCCGCCCGCCCCAGCTCCTGCCCCGCGCGGGAGCCTCCTGTCGCCAGGGTCTGCCCGTGTTCAACTGGAACGACCTCGTCTATTTCCTGGAACTGGCCCGGCAGGCGCGGCTGATGACGGCCGCGCGCCGCCTGAGGGTGGACCACACCACGGTCAGCCGCCGCATCTCGGAACTGGAGAAGGACCTCTCCGTCAAGCTGTTCGACCGCAAGCCCGATGGCTTCGTGCTGACCGAGCAGGGCCATCGCCTGTTTGTCATCGCCGAGCGCATGGAGCAGGAGGCGGGGCAGGTGGAGGAGGGCATCCGCGCCGCGCCGAGCGCGCCGGAAGGGCGGGTGCGCGTCGCCTCCATGGAGGGCATCGGCGCCTTCTTCCTGGCCGAGCGCTTTGCCGAGCTGGCGGTGAAGGAGCCGGGCATCGTGGTGGAGCTGGTCACCGAGCGCCACCTCATCAATTTGACCAAGCGCGAGGCGGACATTTCCATCTCCTTCGTGCCGCTCTCCGGCCAGCGCCTGGTGGTGCGCAAGATGGGCGAGTTCCGCCTCGCCCTCTACGCCGCCCCCGATTATATCCGCCGCCGCGGCCTGCCCACGTCGCGCGCGGACCTGCCGAACCATGTGTTCGTGGACTATGTGGAGGATCTCGTCGCCATCCAGCCGGTGCATTGGCTCTTGGACGTGCTGGACCCGCCCAACGTCTCCTTCCGCTCCACCAGCATGCACGCCCAGCAGAACGCCATCGCGGCGGGGGCGGGCATCGGGCTGCTGCCTCTGTTTTCCGCCAAGTCCAATCCACGCCTCGTCCCGGTGCTGGCGGAGGAGGTGGTGGTGAAGCGGGACGTGTTCGTCTCGGTGCATGAGGATTTGGAATTCATGGGCCGCGTGCGCGCCGTGCTGCGCCATTTGACCGAGGTGTTCCGGCGGGACGGCGCCTATCTGAACGAGGTGTGAGCCGCGCCTTCCGCAGTGCATTGCGCAGGCCCCCCTTGCTCGCCGCGCGGGGCTGGGGCGCGCCGGCATGGGCTAACCTTCGGACAAGAGATCAAAGGGAGGCATCCATGGGCAAGGCGGTTCTCATCACCGGCGGCAGCCGGGGTATCGGCCGGGCGACGGCCTTGGCGGCGGCACGGCGGGGGTGGTCGGTGGCCGTCAATTATGTGCGCGATGCGCAGGCGGCCGAGGCGACCGCAAGCGAGGCCAGGGCGCTCGGTGTGCAGGCGGTGGCGCTGAAGGCCGATGTTGCCGCCGAGGCCGAGGTGCTCGCCCTTTTCGATGCCAGCGAGGCGGCGCTGGGTCCGCTTTCGGGGGTGGTCATCAATTCCGGCATCGTCGCCCCCGCCTCCCGCCTGGCCGACATGAGCTTTGATCGCCTCAAGCGCATGTTCGATGTGAATGTCATGGGCGCGGTGCTCTGCGCCCGCGAGGGCGCGCGGCGCCTGCAGGCGGGCGGGTCCATGGTCATCGTGTCTTCGGTGGCGTCCAAGCTGGGCTCGCCGGACGAATATGTGGACTATGCCGCCTCCAAGGGCGCCCTCGACACGCTGACCATCGGCCTTGCCAAGGAATTGGGGCCGCAGGGGGTGCGGGTGAATGCGGTGCGGCCCGGCCTGATCGAGACCGACATCCACGCCTCCGGCGGCCGCCCGGACCGGGCGCAGGTGCTGGGGGCCGGCGTGCCGCTGCGCCGGCCGGGCCGGGCGGACGAGGTGGCGGAGGCCATCGCCTGGCTGTTGGGAGACGAAGCCTCCTATGTCACCGGCGCGCTCATGGACATTGCCGGCGGGCGGTAAGGCGCGCGCCCCCTTGCCTCCCGGCGGGCGCGTGGCACCATGCGCCCGCCGCCCTGCTGTGGGGGGCACATGCGGGGACATGACATGATCCAATCCAACCGCGGCCTGAGCCGTCGGCGCCTTCCGGCCGGTCTCGCCACTCTCCTGGCGGGCCTGCTGCTGGTGCTTGCCGCCCTGCCGGCCTTGGCGCAGACCGATCCGCTCCCATCCTGGAACGAGGGGCCGCGCAAGGCGGCCATCATCGACTTTGTCACGCGCGTCACCCGCGAGGGCGGGCCGGACTTCGTGCCGGTGCCGGAGCGCATCGCCACCTTCGACAGCGACGGCACGCTGATCGCCGAGCAGCCCATGTACGTGCCCACCGTCTTCGCGGTGGATGAAGTCAAGGCGGTGGCCAAGGAGCACCCGGACTGGAAGAAGGTTCAACCCTTCAAGGCGGTCCTCGAAAATGACCGCAAGCGCATCAGCGAGATTTCCGAGCGCCAATATCTGGTCATGCTGACCCGCGCCCATGCGGGCCGCACGGTCGCGGAGGTCGAGGCGCGGGTGAATGAGTGGATCAAGACCGCCCGCCATCCCCGCTTCAACCGTCCCTATACGGATCTCGTCTACCAGCCGATGATGGAACTGCTCGACTATCTGCGGGCCAATGGCTTCAAGACCTTCGTCGTCTCCGGCGGCGACATCACCTTCATGCGGCCCTGGATGCCCAAGGCCTATGGCATTCCGCCCGAACAGATTTTCGGCTCCTCGGGGCGGGTGGCCTATCATCTGGAGGGCAACACGCCGTCCATCGTGCGCCTCGATCGGGTGGATTTGTTCACGGTGGGACCCGGCAAGCCGGTGGCGATCTCGCTGAACATCGGCCGCCGCCCCATCTTCGCCGCCGGCAATTCGGACGGCGACCTGGAGATGCTGCAATGGACCACGCTGAATTCAGGTCCCCGCTTCGCTCTCCTGGTGCACCACACGGATGGGGTGCGCGAATGGGCCTATGACCGCACCGCCTTGGTGGGCACCCTCGACAAGGCGCTGGACGAGGCCCCCAAGCGCGGCTGGAACGTGGTGGACATGAAGACCGACTGGAAGGTCATCTTCCCGTTCGAGAAGCAATAGCCAGGGGGCGTGGCGGGCCGGATCAGTCCGGCCCGCCCTCCGCGCGGAAGGCGGCGGGGCTGCGGGCGGTCCATTTGCGGAAGGCGCGGTGGAAGGCGCTGGGCTCGGCAAAGCCCAGCCGGGCGGCGATCTCGCCGACGCCCTCCGGTGTCTCCAGAAGCAGCCGGGTGGCGAGCGCCCGGCGGATTTCGTCCTTGATGGCCTGGTAGCTCTGCCCCTCGCCCTTGAGGCGCCGCCGCAAGGTGGGGGCGGGGATGCGCAGGCGGGCAGCCAGGTCCTCGAAAACCGGCCATTCGGGCGGCGGCGTCTCCCGCAAGATGGCGCGGACAGACGCCACCAGGCCCGCATCATGGCGATAGCGCACCAGGATGTTGGCCGGCGCCTTGCGCAGGAAGTCCCGTAGCGCCCGCTCGGTGCGCAGCACCGGCAGCTTCAGATAGGCGGCGTCGAACTCCAATCGGCTCGCCGCTTGGGCGAACCGCACGGGGGCGCCGAAGAAGATGCGATAGTCGGCCCCATGGGCGGGGGCGGCGCAGCGAAAATCCACCCGCCGCAAGGGGATGCGCCGACCCACCAGCCAGCAGGCGATGCCGTGCAGGATGATCCAATAGGTGCGATAGGCGAAGGCCGTGCGCGGTGTCCCCGCATCCGCCAGCACGATGCGGGCATGGCCCTCGCTCACCTCCAGCGTGCCGCGCGGGTCGTCCAGCACCAGGGTGAGGAAGCGCAGCGCCCGCCGCAGCGCCTGCTCCAGCGTGCCCGCATGGAGGATGGCGTGGCACAGAAGCGTGAAGCTGCCCGGCCGCATGGGCCGGGCGCCCAGGCCGAAGAATTCGTCGTCCATGGCCCGCGCCACCGCCAGCCAGAGCGCGCCATATTGCTCCGCCGAGACCGGCTCGCGCACCAGGGCCGGCAGGCCGGCGGCGGCGAGCACCGGTCCTTGCGCAATGCCGCGCCGGGCAAGGCAATCCAGCGCATCGGCGACGAAGCTCGCCGAAATCATGCGCCGGTCGGGGCTGGGGGCGGGCGTGTCCATGGCTCTCCCGGAATGAGGAGCGATCATGTGGCAAAAACGATCACGACGCGAGATCCGTTTGGGCCTGGATTGCCACACGGTTTCGTCGCTTAATCCAGCCGAACACCACCGCCCCGGCAGAGGGCGGACGAGGAAGTGCGCCGGAGCGGCAGGAGGGGCGGCACGCCCCTGATCCCCGCACGCATGAGATTTTTGGCGCGCCGCGCCGGCGGGCGCGCGCACGGACGGGACCACAGAGCATGCAGATCAAGGACCGCGTATTCCTCGTCACCGGCGCCGGCTCTGGCCTTGGCGCGTCGGTCGCCCGCGCGCTGGTGGAAGCCGGCGGCAAGGTGGTGGTGGTGGATGTGAATGCGGAGGCCGGTGCCGCCACCGTGGCGGCGCTGGGCGATGCCGCTCGCTTTGCCCGCGCCGATGTCACCTCCGAGGCGGATGGCATCGCCGCCGTGAAGACCGCGCTGGACGCCTTCGGCCATCTCCATGGCCTGGTAAACTGCGCCGGCGTCGCGCCCGGCGAGAAGGTGGTGGGCCGCGAGGGGCCGCACCGCCTGGAGAGCTTCGCCCGTGCGGTGAGCATCAATCTCATCGGCACCTTCAACATGCTGCGGCTCGCCGCCGACGCCATCGTCAAGGAACAGCCGGACGAGAATGGCGAGCGGGGCGTGATCGTGAACACCGCCTCCATCGCCGCCTATGACGGACAGGTGGGCCAGGCCGCCTATGCGGCCTCCAAGGGCGGTGTCGCGGCCCTCACTCTGCCGGTGGCGCGCGAACTGGCGCGGTTCGGCGTGCGTGTGGTGACCATCGCGCCGGGCATCTTCGAGACGCCTATGATGGCGGGCATGCCGCAGGAGGTGCAGGACGCGCTGGGCAAGTCCGTGCCCTTCCCGCCGCGCCTCGGCCGGCCGCCGGAATTCGCCGCCTTGGTGCGGCACATCTGCGAAAACACCATGCTGAACGGCGAGGTCATCCGCCTCGACGGCGCCCTGCGCATGCCGCCGCGCTGAAGCCGAAACGGGAGGATTGCGGACATGAGTGCTGATCCCATCGTCATTGTCGGGTCCGCCCGGACCCCCATGGGCGGCTTCCAGGGCGACCTGAAGGATGCCACCGCCCCGGAACTCGGCGCCGCCGCCATCGGCGCCGCCCTCGACCGCGCGGGCCTCTCCCGCGAGGCGGTGGAGGAAATCGTGTTCGGCTGCGTGCTGCCCGCCGGCCAGGGCCAGGCGCCCGCCCGCCAGGCGGCGCTGGGCGCCGGCCTGCCGCTCTCGGCGGGGGCCACCACCGTCAACAAGATGTGCGGCTCGGGCATGAAGGCGGCCATGCTGGCCCATGACCTCATCCTCGCCGGCTCCGCCGATGTGGCGGTGGCGGGCGGCATGGAGAGCATGACCAACGCCCCCTATCTGCTCGACCGGGCGCGCGCCGGGCTGCGCATGGGCCATGGCCGGGTGCTCGACCACATGTTCCTGGACGGCCTGGAAGACGCCTATGACAAGGGCCGCCTCATGGGCACCTTCGCCGAGGATTGCGCCCAGAGCTACCAATTCACCCGCAAGGTGCAGGACGACTATGCCATCGCCTCCCTGGAGCGGGCGCAGAAGGCCATCACCGGCGGCGCCTTTGCCGGCGAGGTGGTGCCGGTGACGGTGAAGGCCGGTCGCACCGAGAAGGTGGTGGAGCAGGACGAGCAGCCCTTGAAGGCCAAGCTGGACAAGATCCCCACTTTGAAGCCCGCCTTCCGCGAGGGCGGCACGGTGACCGCCGCCAATTCCTCCTCCATCTCCGATGGCGCGGCGGCCCTGGTGCTGATGCGCCGCTCGGAAGCCGAAAAGCGCGGCCTGACTCCGCTCGCGGCCATTGTGGGCCATTCCACCCACGCCCAGGCGCCCAACCTCTTCCCCACCGCCCCCATCGGCGCCCTGCGCAAGCTCTCCGAGCGCACCGGCTGGGACCTGAAGGACGTGGACCTGTTCGAGGTGAACGAGGCCTTCGCCGTGGTGGCGCTGGCCGCCATGCATGACCTCGATCTGCCCCACGACAAGGTGAACGTGCATGGCGGGGCCTGCGCGCTCGGCCATCCCATCGGTGCCTCCGGCGCGCGGGTGCTGGTGACGCTCTTGGCGGCGCTGAAGACCCATGGCCTCAAGCGCGGCATGGCCTCCTTGTGCATCGGCGGCGGCGAGGCCACCGCCGTCGCCATCGAGCGCCTGTCCTGAGGACGCCATCATGATCCTGAACGAGACCCAGGAACAGATCCGCGACGCCGCCCGTGCCTTTGCCCGCGAGCGCCTCGCTCCCACCGCCGCCGCGCGGGACAAGGCCCATGCCTTCCCCGCCGCCGAATTGAAGGAAATGGGCGAACTGGGCTTCCTTGGCATGATGGTGCCGGAAGCCTATGGCGGCTCTGATGCGGGCGTGCTGGCCAATACGCTGGCGCTGGAAGAGATCGCGGCCGGCGATGGCGCCTGCTCCACCATCATGAGCGTGCACAGCTCGGTGGGCTGCATGCCCATCCTGAAGTTCGGCACCGACGCACAGAAGGAGCGTTTCCTGCCCAAGCTCGCCAGCGGCGAATGGATCGGGGGCTTTGCCCTCACCGAGCCGCAGGCCGGCTCTGACGCGGCCAATCTGCGCACCCGCGCCCGCCGCGATGGCGACCATTATGTGCTGAACGGCGCCAAGCAATTCATCACCTCCGGCAAGAACGGGCAGGTGGTGATCGTGTTCGCGGTCACCGATCCGGACGCCGGCAAGAAGGGCATCTCCGCCTTCATCGTGCCCACCGACACGCCTGGCTATGAAGTGGTGCGGGTGGAGGAGAAGCTCGGCCAGCACGCCTCCGACACCTGCCAGCTCGCCTTCACCGACATGCGCATCCCCGCCGACCTGCGCCTCGGTGCGGAAGGGGAGGGGCTGAAGATCGCGCTTTCCAACCTGGAGGGCGGGCGAATCGGCATCGCCGCGCAGTCCGTGGGCATGGCCCAGGCCGCCTTCGAGGCGGCGCGCGATTATGCCCGGCAGCGCGTCACCTTCGGCAAGCCCATCATCGAGCATCAGGCCATCGCCTTCCGCCTCGCGGACATGGCGACCAAGATCGCCGCCGCCCGCCAGATGGTGCTCCATGCGGCGGAACTGCGCGAGGCCGGCCGGCCCTGCCTGACGGAAGCCTCCATGGCCAAGCTGCTGGCCTCCGAGACCGCCGAGGCGGTCTGCTCGGCGGCGATCCAGATCCATGGCGGCTACGGCTATCTGGCCGACTTCCCGGTGGAGCGCATCTATCGCGACGTTCGGGTGTGCCAGATCTATGAGGGCACCAGCGACGTGCAGCGCATCGTCATCGCCCGTTCCTTGTGAGAGCGGGCGACAAGAACAGGGCACACCAGGTGTCCGATCGGGAGGGGAGACCATCATGGTGGAGGCACAGGCGCCGCGCGGACCTTTGAGCGGCGTGCGGGTGGTGGACATGTCGCGCCTCGCGCCCGGCCCCTATTGCACCATGCTCCTGGCCGATCTCGGTGCCGAGGTGATCGTGGTGGGCGGCGGGCGCGCGGGGGTGGCCATCCCCGTCTTCTCGCGCGGCAAGCGGCACATTTCGCTGGACCTGAAGACCCCCGCCGGCCGCACCGCGCTCCAGGCGCTGGTGAAGACCGCCGATGTGTTCGTGGAAGGCTTCCGCCCCGGCGTCGCGGCGCGGCTCGGGGCGGGCTATGAGGACCTGTCCGCCCTCAATCCCCGCCTCGTCTATTGCGCCCTGACCGGCTATGGCCAGGACGGTCCCCGCGCCCAGGAGGCGGGGCACGACATCAATTATGTCTCCCTCACCGGTGTGCTCGGCGCCATGGGCCCGGTGGATCGCCCGCCTCTGGTGCCGCTCAATCTGGTGGCGGACTTTGCCGGCGGCAGCCTGGTGGCGGCGCTGGGCATCGTCTCGGCGCTGTATGAGGCGCGGGCTTCCGGCAAGGGGCAGTTCATCGATGCGGCCATGATCGACGGCTCGCTCTCCCTCATGGCCATGCACCTGCCGCTCTGGGGCTCGCCCCACATGCCGGCGCGCGGCGAGGGGCTGCTGGCCGGCTCCAAGCCCTTTTATCGCACCTATGCCTGCGCCGACGGGCGTCATGTGGCGGTGGGTGCGCTGGAGCGCGGCTTCTTCGAGCAGCTTTGGCGCACGCTGGACCTGGGCGAGGTGCCCGATCACATGTCCCGCGCCAATTGGCCGGGCATCGAGGAGGCGCTCACCCGCACCTTCGCCAGCCAGCCGCGCGACCATTGGGCGACGCTGTTCGCCGGGGTGGATGCCTGTGTCACCCCCGTGCTTGAACCCGGCGAGATCTGGTCCGACCCGCAGGTGAAGGCGCGCCATCCCGACAGCGCGGCGGACAAGGTGCCCGCTGTGCCGCGCCTGTCCCGCACCCCCTCGGTTGCGCGGGACACCGACTTCACCGACCGGACGGCGGAAGTTCTGGCCGAAGCGGGCCTGGATGCGGACGCCATCGCCGCCGCGCTGCCGCCCGCCGATGCCGGCCGCTCGGGCCTCGACTGGCCGCCGCCGCTGCGCCCCTGACATGAAAAAGGCCGCCGGGGGTGACCCGGCGGCCTCTCATTTTCGGTGCGCAGCGGTCAGAAGGTGACCTGCTTGACCTGGTTCACGTGCGGCAGCGCCTGCACCTGGGCGATCAGCTCCGCCGGCACCACGTCGTCCACCGCCACGAGGGCGATGGCATCGCCTCCCTCATGGTCGCGGCCGAGGGCGAAGGTGGCGATGTTCACGCCGGCATCGCCGAGCAGGCTGGCGAAGCGGCCGATGAAGCCGGGCTTGTCCGCATTGGTCACGTAGATCATGGCCGGGGCGAAGCCCGCATCCACCTTGATGCCCTTGATGTTGACGATGCGCGGATGGCCATCCGCGAACACCGTGCCCGCCACGGAGCGCTCATAGGTGTCGGTCACCACGGTCAGGGTAATCAGACTGTCATAGTCGCCCTCGGCGGCGCGGGTGGTTTCCTCCACCACGATGCCGCGCTCCTTGGCGACGGACGGCGCGGAGACCACGTTCACGTCGGCCAGCGCCGGACGCAGCAGGCCGGCCACCGCCGCGCTGGTCAGCGCCTTCACCTTCAAGTCGGCCACCGCGCCCTCATAGGTGATGCGGATGGTCTTGATGTCAGTTTCGGTGAGCTGGCCGGCGAACGAGCCGAGCTTTTCCGCCAGTTCCACGAAGGGCTTCAGCTTGGGGGCTTCCTCGGCGGTGATGGAGGGGAAGTTCACCGCATTGGAGATGGCGCCGGAGAGCAGATAGTCGCTCATCTGCTCGGCCACCTGGAGGGCCACATTCTCCTGCGCCTCGGTGGTGGCGGCGCCCAGATGCGGCGTGCACACCACATTGGGATGGCCGAACAGGGGATTGTTGACCGCCGGCTCTTCCACGAACACGTCGAAAGCGGCACCGGCCACATGGCCGCTATCGAGGGCCGCGCGCAGGGCCGCCTCGTCCACCAGGCCGCCACGGGCGCAATTGATGATGCGCACGCCCTTCTTGGTGCGGGCGAGATTCTCGGCCGAGAGGATGTTCTTGGTCTTCTCGGTGAGCGGGGTGTGCAGGGTGATGACATCGGCGCGGGCGAGCAAATCGTCCAGCTCCACCTTCTCGACGCCGAGGTCCAAGGCGCGCTCGGGGGAGAGGAAGGGATCGAACGCGATCACCTTCATCTTCAGGCCGACGCCGCGCTCGGCGACGATGGAGCCGATATTGCCGCAACCGATGATGCCGAGCGTCTTGCCCGTCAGCTCGACGCCCATGAAGCGGTTCTTCTCCCACTTGCCGGCCTGGGTGGAGGCGTCGGCGGCGGGGATCTGGCGGGCGAGCGCGAACATCATGGCGATGGCGTGCTCGGCGGTGGTGATGGAATTGCCGAACGGCGTGTTCATCACGATCACGCCCTTGGCGGTGGCGGCCGGGATGTCCACATTGTCGACGCCGATGCCGGCGCGGCCGATCACCTTGAGGCGGGTGGCCTTTTCCAGGATCTTCGGGGTGACCTTGGTGGCCGAGCGGATGGCAAGGCCATCATAATTGCCGATGACTTCGGCCAGCTTGTCCTTGTCCTTGCCGAGGTCGGGCTGGAAGTCGACCTCGATGCCGCGATCCTTGAAGATCTGGACGGCGGCGTCGGACAGCTTGTCGGAAATGAGCACACGGGGGGCCATGGTGGGGCTCCGGAATGGGATTGCACGAGCGGCCGCAGCGCTCGTGCGCGCAGGCCGGGCTGTGAAAGCCCTCTCCCGCTTGCGGGGGAGGGTTGGGAGGGGGAAGGACGCAATGAAAGGGCAGGGGAGTCTGAGGGATATGCACGCTCCCTCCCCGGCCCTCCCCCGCAAGCGGGAGAGGGAGCCTTGCGCAAGCGGGCGTCAGGCCGCCTTGGTCAGGGACGCCTTGGCCACCCCATAGGCCCAGTCGAGCCAATGGGTGAGGGCAGCCACATCCGAGGCTTCCACCGTGGCGCCGCACCAGATGCGCAGGCCGGGAGGGGCGTCGCGATAGGCGCCGATGTCATAGGCGATGCCGCCCTTTTCCAGGCCGGAAGCGATGGCCTTGGCAAAGGCCGCCTGGGCGTCGGCGGGCAGCGCGGTCACGTCCGGATCCACCACCTTCAGGCACACCGAGGTGTTGGAGCGGGTGACCGGGTCCTTGGCCAGGAAGTCCACCCAAGGCGTGCGGTGCACCCACTGGGCGATGGCCTCGAAATTGCGGTTGGACCGCTCCTTCAGGCCGGCAAGGCCGCCGACCGACTGGGCCCAGCGCAGGGCGTCGATATAGTCTTCCACGCACAGCATGGAGGGCGTGTTGATGGTCTCGCCCTCGAAGATGCCTTCGATGAGCTTGCCGCCCTTGGTCATGCGGAAGATCTTCGGCAGCGGCCAAGCGGGCTTATAGCTCTCAAGCCGCGCCACGGCGCGGGGCGAGAGGATGAGCATGCCGTGCGCGGCCTCGCCGCCGAGCACCTTCTGCCAGGAGAAGGTCACCACATCGAGCTTGGAGAAGTCGAGCGCCTGGGCGAAAGCGGCCGAGGTGGCGTCGCAGATGGTTAGGCCCTGGCGGTCGGCCGGGATCCACTCCGCATCCGGCACCATGACGCCGGAGGTGGTGCCGTTCCAGGTGAAGACCACGTCATGGCTGAAATCGACCTGGGAGAGGTCGGGCAGCTCGCCATAGGGGGCATTCAGCAGGCGGGCATCGGCGAGCTTCAGCTGCTTGACGACGTCCGTCACCCAGCCTTCGCCGAAGGATTCCCAGGCCAGCATGTCGACGGGGCGCTCGCCCAGCAGCGACCAAAGCGCCATTTCCACCGCGCCGGTGTCGGAGGCGGGCACGATGCCGATGCGGTAGTCGGCGGGCACGTCCAGCACGTCGCGGGTGAGGTCGATGGCTTCCTTCAGCTTGACCTTGCCCACCTTGGCCCGGTGGGAGCGGCCGAGCGGCGCGTCGCGCAGCGCATCAAGGGTCCAGCCGGGGCGCTTGGCGCAAGGGCCGGACGAGAAATTGGGGTTCTCCGGGCGGGTGGCCGGGGCGTCATGCGTCGTCATGTGATCCATCCTTACAGATGGGCGCCTCCCGTTGGGGGGAGGTGTCCCGTCAATGGGGATAGGCCCGTTGGGGCGGCGATGCAAGGGGCCGTTGCACAGCTTGGCGTCACAGAGGCGGGAAAACGCCTGCGCATTGGGCAGGGCGTGGGGTGGGCGCTGCTTGGCGGTTAGCGCCCCTCGGCGTATTTTTCGAAGAAACGCACATCCTCGATCAGGATGTCCTGGAGGTCCGCCTTCAGCGTCGCGTCCGCTTCCATGGCTTGCCGTTGCAGCGAGAGCGGCGTCACGTTCACCCGTTCTTCGCTGGTGAGCGGATAGCCGATAATCTGCGACAGCCGTGCGATCCCTGCCGTTCGGTTGCGATAGTCCCCCAGAATGTCGAACCGGCTCATGTCGAAGCCGCCGAAATAGGCGAAGGAATAGAGGTTGCGCACCAGCGGCAGGCGGGCGAAGTCCCGAATGGTCAGTGCTTCGCGCTTGACGTAGACGTTCAGCGGATTGCGCTCGTTCGGGAATGTCTTCCAGAAGAAATAGATGGAGATGATGTTGTCCACCGGCGGGCGCAGCAGGGCGAAGAGAATGTCCCCGCTTTCGATCCTGAAACGTCCCGGATGGTAGTGCCCATGTGTGCAGGCGGCGCCCTCCGGTGGCCGGAACTGACCCGCCAGCCCCCGAGCCGGATCGAGGTTGCGCAGGGACACGGGGTTCATGGGGCCGTCGTCATACTGAAGATGAAGCGCCTCGCCATATACGTCGGCGAGCGCGGCGCTCAGCGCGGTTCCGCCCGCCTTGGCCACATGTACGGAGAAGAGATGCATGGGCGGAGCTTTACTTTCGAGAAGCCGACGCTGTCATAGCGCTCTTGAGGACCTCAAAGATCGGTTCGCGCCGAAGACGCGCCCCGACATCTGTGAACCGTGAACGGGAAAACCCCGCGCCTTCAGCCGGTTCGGCCCTCTGCGGCCGATGGGTCGGGCGGGGCGATCCGATAGTCCCGCTCGAACGCGGCCATGAACTGGGCGACCCGACGGTCATGGCGGATGTCGGAGCGGCGCAACGGGCGGGCGAGCGAGAGCCCCTCCAGAGAGCGGGCACGGGACAGGGCCACATAGGCCTGGCCCGCAGCGAAGGCGCCGCTGTCGAAGTCCAGGCGCACATCCTCGAGGGTCAGGCCCTGCGCCTTGTGCATGGTCATGGCCCAGGCGGGCACCAGCGGCAATTGGGTATAGGCTCCCACCACCTGCGCCTCGATGCGGCCGGTGCGCTCGTCCCAGGCATAGCGGATGCGTTCCCAGGTGAAGCTCTCGATCTCCACTGCCGGTCCCGAATCCAGCCGCACCAAAGCACTGTGGGCGCCGATGGAAAGAACGGTTCCCACCGAGCCGTTCACCCAGCGCCGGGCGGGATCGTTGCGCAGGGCCATCACCCGCGCGCCGGCCTTCAGCACGAGGCGCTCGGGCACGGGCAGGCGGTCGCCTTCCAGGCCGAACTCGCCCTTCAGCGTGCCCTCGAAGGACCGCGGCTCGCCGGAAAGCGCGGCAAGGCCCCTTTGGTTATAGGCTTCCGCCCGCGCATTGGTGGGCGTGAGGATGACCGGCAGCACGCCTGCCCGGTGGGGGCGCATGCAAGCCTCGTTCAGTATCTCCACCGCCTCAGCGAGGCCCACGCCCCGGCGGATGTCGCCGAGCACCCGCACGAAGTCCTGGTCCGACTGGCGGTGCACCGTGGTGAAGGGCACGCCGGCCACGTCCTGGTCCATCAGGCACTTGGCGTCGAAGGCGAAGGGGCCCTCATAGCCCATGTAGGAGAGCATTTCCTGCTCCGCCATGGGCACCACGGGGGGAAGCTGCAAGAAGTCGCCCACCAGCACCATCTGCACGCCGCCGAAGGGCCGGGGATCGTCGCGGGACAGGCGCAGCGCCTGGTCCACCGCATCCAGCAGGTCGGCGCGCACCATGGAGATTTCGTCGATCACCAGGCGGTCGAGCTTCTTCAGCAGCCGCCGCACCTGGGCGCGAGGCTTCACCTCGTCCGGGTTGAGGATGCGCGGGGGGATGCCGAAGAAGGAATGGATGGTCTGGCCGCCCAGGTGCAGGGAGGCGACCCCCGTGGGCGCCAGGAAAGCCTGGCGGCCACGGGCATGCTTGCGCAACTCGTGCAGGAAGGTGGTCTTGCCCGTCCCCGCGCCGCCCAGCACCATGATGACGCTGGCGCCAGCCTCCATATGGTCCAGCGCTGCCGCGGTGCCGAGGCTGCGTTGCGCCGGAACGCTCACGAAACGAGGCCGGCCTCGCGGGCCAGGTCCACCAGCTTGCGCTGGGGGCGGGCGCCGATGTGGGAGATCACCTCGGCCGCCGCCAGCGCGCCGAGGCGCAGGCTGGTGGCCGGGTCGCGGCCATGGGTGAGGCCGAACAGGAAGCCGGCCGCAAACAGGTCGCCCGCGCCGGTGGTGTCAACGATCTGGCTGACCGGATGGGCGGGCACGGTGACCAGCGCGCCGGTGGTGGCGTGCAGCGCCCCGCGCTCGGAGCGGGTCACCACCGCTTCCTTGGCATCCGCCCGCAGCTGGGCGAGGGCGGCGTCGAAGTCGGCGGTCTGGTAGAGCGACTTCACTTCGCTCTCATTGCAGAAGACGAGGTCCACCGTGCCGGTGCGCAGCAGGTGCAGGAATTCGTCGCGATAGCGGTCAACGCAGAAGGCGTCGGAGAGGCTGAGCGCCACCTTGCGGCCGGCGCCATGGGCGATCTCGGCGGCCACCAGGAAGGCTTCCTTGGCCGGGGGCGGGTCCCACAGATAGCCTTCCAGATAGGTCACCTGCGCCCGCTCCACCAAGGCGCGGTCGATCTCGGCGGGGGTCAGGTTCTGCGCCGCGCCCAGATAGGTGTTCATGGTGCGCTCGCCATCGGGCGTCACCAGGATGAGGCAGCGCGCGGTGGCCGGGCCGTCCTCGGCCGCAGGGGTCTGGAAGGTGACGCCGGCGGCGCGGATGTCATGGGCGAACACCGTGCCGAGCCCATCGCCCTTCACCAGGCCGATGAAGCCCGCCTTGCCGCCCAGCGAGGCGATGCCGGCGGCCGTATTGGCGGCCGAACCGCCGGAAATCTCGATCCCCGGCCCCATGGCGCCGTACAGGCTTTCCGCCCGCGCCTCGTCGATCAGAGTCATCGACCCCTTGGGGCAGCCCTGGGCCGCGAGGAAGTCTTCCTCCGCCTGGGCGAGCACGTCGACGATGGCATTGCCGATGGTCAGGGTGTGGAGGGGATCTGCGGTCACGGGCGCGCTCTATCCTGTGGAAGGCTCGAAAGTCATTTCCCTGGCCGTACCACCGGCAGCCCACACAGGGCAATGTCCGATTGTGGTGCGCGGGCGCTGCGATGAAATTCCACTTGAAAAGCGGTCCGTGCTGCCCGCTCTATGCCCGCTGACGGGTCCTTGCCGGCGGCAAGGGCCGCCAGCCGCCGCGCGCGGCGGGGTTGCGTTGAGGGATCGCAAGCATGGCACGCAAGTATTTCGGAACCGACGGTGTGCGCGGCCGCGCCAATGGCACGCTGACCGCGGACCTCGCCCTACGGGTGGGAATGGCGGCGGGCCTTGCGTTCCGGCGGGGCGACTATCGCCACCGGGTGGTGATCGGAAAGGACACGCGGCTGTCCGGCTATATGATCGAAAATGCGCTGGTGGCCGGCTTTACCTCCGTGGGCATGGATGTGCTGCTGCTCGGCCCCGTGCCCACCCCGGCGGTGGGCATGCTGACGCGCTCCATGCGCGCGGATCTCGGCGTGATGATCTCCGCTTCGCACAATCCGTTCGACGACAACGGCATCAAGCTGTTCGGGCCCGACGGCTTCAAGCTCTCCGACACCATCGAGGAGGAGATCGAGGAGCTGGTGGACCAGGACCTGTCGCGCAAGCTCGCCAAGCCCGCCGAGATCGGCCGCGCCAAGCGCCTGGAAGGCGTGCATGCCCGCTATATCGAATATGCCAAGCGCACCTTGCCCCGCGACCAGTCCTTCGAGGGGCTCCGCGTCGTGGTGGACTGCGCCAATGGCGCGGCCTATCGCGTGGCGCCCGAGGCGCTGTGGGAGCTGGGCGCCGAGGTGGTCTCCATCGGCACCGAGCCGGATGGCATGAACATCAATCGCGACGTAGGCTCCACCTCGCCGGCCGCGCTGGCGGCCAAGGTGCATGAGGTTCGCGCCGACATCGGCATCGCCCTCGACGGGGATGCGGACCGCGTGCTCATCATCGACGAGAAGGGCCATGTGGTCGATGGTGACCAGATCATGGCGGTGGTGGCCGAGAGCTTCAAGGAAGACGGGCGCCTGTCGCGCAACGGCATTGTCGCCACCGTCATGTCCAACCTGGGCCTGGAGCGCTATCTCCAGGATGTCGGCCTGTCCCTGGCGCGCACGTCGGTGGGCGACCGCTATGTGCTCGAGCGCATGCGGGCGGACGGCTACAATGTGGGCGGCGAGCAATCCGGCCACATCATCCTGTCCGATTATTCCACCACCGGGGACGGCCTCCTGGCCGCGCTCCAGGTGCTGGCCGTGGTGGCCCGGCAGGAGAAGCCCGTCTCCGAGGTGTGCCACCGGTTCGAGCCGCTGCCGCAGATCCTCAAGAATGTGCGCTATCGCTCCGGCGCGCCCCTGGAGCACGAAGAGGTCCAGGTGGCCATCGCCGACGCGGAGCGCCGCCTTGCCAATCATGGCCGCCTTCTCATCCGTCCCTCCGGCACCGAGCCGGTGATCCGGGTGATGGGCGAGGGCGACGACCGCGACCTGGTGGAGAATGTGGTGGACGAGGTCATCGACGCGCTGCGGCGGGTTGCGGCCTGACCTCGGCAGCGGGGGGGCGGGGCGCCGGACGTCGTCGGTTTGAACCGGCCTGACGCGATCCGAACGGACCCGTGCTAGCGGCTGCGCTCACGCTGGGCGATGAGGCGGCGAATCTCGTCCATGACCTGCTGGGGATGGTAGGGGCGGGCCAGCATGGGGCCGTCCTCGCATAAGTCAGAGGCCTGGTCCGCGGCCCTGTCGGGGCTGGCGGCGGTCATGACCGTCAGGTCGGGATAGGTCGTGCGCAGGTGCCGCACGAAGCTAAAGCCGGTGAGCGAACCGGGCGCGTCCATGTCGATGAGGACGGTTTCCATGCGCTCCGCCTGATGGGCGAGGATGTCGAGGGCCTCGTCGGCGCTCACCGCCTCGGCCACCAGGTAGCCGCAGCCGCGCAGATATTCCGCCAGCACGTGCCGCACCACCACATCGGCATCCACGATCAGGATGCCCGGTCGCTCGTCCTTTTGCGGGTCGTCAGCTCTCATAGGCTCGCGCTCCTTTTCAGTAGCGATGAGATGGTGTCCAGCACGTCGTCGAGGACATAGGGCTTGGGCAGGAAGACGGCGATTGGATGGACGCTCGCCGCATCCAGATGCCCGGAGGTGACCAGCACCGGAAGGTCGGCGCGCTCGCGCTTGATCCGGCGCGCCAGCTCCAGACCGTCGTAGGAGCCGGGCATCCGCACATCGGTGAAGACCAGGTCCACCTGCAGCCCCGCCTTCAGCGCCGCCTCCGCCTCCTCGGCGCTGGCGGCCTCCACCACGCGCATGCCCGCATCGCGCAGGGCCTCGGACAACACCAGGCGGACCAGGGCCTCGTCTTCGACGATCAATATGGTCACCGGCAAAGGTGACGGGTCTGGGGCCCGGTTTGCCATTTCCATCCTGAATCTCCCCGCACTCGCTCGCAAGAACGCCTCGGCAACGTTGGAGGTTCCGTTGCCTGTGTTCCGTATTTTAATACCGTATTTTGCGGGCGGTGGGGTCGGCTCAAAAGTCACACCGCGCCACGCGCCCGGTGGGGGGCGTGTGACGGCGCCCGCCGGCGTGCGGGGTCGCGCGGGACGGCCGTGGCGGTCGGGCGCGGTTTCGGCTAATCGGCCCGCGCGGGGGCCGCCTTCTGTGCCCGTTTTCCCGCCCAGCGGGTGGCGGTGAAGATGCCGGCGAGCACGAGGGCGTAGCCGACGCCGTGGTACCACTCGAAGGCTTCGCCCAGGAACAGCACCGCCAGGGCCGAGCCGAACACCGGCATGAGATGGAAGAAGGGCGCCGCGCGATTGGCCCCCACCAGTTCCACGCCCCGGTTGAAGAACAGATAGGCCACCAGCGAAGGCCCGGTCATCACGAACAGCAAGGTCCAGATGGTCACCCCGTCCAGGGTGAGGTGATGGCCCGAGGCCGCCTCCCACAGGGAGACCGGCACCAGCATCAGCGATCCCAGCGCCATGATGGTGGCCAGGAAGGACAATTGGCGCATGGGGGGCCGCAGGCGCAGGATGGCCGCATAGAGCGCGTAGATCACCAGAGCGAAGATGATCCACAGGTCTCCCACATTGGGATGGAGGTGCAACAGCACGTCCAGGTCGCCGCGGCTGATGATGATGATGACGCCCACGAACGACACGAGGATGCCGATGCCCTGGCCGCGCGTGATCCGATCGCCGAACAGCATCAGGCTCCAGAGCGCGATCAGCAGCGGCGAGATGGATTGCAGCAGGACGCCGTGGAGCGCCTCCGTATATTGCAGGCCGTAATAGGACAGCGCGTTGTAGGAGGCGATGCCCGCCGCCGACAGCAGGATGAGGGTGGGCAGCGAGCGCCGGATCACCGGCGCGTCCGCCACCAATTGCCGCCAGGCAAAGGGCAGGAGGATCAGCGTCGCGCCCGTCCAGCGTAGCGTGGACAGGGCGATGGGCGGAATGTGCCCGGCCACGTAGCGCCCCAGCACCATGTTCGCCGCCCACAGGAAGGCCGTGGCAGAGAGAAGGAGATAGGGCGCGTCGAACAGGCGCCGGAACAGGCGCGACAGGAGCGAGGAGGAGGGCGGCGGGGCAGAGGGGGGCAAGGAAGGCATGGCGAATCCGGGTGTCCCGCACGGAACGCCCGGCAGCCGGGCGCGGGGCGTGGTCTCACCCCTTCCATCACGGGATTTCAGGGGCGGCCGGGCAAGAGGCCGGCCGCCGGCAGGGAACGGGGGGCTCAGCGGGCCGCAGGGGCCGGCGGGGAGAGCAATTGATAGGAGGTGGGATTGTCCGGGCACAGGCCGCCCGCGCATTCCGCCACCGTGGATACCCCATTGGCGAAGGCCATCAGCACCGCCAGGGCAAGGGCGAGAAGCCCAAGGCCGGTGACGCGGGAGACCGGCGCCTCCCCCTCCTCGAACTGGCGGTCGAACAGCAGCATGATGGCGCCGCCGACCCCGATCAGGATGAAGACGATGTCCGCCCAGGTGTAGAAATGCAGACCCGCGAAGGCGTCGCCATAGCTGCCGGAGCCCGGCAGGATGTGCAGCAGCACCTGGCGCGTGGCCACCCCGCCTCCGCCGAAGGAGGCCAGGATCATCATGGCGTAATGGCTGGGGCGGGGGCCGAACTTGACATTGAGGGCGAGGCCGAAGCCGGCCAGCACAAAGCCGGCCCGCTGCAGCAGGCAGAGCGGGCAGGGCAGGTCGTTCTTCAGGAACTGGTCGGCGAAGGCAAAGCCGAGAACCGCGCAGACGGCGATGAGGCCGAGCGCATTCAGGGTGCGGGAGATCTCCGGGGTCATGGCGCGCTCACAGATTGAGATTGAGCGCGTCGGTGGCGTGCAGGCGGAAGAGCACCAGCAGCGCCGCAAAGGAAAAGACAAACACCGTGATGGAGGCAAGGCGCCGTCCCGCCATCACGAGGATGAACGCGAGACACATGCCGAAGAAGGGCAGGGACATCATGGGCGGGGTCCTCGACTGTGCACGCCTTCTCGCCCCGGACAGGCCGAAGGGAGGCGATTCGAGCAAAGTCTAGCCTGGAATATTCTCACTCTCGTTACGCAAATTCCGCAGGGCTTGAGGAAAATGGCTGCGGGGCCGCCGGAAAATGCAGTCCCTTCCGCCGCGGCCGGCGTTCTCGCCGGCCCTCTGCCGCCGCAGGTGCGTCAGGGGGCCTTCCGGCCTTAGACGAAAGGCGTAGGGGAGGGGTGGAAACAGCGGTAAATCCAGTCCCCGCGCCGTTTCGCACTTGAATGCGTGGGCCGGGCACGTATGTTGCCCGGCCAATGGCGGCCCATCCAATGAGGCCGCCGTGCCGTATGGAAACCGCGCCGAGGGGTTGCGTCATGAATGTTCTGCTCGCGCTCAGCCGCGCGATCGATGCCGTGAATGCGCGCATCGGCCGCTCGGTCGCCTGGCTCATTGTTGTCGCGGTGCTGGTGTCCGCCCTCAATGCCATCATCCGCAAGCTGTTCGATGCCAGCTCCAATTCCTGGCTGGAGCTGCAATGGGTGCTGTTCGCCGCGGTGTTCCTGTGCTGCTCGCCCTGGACATTGATGGACAATGAGCACATCCGCATCGACATCATCAGCTTCCGCCTGCCCAAGAAGGTGCGCGATGGCATCGACATTTTCGGCCACGTCTTCTTCCTGCTGCCCTTCACGCTGGTGATGCTCTATACGTCCTGGCCGTTCTTCCTGAATTCCTACCGCATCAACGAGCAGTCGCTGAACGCTGGCGGCCTGCCCCAGTGGCCCGCCAAGATGCTGGTGCCGCTCGGTTTCCTGCTGCTGTTCATCCAGGCCATTTCCGAGCTCATCAAGCGCATCGCCATCCTCACCGGCAAGATGGAAGACCCGCACGAGGATGCCGGCACCCACGCCACGCTGGCGGCCGAGGTGGACCGGCTCCTGGCGGATGCTCCCACCATCGACGGCACCGGCGTCACCCCCGCCACCACCTCTAAGTCCTGAGCGGGAGGCCCTTCATGAACCGCATTTTCAAGATCGGCGCGATCCTCGCCGCCGCCCTCCTGCTCTTTACCGTGTCGAGCGATCTTGCCTTCGCGGCCGAGCCCGGCTTCCGCGGCTGGTTCACCCACAACATGGCCCCCATCATGTTCGTCATGCTGGTGGTGTTCCTGCTGCTGGGCTACCCGGTCGCCTTCGCGCTCGCCGCCAATGGCCTGCTCTTCGGCCTCATCGGCATCGAGCTTGGCCTGTTCCGTCCGGACTTCCTCCAGGCGCTGCCCGAGCGCGTCTATGGCACCATGAACAATGAAGTGCTCCTGGCGGTGCCCTTCTTCACCTTCATGGGCCTCAT
Source organism: Aquabacter sp. DMC10 (assembly GCF_056314145.1). Lineage (NCBI taxonomy): Bacteria > Pseudomonadati > Pseudomonadota > Alphaproteobacteria > Hyphomicrobiales > Xanthobacteraceae > Aquabacter > Aquabacter sp. DMC10. Next base: position 698,988 of record NZ_JBQUYX010000001.1, on the reverse strand, counting down.
CCTGGAACGGTCCGGCATGGCGGAAGACCTGCTGGACACCATCGGCCAGGTCTTCGGCTCCATCCGCGGCGGCCTTGCCTATGCGGTGATCTTCGTGGGCGCGCTGCTGGCGGCCACCACCGGCGTGGTGGCGGCCTCGGTCATCTCCATGGGCCTCATCTCGCTGCCCATCATGCTGCGCTACGGCTATGACCGGCGCGTTGCCTCCGGCGTCATCGCCGCCTCCGGCACGCTGGCGCAGATCATCCCGCCCTCCCTCGTGCTCATCGTCATGGCGGACCAGCTGAACCGCTCGGTGGGCGACATGTATACGGGCGCCTTCATCCCCGGCCTGTTGCTGGCGGGCCTCTACGCGGGCTACATCTTCCTCGTCTCCACCTTCTTCCCGAGCGTGGCGCCCGGCCTGCCGCTGGAGGCGCAGACCCTGCGCGATCCCGAGCAGAGCCATCTGCCCACGCGGGTGCTGGGCGCCATTGCGGCGGCAGGCTTCGCCTTCCTGATCGTCACCGGCTCGCTGCCGGGTCTCACCGCCGGGTTCATTCCCGGGGTGGCGAACTTGGCCGTGTGGGCGGTGGTCTCCTTCGTGCTGCTATTCTTCATCCTGGCGGGTGCGGCGCGGCTGCTCACCGCCTCGCTGTTCATCGCCCTGGCGCTGGCCATTGCCGCCTCCATCGTGCTGATGAACCGCACGTCGGTGAAGTTCGGCGCCGACTATGTGGTGCTGGCCATGTCCATCACGGTGGGCCTCGCCTTCGTGGTGGCGATCATCAACAAGGTGCTGCGCCTCAACCTGCTCTCGCGCCTCGCCGAGCAGGTCATCTTCGTGATGGTGCCGCCGCTGGCGCTGATCTTCCTCGTGCTGGGCACCATCTTCATCGGCGTCGCCACGCCGACCGAAGGCGGCGCCATGGGCTCGGTGGGCGCGCTGCTGCTGGCGCTGGGCCGCGGTCGGCTGAAGTTCGACCTGTTGCGGCAGGCCACCTATTCCACCGCCAAGCTGTCCGCCTTCGTGCTGTTCATCCTGCTCGGCGCCCGCGTCTTCTCGCTGACCTTCTATGGCGTGGACGGCCACAAATGGGTGGAAGAACTGCTGGTCTCCCTGCCCGGTGGTCAGGTGGGCTTCCTGGTGGTGGTGAACGCCCTGGTGTTCGTCCTCGCCTTCTTCCTCGATTATTTCGAGCTGGCCTTCATCATCATCCCGCTGCTGGGACCTGCTGCCGACAAGCTGGGCATCGACCTGATCTGGTTCGGTGTCATCCTGGCGGTGAACATGCAGACCTCGTTCATGCATCCGCCCTTCGGCTTCGCCCTGTTCTTCCTGCGCTCGGTGGCCCCCAAGGTGCCTTATCTGGACAAGATCACCGGCAAGCGCATGGAGCCGGTGACCACGGGCCAGATCTATTGGGGCGCGGTGCCGTTCGTGGGCATCCAGCTCATCATGGTGGCGCTGGTGATCGTGTTCCCGGGCATGGTCACACACTATAAGAGCGGCGGCGTGCAGCTCGATCAGAACGCCGTGCAGCAGCAGTTCGACAATCTGGCGCCGCCGACGAACGAGATGCCGCCGCCCGAACTGAAGTTCTGATGTGGCGCCGGCCGGGTGGGAAACCCGGCCGGCCTTGTCCTGCGCGGGAGGCTGTGGGCCCTCCGCCGGCCGCGTAGCGCTTTTGTGCCGTTGCCGCTTTGCCCGAGCGAACCCTATGACAGGGGCATCGGAGCCGGGAGGGGGCGGGTGCGATGGCCTGAGGCCCGGACCATCCCGGCCCGCCCGTCCAAGACGCGCTGCAGAACGGGGCGCGGCAGAATGAGGCGCGGGAGATCATGAAGTCCTGTCTTCGCATATGTGTCGCCGTCCTGGCCCTGCTTCTGGCGGGACCTGTGGGCGCGGCGGAGCCGCTGGTCTATGTTCCCTCGGCGCCGAGCGCCCGCCTGTTCGACACCGCGAGCGAGAAGGCCGGCTTCTGGTCCTTGATGTCGGCCTTCGTGACCGAGCGGAACCAGGCCTATTGCGGCGTCGCCAGCGCCGTCATGGCGCTCAACGCGCTGCGCGTGCCGCCGCCGCTCTCGCCCGCATGGTACCCCTACGCCTATTGGGACCAGGACAACATCTTCACCCGCGCCGCGCTGGAGGTGAAGCCGGTGATCGGCGTGCAGTCGGAGGGGCTGACCCTTGATGAACTGGCCCGCCTGCTGGCGGCCAGCGGCGCCAAAGTGGAGGCCGTGCACGCCCAGGACACCGATCTCGCCGCCTTCCGGGCCGCCGCGCGCAAGGTGCTGGCGGACGAGACTGCGGTGCTGCTGGTGAATGTCTTCCGGCAGACGCTCGGCCAGGATGGCGGCGGGCACTTCTCGCCCATCGCCGCCTATAATGCGCAGGCCGATGCCTTCCTGTTCCTGGATGTTGCGCGCTACAAGCTGCCGCCCAGCTGGATCCCCGCCGAGCGCCTGTTTGCGGCCATGAACACGGAAGACGGGTCCGTGCACAAGTCGCGCGGCTATATCATCGTGCGGAAATAGGCAGCGTCCGGCGCGAAACGAAAAAATCCGGGCGTTCGGGCGCCCGGACTTTGCATGGTTCTGGTTGCGGGAATGAGCGAGGGCGGCTCAGGCCGCCTTCTGGGCTTCCCGGTCCACGATGGACACGATGTCCGCCATGATGCGGTTCAGCTCGAAATTCTTCGGCGTATAGACCGCCGCAACCCCGAAGCCCTTCAGCTGGATCTCATCCTCCGGCGGAATGATGCCGCCAACCACCACCGGCACGTCGTCCAGCCCCTCCGCCCGCAGGCGCTCCATCACGTCGCGCACGAGGGGCACATGGGAGCCGGACAGGATGGACAGTCCGATCACATGGACGCTTTCCTCAAGGGCGGCGTTGACGATCTCGGCCGGGGTCAGGCGGATGCCCTCATAGACCACTTCCATGCCGCAATCGCGGGCGCGCACGGCGATCTGCTCGGCGCCATTGGAATGGCCGTCGAGGCCCGGCTTGCCCACCAGGAACTTGATGCGCCGGCCGAGCTTGGCGGACACCGCTTCCACATTCTTGCGAACCTCGTCGAGGCCCTGCGTCTCCGTGCGGGCGGCGCGGCCGACGCCGGTGGGTGCGCGATATTCGCCGAACACCTCGCGCAGGCAGGTGCCCCACTCGCCGGTGGTGACGCCCGCCTTGGCGCAGGCGATGGAGGGCTCCATGATGTTGCGGCCTTCCTGGGCCGCGCTCTTCAGGTCCGCCAGGGCCTTGTCCACCGCCGCGCCGTCGCGCGCCGCGCGCCAGGCCTTGAGGCGCTCGATCTGCTCGGGCTCCACATGTTCGGGCACCGTGAGGATGGCGCCTTCGCCGGTGGTGAGCGGGGAGGGCTCGGTCTCGGTCCAGCGATTGACGCCCACCACCACCTGGTCGCCGCGCTCGATGGCCTCAAGGCGCCGGGTGTTGGATTCCACCAGCGCCTGCTTCATGTAGGAATTTTCCACCGCCGCCACGGCCCCGCCCATGGCCTCGATGCGCGCAAGCTCGGCACGCGCCTCTTCCTTCAGCTCTTCCACCTTGCGGGCGATTTCCACCGAGCCGTCGAAGATGTCGCCATAGTCCAGGAGGTCGGTCTCATAGGCCACCACCTGCTGCATGCGCAGCGACCATTGCTGGTCGAAGGAGCGCGGCAGGCCGAGCGCCTCGTTCCAGGCCGGCAGCTGCACGGCGCGCGCGCGGGCCTTCTTGGAAAGAGTGACCGCCAGCATCTCCAAGAGGATGCGGTAGACGTTGTTCTCCGGCTGCTGCTCGGTGAGGCCGAGAGAATTGACCTGCACGCCATAGCGGAACAGCTTCTGCTTGGTGTCCGTGATGCCGTAGCGCTCCACGCAGATCTCGTCCCACAGATCCACGAAGGCGCGCATCTTGCACATCTCGGTGATGAATTTCATGCCCGCATTCACGAAGAAGGAGATGCGGCCCACCACCTCGCCGAACACCGGCCCTTCCGCCTCGCCCGAGCGCTTGACCGTGTCCAGGATGGCGATGGCATTGGCGAGCGCGAAGGCCAGCTCCTGCACCGGCGTCGCCCCCGCCTCCTGCAAATGGTAGGAGCACACATTCATGGGGTTCCAGCGCGGCAGCTGGTTGGTTGTGAACAGGATCACGTCCTTGGTCAGCCGCATGGAGGGCGCCGGCGGGAACACATAGGTCCCGCGCGAGAGATATTCCTTGATGATGTCGTTCTGCGTGGTGCCGTTCAGCTTGGTGCGATCGGCGCCCTGCTCGTCGGCGGTCGCGATATAGAGCGACAGCAGCCAGGCGGCGCAGGCATTGATGGTCATGGACGTGTTCATGTCGGCGAGCGGAATGCCGTCGAACAGGGTCCGCATGTCGCCGAGATGGGAAATGGGCACGCCCACCTTGCCCACCTCGCCCCGGGCGAGGGGATGGTCGCTGTCATAGCCGGTCTGGGTCGGCAGGTCGAAGGCGACCGAAAGGCCCGTCTGGCCCTTGGCGAGATTGGAGCGGTAGAGCTTGTTGGACTCCGCGGCGGTGGAGTGCCCCGCATAGGTACGGAACAGCCAGGGTTTGTCGCGGGTGGCCATGATCCCCATCCTCGTTTGCACAACGTCGCATTGCATAATGTGCGCTGCAACGCGGCGGTCGTCGACGGGAATTTTAGGATTGCTGGCGGCTTCGGCTCACCGTTTCACAAGACTTAAGGCGAAGAGCAGGATCACCGAGCCGATGGTGGCGCAGATGATGCGCCCGACAATGCCGCCCACGATGAACACATTGCCGAACAAGAAGCCGCCGATGAGCGCGCCGATAACGCCGACGGCGATGTTTCCCCAGATGCCGAACCCGCCGCCGCGAAAGATCTGTCCCGCCAGCCATCCGGCGATGGCGCCCACCAGGACCATTCCAATCAGCGCACCCATGACATTGTCCTCATCGCCTGCCCGACCGTCATTCTGGCCGAGACCGTAGCGCTTGTCTTTGACCCTTGAGTGGCGGATGCGGAAGGTGCAACCATCCTAAAGAGGGGGGCTCGCCAGCAGGTTTTTCTCTGCTACGCTGCGGTGCGAAATGCATGCGGCCGAAACGGCCCGGACAATCGAGAAGAGGAAGGACGAGACGCTATGGGCCAGACAGCGACGGCGAGCGCGCCTCAAGCGACTGCTCTCAAGGATCTTTACGAAGTGGGTGAGATCCCGCCGCTGGGCCATGTGCCGGCCAACATGTATGCCTGGACGATCCGCCGCGAGCGCCATGGGCCGCCGGAGGAGTCCTTCCAGGTTGAGGTTGTGCCCACATGGACTTTGGGCGAGACCGACGTGCTGGTGCTCGTGATGGCGGCCGGCGTGAACTATAACGGCATCTGGGCCGGCCTCGGCCAGCCCATCTCGCCGTTCGACGTGCACAAGGCGCCCTTTCATGTGGCCGGGTCCGATGCCTCCGGCATTGTCTGGGCGGTGGGTCCCAAGGTCACCCGCTGGAAGGTGGGCGACGAAGTGGTCGTGCACTGCAACCAGGATGACGGCGACGACGAAGAGTGCAATGGCGGCGACCCCATGTTCTCGCCGTCGCAGCGCATCTGGGGCTATGAGACCCCCGATGGCTCCTTCGCCCAGTTCTGTCGCGTGCAGGCCCGCCAGCTTATGCCGCGGCCCAAGCACCTGACGTGGGAAGAGAGCGCCTGCTACACGCTCACCCTCGCCACCGCCTATCGCATGCTGTTCGGCCATCCCCCGCACACGGTGAAGCCGGGCGACTATGTGCTGGTGTGGGGCGCCTCGGGCGGCCTCGGTGTGTTCGGCGTGCAGCTGGCCGCCGCCTCCGGCGCGCACGTGATCGGCGTCATCTCGGACGAGACCAAGCGGGACTATGTGCTCGGCCTCGGCGCCAAGGGCGTCATCAACCGCAAAGACTTCAACTGCTGGGGCCAGCTGCCCAAGGTCAACTCGCCCGAATATAACGAGTGGCTGAAGGAAGCCCGCAAGTTCGGCAAGGCCATCTGGGAAATCACCGGCAAGCGCGACGTGGACATCGTGTTCGAGCATCCCGGCGAGAGCACCTTCCCGGTGTCCACCCTTGTGGGCAAGCGCGGCGGCATGATCGTGTTCTGCGCCGGCACCACCGGCTTCAACATCACCTTCGACGCCCGCTATGTGTGGATGCGCCAGAAGCGCATCCAGGGGTCGCATTTCGCGCACCTCAAGCAGGCCTCGGGCGCCAACCAGTTCATCATCGACCGGCGCGTGGACCCGTGCATGTCGGAAGTGTTCCCCTGGGATCGCATCCCCCAGGCGCACACCAAGATGTGGAAGAACCAGCATGCGCCCGGCAACATGGCGGTGCTGGTGAATGCGCCCCGCACGGGCCTGCGCACCTTCGACGACGTGCTCGAGGCGAGCGCGGAAGCCTGATCAGGTGACGGAGCGCACCGGGCGTCCCCTGGGACGCCCGAGGGCGGTCCGGTCCCGCCCGCCCTGCTTGGCGGCATAAAGGGCATCATCCACGCACCGGAGCGCCTCCTCGGGTCCTCCGGTGCCGTCCCACACCATGACGCCCGCGCTCAGGGTCACGCCGCCCGCCGCGGTTTCCGGCAGGTCGGACGCCGCGCGCCGCAGCCGGTCGGCCAGCATGCAGGCCTCGTCCGCCGCAGCATTGGTGGCCAGCACCAGAAACTCGTCCCCACCCCACCGGCCGATCACATCCGCCCCCCGCAGGGAGTTGCGCAGCCGGTCGACGATGGTGCGCAGCACCTGGTCGCCGAACAGGTGGCCCTGGGTGTCGTTGACCCCCTTGAAATTGTCCATGTCCAGCAGGATCAGCGCCATGGGCCGCCCGGGCGACGCCGCGTGCTCCTGCAGGAGGCGCTCCAAGCCGCGCCGGTTCACCACGCCCGTGAGGGGATCGGTCAGGGCCGCATCTTCCAGGACCTTGGTCTCGCTGCGCATCTGGTCGAAGGCATGCTGGGTGAAGACCAGCAGGGAGAGCGACACCAGGATCAGGAGATGCACCACATAGGCGTTCACAATCAAAGAGTTGTACGCGATGTCCCAATGGTCCAGATGCCCGCGCAGGAACAATAGCCACAGCGAGGCCGCGGACAGGACGAAGACCAAGGCGGCCGCGCCGATCGCCTCCCATTTGCGAAACAGCACAAAGGCCGACACATAAAGCAACGCCATCCATTGCAGGGTATTGGCGATTGTGTAGACCCTGGATTCCTCGGCGAGTGTATTGAAGAATTGAATGGAGCAGACGCAATAGAGCGCAAAGCCAAAATAAGACAGTCGCTCGGCGAGATGATGGAGGCGCGGGGCTGCCAGCAGGATCATCAGGCTGACGGAAAAGGCGACCAGCAACAGCGGATAGCCAAAGCGATCATAGTCCGAAAGCAGCCGGGTGGCGGATTCGAACGTCCACAAGCCCACGACGCACAACACGCCGGTTGCAATGAGAATACGTACGATCAGGTTCCGCTGCTGGGCGAGGTCCCGCTGCATTCTTCGACCTTCGGTTGAGACTTGACATGGCAAAAAAACCGCGACGCGTCCATATAAGGTTTGGTAATTTCTTTTTCGCCGGATGGACAGTTTGTGGCGCGAACGGCAAAACCCCGTTCCATGACCGTCTCTCCCTTGCCTCTGGCCATCATCGGTGCAGGACCTGCCGGCCTGATGGCGGCCACCCGTCTTTCGGACGCGGGCTGCGCCGTGACGATTTATGAGCGCCTGCCCTCTCCCGCCCGCAAGCTGCTCATGGCCGGACGCGGCGGCCTCAACCTCACCCATTCCGAGCCGCTGGAGCTGTTCCTATCCCGCTATGCCCCGCAGGCCCCGGGCTTGCTGGCGGCGGTGCGGGCCTTTCCCCCCGCGGCTCTGCGCGCCTTCGCCGAGGACCTGGGCGAGCCCACTTTCGTCGGCACCAGCGGGCGGGTCTTTCCCACCAGCTTCAAGGCCTCCCCCTTGCTGCGGGCCTGGCTTGCCCGCCTGGCCGCGCGCGGCGTTGAGCTGAAGACGCGGCACAGCTGGCAGGGCTGGACGGCGGACGGGGCCTTGCGCTTTGAAACCCCCGATGGACAAGAGGCGGTGCGCCCCGCCGCCACCGTGCTGGCGCTGGGCGGCGCCTCCTGGCCGCGCCTGGGCTCCGATGGCGGCTGGGTGCCCCTGCTGCAGGCGCGGGGCGTGCCGGTCAGCCCCTTCCGGCCGGCCAATATGGGCCTTCTCATCCCCTGGTCCGCGCCCATGGCGCGGTTTGCCGGCACCCCCCTGAAGCGCATCGCGCTCACCTGCGGGCCGGCGCGGGTGCGGGGCGAGGCCGTGGTCACCGCCGCCGGCCTCGAAGGCGGGGCGGTCTATGCGCTCTCCGCCGCCGTGCGGACCGCCCTGGAAAAAGGTGGCCCCGCCGCTCTCACCTTGGACTTGCGGCCGGACCTGGAGGCGGGAGATCTGGCGCGCCGCCTGGAGGCGGTGCCGGAGCGCTATTCGCTGTCCAACCGTTTGCGCAAGGGGGCAGGGCTGTCGCCGGTGGCGGCGAGCCTGTTGCGGGAGGCGGGGCCGCTGCCCGCGGGGGCGCCGGCTCTGGCCGCCCGCATCAAGGCCGTCCCCCTGGCGGTGACCGGCACGTGCGGCCTGGAGCGCGCCATTTCCAGCGCCGGGGGCCTCGGCTGGGACGGCCTGGACGACCGCTTCATGCTGCGCGCCATGCCCGGCGTCTTTGCCTGCGGCGAGATGCTGGATTGGGAGGCGCCCACGGGGGGCTATCTGCTCCAGGCCTCCTTCGCCACCGGCCTTGCAGCCGCCGAGGGGCTCCTCGCCCATCTCGCAGGTCCGCGCTGAGGCGACCTGCGCGGGCTCAGCGCCGGGGCGGCAGGCCTGCGGGGGCCAGCGGATTGTCGGTCAGCGCCGCCCGGTCCGGCATGTCCACCTGCGGCACGCCGAGAAAGGCCGCGAACAGCCGGCGCACCACCGCCGGCTCCAGATCCTTGACGATCATCACCAGGCGGGTGCGATGGTCGTCGTCCGGCCAGTCCGGCAGCCGGGTGGGCGGATGCATCACATGCTGCACCCCGTGCAGCACCACGGGCGCGGACGGATCGTCCGCCAGCCGCACGATGCCCTTCATGCGCAGGAGATTGGCACCATAGGTGGCGCGCAGCAATTCCAGGAACATGTCGAGGGTGGAGGCGGAAATGGCCGCGTCGGTCGCCAGGGTGAAGGCACGGATGCGGTCGTCATGGCGATTGGGATCGTGGCCGGCCACCGCCTCCTGGGCCGCGGCGATGCGCTCGTCCGCCAGCCATCGGGACACGTCCGGGATCTTCCGGTCGGGATCATAAAGCCCGGCCTTCAGCAGGACCTGCGCCGTGGCCTCGCCCTTGGCCGCATCCAGCACCGGGGCGGCGGGCGCGAGGCGGGTCAGGCGGGACCGCAGGTCCGCCAGGGCGGCCTGCTGGGCCGGTGTTTCCACCAGGTCGGTCTTGGTGAGCACGATGCGATCGGCCACCGCCGCCTGCTTCACCGCTTCGGGATGGGCGTCCAGCGTCGCCGCGCCATTCACCCCATCCACCACCGTCACCACCCCGTCCAGGCGATAGCGCAGCAGGAGATAGGGGTGGGTCATCAGCGTGAAGAGAATGGGCGCGGGGTCGGCGAGGCCCGTGGTCTCCACCAGCACGCGCGAGAAGGGCGGCAGGCGATTGTTGTCGCGCCCGCGCAGCAGGTCTTCCAGCGCCGCCACCAGATCGCCGCGCACGGTGCAGCACACGCAGCCGCTGGCCAGCAGGACGATGCCGTCCTTCACCTCGCGCACGAACAGATGGTCGAGCCCGATCTCGCCGAACTCGTTGATGAGCACGGCGGTGTCCGACAAGGCGGGGTCCGCCAGCAGCGCATTCAGCAGGGTGGTCTTGCCCGCGCCGAGAAAGCCGGTCAGCACGGTGACGGGAAGGGGCGGCGGCGGGCCGGGGGGCGGCCGGTCCGGCGCGAGGGAGGCAGGCTCGGTCATGTCTGTCGTCTGCTCGGGACCCCCGCGTCCGGCCGAACCCGGATCTTCGGGCTGGACGGGCCGAGGCGGGTCGCTCAGGTGCCCGGACGGGCGGGCGGCGGGCCGAAGGTCAGCGGCTCGGTGCTGTCGCTGGTGCCGCTGGAGGCCTTGGGCTTCGTGGCGGGCTTCGGCGCCGGCGTGGCCGCGGCGGTGGATGAGCTGCCGGAGCTGGAACTGCCGGTGCCGGACTTGGCGTCCTTGGACGCCGTGCCCTTCGCGCCATCCTTGGTCGAAGCGTCCTTGCCCGAACCATCCTTGGCCGAGGCGGTGGACTTCGCCCCATCCTTGGCGCCATTGGCCGCCGGCTTGGCGGTGCTCGCGGCGTCCGGCTTCTTGTCGGAGCCGGTGGTGATGACGGCGGTCTTCTGCTTGGCGCCGGTGGCGGGGTCCTTGCCGCCATCCTTGATGGCGACGCCGGTCTTCTTGTCGGTCTTCTCTTCCGGCGGCATGCGCACGATGGCGGTCACCGGCACCGGAGGCATGGACGGAGGCAGGTTCTGCAGCAGCGCCGCGCCCTCGCCCTTGCTCAGGCCCGCCGCGACGGCGGCGGACATGGCATAGGAAGAGCTTTCGCCCTGGTTATAAAGGCCCTCGTCCTCATTCTCCGCCGCCGCCACCGCCCGCTTGCGGTTGCAGACATTCATGTCGGGCGGTGTGCCGCCCACGTTGGCGATGGAATCAAGGGTCGGGGAGGCCGAGCCGAAAATGGACCAGGAGGGCTGGAAGCCCTTCTCGAACAACAGCGCCGCCTGCTCCGTGCGTGCCACGGCCGAGGGGGCGCCGAGGATCACGGCGATGAGGCGCTTGTTGCCGCGGGTGGCGGTGGCCACCAGGTTGAAGCCGGAGGCGCAGATGAAGCCGGTCTTCATGCCATCGGCGCCGGGATAGCGGTCGATCAGGCGGTTATAGTTCCGCAGCACGATCTTCCCCAGCCGGATGGCGGGGATGCGGAACAGCATCTCATTCTCGGGGAAATGATAGATCAGCGCCCGGGCGAGGACCGCGAGGTCGCGGGCGGTGGTGTATTGCTCGGTATTGGGCAGGCCGTTGGGGTTCTCGAAATGGGTGCCCGACATGCCCAGTTGCTGGGCCGTGCTGTTCATCTCGGCCACGAAATCAGGAACCGAGCCCCCGACGCCTTCGGCGATGACCACCGCCATGTCGTTGGCCGATTTCACCATGAGCATCTTCAGCGCGCTGTCGAGCGGCACCTGGCTGCCGGGGCCGAACCCCATCTTGGTGGGCTGCTGGGAGGCGGCCAGCGGGGAGACGGTGAGCATCGTCTCCATGGTCAGGCGGCCTTCGCGCACGGCGTTCAGGGCCACATAGACGGTCATCAGCTTGGTGACGGAGGCGGGGAACCAGGGACGCCCGGCCTCCTGCTGCTCCAGCACCTTTCCGGTGTCCGCTTCCACCAGCAGCATGGGGGTGGCGCGCGCGGCGGTGCCGACGAGGCCGATCATGGCCGCCGCAAGGGCAATTCGGCGCAGGACGACGCCCGCGCGCAGACTGGACAAGCCCGGCAAAGCTGGCTCCGTGACGGTGGTGGGCCCCCTTGGCCAGCCTTCTCCTTATCGCTTTTCGCGCCGTCGGGGAAGCTGAAACCCGGTCGCAGCCGGTGGACGCACAGTCTGGCGCAGGCTTCAGTCCTGCCGCATCAGGTTTCCGCGATGGGCCGGTCCGGGTTCGGCCCCGCCAGGAACTGCGCCTTCGCCAGGCCGGCAAACCGCCCTCCCAGGCGCATCAGCTCCTCGAAGCTGCCCGCCTCCACCACTCGCCCGCCCTCGAACACCAGGATGCGGTCGGCATTGCGGATGGTGGCGAGGCGGTGGGCGATGACGAAGGTGGTGCGGTCCTTCATGACCTCGTCGAGGGCCGCCTGCACCTTCTGCTCGGTGGCGGCGTCCAGCGCGCTCGTGGCTTCATCCAGGATGAGGATGGGCGGGTTCTTCAGCAGCGCGCGGGCGATGGACAGGCGCTGGCGCTCGCCGCCCGACAAGGCCCGGCCACGCTCGCCCACCTTCGCCTTCAGCCCGTCGGGATGCCGCTCCACCAGTTCCAGCGCCTGGGCGCGGGACAGAGCGAGGCGCAGGTCCTCCTCGCTCGCATCCGGCTTGCCGACCTTCAGATTCTCCTCGATGGAGCGGTTGAACAGCAGCGGCTCCTGGAACACCACGCCGATCTGGCGGCGGAGCGAGGAGAGCGTCACGTCGCGAATGTCGGCGCCATCAATGAGCACCCGCCCCGATTGCGGGTCGAACATGCGGTGCAGAAGCGCCAGCGCCGTGGACTTGCCGGCCCCGGTGGTTCCCACCAGCGCCACCGTCTCGCCTGGCGCCGCATGGAGGCTCACATCCTGCAAGGCAGGGCGCTTGCCGTCATAGGAGAAGGACACGTCCTCGAACCTTACATCCCCCTTCACCGCCGTCAGGTCCGGCGCGCCCGGCCGGTCGCGCACCTGGCCTACCGTGTCGAGCACGCCGAAAAATTCGGCGAGGCCGGGGGCGCTCAGCACCAGCCGGTTCACGAACGAGACCGTGTGGTCGAGGCGCCCGATCAGCATGGTGGCAAAGCCCACATAAGTGACGATCTCGCCGATGCTGGCGAGGCCGTTCACATGCAGCCAGGTGCCGATGAGCAGGATGGCCAGGATGGTCAGCGTGGTGGCGGCCCGCGTCGCCATGGAGACCAGCGCCCACCAGGACAGGACCGGGATCTGCGCCGCGAGCAGGCTATGGGCGGTGTCCCGCAGCCCGCTCACCTCCGCCTCGATGCGGGTATAGCTCTGGATCAGCGCCACATTGCCCAGCGCGTCGGTGGCATGTTCGGCCAGCGAGGAATGATGGCGCTCCACATTGCGCTGCATGGCCTCGGTGCGGCGCATCACATAGCCGGTGACGAGCCCGAACACCGCCACCAGCACGATGAGCACGAGGCCGAGCCGCCAATTGACCCAGATGCCCACGGGCAGCAGCACCACCAGCGCCACCAGCGCCGCGCAATCGTCGCGGAAGAAGGACAGCCACAGGCTCCAGAGCGTGTCCGTGCCCTGGAGCATGATCTTCAGCAGCCGCCCGGAATGGGTCTCGCCATGGAAGGCGGCGGGCAATTGGAGGACATGCTCGAAATATTCGGTGAGTACGCCGAGGCGCCGGCTATGCGCCAGCCGGTCTGCATGGAAGGAGATCAGCACGCCCGCGCCGATGGAGAAGAGGCCGAACCCCGCCCAGGCCGCCAGCAGCGGCAAAAGGTCCGTAAAGCCGGGGGGCGCGCCCCTGCCTTGCGCCCCCGCCAGCGCATTGATGATGCGGCCGAACAGGATGGGTTCGGCGAATTGCGCCATGGCCAGCAGCAGGTTGCCGATGGCGAGCGCGACGCCCACTTTCGCCTGCGTCCCCAGCAGGGCCAGGGCGCGTCCATAGATGCGTAACAACCCGCCCATCGCTGCCTCCGATTCCCGCATCCTCCGCCTACATCACCTTGTCCGCGATCATCTCGCCGATGGGCAAGGCGGAGGTGGCGGCCGGGGAGGGGGCGTTGCACACGTGCAGCATGCGGGCCGTCTCCACGAACAGGAAGTCGTGCACGAGGCTGCCATCGGGCATCACCGCCTGGGCGCGGATGCCGGCTTCGCAGGGGCCGAGGTCTGAGGCGTCCAGCTCCGGGCAATATTTGCGGCACTCGTCGAGATAACCGCCCTTGAACAGGGAATTGCGCAATTCCCGCGCGGTGGCGCCGGGATGCTTGGCCACCGTGCGCCAGAAGCCGGGGAAGGCGGCATAGTCGAGCACGTCGGGCAGGGAGACGGCGGTCTTGCGATAGCCCTCACGGGCCAGGCCCACCACCGCATTGGGCCCCACCGTCACCGAGCCGTCGATCATGCGGGTGAGATGGATGCCGAGGAAGGGCAAGGTGGGGTCGGGCACGGGATAGATGAGGCTTTTGACCACGTCATTGAGGCGCGGCGGCAGGCGGAAATATTCGCCCCGGAAGGGCACGATGCGATGGGTGATGGACAGCCCGGCGAGGCGCGCCAGCCGGTCCGACTGGAGCCCGGCGCAGGCCACGAGCTTGCGGCCGCGATAGGCAGTGTCGCCGGCCACCACCTCCACGCTTTCCGGGCCCTCCGTGATGGCGGTGACTGCCGCGGACAGGCGCACCGTGCCGCCGGCCTTGGTGATCTTGTCGCCCATGGCGTTGCAGACGCGCTTGTAGTCCACGATGCCGGTGGTGGGCGCGAAGAGGGCGCCGACGCCCTGGATGCGCGGCTCACGGCGCTTCAGTTCGGCCGCGTCGAGACGCTCCAGCGGCACGTTATTCGCGACCGCCCGCTCATAGAGCGCGTTCATGCGGGCGATCTCTTCCGCAGTGGTGGCCACGATCATCTTGCCGCACACCTCGAACGGGATGCCGTTCTCGGTGCAGAAATCCTTGGTGGCCTGCGCGCCTTTCCGGCACAGCTCCGCCTTGAAGCTGCCGGGGGCGTAATAGATGCCCGCATGGATGACGCCGCTGTTGTGCCCGGTCTGGTGGCGGGCGAGGCGGTCTTCCTTCTCGATCAGCAGGATGCCGGCGTCGGGGCGGCGGGTGGCGATCTGGAGCGCGGTGGCCAGGCCCACGATGCCGCCGCCGATGATGATGAAGTCGTAGGTCATCCTGTCTCCGAGCCCTGCGGGCGCCGCGCCGGCGCCCTCATGCGGGGTGAGGTTTCCGGCCGACGCTTATGGGTTTAGACCGGCGCCGGAGCGGCAGGCAATGGCGGCGGCCTGTGCGCGGGGCCGCGTGCCGTCTTTCCTCCGCAAGCGGCGGGCAAACTGGGTGCTCACGTTACGGATGGTTCGATGACAGACCTCACCGCCCCCTCGTCTCCCGCCCCGCCGGCCGCGGCGCGCCTCCCGGTCACGCACGCCGATCTCGAGCGGGCGGTGGCGGCGGGTCTCCTGGAGGCGGAGCGGGTGGAGGCGCTCTGGGCCTTCCTGGCGCAGGGGCGGGCGCAGCCGGAGGAGGCGCGCTTCAGCTTCGGCCACACGCTCTATTATTTCGGTGGCCTGCTCGCCATTTCGGCCATGAGCCTGTTCATGACCTTGAGCTGGGATGTGCTGGGACCATGGGGCATCGCGGTGCTCGCCGTGCTCTATGCCATGGCCGCGTGGATCGCGGCGGAAATGCTGGAGCGGCGGGGCTTTGCCATTCCGGCCGGCATATTGGCGGCGCTGGCGGTCTTCCTGGTGCCGCTGGCCACCTGGTCGGCGCAGCACGCGCTGGGGCTTTGGCCGGAGGTTAGCGGGGCCATTTCCGGCACCCGATTCAACCAGTATCACCAATGGATCGACGGCCGCTGGCTGACGCTGGAACTGGCGACGCTGGCCGCCGGCGCCGTGGCGCTCTGGCGCCTGCGGCTGCCGTTCCTGGTGCTGCCGGTGGCGCTCACGCTCTGGTACATGAGCATGGATCTGTCCCGCTGGCCGGCGGGCACCGATCCGTGGGACCTCGACCATGCCCGGCATGTCTCCATGGGGTTCGGCGTGGCCATGTGCGCGGCCGGCGCACTCCTGGACGGCCTGCGCCACCGACGCGGCGGCGCGGACTTTGCCACCTGGCTCTATCTGTTCGGCGCCGTCGCGGCCTGGACCGCGCTGACCGCCACCGAGAGCCATTCCGAGGCGGCGCGCCTTGCCTATGCCCTCTTCAATGGTGGCCTGGTGCTGTTCGGCGCTGTGATCGGCCGGCGGGTCTTCACCATTCTCGGCGCCATCGGCGTTGCGCTCTATCTCGGCCATCTGGCCTTCGAGCTGTTCCGGGACAGCCTGCTGTTCCCGCTGGCCTTGTCGGCCATTGGCCTCGGCATGGTGGGCGCCGGCCTGTTCTGGCAGCGGCATGAGGCGGCCATCCACCGGCGCCTGCGCGGGCTCGTTTCCCGCGCCGAATGAAAAAGGCCCTGCGCGAACCGGGCCTTCTCATCCGTGGGAAACGGGCGTCACACGTCCACGCTCGCCTTGAGCGCGTTCTCCTGGATGAAGTCGCGGCGAGGCTCCACCAGGTCGCCCATGAGGCGGTTGAAGAGGTCGTCCGCCTCGTCCACTTCCTTCACCCGCACCTGGAGCAGGGAGCGGGCGTTGACGTCCAATGTGGTCTCCCAGAGCTGGCCGGGATTCATCTCGCCCAGGCCTTTGTAGCGCTGGAGCGAGAGGCCCTTCCGGCCGGCATCGGTCACCGCGTCGAACAGGTCCACCGCGCCGAACAGGCGGGTGTCGTCGGCGCGGCGGCGCAGCAGCGTCTCGCCCTCGAACACACCGGCCAACTCGCCGGCCAGGTTGTCGAGGCGCCGGGCGTCCGGGGAGGTGAGGAAGGTGTTGTCGAGGACGTTGGTTTCCAGCACGCCGCGCACGGTGCGCGAGAAGCGCATGCCCGCCTCGTCCAGCGTGCCGGTCCAGCCGCGTTCGGTGTCCTCGGACAGGGCATCGAGCCGGGCGGCGGTGCGGGCGGCGGCCGCAGCGGCGGCGTTCAGATCGTCCAGGAGGTTCGGGGCCAGCGCCCCGGCCAGCGCCGCCTGCTCGGCCACCGCGCGATTATAGCGCGGATGCAGGGCGCTGAGCGCGCCGCGCAGCTGCCGGCTGGTCTCCACCACCGCGCCAAGGTCCGCGCCGGTGCGCACTTCGCCGGAGGCCAGGCGCAATGCGGCATCGTCGAGGCCGACGGCGATGAGATAGTCCTCCAGCGCCCGCTCGTCCTTGATGTAGCTTTCGGACTTGCCGCGCGTGACCTTGTAGAGCGGCGGCTGGGCGATGAAGAGATGGCCGCGCGCCACCAGTTCCGGCATCTGCCGGAAGAAGAAGGTGAGCAGCAAGGTGCGGATGTGGGAGCCGTCCACGTCCGCGTCGGTCATGATGATGATCTTGTGGTAGCGCAGCTTGTTGATGTCGAAATCGTCGCGGCCGATGCCGGTGCCGAGCGCGGTGATCAGCGTGCCGATCTGGTCCGAGCCGAGCATCTTGTCGAAGCGCGCCCGCTCCACGTTCAAGATCTTGCCGCGCAAGGGCAGGATGGCCTGGAAGGCGCGGTCGCGGCCCTGCTTGGCGGAGCCACCGGCCGAGTCACCCTCGACGATGAAGAGTTCGGACTTGGCGGGGTCGCGCTCCTGGCAGTCGGCGAGCTTGCCGGGCAGGGAGGCGATGTCCAGCGGGTTCTTGCGGCGGGTGAGTTCCCGGGCGCGGCGGGCGGCCTCGCGGGCGGCGGCGGCTTCCACCACCTTGCCCACCACGGCCTTGGCCTCGGAGGGGTTTTCCTCAAGCCAGGTGCTCAGCGCCTCGGACACCAGCGATTCAACCACCGGCCGCACTTCGGACGAAACCAGCTTGTCCTTGGTCTGGGACGAGAATTTCGGGTCCGGCACCTTCACCGAGAGCACGGCGGTCAGGCCCTCCCGGCAGTCTTCGCCGGACAGTGAGACCTTCTCCTTCTTGGAGATGCCCGAGGCGTCCGAATAGGACATGACCTGCCGGGTGAGGGCGGCGGCAAAGCCGGTGAAATGGGTGCCGCGATCCCGCTGGGGGATGTTGTTGGTGAAGCAGAGCACGTTCTCGTGGTAGCTGTCATTCCACGACAGCGCGGCTTCCACGGTGATGCCGTCCCGCTCGGAGCGGATGACGATCGGCTTGGCCAGCACCGCCTGCTTGTTGCGGTCGAGATAGCGCACGAAGGCCTCGACGCCGCCCTCATACATGAGTTCCTCGACCTTGACCTCCGGCGTGCGCGCATCGGTCAGCACGATGCGCACGC
The DNA here is from genome assembly GCF_056314145.1 of Aquabacter sp. DMC10. Classification (NCBI taxonomy): domain Bacteria; kingdom Pseudomonadati; phylum Pseudomonadota; class Alphaproteobacteria; order Hyphomicrobiales; family Xanthobacteraceae; genus Aquabacter; species Aquabacter sp. DMC10. The sequence goes on along the minus strand of NZ_JBQUYX010000001.1, from coordinate 681,179 downwards.
CGGAATTCAGGAAGGCCAGTTCGCGCAGCCGGTGCTCCAGCGTCGCATAGTTGAACTCGATATGGGTGAAGGTTTCCGGGCTCGGCAGGAAGGTGACCTTGGTGCCGCGCTTGCCTTCAGGCGCAGGGCCGACGACCTTGAGCGGGGCTTCCGCGTCGCCGTGGCGGAAGCGCATGTAATGCTCCTTGCCATCGCGCCAGATGGTCAGGTCCAGCGTGGTGGAGAGCGCATTCACCACCGAGACGCCGACGCCGTGGAGGCCGCCGGAGACCTTGTAGGAATTCTGGTTGAACTTCCCGCCCGCATGGAGCTGGGTCATGATGACCTCGGCGGCGGAAACCCCTTCCTCCGGGTGGAGGTCGGTGGGAATGCCACGCCCGTCATCGGTGACGGTGACCGAGCCATCCGCGTTCAATGTGACGGTGACTTCCTTGGCATAGCCGGCGAGCGCCTCGTCGATGGCGTTGTCCACCACCTCATAGACCATGTGGTGCAGGCCGGAGCCGTCATCCGTGTCGCCGATATACATACCCGGGCGCTTGCGCACGGCGTCCAGCCCCTTGAGGACCTGGATGGATTGTGCCCCGTATTCCTCGGGGGACGCCGCGCTTGCGGGTTCGGCCATGATGCTGTCTCGAATCGTTGGAACGCTTGAATCTCTTTTACCGCAAAGACGCGGTTATTTGGTGGCAACCGCAACCGCCGCGCCCGCCATGGCGCCGCCGCAGATCCGGTTGAGCCACCGCATGGCGCGGGCCGAGGCCACGAAGCGCCGCGCCCGGTCCGCCAGGACCACATAGGCCGCGAAAACGCCCGCCAGCACCACCAGGATCACCCCGCTCATTTCCATGAAACCCAGGAAGGACAAGCGATTGAGGTCCACCAGGGTGGGCAGCAGGGCAAGGTAGAAGGCCATGGTCTTGGGATTGCCGAAGGAGACGGCAAGGCCCGCCCCGAACAGCCGCACACCGCCGGAGGTTTCCGCCGGGGCGGCAAAGTCCGGCACGGCGGCAGGGGCCGTCCACAGCTTGTAGGCCATGTAGAGGAGATAGGCGGACCCCGCGAGGCGCACCAGGACGAACAGGCTGCCGAGGGTGGCCGCAAGCGCCGCCATGCCCAGCGCTGCCGCTGCCAGCCACATCACGTCGCCCACGGCGAGGCCAGCGATGAAGGCGGCGGAGCCGGAGCGGCCGCGCGCCAGCGTGCGCGCCACGATGGCCACCACGGCGGGCCCCGGTGACAGGGCTGCGAGCGTCAATATCCCTGCGAAGAAAGCGAGGGTGCCAAAATCCATGCCCCTCGTGTGCGCGTATGCGCGCGTAAGGTCAAGCCCCGCCGGCCCCGCAAGGGGCTTCGGCAGGGCTTTCCCGGTATGTCATGGCCGCAGAGCGCTAGCCCGCTACGGCGGCCGCAGCCGGGGCGCGCTGCCCGATGGCTTCCATGTGGCTGTGCAGGGACAGCCGGTCCAGGCTGCGCAGCGGCAGGGCGGCGAAGGCGAGCACCCGGCGGCGGATGTGCTGGAAGGCCACCTCGAAGGCCCGCTCATGGTCGATGGGCGAGCCTTCCACATGCTCGGCGTCCTCGATGCTCCAATGGGCGGTGACCGGAGTGCCCGGCCATTCCGGCATGGGCTCGCCAGCGGAGTCGTCACACAGGGTGAAGACGAAATCGAGCTCCGGGGCGTCGGGGCCGGTGAAGGTGCTCAGGGGCTTGGGCTCCAGGCCGGCAATGTGAAAGCCTTCGGCCACGAGCGTCTCAAGGGCGTAAGGATCAGGACGGGCCGCGGGGTTCACGCCAGCAGAAAAGGCATTGAACAGGGTTTCGCCTTCACGCCTGAGGATGGCCTCTGCGATCAGCGAGCGACCCGCATTGGTATTGCAAATGAAAAGTACATTGTAAGGTGCGACAACCTCGGTTCCGGTCATGTCCCCCTCCTGACTGAAAGCGGCGGACCGCCGCGCTGGAGGCAGACTTCCCATATGGAACCTTACGGACGTGTGACAACGTCCGTCGGGAAAGGACGTGGCAAAAAATTCACATCACATAGACGCGTGTACCCAGCGGAACGCGCTCGTAAAGGTCGATGATGTCCTGGTTCAGGAGCCGAATGCATCCTGACGAGACCTGTTCGCCAATGCTCCACGGCTCGATGGTGCCGTGCAGGCGGAACATGGTGTCCCGGTCGCCATCGTAAAGATACAGGGCGCGCGGGCCGAGCGGGTTGGTTTCGCCGCCGGGCATGCCGGCCGCATAGGGACCGTAGCGCTCGGGCTGGAGGCGGATCATGTTGGCCGTGGGGGTCCAGCTCGGCCACTTTTCCTTGCGCTTGATGGTGGCCCAGCCGCGATAGGAATAGCCCTGCTTGCCCACGCCCACGCCGTAGCGGATCGCCTTGCCGCCGGGCTGCACCAGATAGAGGAAGCGCTCTTCCACATTCACCACGATGGTGCCGGGCGGATAATTGCCGCTGAACGCCACTTCCTGGCGCAGGTATTTGGGATCGATCTCGGCCACATTAACCCCGTCCACCTCGAAGGGCTCTCCCGGCACCGGGCCGTACATGGAGACCTGGGGGCTGAGGGTCTGCCGATTATCGGTCTGACAGGCCGCGAGAATAAGAGGTGTTCCGAGAACCAGCAGGCGGCGGCTGATCTTCGCGGCGGGAAGGCTGTCGCTCGACATGGAACCCCGGTTCGTCACTGCGAATCGCTTAACCATGCGTAGCATGCGCCGGTTCCAAGCTGGTTGCAGCGCGGCCACACCCTTTGGAAATGCAGGCGGACGCCGGCAAAATTGCGCGGCGTCAAGGCGCGTTCGGTAGGAAGGTGCGGGAAGCCTTCACGTCCCTTCCCGGACCACCCCGCCCGGATGCACGACGAAGCGCTCCGCCCGCTCGAGGGCGGCAAAGGCCGAAGGGTCGGCGCCGGTCATCCAGACCTGGGCCTTCAGCCTGGCGAGCGCCTCGAACAGGCCGGCGCGGCGGGGGGCATCGAGATAGGCGACCACGTCGTCCAGCAGCACCACCGGCGCATAGCCCTGCATGGCGGCCACCAGGCGGGCGTGGGACAAGGCAAGCCCGATGAGCAGGGATTTCTGCTCGCCGGTGGAGCAGCGGGCGGCGGGCAGGTCCTTCGGCCCGTGCGTCACCTCAAGGTCGCACAGATGGGGGCCTTCCAGCGTGCGGCCCGCGGCCCGGTCGCGGGGACGCATCTCGTGCAGCCGCGCGCGGTAGCGGTCCTCCACCTCCACCGCCGGAGCGGTGCGCAAGGCATCCTCGATCTGGCCGGCAAGGGCGATGCGGGCGAAGGGGAAGGGGGAGGCGGCATCGAGCCCGCCGGCGATCTCCTCGGCCAGCCGGTCCACCGTCTCCAGCCGCGCCGCCGACACCGCGATGGCCAGTTCCGCCACTTCGTGCTCGACGGCGCCGAGGAAACGGTCGTTCGCGCCCTCCTGAAGCAGGCGATTGCGGGAGGCGAGTGCCCGCTCCAGGCCGTTGACCCGGCTGCCATGGTGCGGGTCCACCGCCAGGACGAGGCGATCCAGGAAGCGCCGGCGGTCGGACGGCGGCCCGGTGAACAGGCCATCCATTTCCGGCGTCAGCCAGACCACTTTCACATGGTCGAGAAAGGCGGTGGCTGATGGTACCGGCTGCTGGTCGATGCGATAGCGCCGGCCCGTGCCCCCTGTGCCCGGCGCGTCCATACCGGTCCCGAGCAGAACCTCGCCCAGCGCCCCTTCCACCCGGGCCGCCACCGCCCAGGCGCCGTCGCCCGCGCTGTTGGCCACCTCATCAAGGCGCGCCCGCCGCAGGCCCCGGCCGGGGGAGAGGAAGGAAATGGCTTCCAGGAGATTGGTCTTGCCGGCGCCGTTCGGCCCGGTCAGCACCACCGGCCCCTCGCCCGCCTCCAGATGGGCGGACGGATAGGAGCGGAACCGCGTCAGGGTGATGCGGTGGACGCCGGTGCGCCGATAGCCGGTGGGACGAGGCCCGGGCGGGGGAGGGGGCGCCTCAGGCGCCACGAGCGGCAGATCCGAAGTGCTCACACCCGCATGGGCATGAGCACGTAGAGCGCGTCGGTCTTGGTGCTGTCGCGCACCAGGGTGGGCGAGCCGGGATCGGCCAGCTTCAGCTCCGCCGTGTCGCCTTCCAGCTGGGCGGTGATGTCCAGCAAGTAGCGGCTATTGAAGCCGATATCGAGCGGCTCCGCCCCATATTCCACTTCCAGCTCCTCGGTGGCGCTGCCGGAATCGGGATTGGTCACAGACAAGGTCAGCCGCCCGTCCGCGATGGACAGCTTCACGGCCCGGCCGCGCTCGCTGGAGACGGTGGACACGCGGTCCACCGCGGCGGCGAAGTCCGTCTTGTCCACCAGCAGCGTCTTGTCGTTGCCGGCGGGGATGACGCGGCCGTAATCGGGGAAGGTGCCGTCAATGAGCTTGGAGGTGAGCACGATGGCGCCCACCGCCACGCGGATCTTGGTGGCGGACAGGGAGACGGTGACTTCCGCATCCTTGTCTTCCAGGAGCTTCTGCACCTCGGCCACCGTCTTGCGGGGGATGATGACGCCGGGCAGACCGGCCGCGCCCTCGGGGGCGGGCAGCTCCGCCTGGGCAAGGCGATGGCCATCGGTGGCCACGGCGCGCAGGCGCGGCGCGCCGGCGGTCTCGGCCACGTGCAGATAGATGCCGTTCAGATAATAGCGCGTCTCCTCGGTGGAGATGGCGAACTGTGTCTTGTCCACCAGGCGCCGCAGCTCGAACGCCTTCAGCTTGAAGGCGTGGGTGAACTCGCCGGCGGCGAGGTCGGGAAAGTCGGTCTCGGGCAAGGTCTGGAGGGTGAAGCGGGCGCGCCCGGCGCGCACCAGCAGCGAGCCGCGCTCGCCGCTCGCCTCGATCACCACCTGCGAGCCCTCGGGCAGCTTGCGCACGATGTCGTAGATCACATGCGCGGGCACCGTGGTGGCGCCATCCTGGCCGATCTCGGCGGCGATGGTCTCCACCACTTCCAGGTCGAGGTCCGTCGCCTTCAGCGAAAGGCCGGAACTGCCGGTGCGGATGAGCACGTTGGCGAGGATCGGGATGGTGTTGCGGCGCTCCACGACCCGGTGGACGTGGCTGAGCGACTTGAGCAGCTCGGCGCGTTCGACGGTGACCTTCATGGCCCTGATCCGTGACTCTCTGCTCGGGGAAACGGATGCGCGAGGCAGCGGCGCTCCCTCGGCCCCGCGCGCGCGTCGCTGACGAAGCGGCGGGGCCGCCGACATTGCCGTCCGCAGTGCGGCAAAGCAAGTGCGCGGCCCAGATTTCCCGAGGGTGTGGACGATTTTCCCTGTGCCCGCAGGGTTCCCAAACGAAAGCGCGCCCTTGCGGGCGCGCGGATCGGAGACCGGCAGGGCCGCCTTGCGGCCTATGCCTCACTCGTTGACGAGGCGCTTCAGGCTCTCGATTTCCTCCGCCAGGGCGCGGTCGGTGGCAATCAGGCCGTCGATCTTGCGCACCGCATGGAGCACCGTGGTGTGGTCGCGCCCGCCGAAGCGGCGGCCGATCTCCGGCAGGGAGCGCAAGGTGAGCACCTTGGCCAGATACATGGCGATCTGGCGGGGCTTCACCACGGTGGCGGTGCGGCGCTGGGACAGGAGGTCGGCGCGCGACACGTTGTAATGCTTGGACACCACACGCAGGATGTCGTCCACCCGCACGCGCTTGGGGTCGTTGGGGCGCACCAGGTCGCGCACCGCATTCTCGGCCATTTCCATGGTCACCGGCTCGCCGGTGAGCTTGTTGGCGGCAAGCAGCTTGTTGAGCGCGCCGTCGAGGTCGCGGCCGCTCTGCCCGCCATTGCGGGACAGGAGTTCCAGCACCGGGGTGGGCACCGTGAAGCCCTTGTGCTGCTCGGCCAGCGCCTGGCAGCGGGACTTCAGGATCTGGTGGCGCAGGTCCTCCTCCAGCGGGGCCAGCTCCACCACGAGGCCGCCGGCGAGGCGCGAGCGCACCCGGTCATCCAAGGCGTCCAGCTCCGACGGGGGACGGTCGGCGGCCACCATCACCTGCCGCCCGGCATCCATCAGGGCATTGAGGGTGTGGCAGAATTCCTGCTGCATGTTCTTGCCGGTCAGGAATTGCAGGTCGTCAATGAGCAGCGTGTCGATGCTGCGCAGGGCGTCCTTGAAGGCGATGGCCGCATGGGTCTTCAGCGCCGCCACGAAGCCATACATGAAGCGCTCGGCGGTCAAATAGACCACCCGGCGGCCGCGCGCGGCGCCGGCCCAGGCGGCGGCCTGGAGCAGGTGGGTCTTGCCGAGGCCGACGGCCGCATGGAGATAAAGCGGGTTGAAGATGGGGCCGGCGCCCGGCGCGGCCTCGGCCACCTGGCGGGCGGCGGCATGGGCGAGCGTGTTGGACTTGCCCACCACGAAGGTCTCGAAGGTGAAGCGGGCATCAAGGGGCGAGCCCACGGTCATGTCGGAGGCCACCGCTGCCGGGCTTGCCACCGGTGCGCTGGGCGCTGCCGCCGGGCGCGGCTCGACCGCCCGCTCGACGATGACGGCACGGGGCTCATTGGCCGCCTTCAGCGGCAGCGGACGGGCCACGGCGGAGCGGACGGCAACGTCCACGCGGCGCGCTGAGCCGGTCTCATCGCGCCACAGATCGGCGATGCGCTCCAGATAGTGATCCTGAATCCAGGCCTTCAAGAATCGGGTGGGCACCGACAGGTGCACGCAGTCCGCGCTCACCTTGTCCAGCTCCAGGCGCGCAAACCAGCTGGTGTAGGATTCCTCGCCGATCTCTTCGCGCAACCGGGTGCAGACCCGCTCCCACTGCTGGCTGAAGCTGGCAGTGGCCACGACGGCCCGGGGGGCCGGGCGGAATTGGGCGACGTCTACGGGTTCCGGTTTCAACATAGAGGGGCTTGGCCGCTTCGCGCGGCTCCCTGGTTGCGACGCGCTGCCGATCGCGCCAGAGGCGCGCGGGCACATCATGAGTTGGGGGAAGGCGGCGGGTGTGGGGCGTTCAGAACACGCCCATCACGAACTCCGCCGGTGCTGCCGCCGAAGGGCACTTGGTGTCGGGGTACAGCTTGGACACGCCGTGACACTCACGATGTTTGCCGATGTCAGCACCAGTGTCAGAAGTCATAGCCGCCCCATACGCTGCCAGAAGAACTTCTGGCGCGCCTCCAAGTGGATTATCAAGTTCAGGAATAAAACGTCAGCTCACCATAGGGGACAGGATCATGTTGAGAACATGTCCAGCAAGCTAAGGTTGAGAGCTGGGCTCCTTTGCGCTCTTTTCTCGGGCGGGTGGATATGTAGACACATGAAACACCCTCCCTTCCTGTAAAGAGCTGAAAAAGCAGGAGTCTTTTGTTGAATGATCGGGTCCGTGCCCGGAGTGAGATTGAACATACACAGGCCTCGGGGAGGGTGCAACGGCTTTCCCCTCAGGGCTGAATTGCGGGGGAAAAGCGCCGCAGCGACATCTCGTGCGAGGTCTTTAGGTCAGCCGGCAAACCTCTGATGGCACAATGAGATTCAAGCCTTCGCAGGCCGATCTGTCCGGGCCTAGGATTCCAATCTTCAGGTCTCATCATACCTCCCGATTCAGCCCGCCACGAAGGGCATTTTGGCTTGGCTCCTAACCTCTTCCCTCACATGAGCTTTTCTTGTGCGGTTGAAGTGGCGCCTTCCACAATGTGCCAGGGGTGGGCTCGGGGGTGGGCCTTGACGCGGGGGCCTGGAAGGGGAATCCCGTCGCCCCGATCACGATTCGCTTTGCCGACCCCACGCGATAGCCCGGCGAGGGACCCGGCGAGGTGCCCGGCTCGCGCACGCCCCGCCCTCGCTCGCCCGGTGCAAGGGCGTTGAGAGGCGGGCATGGGAAGGCCGAACGAAAACGGGGCCCGGCGAGCCGGACCCCGTATCAACATGCAACCATCAAGAAGACGGCAGGTATTGCTCAGGCGCTGAGCTTGGCCACGCGATGGGCGAGGCGCGACACCTTGCGGGCAGCAGTGTTCTTGTGCAGCACACCCTTGGTGACCGCCCGCATGATCTCGGGCTCGGCTGCCTTGAACGCGGCGGTCGCATTGGCGACATCTCCCGCGGAGATGGCATCCTCGAGCTTGCGCAGGTAGGTCCGCACGCGGGAGCGGCGGGCACGATTGACTTCGGTGCGGCGCTCGATCTTGCGCGCCGCCTTCTTGGCGGAAGGCGTATTGGCCATCGGCCGTCCTTTACCTGTTATGTCGCAGGCAAATTCCAGCCGGGACCGGCGGGCGCGCTGCGATGAATGAATTCCAGTGCCGGCCGCTCACGCCGCCAGCGAAGTGCCGGGCTTATAAGGTCTGGCGGGGCTTGCGTCAACGGGGTCCTGCGGTGGACCGGCTCGCGGCGATGCTTCCGCCACCCCAAATCCCCCTCTCCCTCTATATATAGTCGCGCCCGCGACGCCGTGGGCGCTGGACGATCGTCGACCCCTCGCTTATCTGTCACGCACCTTGAGCATAGGTTGCCCTGCGAATAGACCGAGGACAGAGGCATGAGCGAAGTGGCGGTGGCCGAACGGCCCGTGACCGACAGTCTGGTGACAGTGTTCGGCGGTTCCGGCTTCCTGGGGCGCTATGTGGTGCGGGCGTTGGCCAAGCGTGGCTATCGCGTCCGGGTGCCCGTGCGCCGCCCGGAACTGGCCGGCTTTCTCCAGTTGCTGGGCTATGTGGGCCAGATCCAGGTGGTGCAGGCCAATGTGCGCTATCCCGACTCGGTCGCCCGCGCGGTGGAAGGTTCGGACGCGGTTCTCAACCTGACGGGCATCCTGGCGCCCAGCGGCCGCCAGACGTTCGAGGCGGTGCATGTGTTCGGCGCCAAGGCCATTGCCACGGCGGCGGCGGGCGTGGGCGCCCGGTTCGTCCATGTGTCCGCCATCGGCGCCGACCCCAAGGCGGACTCCGAATATGCCGCCTCCAAGGGCGAGGGCGAGGCCGTGGTCAAGGCCACGCTGCCCGAGGCGGTCATCCTGCGCCCCTCCCTGGTGTTCGGGCCGGAAGACGAATTCTTCAACCGATTCGCCTCGCTGTCGCGCCTGATGCCGGCCCTGCCGCTGATCGGCGGCGGCACCACCCGCTTCCAGCCGGTGTTCGTGGGCGATGTGGCCGCCGCGGCTCAGCGCGTGGTGGATGGCAAGGCCAAGGCCGGCGCCATCTATGAGCTGGGCGGGCCGGAGGTGCGGACCTTCAAGGAATTGATGGAGCTGATGCTGCGGGAGATCGGCAGCCGCCGCGCGCTGGTGGACCTGCCCTTTGGCGCGGCCTCCTTCACCGCCCGCTTCCTGGAGGCGCTGCCCCATCCCCTGCTCACCCGCGACCAGGTGGAATTGCTGCGCCACGACAATGTGGTCAGCGAGGCCGCGGCGGCGGAAGGGCGGACCCTTCAGGGGCTCGGCATCGCGCCCGCGTCCATGACCTCGGTCCTGCCGAGCTATCTCTGGCGCTTCCGCAAGGCCGGGCAGTTCACCCGGGTGGAGACCTGAGGCGCGGTTCGGCCGGCGGCCCCGAGGGCGGGGCGCCGGACGACCAGAAAATGAGACGGTGACGGGAGCGGGCGCGGCGGGCCGGATAGGCCGTGCGGCGCCGGCGCCGGAACCAAGGAGGAGGGGGGCGCTGCGGTGCCCCCGCATGCGTTATGGGTGTGGACGTCAAGATCTGCGGGCTGAAGACCCCCGAGGCCCTGGATGCAGCCCTGGAGGCCGGTGCCGACCTGGTGGGCTTCGTGCACTTTCCCAAGAGCCCCCGGCACCTGTCCCTGGACGCGGCGGCGGCGCTAAGGCCCCTGGTGCGCGGCCGCGCCGCCACCGTGGCGCTGGTGGTGGATGCGGACGACCAGCTGCTGGCCGACATCATCACCGCCTTCGCGCCCGACATTCTGCAATTGCACGGCCATGAAAGCCCCGAGCGGGTGGCGCAGATCCGGGCGCGCTTCGGCCGCCCCGTGATGAAGGCGCTGCCGGTGGCTGTCGCTTCCGACCTCCTGCGCGTCCCCGATTATGCTGCGGTGGCCGATCGCCTCCTGTTCGACGCCAAGCCCCCGCCCGATGCGGCGCTTCCGGGCGGAAACGGGCGCGTGTTCGACTGGAACCTGCTCAGCGCTCTTGACCCCGGGCGCCCCGTCATGCTTTCCGGGGGCCTTGATCCGTCCAATGTGTCGCAGGCTCTTGCACGCGTCCGAATGGATGGCGTGGACGTATCTTCCGGTGTGGAGACCGCGCCCGGCGTGAAATCGCCGGAAAAGATCCATGCCTTCGTCCGCGCCGTGCGCGCGGGTGCCACTCCTTCGTCTCAGGTGGGAAGCCAAGTCTCGTGAATGCGCTGAATTCCTATCGCACCGGCCCCGATGACCGCGGCCATTTCGGCATTCATGGCGGCCGGTTCGTCGCCGAGACGCTGATGCCCCTCATCCTCCAGCTGGAACAGGCCTATGAGGCGGCCAAGGTCGATCCTGCCTTCAAGGCGGAGATGGATGGCTATCTCAGCCATTATGTGGGCCGGCCCTCGCCGCTCTATTATGCGCAGCGGCTGTCCGAGCACCTGGGCGGTGCCAAGATCTATCTGAAGCGCGAGGAGCTGAACCACACCGGCTCCCACAAGGTGAACAATGTGCTCGGCCAGATCCTGCTCGCCCGCCGCATGGGCAAGGAGCGGATCATCGCCGAGACCGGCGCCGGCCAGCATGGCGTCGCCACCGCCACCCTGTGCGCCCGCTTCGGCCTCAAATGCGTGGTCTATATGGGCGCGGTGGACGTGGAGCGGCAGAAGCCCAACGTGTTCCGCATGAACATGCTGGGCGCCACCGTGGTGCCCGTCACCTCCGGCTCGCGCACCCTGAAGGACGCCATGAACGAGGCGCTCCGCGACTGGGTGACCAATGTCCACGACACCTTCTATTGCATCGGCACGGTGGCCGGTCCCCATCCCTATCCCTCCATGGTGCGCGACTTCCAGTCCATCATCGGCCGCGAGACCCGCGCCCAGCTCCTGGAGGCGGAAGGCCGCGGCCCGGACAGCCTGATCGCGGCGGTGGGGGGCGGCTCCAACGCCATTGGCCTGTTCCACGAATTCCTGGACGACAAGGACGTGGAGATTTTCGGCGTCGAGGCGGCCGGCCACGGCATTTCCAGCGGCCAGCATGCGGCTTCCATTTCCGGCGGCCGCCCCGGCGTGCTGCACGGCAACCGCACCTATCTGCTGATGGATGGCGACGGCCAGATCGCCGAGGCCCATTCCATCTCCGCCGGCCTTGATTATCCCGGCATCGGGCCGGAGCATTCCTGGCTGCACGACGTGGGCCGGGTGACCTATCTTCCCTGCACCGACAGCGAGGCCCTGGAGGGCTTCCAGCTGCTCTCTCGGCTGGAGGGCATCATTCCCGCGCTCGAATGCGCCCACGCCATCGGCAAGGTCATGGAGATCGCGCCGAAGAAGCCGAAGGACCACATCATGGTGGTCAATCTGTCCGGCCGGGGCGACAAGGACATCTTCACGGTAGCCGAGCATCTCGGGGGGCACTTATGAAGAAGGTCGCGTCCACGTTCATTCTGCTTGCCGCAACCTCCGGCCTGGCGCTGGCCGCGCCCCAGGGGCTGGAACTCACCGCGGGCAAGGCGCTCACCGATCCGGCGGGCGCCTTCGTCAATGTCCAGGTGAAGAACACCGGCACCATCGTGCTGGCCCAGATCGTGGTGACCTGCGAATTCTTCAACGCCAAGAACAAGTCGCTGGGCTCGTCCTACACCACGCTGTTCAGCACCGTGCCCGGCGTCACCGGCGCGGACCAGGTGCGCCTGATGGGCGCCACCTCCGCCACCTCCGCCAAGTGCGCCATCACCAGCCCGGCCAGCTAAGGGCGAAAGACCCGCACCGCTGAGGCGATCCCCATGGGCGCGGACCCCTCGGCCCCGGAGACACACCGGGGCCGATGCCATCAGGCCCGCCCCAGTGACCCCCGTCCCGCATGGGACACGGCCAAAGACTGCGACCTTCCATGACCACGCGCATCTCCACCCGCTTCGCCGAACTGGCCCGTCTTGGCCGGCCGGGCCTTGTGACCTTTATCACCGCCGGCGACCCGGACTACGACACCTCGCTGTCCATCCTGAAGGCGCTGCCGGCGGCGGGGGCGGATGTGATCGAGGTGGGCGTGCCCTTCACCGATCCCATGGCGGACGGCCCGGCCATCCAGGCGGCGGGCCTGCGGGCGCTCAAGGCCGGCCAGACCCTGGCTCGCACCCTGGAACTGGTGCGCGCGTTCCGCGTCGATGAACCGGCGACCCCCATCGTGCTGATGGGCTATTTCAATCCCATCTATGTCTACGGCGTGCCGCGCTTCCTGGAAGACGCCAAGGCGGCCGGGGTGGACGGCCTCATCGTCGTGGACTTGCCGCCGGAAGAGGATGACGAACTGTGCCTGCCGGCTCTGGCCGCGGGCCTCGACTTCATCCGCTTGGCCACCCCCACAACCGACGACAAGCGCCTGCCGGCGGTGCTCGCCCATACGGCGGGCTTTGTCTATTACGTCTCCATCACCGGCATCACCGGCTCCGCCACGCCGGACGCCCATCTGGTGTCCCAGGCGGTCAGCCGCATCAAGCGCCATACCGACCTGCCGGTGGCGGTGGGCTTCGGCGTGAAGACGCCCGAGCAGGCCGCGGCCATTGCGGCGGGCGCCGATGCGGTGGTGGTGGGCTCGGCGCTGGTTGAGGCCGTGCGCACCTCGCTCGACAGCGAGGGCAAGGCCACCTCCGCCACCCAGCCCGCCGTGGAGCGCCTGGTGAGCGATCTTGCGGCCGCCGTGCGCGGCGTGCGGCGGGCCGCGGCGGAATAAGTGGGCGCCCGCCGCGCTCTCAAGCACCCATAAAAAAGCCCGGCGTGCGGCCGGGCTTTTTCGTTTGGGGGGCTCGCGCGCGGGCCGGTCAGGCCCATTCGCCCTGGCGGAACACCGGCACGCGGCTGCCGTCGGCCTCAACGCCGTCGATGTCGATCTGGCCGGAGCCGATCATCCAGTCGATATGGATCAGGCTCTTGTTGCCGCCCTTAGCCGCGATCTCTTCCTGCGTCAGCGTCGCGCCGTCCACGAAGCACTTGGCGTAGCACTGGCCGAGCGCGATGTGGCAGGCGGCGTTTTCGTCGAACAGCGTGTTGTAGAACAGCAGCCCGCTCTTGGAGATGGGCGAGGAATGGGGCACGAGGGCCACCTCGCCCAGCCGCCGTGCGCCCGCGTCTGTGTCTAGCACCTTGTTGAGCACCGTCTCGCCCTTGCTGGCCCTGGCCTCCACGATCCGCCCGCCCTCGAAGCGCACGGCAATGTCGTCGATCAGCGTGCCCTGATAGGACAAGGGCTTGGTGGAGGACACATGGCCGTCCACGCGAAAGGCGTGGGGGGTGGTGAAGACCTCTTCGGTGGGGATATTGGCGTTGCAGATGACGCCGTTCTTGGCCTGGGAGGCGCCGCCTTGCCATTCGTGGCCGTCGGCGAGGCCCACCACCAGATCGGTGCCGGGGCCCTTGAAGTGGAGGGCCTGGAAGCGGTGCCGGTTGAGCCAGGCGGTGCGGGCCTGGAGCGCGGCATTGTGGCGGTCCCACGCCGCCACGGGATCATCTAGGTCCACGCGCGAGGCGGCGAAGATGGCGTCCGCCAGCTTGGCCACGGCCACGTCTTCCGGCTCATTGGGGAACACGAGCTTGGCCCAGGCCGTTCCGGGGAAGGCGACGATGCTCCAATTGATGTCGAAGGCGGCGATCTTTTCCAGCGCCGGCTGGTAGGCGATGGAATTGGCCTTGTTGGCGCGGGCGACCTTGGCAGGGTCCTCGCCGGCCAGCAACATGGGGTTGTCGCCGACGATGGCGAGGCGCGCCGTATTGGCGGAAAAGGCCTTGGCGACGCCGTCATAAAGCCAGGTGGGCGCGCGATCGAAGCTGGCTTCGGGCGCGTTGCGATAGCGCGCGAGGGCCACTTCCTCGTCGGAGAGGATGGGGGTCACGAGGCCGGCGCCGGCCTTGTAGGCGTGCTCGGCGATGCGCCGCACCAGGGGCAGGGCGCCCACCGGAGCGGTCAGGAACAGGTCCTGGCCCGGCTGCAGGGCCAGACCCACCCGGACCGCCACCTCGGCCAGCCGGTCAAGCTTCACCGGATCGATGGCGGCGGCAATGTTGCGTTGATGCGTGGTCATGGGATCGGCGTCCGCTCTTGTTTCGCCTTCAACATAGGAGGTCCGGCGCGGCGCGCCAGCGGCACGGTGCCGCCGTCTCGGGCGCCGACTTCCCCCCACGGGTCCTCTACAGGAAATTAGCCAACTAAGAAGCCGGCAAAATTTCGCGGAAGGAAAGGTCCGGCGCGGCGGCGGGCCGCCGCGCCGGAATGCCTCACAGCCCCTCGAACAGGGCCGTGGAGAGATACCGCTCGGCAAAGGAGGGCACGATGGCGACGATGACCTTGCCTACCATTTCCGGGCGGGCGCCGATCTCCAGGGCCGCGGCAATGGCCGCGCCGGAGGAGATGCCGCCGGGAACGCCCTCGTAGCGGGCGAGCGCACGCGCCGTGTCGAACGCGGTCTGGTTGCCCACCGTCACCACTTCGTCGATCACCGAGCGGTCGAGCACTTCAGGCACGAAGCCGGCGCCGATGCCCTGGATCTTGTGGGGGCCGGGGGCGCCGCCGGAGAGCACCGGGCTGTCCTCGGGCTCCACCGCCACCATGCGCAGCGAAGCCTTGCGGGGCTTGAGCACCTGGCCGATGCCGGTGATGGTGCCGCCGGTGCCGACGCCCGACACCACCACGTCCACCTTGCCGTCGGTGTCGTTCCAGATCTCCTCGGCCGTGGTGCGGCGGTGGATGGCAGGGTTGGCCTTGTTCTTGAACTGCTGGGGCATCACCGCCTTGGGCAGCTCGCGCACCAGTTCCTCGGCCCGGGCGACGGCGCCCTTCATGCCGAGATTGGCGGGGGTGAGCACCAGTTCGGCCCCCAGCAGCGCCAGCATCTTGCGGCGCTCCACCGACATGGACTCGGGCATCACCAGGATGAGGCGCAGGCCCCGGGCGGCGGCCACGAAGGCGAGCGCAATGCCGGTATTGCCGGAGGTGGGCTCCACCAGCACCGTATCGGGATGGAGCACGCCAGCCTCTTCCATGGCCGTGACCATGGCGACGCCGATGCGGTCCTTCACGGAGGCGATGGGGTTGAAAAATTCCAGCTTGGCCAGGATCTCGGCCTTCACGCCGCGCAGCTCGGGCAGCCGGTGCAGGCGCACCAGCGGCGTGTTGCCGATGGTCTCGATGATGGAATCATAGACCCGGCCCCGACCGGGGCGCACGCCTTCCACGGGCGTCAACTTGGCTGGGCTTTCTGCCATGGACTTTGCTCCCAAGTGATACGGGTATGTGTGGGTCGACGCGGGGCGCAGGCCGGACCGGCGCCAGATGGGCCGCGTTAGATGGTGAAGTCGATGCGGTCGTGCTCCGAGCCGTGGCCCTTATTGTCGGCGGCCCGGCACAGGTCCTCCAGCGTCACCGTGTCCAGCGCCGCGTCGAAGGTCTCCTCGGCGGCGGCAACGGCGGGCTGTACGACCTCCAGGACGAGGGGGGGAAGGATGATCTCCTGCTCCTCCTCGGCGCCCTCCACCACGCGCACGATCTCGGCCACCGAGATGCGCCGGCGTTCGCGGGCCAGCTCATAGCCGCCGCGCGGGCCGCGCACCCCCTTCAGCACGCCGGCATGCACGAGGGCCTGGAGCACGGGCTCCAGCCGGCGCGGCGGCAGGTCGTGGCGAGCGGCCAGCGCCTTGGCGGCCACCGGGGCGCCGCGGGCATGGATGGCCACATCCACGACGGCGGCGATGGCGAGCAGGCTCTTGTCGGATAAACGCGGCATGTGTCTGTAGCTTCAAGGGTTCGACTGCGCGTGGGTCCCGGTTGAACCAAAACCACCGACGCCGCGTGCAGTTTCTCCTAATTCTCCGTCTTCTTCCAGCTTTATATGCATGACAGCGGCGACCACGAGCTGGGCAATACGCATTCCCCGCGTGATCTCAAAGGCTTCGGCCCCGTGATTGATGAGCAGGACGCGGATTTCGCCGCGATAGTCCGCATCAATCGTGCCCGGCGCATTCAACACCGTGATGCCGTGCTTCAGGGCGAGGCCCGAGCGCGGGCGCACCTGCGCCTCGTAGCCCGGGGGCAGGCCTAGGCATAAAGCGGTGGGGATCGCCGCCCAGGCGCCGGGCGCGAGCGTGAAGGGCGCGTCCTCCGGCACGGCGGCCATCAGGTCCAGCCCGGCCGCGGCGGCGGTGGCATAGGCGGGCAAGGGCAGGTCCGCGCCATGGGGCAGGCGCTGGACGGGTACGGCGAGCGGGGTCATTCACAAAGTCTCCGTCAGGGCCGCCGCGATGCGCGCGACGAGCTTGCGTGCCACCTCGGTCTTGGTGGCGGAGGGCCAGTCCTCCACCCCCTCGCCGCTGACCAGGTGCACGGTGTTGAGGTCGCCGCCCATGATGCCGGTGGCGGGCGACACGTCATTGGCCACAATCCAGTCGCAGCCCTTGCGCTCGCGCTTGGCACGGGCATGGGCCACCACATTCTGGGTCTCGGCGGCAAAGCCCACCACCAGGCGCGGACGCAAGGTGTGGTGGTGGGACACCGTGGCGAGAATGTCGGGATTCTCAACCAGGCTGAGGCCGGGGGCGCCGCCGCCTTCCTTCTTGATCTTCTGGTCGGCGGCGCTGGCCACCCGCCAGTCCGCCACCGCCGCTGCGAAGACCGCGGCATCGGTGGGCAGGTTTTCCTCCACCGCCGCCAGCATCTGCGCGGCGGTTTCCACCCGCACCACCTTCACGCCCTTGGGGTCGGCGATCTCGACCGGCCCGGACACCAGCACCACCTCGGCCCCCGCCGCGGCGGCCGCGGCGGCGATGGCATGGCCCTGCTTGCCGGAGGACCGGTTGGCGATATAGCGCACGGGATCGATGGGCTCATGGGTGGGCCCGGAGGTCACCAGCAGGCGCCGGCCCTTGAGCAGCGCCGTGCCCTCGCCGAAGCGCGCCTCGATGGCGGCGATGATCTCCAGCGGCTCGGCCATCCGCCCCTCGCCGAACTCGCCGCGCTCCGCCATGGCCCCCGAATTGGGACCCACAAATGTGACGCCGTCTTCCTTGAGGCGCGCCAGGTTCCGCCGGGTGGCGGGATGGGCATACATGCGCGGGTTCATGGCGGGGGCCATGAGCACCGGCTTGTCGGTGGCGATCAGCGCCGTGGAAGCGAGGTCATCGGCCAGGCCATTGGCGGCCTTGGCCATGAGGTCGGCGGTGGCGGGGGCCACCACCACCAGGTCCGCCTCGCGGGACAGGCGGATATGGCCGATGTCATGCTCGGCGGTGAGGTCGAACAGGTCGGTGAACACCCGCTCGCCGCTGAGCGCCCCCACCGAGAGGGGGGTGACGAATTGCTGGGCCGCCTTGGTGAGGATGGGGCGCACGCTCGCCCCCCGTTTCTTCAGGCGGCGGATGAGGTCGAGGCACTTATAGGCTGCGATTCCCCCGCCGATGATCAGCAGAATGCGCCGGTCGTGAAGCATGGGCGGCCTCCCTGTCCGCATCGGCCGAGGCGACCGGCGGTTCGGCTGTCCTTAACGGAATTTGCCGCCGGTTTCACCCGGCCCGGCCCGCCGTCAGAGCTGAAGGGCGTAGTGCACGAAGTCATCCGCCGTGACGAAGGTGTCATAGAGCCGGCGGGCGGGATTGGTGTGGCGGGTCAGCCAGTGGATCTGGGACCAGCCCTCCTGCTTGCCGCGCGCCACCAGATCCTCGATGAGCGCGCGCCCCACGCCGAGGCCGCGGGCCTCCTGCGCCACGAACAGGTCGCCGAGATAGCAGGCGGGGGTGAGCGCCCAGCTGTCCTCGTGCAGGACGATGGTGGAAAAGCCGATCAGCTCCCCCTCCCGCTCCGCCACCCGGCCTTTCACCGGGGAGGCCGGGTCGAGCAGGCGGGCGAAGGTGTGGGCGGTGACGGCGGAGGAAAGCTCGGTCTCGTAGAAGGCGAGATACCCCGCCCAGAGCCGGCGCCACGCGGGCTCGTCGCCGGCGGTCACGTCGCGCAGAAGAAACGGCTGGCGCATGGCGTCGTGTCCCGGCTCATCACTTCAAGGCGAGCATGAGCAGCGCGGCCGCGATCACCCACAGCGCCGCATTGCCCCAGAAGGCGCGGCGCGCCTCGGCCCGGCCGATGCCCTCCAGCGTGTCGGGCGACAGGCGCAGGCCATCGCGCGTGGCCTCGTCCATCTGGGTGATGACGCGGCCGGTGCGGGTGAGAAGGCCGGGCACGTCGAGGGCGAAATGCCCCATCTCGCCAAGGCCGGCGCCGGCCTGCTGAAGGCGGCCCGCCGGCCCGAGATTGTTGGCGATCCACTCCTCCACCACCGGGGCGGCGGTGGTCCACATGTTCAATTGCGGGTCGAGGGAGCGGGCGACGCCCTCCACCACCACCATGGTCTTTTGCAGCAGCAGCAGTTCCGGCCGCGTCTTCATGTCGAAGAGGGCGGTCACCTCCAAGAGCAGGGAGAGCAGCCGCGCCATGGAGATCTGCTCGGCGCTGCGGGAATGGATGGGTTCGCCGATGGCGCGGATGGCCTGGGCGAAGTCCTCCACCGAATGGTGGCGGGGCACATAGCCGGCCTCGAAATGCACCTGCGCCGTGCGGCGCCAGTTGCGGGTGATGAAGCCATAGAGGATTTCCGCCAGGAAGCGCCGCTCGGCAAGGCCGAGGCGCCCCATGATGCCGCAATCCAGCACCACCAGCCGGCCCTGCGCATCCACGAACAGGTTTCCCGGATGCATGTCCGCATGGAAGAAGCCGTCGCGCATGGCCTGGCGCAGGAAGGACTGCATCACCACGCGGGCGAGATTGGGCAGGTCATGGCCTGCCCGCTCCAAGGCGGCGCGGTCGGAGAGCCTGATGCCGTCGATCCACTGGGTGGTGAGCACCTCACGGCTGGAGCGGTCCCAGTCCACGCGCGGCACGTGGATGTCGAGGTCATCGGCGGTGTTTTCCGCCAGCTCCGCATAGGCGGAGGCTTCCAGGCGCAGGTCCATTTCCATGGAGACGGAGCGTGCCAGCGTTTCCACCACCGCGGTGAGGCGCAGGCGGCGCGCCTCTGGCGACATGCGCTCGGCAAACTCCGCCAGCCGGCCGAAGGAGGCCATGTCGGCGCGGAAGCGATGGGTGATGTCGGGGCGCAGCACCTTCACGGCCACGTCCCGCACCGTGCCGTCGGGGTCGCTCACCCGCGCCTTGTGGACCTCGGCGATGGAGGCGGCGGCCACCGCCGGGCCGAAATAGGAAAAGGCGCTGGCGACAGGCCGGTCCAGCGCGTCGGCCACGGTCGCCTCTGCCACGTCCTGGCCGAAGGCGGGCATGCGGTCCTGCAGCACTTCCAGGTCGCGGGCCACCGACACGCCCACCACGTCGGGGCGGGTGGCCAGGAACTGGCCGAGCTTCACATAAGACGGCCCCAGACGGCTCAGCGCCGCCGAGAAGCGGGCGGAGCGCGTTCCCGCGTCGGGCCGGGCGATGAGGCGCGCAAGGCGCAGGCCCGGCCGCGCGGCCGGCGGCACCGCCGCCGGCGGGACGAGGCTCAGCACGCCTTCCCGGGCGAGCACATATCCGGCCCGCGCCAGGCGGGCGGCATCGGCAAGAAGAAAGATCACTCGCACATCCCTCGGCCGGCGCGGGCAAAGGAGGCCGCCCGCCGCGCTCGATCATGGTCCATGGACAGGCCCGTTCGCGGACCTTGCCCCAATCCGTCCCGGCGGGTCTTGTTCCGCCCGGGTGCGCTCAGATGCGATAGCCCGAATGCAGCGCCACCACGCCGCCGGTCATGAGGGTGTAGTCCACGCGCTTCAGCCCAGCATCGCGCATCATCTGGGCGAAGGCCTCGGGCGGGGGGAAGCGGCGGATGGATTCCACCAGATAGCGATAGGGCTCGGCATCCCCTGCCACCCGGCGGCCGATCTCCGGGATCAGCTTGAAGGAGAAGGTGTCATAGATCTTGTCGAAGACCGGCACGTCGACGCGGGAGAATTCCAGCACCATGACGCGCCCGCCGGGCTTCACCACGCGGCGCATCTCTTCCAGCGCGCGGGAAATGCGGGGCACGTTGCGGATGCCGAAAGCGATGGTGGCGGCATCGAAGCTGCGGTCGGGGAAGGGCAGGTCCTCCGCATTGGCCTCGGCAAATTCCACCTGGGCGGCAAGGCCGGCCTTTTCGGCGCGCTCGCGGCCCACCGCCAGCATCTCTTTATTGATGTCGGCCACCACCACGCGGGTGCCCGGCCCGCCGGCGCGCACGGTGCGGAAGGCGATGTCGCCGGTGCCGCCGGCCAGGTCCAGGAGGCGGAAGGGCCGGTCGGACTTCGGCGGGCGCAGCTTGGAGATGAGGGCGTCCTTCCAGGCCCGGTGCAGGCCACCGGACATGAGGTCGTTCATGATGTCGTAGCGCCGCGCCACCTTGTGGAACACGTCATCCACCATGGCCTGCTTGTCTTCGAGCGGCACGGTGCGAAAGCCGAAATGGGTCTCGGCGGTGTCGGTGGAGGAAGGCTGCATCGGACGTCCTGGCACATGTCCCGAGAGGATGAGCCGGCGCGGGCGCCGGGCTCCTCGTCTCACTCAGTTTCCGAAGGCTGACCCGGCCGGCATCGGGGCCGGAGGTGCCTCCAGGGACCAGGGGCGGGGCAGTCCCGCCGGCCGGTCCGGGCCGGACCTTACCGGATCGGATCGGCGGACGCCACGCGGCGGATGCTCCCGCGTAGCGATGGTGTCAAAGGGGGGAGATCAGAGCTTGCGGGCCCAACGGCGGGCCTTGGCCCGCGCGCTCTCCACATTGTCCAGCTCGTCGAGCGGAAGCAGTTCCAATTCCAGGAACCCTTCAACATCGCGCGACCGGCGCCGGCTGCCTCCATTGTCCTGGGAGAAAGTCCTGCGCTGGCGGCGGGCTTCGATTTCCTCCCGCATGGGGAAGATCGGGACATGAATAGTCAGGGTCATGGCGATCTCCGAAATCGTTAACACCGGCTTAACGCGCTCTACTCATCCGCAATGGATCGAGGTTTATTCACCGAAGGCGAAAGCACCTCAGATGTCTTGCTGCGACGCGCAAAAGAACGCCATCGGATCGGGGCGAATATGGGGCACGGATGAGGACGAACGGAGATCTTCCCAAGGCGTCGTCTGGCCCTGGGGATAGTCATACTTGATTAACTATAAAAGCTATTCTGCAGCGGTGCGGGCGAGCCGCCACTGGGCCAGCAGAGCCCGCAGCGCTGCCGGTTTCAGCGGCTTGTGCAGCACCGTCATGTCGGCCGCTTCCGCCGCCTCGCGCACCTTGCGGGTGCGATCGGCGGTGATGAGGACGGCGGGCAATTTGCCGAGCTTCCAGCGCAGGCCCGTGACCGCCTCGATGCCGTGTCCGCCGTCCAGGTGATAGTCGATGAGAATAAGGTCGGGCTTGGCTTTCGCCGCCTTCACCTCGCGCAGGGCCGAGGCGGCATTGGCGGCCTTGATGACGTGGCAGCCCCAGCCGGTGAGCAGCGTCTCCATGCCGTCGAGAATGGCCGCCTCATTGTCGATGGCGAGGATGACGAGGCCTTCCAGGGGCGCGGATGCCCGCGCCGGGCGTGCCGGCTCGGCGACCGCCTCCGGCAGGGGCGCGGTGACCGGCAGCTCCACCGAAAAGCTCGACCCCTTGCCGGCGGCGGAGCGCATGGCCACGGGATGTTCGAGCACGCGGGCGATACGCTCCACGATGGACAGGCCGAGGCCGAGCCCGCGCGCCTCCCGCGCGCCTTGATCGAGGCGCTGGAATTCCTGGAACACCAATTTGTGCTTGGAGCGGGGAATGCCCATGCCGGTGTCGATCACCTCCACCCGCACCTTGCCCCGCCGCCGGCGGCAGCCCACCAGCACCCGGCCCTTGGGGGTGTATTTGATGGCGTTGGAAATGAGATTCTGGAGCAGGCGGCGCAGCAGGCGCCGGTCCGAGCGCACCGTCAGGGAGGTGGGCACGAAGGTCAGGTCGAGCTTTTTCTCCGCCGCCAGGGGCGCAAATTCCGTCTCCAGCTGGGTGAGCACCTCGCCCAGGCGGAAGGGCGCGATCTCCGGGCGCATGGCGCCGCTGTCGAGACGGGAAATGTCCAGGAGGGCGCCCAGGATCTCCTCCACCGCCTCCAGGGAGGAATCGATGTTGACCGCAAGGCGCGCCTCGTCCTTGCCCTCCGCCCGCTCCACCAGGCTCGTCACGTAAAGCCGGGCCGCATTGAGGGGCTGGAGGATGTCGTGGCTGGCGGCGGCGAGAAAGCGCGTCTTGGAGACATTGGCATCGTCGGCGGTGGCGCGGGCCTTCTCCAGGGCCTGGTTCAACTGCTCCAGCTGCTCGGTGCGCTCGCGCACGCGCCGCTCCAGCGTCTCATTGGCCCGCTCCAGCGCCTCTTCCGCCTGCACGGAGGCGGTGATGTCGGTGAAGGTGACGACGACGCCGCCGTCCGGCATGGGGTCCGAGCGCGCCTCAAGGGTGGCGCTGCCCCGCTGCAGGCGCTCATGGGAGGAGCCGCAGGGCAGGGAATAGCGGGCGAGCCGGGCATCCAGGGAGTCGGTGCTCTCCGCGTCCGCGCGGGCATGGCTGAGGATGTCGCGCAGCGGCGCGCCCACCGCATAGCATTCGGGCGGCAGATCCAGCATGGCGCCGAACTGGCGGTTCCAGCAGACCAAGCGCAGGTCCCGGTCGAACACGGCGATGCCCTGGCCCACGTGATCAATGGCGTTCTGGAGCAGCTCGCGATTGTACTGGATGGCGGCGGAGGCATCGTCCAGCAGCTTCAGCGCCGCCTTGGTGGAAACCGCCCGCTTGCGCAGCAGCAACGACAAGACGAGGCGTGAGGAGGCCGCGCCAATGGCCGAGGCCAGCAGGTGCTCCGCATAGCGCACCAGCTGGGCGTCCGCCTCATGGCGGGGGTCGAGGCGCAGGCCGTTGGACTGGGCGAAGCTCTCGAAGGCGGACCGGGCCCGGTCGGCGCCGAGATAGCGCGCCACCGTGGCCATCAGTTCTTCCACCGTCACCGCCGAGCGCCAGCGCCGGAACGAGGGGCGCACCGCCACCTCCGAGTTCAGGAACAGGCCCGCCTGCACCTGCTCGATGGCGGACGGCCGCGTCACCAGCGAGATGACCACCAGCAGCAGGGTGTTGAGCCCCAGGCTCCACACCACGCCATGGGCGAGCGGCGTGGCGGAAAGGCCGAACAGGCTGGTGGGTCGCAGGAAGGCGAGGCCGAAGGGGCCATGCTCGACGAAGGTGCGGCTCACAAGGCCGGCCTCCGCGAGGCTCGGCAGCAGCAGGGTGTAGGCCCACACCGATATGCCGGCCAGGATCGCCCAGATGGCGCCCTTGGCGGTGGCCCGCCGCCAGGTGAGGCCGGCGGCGAAGGCCGGGCCAACCTGCGCGATGGCGGCGAAGGAGAGCAGGCCGATCTGGGCCAACTGCACCTCGCCGGTGGTGCGGTAATAAAGATAGACCAGCAGCAAAATGACGAAGATGGCGGCGCGGCGCACCAGCAGCAGCGTCGCCACCATGTCGTGCCGGGTCTGCCCGCTTTCGCCCCGGTTGGCCCGGCGGCGCAGCATCAGCGGCATCACCAGGTCGTTGGACACCATGATGGCCAGCGCCACCGATTCCACGATCACCATGGCGGTGGCCGCCGACAGCCCGCCCACGAAGGCCAGCAGCGCCAGCAGTTCCGAGCCGGCGGCCAGGGGCACCGCCAGAACGAACACGTCGGGGTCCACGGTCTGGAGCGGGAACAGCACCATGCCCGCCACCGCCAGGGGAACCACGAACAGGTTGATGAGGACGAGGTAGAGCGGGAACAGCCAGCGCGCCCGCTTGATCTCCGACACCCCCTTGTTTTCCACCACTGCCACGTGGAATTGGCGCGGCAGCAGGATGAAGGCGCCGGCCGACAGCACAGTCATGGTCAGCCAGTTTTCCAGCGACGAGCCATGCTCGAAGGGCGCGAGCATGTTCATCTCGCGCGCCGCATAGAAAAGCGTCCAGGGGCCGTCGAACAGGAAGAAGGTGACGAACACCCCCACCACCAGGAAGACCACGAGCTTGACGATGGATTCGGTGGCCACCGCCAGCATCAGGCCTTCCTGGTGCTCGGTGGCGTCGGTGTGGCGGGTGCCGAACAGCACCGCGAAGGCCGCCATGGCCAGCGCCACGAACAAGGCCAGGTCGCCGCCGATGGAGCCGGCATGGGCCGGGCCGCCCACATTGCCCATCACCGCCGCCAGCGAGGAGGACACCGCCTTCAATTGCAGCGAGATGTAGGGAATGGAGCCGACGATGGCCACCACCGTCACCAGCGCCGCAATGCCCTGGTGCTTGCCGTAGCGGGCGGCCAGGAAGTCGGCGATGGAGGTGATGTTCTGGGCCTTGGCCAGCGTCACGATGCGCATCAGCACCGGGCTGGCCGCCGCGATCACCAGGATCGGTCCCACATAGATGGTCAGGAAGTCGAAGCCCTGCACGGTGGCAAGTCCCACCGAACCGAAGAAGGTCCAGGAGGTGCAATAGACCGCCAGCGACAGGGAATAGATGAACGGCCGGGGGGCCGACTTGGCCTCGCCAGAGCGCTGCCGGTCGCCGAAGCTCGCTACGGCGAAGAGCAGGCCGATATAGGCCAGCGCAGCGAAGACGACGACCCAGGCTTGAAGCATGTCTCCCATCCGTGCCCCGGTCTCTTGCCTTGCCGGGACTTTGTGTCACCTCACACCCGCGCGCGCCCGATGTCCAGCGGGGGAAAGGGCGGCATCTTCGCCCGGGAGGAGGGCGGGGTTCAGCCCGGCGCGAGGCTGCGCTGGGACTGCTTTTCCCGTCGCCGCTGCACCGAGGAGGCGATGTTCATGCTCTCGCGATACTTGGCCACCGTCCGGCGGGCAATGTCGATGCCGTCGTCCTTCAGCTTCTGCACCAGCGTGTCGTCGGAGAGGATGTCGTCGGGGCTTTCCTGGTCGATCAGGCTCTTGATGCGGTGGCGCACCGCCTCGGCCGAATGGGCCTCGCCGCCGCCGGAGGCGGCGATGGCGGAGGAGAAGAAGAATTTCAGCTCCATCACGCCGCGGGGCGTGGAGATGTATTTGTTGGAGGTCACCCGGGAGACGGTGGATTCGTGCATGCCGATGGCATCGGCCACGGTGCGCAGGTTCAACGGCCGCAGGTGGCGCACGCCGTGGTCGAGGAAGGCCTCCTGCTGGCGCACGATCTCGCTTGCCACCTTCAGGATGGTGCGGGCGCGCTGGTCGAGGGAGCGCGTCAGCCAGCTGGCGCTCTGGAGGCAGTCGGCCAGGAAGCTCTTTTCCTTGGGCGAACGGGCCGCCCGCGCCACGGTGGCGTGATAGGTCTGGTTCACCAGGACGCGGGGCAAGGTCTCCGAATTCAATTCCACCAGCCAGGAGCCGTCGGATGCCGGGCGCACGAACACGTCGGGCACCAGGGGGTGCACCACGCCGCTGCCGAACACCAGGCCGGGCTTGGGGTCGAGGCGCCGGATCTCGGCGATCATGTCGGCGAGGTCCTCATTGTCCACGCCGCAGATGCGCTTCAAGGCGTTGCGGTCATGGCGCGCGAGCAGCTCCAGATGGTCGAGCAGGGCCTGCATGGCCGGGTCGCAGCGGTCCTTCTCGCGCAATTGGATGGCGAGGCATTCGGACAGCGTGCGGGCGCCCACCCCGGAGGGCTCGAAGGTCTGGATGAGGCGCAGCACATCCTCGACTTCCGCGACCGAGGCCTCCAGCAGGGCGGCCACGGCTTCGATGTCGCCGGTGAAATAGCCGGTCTCGTCGATCTGGCCGATGAGGTTGATGCCGATGAGGCGGCGGACCGGATCGGTCTCGGCCACCGCCAGCTGGGCTTCCAAATGGTCGGCGAGGGTGGACTGGGAGGCCAGGAAGGCTTCCGGATTGTAGTCGTCGCCCCGCTCGCCCCCGCCCCAGTCCACGGAGGAAGAGGGGGCCGACCCGGCGCCGGGGCGCTCGGCGGGGGCATCGTCGGGAAAGATGTTGCCGAGGTCGGTGTCGAGGCGGGTCTCCATGGAGGCGCGGCTCGGTTCCTCGCCGGCTTCCATCCAGTCGCCCGTGCGCGGGGTTTCGTCCGCTACGGGAGCGGGGGGCGCTTCGGCGCCCGCATCCGCCCCTTCGCCCTCGGTGATGCGTTCCAGCAGCGGATTGCGCTCCAGCTCCGCTTCCACATAGGCCACCAGCTCGATGTTCGAGAGCTGCAGCAGCTTGATGGCCTGCATCAGCTGCGGCGTCATCACCAGCGACTGGGTCTGGCGGAACTCCATCTTGGGTGAGAGGGCCATCAGCGCGCGCCCTCCCGCGCCGCGCCGCAGCGGCCCAGACACGTGGAAACAGGGCGGCGGGACAGGCTCATAGGCGGAACTCTTCCCCGAGATAGAGCCGCCGCACGTCCGGGCTGTTGACGATGGAATCCGGGTCGCCCTCCATGAGGACGGTGCCGGAATGGATGATATAGGCGCGGTCGATCAGGCCCAGCGTCTCGCGCACATTGTGGTCGGTGATGAGCACGCCGATGCCGCGCGAGGTGAGGTGGCGCACCAGGGACTGGATGTCGCCCACCGCGATGGGGTCGATGCCGGCGAAAGGCTCGTCCAGCAGCATGAAGGCGGGCCGGCTGGCCAGCGCCCGGGCGATTTCCACGCGCCGCCGCTCGCCGCCCGACAGGGCGATGGAGGGCGACTTGCGCACATGGGTGATCTTGAACTCCTCCAGGAGGGCTTCCATTTCCTCCTTGCGGCGCTTGCGGTTGGGCTCGCTCACCTCAAGCACCGCCATGATGTTGCCCTCCACCGTCAGGCCCCGGAAGATGGAGGCCTCCTGCGGCAGGTAGCCGATGCCCAGCCGCGCGCGCTGGTACATGGGCATGGGCGTGACATCGTGGCCTTCCAGCTCGATGCGGCCCGCATCGGCCTTCACCAAGCCGGTAATCATGTAGAAGACGGTGGTCTTGCCGGCGCCGTTGGGGCCGAGCAGGCCGACGGCCTCGCCCCGGCGCACATTGACCGAGACATCGCGCACCACCTTGCGGCCGCCATAGCTTTTCGCCAGCCCGAAGGCGGCCAGAGACACGGCGGCCACGTCCTCGTGCGGCACGCCATAGCCGAGATTGTCCTCGGCCTCATGCTCGGCAACGGCATCGTGCTGCGGATCGAACGCCTCGGCATCCGCGGGCGGGGGACTGGCCTCGCCCTTATCCTGTCGCTTGCCGCCGAAGATAGGAAGAAAACTCACGCACGCCTCCGGGCCGAAGTCCCCCTGGTGGCGCTCAGTGTTTCCTTCGCGGGCGAAGTTTGCAACATGCAAAATTCAGGCCGTCTGGAAAAATCGCAGATCGCGACAAAGTGCCCATGGGGCAGGGACCCGCTGCGCGGCGGGCGCATCCCGCTGGACGGCCGAAAGACTCAAGGGCCGGTGGGCGGCGCGCCCGTGCCTGCGCGCGCCGGGACGGGCTCAGCGCTTCGGCGCGGCGTTCTGGCCGGCCGGGGCGCTGCCGGGGGTGCCGGCCGGCGGCGGCTTGACCGAGCCGGGCACGATCAGGCTTTCCACGCGGCCGCCCTCGATCTTGGAGACGCCGGTGATGAGATCTACGGTGAGCTTCTGGCCGCGCACCACGTTGGGACCCTGGGTGAGCACCACGGGCTTGCCGGTCAACACCACCGTGTTGGACTTCATCTCGAAGGTGCCGGTCTCGCCGGTGGCGGTCTGGTCCTTGGTCTGGACGAGGACACCGCCCTTGGCCTCGATGCGCTTGATCTGGCCGTTCTGGGTCGGCTGGCCGTCGGCGGGGGCGGCGGAGCCTTCGTAGAAGACCATCAGCTCGGGCGAGCGCATGGTGGTGTCGCCCTGGGTCACGATCACATTGCCCGAGAACAGCGCGGTCTTTTCCTTGTCCTTCACCTCAAGGGTGTTGGAGGTGATGCGCACCGGCTGGTCGCGATTGGTGGCAAAGCCCTGGAGCGCATTGGGGACGCTTCCCGCGCCCTTGGCCTGGGCCATCGCGCCTGTGGCCGGCGCGGCCAGGGCGGCGCCGAGCACGAGTAGGGAAAGGGCCCACTTCATCGCTTTCCTCCCGCAGGCGGCGCGGCCTGCGCCGGGTTGCCGGGGGCGGGGGCTCCCGCAGCCGGCTTTGCGCCCTGTTGAGCGGCTCCGTTCGGGGCCTGCGCGTTGGACATGTCCGACGGGCGGAAGTCCAGTTGCACATGGCCTTCAAACAGGGCCCGGTTTCCCCGATCGGTCACCGTCATCTTGTCCGCCACCAGCTTGGCGTCGCGATAGGTGAGCACCACCGGGTTCTGGGTGACCACGCTGCCGGCCTTGGCGTCGATCTCGGCATCCTTCAGATGCCCCACATAGCCGGCGTTGGTCTGGAACTCCACCCCACCATGCAGTGTAATGTATTGCCGTTTCGGAAACATGGTTCCCGTGGCGGAGGCAAGCTTCGCCCACCCCTTGTTGGCCAGTTCCATCTGCGCGTGGATGTCCTGCAGGTCCACCTCCTCGGGATTGGTCAGATCCTGCGAGGCGGTGGCCGCGGTGACCACATAGGCGCGGTTGTCGTCGGTGAAGCCGGACAGCTTGGGCGATTCCATGGTCAGCCGGGTGCCATTGAGGCGCAGCGCGCCCATCTGGAACGGCAGCTCGAACTGCATGGAGAATTGCTGGATGACGGGAACGGCGATCATGGCCGCCAAGGCGCCGGCCACCAGCACCGGCAGGGCCCGCTTCGCGAACCGCACGCGGGCGCTGTGGCGGCGGGCGCGACGGAAGTCCGTCGCGCGCCGGACGCCGAAATTCGCCGCGTCGCGCCGGTCGAGGGCATTTGCAGCCTGGTCCTGGCTCATGAACATCGATCCGCCATCGCATCCGGCTCCTGCCCGTCGGTCATCACAGGCCCGCACCGGAGCGCACGCCCCTCGCCCCAACGGCACAATGGTCCAAAACGCCGTCCGCGCGCAAGTCGCTGCACTGCATCAAGAATGGGAGAAGATGTCCTCCTCGTCCCAGCCGGCAAGGTCCAGCGCCGCGCGGGTCGGGAGAAATTGGAAGCAGGCCTGCGCCATTTCGGTGCGCCCCTCGCGCGCCAGCATGGCTTCCAGCTTGTCCTTGCAGGCGTGCAGGTGCAGCACGTCGGAAGCGGCATAGGCAAGCTGGGCGTCGGTCAAGTCGGTGGCGGCCCAGTCGGAGCTTTGCTGCTGCTTGGACAGGTCCACGCCCAGCAACTCGCGCACCAGATCCTTCAGGCCGTGCCGGTCGGTATAGGTGCGGGTGAGGCGGGAAGCGATCTTGGTGCAGAAGAGCGGTGCGGTCACCACGCCGAAGGTGTGCTTGAGCACCGCCACGTCGAAGCGGGCGAAGTGGAACAGCTTCACCACCTTCGGGTCGGCCAGCATGCGCACCAAGTTCGGCGCGCTCTGGGCGTTGGCGCCACGTGGCACCTGGACCAGATCGGCCGTGCCGTCGCCATTGGAGATCTGCACCAGGCAGAGCCGGTCGCGCAGCGGGTTGAGGCCGAGGGTCTCGGTGTCGATGGCCACGACGGGCGCGGCGACGAAATCCGCGGGCAGGTCGCCGCGGTGCAGACGGATGGTCATCACTGCATCTTCTTGGAAAGGGTCGAAACGGCTTTTACCGGAGGCGGGAGGGCGTGTCGATGGCCCCGGCCGGGCCCCCGCCCGCCAGGGCTGCCTCGGGAGGCGACCCGGAGAGCCGATTTGAGGGAGGCGCAAATCGGCGGGCGTCAAAGAAAGATTATGAAACAAAGACATAGGTGCATCGGCTGTTTTCATGAAGCGCCGATGCCGTGTAGAATGCGCCCCTTCTCGGGAGGCCCACACATGTCTGTCCGGACCCGCCTGACCGCCGGCCTCGCGGTGGCTGGCCTTGCCTGTCTCGCCACGCCGTCCTTCGCCCAGGCGGTGCCGGCAGGCAGCTATCTGGAAAGCTGCCGCGAGGTTCGGGTGGTGGCGGGCTGGCTGCGCGCCAGCTGCCAGGACCGCTCCGGCCGCTGGGTGGAGGCGACCACCGCCCCCGGCTGGTGCGCGCCGGGCAACGACATCGCCAATGAGAATGGGCAACTGGTGTGCAAGTCGGCCGGCTGGGGTGGGGCACCCTCGGGCTGGGGTGGCACGCCATCCCGTCCGGCGACCCCGCCGCCGGCCTATGGCAGCGAGCGCCCGCCGCCCGGCTCCTACATGGCCACCTGCCGGGACGTGCGTGTGTCGGCGGGCTGGCTGAAGGCCACCTGCCAGGACAGCAAGGGCCGCTGGGTGGATGCCACCACGGCGGTCAGCTGGTGCAGCCCCGGCCGTGACATCGCCAATATGGACGGCCGCCTCACCTGTCGCTGATCCACCAGTCGCTGAGCCCCGCCAAAAAGAAAACCGCCGGCCCAAGGGCCGGCGGCTCATCATCTGTGGCTGAAGGCGCCGATCAGCGCCGCAGGCTTTTCACGTCGCGCACCGCGCCGCGGGCGGCGGAGGTGGTGAGGGCCGCATAGGCCTGGAGCGCCTGGGAGACCACGCGCTTGCGATTGGCGGGCATCCAGGCGGCATCGCCCTTGGCTTCCATGGCGGCGCGGCGATTGGCCAATTCCTCGGCCGAGACCTTCAGGTTGATGGAGCGGTTGGGGATGTCGATCTCGATCACGTCCCCTTCCTCCACCAGGCCGATGGCCCCGCCCTCGGCCGCCTCGGGGGAGACGTGGCCGATGGACAGGCCCGACGAGCCGCCCGAGAAGCGCCCGTCGGTGACGAGGGCGCAGGCCTTCCCGAGGCCCTTCGACTTCAGGTAGGAGGTCGGATAGAGCATTTCCTGCATGCCGGGGCCGCCGCGCGGACCCTCGTAGCGGATCAGCACGATGTCGCCGGGCACGATCTTGCCCGTGGACAGGATGGCTTCCACCGACGCGTCCTGGCTCTCGAACACCCGCGCCTTGCCGGTGAAGGTGAGGATGGAGGCGTCCACGCCCGCCGTCTTCACGATGCAGCCGTCCTCGGCGATGTTGCCGTAGAGCACCGCAAGGCCGCCGTCCTTGGAATAGGCATGCTCCGCGTTGCGGATGACGCCCTTTTCGCGGTCGAGGTCCAGGTCGTCCCAGCGGCGGGACTGGCTGAAGGCCACCTGGGTGGGCACGCCGCCGGGCGCGGCGCGATAGAAGGTCTGCACCTGGTCGGACTTGGTGCGCACCACGTCCCAGCGGTCCAGCGCATCGGCGACGGTGGGGGCGTGGACGGTGGGCAGGTCGGTGTGGATCAGGCCTGCGCGGTCCAGCTCGCCGAGGATCGCCATGATGCCGCCGGCCCGGTGCACGTCTTCCATGTGGATGTTGGCGACCGCCGGGGCCACCTTGCAGAGCACGGGCACCTTGCGGGAGAGCCGGTCGATGTCCGCCATGGTGAAGGGCACCTCGCCCTCATTGGCGGCCGCCAGCAGGTGCAGCACCGTGTTGGTGGAGCCGCCCATGGAGATGTCCAGCGTCATGGCGTTCTCGAACGCCTTGAAGGAGGCCACCGCGCGGGGCAGCACGCTGGCATCGTCCTGCTCGTAATAGCGGCGGGCGAGATCCACGATCAGGTGGCCGGCTTCCACGAACAGGCGCTCGCGGTCGGCATGGGTGGCGAGCACCGAGCCGTTGCCGGGCAGCGCGAGGCCGAGGGCCTCGGTGAGGCAGTTCATGGAATTGGCGGTGAACATGCCGGAGCAGGAGCCGCAGGTCGGGCAGGCCGAGCGCTCCATCACCTTCACGTCCTCATCGCTCACCCGGTCGTCGGCCGCGGCGACCATGGCGTCGATGAGGTCCACCTTCTTCTCGCCGGTGGACAGCAGCACCTTGCCGGCCTCCATGGGGCCACCGGAGACGAACACGGCGGGGATGTTGAGCCGCATGGCGGCCATCAGCATGCCGGGCGTGATCTTGTCGCAATTGGAGATGCAGACCATGGCATCCGCGCAGTGCGCGTTGACCATATATTCCACACTGTCGGCGATGATCTCGCGGGACGGCAGGGAATAGAGCATGCCGTCATGGCCCATGGCGATGCCGTCATCCACC
This sequence comes from Aquabacter sp. DMC10, assembly GCF_056314145.1. NCBI lineage: Bacteria > Pseudomonadati > Pseudomonadota > Alphaproteobacteria > Hyphomicrobiales > Xanthobacteraceae > Aquabacter > Aquabacter sp. DMC10. The sequence goes on along the minus strand of NZ_JBQUYX010000001.1, from coordinate 648,965 downwards.
GCGATGGTGTTGAATTCCTTGGCGACGCCGCCCGCCTTCTCGATCTCGCGGGCCACCAGCTGGCCGAGATCTTTCAGGTGCACGTGGCCGGGCACGAACTGGGTGAAGGAGTTCACCACCGCGATGATCGGCTTGCCGAAATCCCCGTCCTTCATGCCCGTGGCCCGCCAGAGTCCGCGGGCTCCCGCCATGTTGCGGCCGTGGGTCGAGGTGCGCGAGCGATACTGGGGCATGTCCTCTTGCCTTTTATGTCCGGCGCAGGACGGCCTGCGCAACAATTTGAGCGAGGCTCTTTTAGAGCGATTTTGAACGAAGTTAAATCAATTCGGGCGGCGCAGCTGCCGCCGCCGACCATGCGTTGCGCGCAGCCCTGGCGGGATGACGCCCGCCCCACTTCTCAGTCGAGCCGCGTGCCGTTGGCCTCCAGCACCGCGCCGGCCAGGTAAAGCGAGCCGCAGATGAGGACGCGGGGCGGGGGGAGGGTGGGGACCTCGCCCAAGTGGTCGAGGGCCGTGCCCACGTCGCGCGCCACCGAGGCGGCAAGGCCCAGCGCCCGCGCGGCCTCGGCCACATCCTCGGCGGCGAGACCCTTATGGTCCCCGGGCACGGGTACGGCGATCACTTCGCGAGCGAGCCCGGTGAAGGAGGACAGGAAGCCGGACACATCCTTGCTGCCGAGCATGCCGACGATGAGCACCAGCGGGCGCTGATAGCGCTCCTCCAGTTCCACCAGCGCACCGGCGATGGCGGCGCCGCCGGCGGCATTGTGGCCGCCATCGAGCCAGAGCTCGACGCCAGCGGGGGCGCGGGCGGTGAGCGCGCCGGCGGGCAGGCGCTGCATGCGGGCGGGCCATTCGGCCTGGCGCAGGCCCTGCTCGATGGTGGCGGCGGGCAGGCGCAGCGCCGGCACGGCGCGCAGGGCGGCGACCGCAAGGCCGGCATTGTCGATCTGGTGGGCGCCCATCAGGCGGGGACGGGGCAGGTCGAGAAGGCCGTCCTCGTCCGCATAGACGATCCGTCCGCCTTCCTCATGCACGGTCCATTGCTCGCCGCGAATGAACAGGGGCGCGCGGTTGCGCGCCGCCACCCGCTCGATGACCTTGAGCGCGCCGGGCGTCTGGGCGCCCAGCACCACCGGCACGCGGGGCTTGATGATGCCGGCCTTCTCGCCGGCGATCTGCTCCACCGTGGGGCCGAGGAAGTCCACATGGTCGATGGAGACAGGCGTGATGACGCTCACCGCCGGCGCGTCCACCACATTGGTGGCGTCCAACCGGCCGCCGAGGCCGACTTCCAGCAGCAGCACGTCGGCCGGGACTTCCGAGAACAGCAGCAGCGCCGCCACCGTGGTGATCTCGAACAAAGTGATGGGCGACCCGTCATTGGCCGCCGCCACCCGGTCGAGGGCCTCGGAGAGCTGGGCGTCCTCCACCAGGCGTCCGCCAAGGCGGATGCGCTCGTTGAAGCGCACCAGATGGGGGGAGGTATAGACATGCACGCGCCGCCCCGCCGCCTCCAGCGCCGCGCGCATGAAGGCGATGGTGGAGCCCTTGCCATTGGTGCCGGCCACATGGACCACCGGCGGCAGGCGATGCTGCGGATTGCCCAGCGCCTCCAGCAGGCGATGCACCCGGTCCAGCGACAGATCGATGCGCTTGGGGTGGAGCGCGGACAGGCGCTCCAAAATGGCGTCGGGCGCGTCGATGCGCCGGGGCAGGGCCATGGACCTAGCCTCGCAAAGGCAGAACGTTCGGGGAGATCATGCGCCCGCCGGGCGCGGCAGGCGCGCCTTCGGCGGGACGGCAGGGGCTTTGACCAGGATGCGGCAGAGGCGACCCAGCGTCTCGCGCATCTGGTGGCGATGCACCACCATGTCGATCATGCCATGCTCGCGCAGATATTCGGCCCGCTGGAATCCGTCGGGCAGCTTCTCGCGGATGGTCTGCTCGATCACGCGGGGGCCGGCAAAGCCCACGAGGGCGCCGGGCTCGGCGATCTGCACGTCGCCCAGCATGGCATAGGAGGCGGTGACGCCGCCCGTGGTGGGGTTGGTGAGCACCACGATATAGGGCTTCTTGGCCTCGCGCAGTTCCTGGATGGCCACCGTGGTGCGGGGCATCTGCATGAGGGAGAGGATGCCCTCCTGCATGCGCGCGCCGCCGGAGGCCGCGAAGATGATGAAGGGCGTGCCCTTGCGGGCGGCGGTCTCAAGGCCGGTCACCACCGCCTCGCCCGCCGCCATGCCCAGCGAGCCGCCCATGAAATTGAAGTCCTGCACCGCGATGGTGACGGGCAGACCCTCCAGCAGGCCTGTGGCCACCTTCACGGCGTCCGTCATGCCGGTCTTGGTGCGGGCATCCTTCAGGCGGTCGGCATAGCGGCGTTCGTCGCGGAATTTCAGCGGGTCGGTGGGCACGTCGGGCAGTGCCACTTCCTCATAGGCCGCATCGTCGAAGGTCGTCTTCAGGCGCGTCACTGCGTCCATGCGCATGTGATAGCCGGAGCCGGGAATGACGAAGAGGTTCGCCTCCAGGTCCTTGTGGAAGACCATCTGCCCGGTCTCCGGGCACTTCACCCACAAATTCTCGGGCACCTCGCGGCGGGCGAGGAAGTCACGGATCTTCGGGCGAACGACGTTGGAAATCCAGTTCAACAGGCTGCTCCCGCTTGCGGCGCTCTCCATGTAATACCCGGAGCCGCCTGACGGAAGGCCATAGGTGGTGCGGTGCGTGAAAGCGCTGCGGATGGGTGGTCCCGCTTGGTGGCGAAAGCGAGGCGGAGACCTCCTTTTGGTCTCAAACCTGCGTCAGCGCGGGCGCGTCCGCAGCCCAAGCGTCCGCCCAAAACAAAAAGGCGTCGGGCCAAAAGAAAAGACGGCGCGGGATTGCCGCGCCGTCCGTGTTCACCTGGTCTCGTCAGCGACCGGGCCCTGCGACCCGGCCGGAGGCCGCAGCCGCGCTCAGGCGGCTTCGGACTTGACGGTGGGGACCTCGGAAATGGTCTTCAGGACCTGGGAGGCGATCTGGTAGGGGCAGCCCTGGGAATTGGGGCGGCGATCCTCAAGATAGCCCTTGTAGTCGTTGCGGACGAAGGAGTGGGGCACCCGGATGGACGCGCCACGATCCGCCACGCCGTAGCTGAACTTGTTCCACGGCGCCGTCTCATGCTTGCCGGTGAGGCGCATGTGGTTGTCGGGGCCGTAGACATTGATGTGGTCGTGCAGGTTCTTCTCGAAGGCCGCCATGAGAGCCTCGAAATATTCCTTGCCGCCCACTTCGCGCATGAACTTCGTGGAGAAGTTGCAGTGCATGCCCGAGCCGTTCCAGTCGGTGTCGCCGAGCGGCTTGCAGTGGAACTCGATGTCCACGCCATACTTCTCGGTCAGACGGAGCAGCAGGTAGCGCGCCATCCACACTTCGTCAGCGGCCTTCTTGGAGCCCTTGCCGAAAATCTGGAACTCCCACTGGCCCTTGGCCACTTCGGCATTGATGCCTTCGTGGTTGATGCCGGCCTCGAGGCAGAGCTCGAGATGCTCTTCCACGATCTCGCGGGCGATGTCGCCCACGTTCTTGTAGCCGACGCCCGTGTAATAGGGGCCCTGGGGCGCGGGATAGCCGTGCTCGGGGAAGCCGAGGGGGCGGCCGTCCTTATAGAAGAAGTATTCCTGCTCGAAGCCGAACCAGGCGCCTTCGTCATCCAGGATGGTGGCGCGGGCATTGGTGGGGTGCGGGGTGACGCCGTCGGGCATCATCACTTCGCACATCACCAGCGCGCCATTCTTGCGGGCCGGATCGGGATACACGGCGACCGGCTTCAGCACGCAGTCCGAGCTGCGGCCTTCCGCCTGCTCGGTGGACGAGCCATCGAAGCCCCACAGGGGGAGCTCTTCGAGCGAGGGGAAGTGGTCGAATTCCTTGATCTGCGTCTTGCCGCGCAGGTTCGGGGTCGGCTTGTAGCCGTCGAGCCAGATGTACTCGAGTTTGTACTTCGTCATTGCGCTCTCTCATAACCTGATGACGCGAAGCACCAGGAAAGTTGAAGCCTTTATTCAGTTCCCCATGGAACCGAAAGTTAGCGCCGAACCCTCCCGGAGCATGCCGACAGCCGATGGCGTGCTCGGTCGCGAGCGACCACCCTTGTTAAGCACAGACCGTGCCAAGTGCGAGGCGGCGGGGCCGGGCGGGAGGGGCGGCGCGGGAAAGGGGCGGGGTCGCCGGTGGCAAACCCCTGTTTCCCTTCATGCTTTGGTCATGTGCCTGCTTTGTCGCCTGAGTGCCTCCTAAACAGGCGGTTTGGGCGGCTGCATCGAACCTGATCGCAATGCAAGAGGCGCCAGGAACAAAAAAAGTGCACTGGACATTTAGGCGGCATCCCTCTGTGCGCTGCATTAAACAGCCTCGCAATAGCTTGGTGTTGTTGAATGACCCCGTTGCCGCACAGCAAAAATAGACATGCCTAAAAAACATGCATCTTATGCAAAAGGATGGATAATTGCTGTGCACGTCTGTGTGAGTCCGTGCTATAAGGGAGCCAACGGGATGTCCGAAAGGCCGTCCTGCCAACATAGGAAGTGGAATGACTATGAACCATGGAAGTGGCACTGCCAAAATCTATACCTTCCCTACGGGAGGCCGGGCCGGTCTGCGTAGTCGCCAGCCGGAAGACAAGCTGATGGCGGAGCTGGCCGCCCTGGGTCTCACCAAGTCCGTCCTTGGCAGCAGCTGGTATCACGAGGCTGCCATCAAGGAAGACCAGCCGCACAAGCAGTGAGACACACATGTTGATGCAGGCGGTAAGCGGGCCGCGCTCCGGTGAGGGGCGCGGCCCAAATCATTTCTGAGGTCGGCTTCTGCCCTTTCGCCGTCGGGATGGGGCTTGGTGTTCTTCAGTTTGGTCCCGGTCCGCAGGTCACCCCGGCGTCATCCCCGAGTTCGGGGAGGCCAAGCCTGCCAGATCTTGCTTTGTGAAAGAGACCTTGGTGAAAGAGACCTTGCTTTGAGAAAACCGCGCGCCTGAAAGCAGGCTTCGATGCGCGGTGCGCGAACGCCACGGCGAAGGGCATGTGGGCGCGCCTCGCGCCGGTCGCCGCCCCGCACATCGGGGGGGGCCGTCCTCAATCGGCGATGATCTTCACCTTCTCGCCGTAGCGCAGCTTGGTGTCCTTGTCGAAGCCGTTGAGGATGAGGAAGCGCTCCATGGGGCGGTCCGGCACCTGCATGCGGGCCGCCAGCTTCTCGGGCGTGTCGCCCAGGCCCACCGTGACGATGCGCAGCCGCAGCGGCTTGACCGTCTCGGCCTCGTCGCTGGACACCCGCCGGAAGGTCTCAGCCGCCGCGCGAAACTGGCGGTCGAGATCCGGCGTCAGGTTCCGGGCCGCGAAGATCAGGCGGTAGACATCCGAGCCGAAGCGGATGGCGAACATGCGGAACGACCATTGCTCGCCCCGCGCCACCGCGGTGGCGGCGGAGAAGCCGTTCACGGACAGCGTCTCCACCGAATTGATTTCCACCCCGTCGATCCAGCCCGACGACAGATATTGGCCGAGCGACTGGTCTCCGGTCACCCGCACCGCGTCGAGCCGCAGCGCCTCCGTGCCCGAGGCGGTGGCGCCCAGCACCGCCTGGGAGGTGTTCTCCAGCGTGAAGCCCTCCGGCGCCACGAAGGTGAAGCCGAGCTTGGGATGGAAGAACTTGCGGCCGCGAACGAAGCCTTCCTTGGGGTCGTCGCCATAGACCATGCCGTTGATGGCGGAGAGATAGGCGTTGCGGTCCCGCTCGCCTGCGCTGGTGGCGGCGGCCGGCGAGGAGGCATATTCGCGCGCATTGGCGATGGCGATGGAAATGCGCTCGGGGGTGGCCGGGTGGCTGGACAGGAAGTCCATGTCCGGCGTGGTCTGGGCCGCGCCGCCGCCAATGCCCACGCTCTTGATCTCCGCCTGCCGGCCCATGTCGGTGAGGAAGCGGGAGGCGCCATAGGGGTCGAAGCCGGCGCGGGCGGAGATGCCGACGCCGATGGCATCCGCCTCCAGTTCCTGGCCGCGCGAGAAGCTCGCCAGCGACATGCGCGACTTCTGCATGGCCAGCGCCCCCATGTCGGGGTCGTTCACCACATCGGAAATGACGCGGCTGACCAGCACCGCCTGCTTCACCTGGTCCTCGCGGATGGAGGCATGGCGGGCGATCACATGGGCCATCTCATGGGACAGCACGGAGGACAGTTCCGAGGTGTCATTGGCCAAGGCCAGCAGGCCGCGCGTCACATAGAGCGAGCCGTCGGGCATGGCGAAGGCGTTGATGGCGGGCGAGTTCAGCACCGTCACGCGGTATTTCAGGTCGGGCCGCTCGGAGGCGGCCACCAGGCGCTCCACCACCTGCTGGATGAGCCCCTTCAGCTCGGGGTCCTCATAGGCCCCACCGTAGCTGGCCACCAGCCGGTCGTGCTCGCGGCGCTGGGCCGGGGTCATATCGGCATCGGTGCTGCGGGCGGCGACCGGGTTGACCGGCGTGCCCAGGCGATCGGCATCGACCCCCGCGCAGCCCGACAGGATCAGCGACAGGACCAGGCCGCTGGCAATGGCGCGCGCGAAGAAGCCGCCGCGCCCGGTGGGCGACGTCCTTCCCCTCGCGTCTGCGGCCCTGCCCAGCCCGCTCACCGTCCCATCTCCTCCGCGGCCCCGCATGTCCGCACCGAACGGACCCGTCTCCTGTCCGCGCACCCCGCCGATGGCGCAGCCCCGCGCGTCCGCACGAGAGTGCCGCTCAACGTGGCGGGAGAGAGGCGCGGGCATGGCCATGTCTTGACCGCAGCCCGTTCCCGCTCTTCCCCAGCGTCCGTGCCATTGTGTGGCCCGAAGCTGAACGCCTGATGAAACCGGCGCGTGCGCCCGCCAAGGGAGGGGGCGCCGGGCAGGTGGCGGGGCAGACGGGGCTTTTCCACGTTCGAGATCATCGGGTCATTTTAAGGGCGCGCCCGTCCTCATCCAAGCATCGGGGCCGGCGCGGCCCGTCACCCTTTCTTACCTCACCTTTCCCAAACGGCCGCCCGCGGTCCGCGCAATGCCCACTTTCCACCGGAGCCCCTTGAATGAAACCTGCGAACCGGACCATATAGCGTCACCGTCCTGCCCTTGCAGGATGGTCAAAGGCGGCGTCTCCCGGTAGCTCAGCAGGATAGAGCACAGGTTTCCTAAACCTGGGGTCAGGGGTTCGAATCCCTTCCGGGAGGCCACCTTTCCCGAAGCCGTGGCGGTAGATCCGCCGGCCCAGACGGCCGATCGCGCGCTTGTCCGCCCCCGATGCGATTCCGCGCGCTCACGCAAGGGTAGTGCAAAGCTTTCGTTGTCATCTTAATGTTGTGCAAGGCGCTGTCACCCTGCGTCAGGGCGTGGCATAAAGGCATCATGCGGACCCGATAGAGGCGGCGGGGCTCACCCTCGGCGCAGTCTTCGCGCGCAGAGGTGTAAGCTGATCCGCGAGGGAATCGCCGGTTCTGCGGTGTGGGAAAAGGTAACAGGAATGCGTGCGGTCACAGGGATTGGGGGTTCGCGTCGCGGCGCTCTGGTGTTCTTCACACGGGCATTCCTGGCTTCTTGTGTCCGCCGAGGCATGTTCCTGCGGGCACCAGGCGGGATCGGTCTTGCCATCCTGCGGCGTGTGCGCGCTGCGCGCCCGGCGATGTGGCTGGGAGGCGTGCTTCCAGCCGTCGTCCTCGGCGCCTTCTGCGGAGCGAGCATGGCCCGCGAAGACAGCGGTCGCGCGAGCCCTGTCAGTGTCCAAGATGCCCCCGCCGGTATGGCACCGATCAACCCTGCCGCTTGGTCGCAGGGGGTGCGTTCAATTCCGCTGCAGGGCTCGAACAGCGCCGGGACCGTGGCGCTGTTTCCGTCGCGCACTCCTGCCCCTGTGCTTCAGAAGGTAAGCGATGCCAGTGCCAAGACGGGAGTCGTGCCTTATTTGAAGAATGTCACGCTTGGGAATGACTACGGAAAGCTCGAAGAGTACGAAAATCAGAACACCCTGTTCGTTCACCCCGGCCTGACAACGCCCACCACCTTCTCCCTGGACCTGAAGAGGTTCATTGCGGATGGCGGCCGGAGCGAGGTTGGCATTCGTGCGGAGATCGACCCGCGGGTGCCTGCCGACGTCATCAAGCGCGGCGGGGGCACCGCGCACATCGTGGTGTCGGCGGGGGGCAAGGAATTGGGGCAGGCCGTTGTGCGGCCGGGCCAGCCTTTCACCTTGCAGGTGCCTGCGGCGGCCGGGGACACCTTGAATTTCTCCGTCGATGCCAATGGCGCGCCGGATACCAATTGGCTTCTGTTGACCATCAAATAAGGGTGCGGCTGCGTCTGTGCCCGCTCTTTCAAGGGGCGCAGACACCTCCTTTCCCCGCCTGCCGCTCGGACAAGCCGGTTAGGCGCAAGCTTGGGCGCCTAGGTGCAGGCGGGGATGGTGGGGCTGTTCATGGCGTGGGGAGATTGCGGGTTGGGAATGGTAACCTCTGCAAACAGTGGGAAAACCTGCCTGGTGCTGGGCGGTCGGGGCTTCATCGGCAGTCATCTCGTGACCGCTTTGGCGGCGGCCGGATGGCGTGTTCGCAGCTTCGACCGGCCCGGAACCTCGGCCCCCGCGCCGTTTGCCGCCCTCGGCCTTGATCCGCGCGTGGAGGTGCTGGACGGCGACTTCACCTGCCAGGACCAGGTGGCCCGTGCGGTGGAAGGCTGCGATGTGTGCTTCCACCTGGTGTCGACCACACTTCCCAAGACCTCCAACGACAATCCGGCCTTCGACGTGGAGAGCAACCTCGTCTCCTCCATCCGGCTGCTGCAGCTTGCGAAGGCGGCCGGGGTGCGTCGGGTGGTGTTCCTGTCGTCGGGCGGCACGGTCTATGGGACGCCGCGGCTGCTGCCCATCCCCGAGACCCATGCCACCGAGCCGCAATGCTCCTATGGCATCGTCAAGCTCGCCATCGAGAAGTATCTGGAGCTGTTTCGCGAGCTTCACGGCCTCGACTATGTGGTCCTGCGCCTGTCCAACCCGTTCGGCGAGGGCCAGCGCCTGCAGGCCAGCCAGGGGGCGGTGGCGGTGTTCCTCGGCAAGGCGCTGCGGGGCGAAACCATCGAAATCTGGGGTGACGGTACGGTGGTGCGCGATTACGTGCACATCAGCGACGTGGTGGAAGCCATCACCCGTGCGGCGACGGCGGATGTGCAGTCCCGTATCTTCAACATCGGCTCCGGCGAAGGCCTCGCCCTCAACGGTGTGCTGGATGGCATCGAACATGTGCTCGGGCAGAAGACCCGTCGCGTCTATCTGGAGGCGCGCGCCTTCGATGTGCCGGTGAACATGCTGGACATCGGCCGCGCCCAGCGGGAGCTGGGCTGGAGCCCGCGGTTGAATTTCCTTGAGGGCCTGAAGCGCTTTGCCGCCTCGCTGGACGTGAAGGTGGCCGATGGCGCGTCCACGCTGACATAAGTGTCGATAGGGCCGGTTTTTCCGCCGACCTGTCTCATCGGAGCTCCGAAAATGGTCTAAGGGAACGCAGGGCAACCCAGAAGCTGCCGCGCATCCCGTTGAATGGAGGGGGCGAATCCCGGCATCTTCGCGCCCGCTCTCGGCCGGAGCGCTCTCGGCCCGCCGAGAGAAGGCCGAACTCGGAGTGTCACATTCATGGGTGAGATTTTTGATCGGCCCGCACCGTCCCAGGAGCTCGAATGGACCGGAGAGCGGCTGACGAGCGCCGTGTCGGGCCAGATCGAGATCGAGCATCTGCACCGCTATTTCTTCGCGCGGACCTTCTGCCGGGATGCGGATGTTCTCGATGTGGCGTCGGGCGAAGGCTATGGGTCGAACCTCCTGGCCCAGGTGGCCCGTTCGGTGGTGGGGGTGGAGGTGGACCCGGCGGCGGCGGCCCATGCGGCGCGCGCCTATGGCCGGCCCAACCTGTCCTATGTGAACGGGGATGCGCGCGCCCTTCCCCTTCCCGATGCCAGCGTTGATGTGGTGGTCTCCTTCGAGACCCTGGAACACTTTTTCGAGCACGAGCAGTTTCTGGCCGAGGTCAAGCGGGTGCTGCGGCCGGGCGGCCGGTTCATCATCTCCTCGCCCGACCGGGACGTGTATTCGCCGCTTGGGAGCAGCGCCAACCCCTTTCATGTGAACGAACTCACCCGGCACGAGTTCGAGCGGCTGCTGTCCAGCCACTTCCGCCAGTCCTTCATGTTCCTGCAGCGCCCCGTGCTCGGCTCCGTGCTGTTCCCGGAGGGCCAGTCCCGCGGGGTTCTCTCCTTCGAGCGGCGCGGCGAGAACCATTACGAGGCCAGCTCCGGCATTCCGCGGGCCCCGTATAATCTGGTGGTCGCTTCGGACGGCGACCTGGACGAGGCGCAGGCCTCGGTCTTCTTCGAGACCAGCGCCATCGGAGACATCCTCTCCCAGGTGGCGGAACGGGCCAAGGAGCAGGTCGCCTTCGCGCAGGTGCGCGAGGAATATGAGGCGCAGGTGCGCGCCACGCGCGCGGAATTGCGCGCCGCCGAAGACGGCACCCGCTCGGCCCTGTCCCGCGCGGAGCGGGCGGAGGAGACTCTCGCGCACCTGTCCGCCACGCGCAGCCTGGAAGTGGAGGCCGTGGTCGCCGGTCTGCGGGAGGAATTGCGGGCCGTGACCCTGGCGGCGGAACAGCATGTGGCCCGCGCGGCGGCGGCCGAGCAGGCGCTGGCCACCACTCAGAGCCAGGAGCGTGCCGCCCGCGACCAATCGGATCAGCTCCTGTCCGCCCTGCGCGAGGATCTCGTTCAGGCCCGCGAGGCCTTGAAGGCCCAGCACAGCCGCGCCTCCGATCTCGAACAGAAGCTCGCCGTTGGGCAGCGCGAGGCGGAGCAGGCCATGTCCGCGCTGCGCGGGGATCTGACCTTGGCCCGTGAGGCCTTGAAGGTCCAGCACAGCCGCG
>NZ_JBQUYX010000001.1:0-637919 GCF_056314145.1 Aquabacter sp. DMC10 | reverse complement strand
GCCTCCGATCTGGAGCAGAAGCTCGCCGCCGGGCAGCGGGAGGCCGAGCAGGCCATGTCCGCGCTGCGCGGGGATCTGGCCCAGGCGCGGGAGGCCTTGAAGGTCCAGCATCTCCGCGCCTCCGATCTGGAGCAGAAGCTCGCCGCCGGGCAGCGGGAGGCCGAGCAGGCCATGTCCGCGCTGCGCGGGGATCTGACCCAGGCGCGGGAGGCCTTGAAGGTCCAGCACAGCCGCGTCTCGGATCTGGAGCAGAGGCTGGCCACCGTGCAGCGGGAGGCGGAGCAGGTCACGTCCGCGCTGCGCGGGGATCTGACCCAGGCGCGCGAGGCTTTGAAGGTCCAGCACAGCCGCGCTTCCGATTTGGAGCAGAAGCTGGCCGCCGGACAACGGGAGGCGGAGCAGGTCATCGCCGGCCTTCGCGATGGCCTGAAGGTGGCCGAAAGCGCAAACCGGGAGCATCTCAGCCGCACGGCTGATCTTGCCCGCGATCTGTCCACTGTGACCAGCGAGCACCGGGCCGTGCTCCGGGATCTGGAGGCCGCGCGCGCCGAGTTGGCCCGCACGCAGGCGCTCCTGGACAAGGCCCGCGCCGAGGAGGGCGAGAGGGCGGCCATCCAACGCAAGCTGGACCAGCGGACCACGCAGCTCGAGCAGGCGCAGGGTGATCTCCTCGCCGCGACCGAACGACTGTTGGTGCTGGAGGCCGAGCTTCAGCGGGCGCAGGCCGACCTCGCCTCGTCCCTCGAAGCCGCGGTGCTCTCCGCGCCCGCAGTCGACCCCGAGGTCGCCGGGTCCGCTGCTCCGGCGGGAAAAAGACCGAAGGATGTCGCAGATCAGGGCGAGGTGGCCCTTCTTCGGGACACGGTAAAGGCTTTACAAGCCCAGATCGTAACGCTTCAGTCACAAAAGGATGCCGCTGGCCTGTCCCTGCGGATCCAGGCCTCCCTGATGCAGAAGATGCGTGGGGCGGGTCTTCAGGAGGACCATCGCGCCGTTGCCAGGATGGGGCGCGAGGGGCAAGTATCGCAGGTGGATGCGGAAGCTTGGCGTGAGTTGTTTGAGCATACGCGTGGTTCGGTCGAAACGGTCATGCGGTTTTCGGGCATGCGTCTTTTGCCGAAGGCGACCAGGACCTGGGTTCGTCGGAAGATTTACGGACCGCGTTGGATACGTTGAAGTGGGGCCACGATGAACGGGGTTGAGCTTGACGCGCGTTTCAGAGCACTACTGGAACTAAACGGTTTTGTGGATCTGGAGTTCTACAGGAACGCCGTCGGGCGCCCGCACCTTATCGATCCCGTGGCCCATTACGCGGACGTGGGCTGGCGCATCGGCGTGCCGCCGAACGCGCGATTTGATGGTGACTTTATTTGGCCGTATTATGCGGCATCTGGTCTCGAGGGTCCGCCGGCTTTTCATTGGATTTCCCTGACCAGCGCCGGGTTTTCCTTGCCCGCCAACGAGGTCGAAGCCCAGGCTCGGGCCGAGCTCGTTCGCAAGTCCCAGATCTTTGATCCGATGTATTATGGTCGGCGTCTTCCGGAAGGCGTTGATCCTGCGTTGCATTATGTGGTGATCGGTGAGGCGTTGGGATGGTCCTGCGCGCCCGGATTTGACCCGGAATATTATTGCGAACGGTATCCCGACATTGCGCAGGCGGGCATTTCCCCGCTTTATCATTACGAGCACCATGGGCGTCTTGAAGGGCGCAGAGGGCTTTCTGTCGTCGATCGGTTGAGCTTTCCTCCCTTGCCTGAGGCGGATGCCGCAGCGGTTCTCGTTATCTCTCACGAAGCCTCCCGGACCGGCGCGCCTGTCCTTGGCTGGAACCTTGTGAGAGGTTTGCGCGCAAAGGCGCCCGTCATTTCGCTTTTGCTGCGGGGCGGCGAGCTGGAGGAGAATTATCGCGAAGAGTCCAGCGTGTGCATCGGGCCGCTCACCTGGGACGATTGGCACCCCTCAGAGGCACGGCGCCTCGCTCGACGCCTTATATCTGAGTACAACATCACCTATGCTGTCTCCAACAGCATAGAGACGCAGATTGTTGTTCCAGATTTGGTCCGCAATGGCGTTCCGGTCGTCAGTCTCGTGCACGAGTTTGCCGCCTATACCCGTCCGCTGGCGAAGATGCGCAATGTCTATGACTGGGCCTCGCATGTGGTCTTCCCGGCGAAGATATCGGCCAAGTCGTCTTTCAGTGCTTTTCCGGGATTGGATGAGCGGCAAGGTATTCATATTCTGTCCCAAGGGCGAAACGATCCTCCTGCGTCGGATTCTGAAGCTGACGAACCTGAAAAAATCCCTGCCTGCCTGGATCGCAGCAAGTTGGCGGATGCTTTTATCGTCATTGGCCTTGGCCATGTCCAATTGAGGAAGGGTGTTGATCTCTTCGTTGGGGCGGCACAGGCGGCGCGGCGTCTGCGACCTGATATCCCGTTCCAATTCGTCTGGGTGGGGGACGGCTATGATCCTGAGAAGGATAGTGCCTACTCAGCCTACCTTGCCTATCAGATCGAAAATTCCGATCTCGGAGACAGTTTCCATATTGTAAAGGCGGTGGCGGACCTTGAGCCCATCTATGCCGCAGCGGACGCCTTCTTCCTGAGTTCCCGGCTCGATCCGCAGCCGAACGTGGCTATCGATGCCATTTCACGGGGAATCCCGACCGTCTGCTTTCGGGATGCGTGTGGGACGGCTGAGATTCTGGATGCCGACGACGCCACCCGTTTCCTCATCGCGCCCCATGCGGACGCCCATGGCGCGGCGCAGATCTTGTGCGACATCGCCGACAACAAGGCCGGAATGTCACTGCTCCGGCAGGACGTTGCCCGTGTCGGACGGGCTGCCTTCGACTTCGACACCTATGTGGCGAAGATCCACCAATGGGGGCTTGATGCCGCCGCTGCCCTTTCGCGCGCTGATTGGATCGCCCTGCAGCGGGAAGGGGTGGTGGACACGGAACTGGCGATTCCACCGGACGCCTCGGTCCTTGCCCCCGGCGAGGCCGAGTGGCGGGTCATGGTGCAATGGTCCGTCATGGGCATGACGAAGAACCCGTCCTCCAACCCGCAGTTTCGCCGCCCCTGCGAAGGCTTCAATCCGCAGATCTATGCCGAGGCGCACGCGGCGGAGTGTGTGTCGGGTTCGGAGCATCCCGTGGCCCATTGGCTGCGGGCGGGCCGGCCCAGCGGCCGCTGGTCGCGCAAGGTTCTTGCGCCGGATAGTCCCGGCGCGGGTGTCGACACCTTGCCGCAGCGCTGCGCCCTGCATGCCCATCTTTATTATGCCGACCTCGCCAGCGATCTGCGCGACCGGCTTTCGCGCAACCGTCTCGCATGCGACCTCTTCATCACGACGGATACGGACGCGAAGGCGCGCCACATCCGGTCTGTGTTCAACGACCAGGCCCGTGCAGTGGACGTCACCGTCGTGGACAATCGCGGCCGGGATGTCGGCCCCTTCCTCATGGAGTTCCTGCCGAAAGCGCTGGCGGGGGACTATGATGTCGTCGGCCATGTTCACGGCAAACGGAGCCTCAGCACCGATGCGGCTATGGGGGAGGCGTGGCGGACCTTCCTGTTTGAACATCTTCTCGGCGGCCGGCATGCCATGCTGGATACCGTCATGCGCGCGTTCAGCACGGACACGCATCTGGGGCTCGTCATGGCCGAAGAGCCGCATCTGGTGGGATGGAACGAAAACAAGGAGATTGCCCAGAGCCTCGCGCGCAAGCTGGGGATCGGCGATCTTCCAGATTATTTCGACTTCCCGCTCGGCACCATGTTCTGGGCGCGAACCCAAGCCCTCACTCCCCTGATGGACCTTGGCCTGCAATGGGATGACTTTCCCGGCGAGCCGCTTCCGGACGACGGGACGCTGCTCCATGCCATGGAGCGTCTCTTGCCGTTCATCGTGGAGAAGGCCGGGTTCCAGACCGCCAGCGTGCGGGTTCCCGGCGTCACATGGTGATCCGCGCCCATGCGCTGAGCATGCGGACGGGAGCTCTGGAGCGGACGACGGCGGCGCGGAGGATCAGGTGAGCGACAGTTTCCAGGCCGCGCGGGCCGCGTTGGGGTCCTTCCTGTTCGACACGTCGCTGCCCTTCTGGGCGGAGCGCGGGGTGGATCGGGAGGCCGGTGGCTTCGTGGAGCGCCTCACGCCGCAAGGGATGCCAACGCAGGATCCGCGACGTGCCCGGGTTGTGGGGCGGCAGATTTTCGCCTTCGCCACGGCGGAGCGATTGGGCTGGAGCGGCCCCGCGCGGTATATTCTGCGGCACGGCCTGGACGCGCTGGAGCGTCAGCATCTCGACGGGAAGGGTGGGATCGTACCGTTGGTGGAGCCGGGCGGGCGGGCTCTCAACCGGGACTTTGACCTCTACGACCACGCCTTCGTGCTCTTCGGCCTGGCCGCTGCTCATGCGGTGGGGGAGCGACCCCAGGCGCTTTCCGCCCGCGCCGGGGCCATCCTCGCCCGCATGCAGGGCTTCCGGCATCCGGTGCGCGGCTTCGAGGAGGCTGTGCCCCGCACCTTGCCGCTCAAGGCCAATCCGCACATGCACATGTTCGAGGCGAGCCTGGCCTGGCGGTCCAATGGAGGTGGCGCGGCATGGGATGGACTCGCGGACGAGCTGGCGGAGCTTTGCCTCGCCCGTTTTCTTGATCCAGCCACCGGGGCGCTCAAGGAGTATTATGACGGCGACTGGGCCGCGCTCACCGACCATGCGGGCTCCATCGTGGAGCCAGGCCATCAGTTTGAATGGGCCTGGCTGCTAACCCGCTGGGGCCGCCTGCGGGGCCGCCCCGATGCGCTGGCCGCCGCGCGGCGTCTGGTGGATCTGGCGGAAACCCACGGCGTCGATGCGCTCCGGGATCTCGCGCTCAATGAGCTGAACGCAGACTTGACCGTGCGCGACGACCGCGCCCGGCTCTGGCCGCAGACGGAGCGCATCAAGGCGCATGTGGCCATGGCGACCCTGGCCCGCACCGAGGCCGAACGGCTGGCCGCTCTCGATCGGGTCGCCCGCGCCGTGCGGGGACTGTTGCGCTTTTTCGACCACCCGGTGCCTGGGGCCTGGTGGGAGCATATCGATGCGCAGGCCCGTCCTGTGATCGAGCCGACCCGGGCCAGCAGCCTTTATCACATTATGTGCGCGTTCGATGTGGTTGAGCGGCATGCCGCCGGGGCTGAGCTCTGAGGGGGAGCCTCACCTCCCCGGCAGCACGAGGATGGTGGGCTTGGTGGGCAAGGTGGCGCGGGAGAGCATCACTGTGGGTGAGGCGGAGCGCGTGACCGCATAGTCCTGGCTCAGGCGGTTCAGGAAGCGATCGAGGCCCCAGCTGCTGAAATAGTGCATGGGAATGACGAGGGGGGCGTTGATGGCTTTGAGAGTCTCCAGCATGCCGTCGATGTCGAGCGTGTAGGACCCATCCACCGGCGCCAGAACCACGTCGATGCGCCCCATGGCCTCCAGATGGTCCGCTGTCAGCACATGGTGCAGGTGGCCGAGATGGGCGATGCACAGGCCGGCCACCTCGAACACGAAGATGGAATTGCCGTCATAAAGGGTGCTGGCGCCCTGGCGGATATTGGTGGGAACGTTGCGGATCCACACATCCTCCAGCGTCAGCTCGTGGTGCACCGCGCCACCATCCGGGTTCCAGCCCCGCAACACATGGGCAATGCCGGGATCGGGACTGTTCGTATAATGGGTGTCGTGTGCCCGGTTCATGGTGACCACCATGGGCACGATGGCGGGGCGGACATAGTCGTTATAGTCCGTGGCGATGGTCACGCCCGCCGGGCTTTCGATCAGGAAGGTGGCGTGGCCGACAAAGGTCAGTCGGACCTCTCCGGTCTCCACGGCCGCCAACCGGAACGCCGCGGGAATAAGCCGGGGCGGGGCCTCGGCCACCATGCGCGGGCATTTTTCCGGCTGGGCGAGGACCGGCGATGCGGCAAAGCCCGAAAGGGCCAGGCAGGCCAGGGCCGCGAGTTTCGGCATGACCTTACGTGATGCTGCGACCGCGGAAACCCACCCCATGGCTGTCCCCCGTCTGGCAAAAAGCCTGCGCAAAGCGTGCTGCGTGAGGACATGACGGCACGGACCTGGGCTGCATGGCAATGGAGTGCGTTTCACAGCGCCGTGAAAGGTCACGCCTGCTCGCCGGAACCATTCTGCGCCCCGATCGTCTTATCGGGCGGGACCTTTGCGGCAGGCCGGGGACGGCCCCGCGACTCTCTCAAGGAGAAATCGCATGACCGTCGACTTGGTGATCCTTCAACCCATTGTGGCCCTGGTGGCGGGAATCCTGATCCTGCTCTTTCCGCGCCTGCTCAATATTCTGGTGGCGATCTATCTGATTCTGATTGGAATTTTGGGCCTCGTGCCACATTGAGCCGCGGATCGGCAAATAGTGCAGTTGAAGGCGGGCCGCGCGCGAGCTAAAGCAACCGCGCAGTCTTCCTGTACAGCGTGTCCACCCCAAGGGATCTCCAGATGACGAAATGGGTCTACTCCTTCGGCGACGGCAAGGCCGAGGGGAAAGCCGACATGCGGAACCTGCTCGGCGGCAAGGGTGCCAACCTCGCCGAGATGGCCAATCTGGGCCTTCCGGTTCCCCCCGGCTTCACCATCACCACGGAGGTCTGCACCTATTATTATGCCCACGGCGAGACCTATCCGGCCGAGCTGAAGGGCGAGGTTGAAGTGGCTCTGGCCCACGTGGGCGCCCTCACCGGCAAGTCGTTCGGCGATCCGGCGAACCCGCTGCTGGTGTCGGTGCGCTCGGGCGCCCGCGCTTCCATGCCCGGCATGATGGACACGGTGCTCAATCTCGGCCTCAACGACGAGACCGTGGAAGCGGTGGCCAAGCTCGCCGGCGACCGGCGCTTTGCCTTCGACAGCTATCGCCGCTTCATCACCATGTATTCCGACGTGGTGCTGGGCGTCGACCATCACCATTTCGAGGAGCTGCTGGACAATTATAAGCTCCAGCACGGCTACACCCTGGACACCGACCTCAGCGCCGACGACTGGGCGAAGCTGGTGGTGGACTACAAGGCCAAGGTGCTCTCGGAGCTGGGCAAGCCCTTCCCGCAGGATCCCCATGAGCAGCTGTGGGGCGCCATCGGCGCTGTGTTCGGCTCCTGGATGAACCAGCGCGCCATCACCTATCGCCGCCTGCACACCATCCCCGAGAGCTGGGGCACGGCGGTGAACGTGCAGGCCATGGTGTTCGGCAATATGGGCGACACCTCGGCGACGGGCGTGGCCTTCACCCGCAACCCCTCTACCGGCGAGAAGGCGCTCTATGGCGAGTTCCTGGTGAACGCCCAGGGCGAGGACGTGGTGGCGGGCATCCGCACGCCGCAGGACCTCACCGAGAAGGCCCGCAAGGAAGCCGGTTCCGACAAGCCGTCCATGGAGACCGCGCTGCCGGAAGCCTTTAAGGAGTTCGAGCGCATCTCCAATGTGCTGGAAAACCATTACCGGGACATGCAGGACCTGGAGTTCACGGTCGAGAAGGGCAAGCTGTGGATGCTCCAGACCCGCTCCGGCAAGCGCACCGCCAAGGCGGCGCTTCGGATCGCGGTTGAGCTGGCGAGCGAAGGCCTGATTACCCAGGAAGAGGCGATCTCCCGCGTCGACCCGGCCGCTCTCGACCAGCTGCTGCATCCCGCCATCGACCCCAAGGCCCCCCGCGACGTGGTGGCGAGCGGTCTGCCGGCCTCGCCGGGCGCCGCCTCCGGCTCCATCGTGTTCTCCGCCGACGAGGCCGAGGCCATGAAGGGCCAGGGCCGCAAGGTGATCCTGGTGCGCGTGGAAACCTCCCCGGAGGACATCCACGGCATGCATGCGGCTGAGGGCATCCTGACCTCCCGTGGCGGCATGACCTCTCACGCCGCCGTGGTGGCGCGTGGCATGGGCAAGCCCTGCGTCTCCGGCGCGGGCGCCCTGCGCATCGACTATGCCGCGCAGACCCTCACCGTCTCCGGCCGCACCTTCAAGCGGGGCGACGTCATCACCATCGACGGCTCCACCGGCCAGGTTCTGGCGGGCGAAGTGCCCATGCAGCAGCCTGAGCTGTCCGGCGAGTTCGCCACCCTCATGGGCTGGGCCGATAAGGTGCGTCGCCTGAAGATCCGTGCCAATGCGGAGACTCCGCTCGATGCCCGCATGGCCCGCTCCTTCGGCGCCGAAGGCATCGGCCTGTCCCGCACCGAGCACATGTTCTTCGATGCCGGTCGCATCCTGGCCGTGCGCGAGATGATCCTCTCCGACGACGAGGCCGGCCGCCGCGCCGCCCTCGCCAAGCTGCTGCCCATGCAGCGGGCGGACTTCGTCGAGCTGTTCGAGATCATGAAGGGCCTGCCGGTCACCATCCGCCTGCTTGACCCGCCGCTCCATGAGTTCCTGCCCCACACCGAGGCGGAGACCCAGGAAGTGGCCAAGAGCCTCGGCGTGGACATTGAGCGCATCGAGCGCCGCAACAAGGAGCTGCATGAGGTCAACCCCATGCTCGGCTTCCGCGGCTGCCGCATCGCCATCGCCTTCCCCGAGATCGCGGAAATGCAGGCCCGCGCCATCTTCGAGGCGGCCGTGATTGCAGCCAAGAGCACCGGCGAGATGGTGGTGCCGGAAGTGATGGTGCCGCTCATCGCCACCAAGGCGGAGTTCGACATCGTCAACGCCGTCATCCAGAAGGTGGCCAAGGACGTGGAGGCCGAGACCGGCGCCACCCTCACCTTCCAGGTGGGCACCATGATCGAGCTGCCGCGCGCCGCGCTGCGCGCCAAGGAGATCGCCGAGGCCGCCGAATTCTTCTCCTTCGGCACCAACGACCTGACCCAAACCTGCTTCGGCGTCTCGCGCGACGATGCCGGCACCTTCCTCGGACCCTACGTCCAGAAGGGCATCCTGGAGGTGGATCCCTTCGTCTCCATCGACCAAGATGGCGTCGGCGAGCTGGTGAAGATCGGCGTGGAGCGGGGCCGTCAGTCCCGTCCCAACATCAAGCTCGGCATCTGCGGCGAGCATGGCGGCGACCCGGCGTCGGTGGCGTTCTGCGACGAGGTGGGCCTCGACTATGTGTCCTGCTCGCCCTTCCGCGTCCCGATCGCCCGCCTCGCTGCCGCCCAGGCGGCGCTGGGCCGCAAGGCGGCCAGCCAGGCTTGATCGCCCCACCGCTGCAGTAAACATGCTTCGGCCCGCCCCTGGCGGGCCGAAGTCGTTTCAGGGGAGAGGAGGAGGGGCCTCAGCGGGTCGCCGAGCGCACGATGGCTTCGGCCAGTAGCTCCGGCAGGCACAGCCGCCCGCTCGTCCCCCGCGCACCCGATTGGGGCGAGGAGAAGAGATAGGTGGTGGCGCCATATTGCTGCAGCACGTTGAGGCGCTCCCGGTCCGACACCTTGTCGATCTGCTGCACGATGCGCCCATAGCGCGCCTCATGGGGCACATTGGGCAGGAAGGGCGGGTCCACCAGGATCAGGTCGATGTCCCGGCCCCGCAGCCATTCCGCCGCCTGATCGAGGGCGCGGGAGAAGTCGGATGGGTCGGTTCCCGCCAGCGCGTCCCCGGTGCCCACCTGCCAGACCACCAGATCGGGCTGGGCCCGTTCCACCGCCTGCCGGATGCGGCCGAAATCCTCCCGCGCCAGCCCGGGGACGGTTTCCTCCTGGGTGATGGTAAAGTGGATCTCCGGCAGGCGCTGGGCCAGCTCCTGCTCCAGCTTGGTGAGTTTCTTCTGGGACAAGGCTCCCTTGTCCATCTGCGGCCCGATGACGAGGATCCGCACCGGTGCGGCCCGATCAATGAGGCGCTCCGTTCGTGACAGGACGCTGTCAAAGGTCAGGTAGACATCGGGCACGCGGCAGGTGCCCGAGATGGGGCCGGCCTCGAGCGGAGTGCCCATGAGGCAGGCCAGCAGGCCAGCCACAAGGCCAAGGGCGCGCAAGGGGCGTGCCCGGTTTTGTCCGCGCGCGTCGGTCACGATGCGGCCGCGGATCTCCCGGATGCCGCCCTCAGACCGGATCGGTACCATTCCAGCGCCCACGCCAGCATCCATTGGATCGCACAGCCCGCCGCCACGATGAGCAGGTCGGACAAGACGCCCCCATCGTAAACGGCTCGCTGGATTTGCAAAGCCAGGGCCAGCACCGTTCCGAGGCAGAAAACAGGCAAGGCGTGACGCCCCATCACGATGAGCGGCTGGGCCGCCGGGCTTGAGCGGAACACTGCTTCCAGCGGCAGGCGCGAGACGCAATAGACCAGCGCCAGCACGTGAAGGAGCCGAGGCAGAGCCAGGTTGGTCTTGTCCAAGTCCCAGAGGAAGGGGGGCAGGGGAGAGAGGTCCGCCGGCATGGGCAAGCCCGCCAGCGCCCAGACCAGTGTCGCGGCCAGATAGGCGGGAGCGAGCACATCCAGAATGCGGTTCGCCACCGGGGGCGCGCTGGTGTCGATGAGCCGCCCGATGGCAAGCCCGCAGGCAAACAGGAACTGCCAGGCGAAGGGGTTGAAGAACCAGGTGCCGCTGTTGGGCCAGACGGTGGGGGCAAGCCCCGTCATCTGAGTGGCCAGATAAAGCGCGCAGGATACGGCAAGTCCCAGGCCGATCGAGGCCCGCATGAGCAAGATCAGCACCGGCGCCATCAACAGGATCGCCACATAGAGCGGCAGGATGTTCAGATAGGCGGGTTGGTAGCTCAGCAAAGCCATGCCCACCAGCGCCTCAATGGGCTGCTGGCTGATGACATCGAGGTGATACCATTCAAGCACCCGCTCATCGCCGGTCGCCACCACGAAGCCCCCGACCACCGCCACCGCCACCAGCAGCAAGGCGAGATGGGCCACATAAAGCTGGAAGGCGCGCAGCCACACCCGGACGGTTGTGCGCGCCCGGGCGCCAGGCTCGAAGGGGCGCAGATAGGCGAAGGCGGCAGAGATGCCGGCGAGCAGGACGAAAAGCTCAGCCGCGTCCGAAATACCGAAATTGCGATAGGTGAAGTGACCGGCCACGTTCCCGGGAATGTGATTGATGAAAATGGTCAGCAGGGCGAAGCCCCGCCAGAAATCCACGCTCACCCGTCTGCCATCGCCCGTCATCCGGCCGGTTCTCCCTCCCCGGCGCACCCGCGCCGGCGCCACGTGAACGCGACGTGGGGCCTGCCGTTCCGGTTTTCGAGGGTCGGCCGCCTCACGCTTGCGTGCGCAGAGCGCCGCACCGGCGTGGCCGAAATGAGTCACCTTGGCCGTACCGGACCTTGCGTCAGGGAGGGGCGCAGACCGAGAGGAGGCCGCTCCCGCCTGCACCGCGCGGCCGGGCGGGAGGGTCAGGCCAGCATGTCGCGCACCAGGGGGATCACCTTGGTGCCGTAAAGCTCCACGCAGCGCATGAGGCGCCCATGGGGGATGGGGCCGCCGCTATATTTCATGTCGAAGCGGTCCAGGCCGAGCGCAGCTGCGGTGGCGGCGATCTTGCGGGCGACGGTTTCGGGCGCGCCCACATAGAGCGAGCCGTGAGTGATCTCCCGCTCAAACTCATCGCGACCCATGGGCGGCCACCCCCTTTCGGCGCCAATGCGGTCCCGCATGGCCTTGTAGGGGCCGAACACTTCGTCGCGGGCCGCCTCGTCCGTATCGGCCACATAGCCCGGGGAGTGCACGCCGAGGGGCAAGGCGGGCTTGCCTGTCTCGGCGAGAGCCCGCCGGTAGAGGTCCGCATAGGGGCGGAAGCGGGCAGGGGCACCGCCAATGATGGCCAGCATGAGGGGCAGGCCATAATGGGCCGCGCGCACCACGGATTCCGGCGTCCCGCCGACCCCGATCCAGGTCTTCAAGCGGCCGCGCTCGATGGGCGGAAAGACCTTCTGGTCCTTCAGGGGCGGCCGGATGGATCCCTCCCAGGTCACCGGCCCATTGCCCAGCAGGGCAACGAACAGGTCGAGCTTCTCGGAGAACAGGGTTTCGTAGTCCCGCAGCGCGAAGCCGAACAGGGGAAAGCTCTCCGTGAACGACCCGCGGCCTAGCATCACCTCCGCACGGCCGTTGGAAATCGCGTCCACGGTGGAAAAGCGCTGAAAGACGCGGATGGGGTCGTCCGAGGAAAGCACGGTCACGGCCGAGCCGAGCCGGATGCGGCGCGTGCGGGCCGCGATGGCCGCCAGCACCACTTCCGGTGCCGAGATGGCGAAGTCGTCCCGATGGTGCTCGCCGAGGCCGATGAAGTCGATGCCGGTCTCATCCGCCAGAACGGCCTCTTCCACCACGTCACGGATGACCTGGGCATGGGCCTTCGGTGCGCCGTGCGCGTCCTGGGTGAGGTCACCGAAGGTGTCGAGGCCGAGTTCGAGGGCGGGCACGGGCAAATCCTCCGGTTCGTCGCGCCGTGCCTATAGCAGACATTCGCCCGTCTGCGTCCCCGGCGCAGGGCCGCGCGAACACCCCGGCCGCCCCTTGAGCCAGCTCAAAATCGTTCCCCGGCCGGTGGGATATGGTATGTCACACCAGAAACCTCCACAGAGAGGGCGGAAAC
This sequence comes from Aquabacter sp. DMC10, assembly GCF_056314145.1. Lineage (NCBI taxonomy): Bacteria > Pseudomonadati > Pseudomonadota > Alphaproteobacteria > Hyphomicrobiales > Xanthobacteraceae > Aquabacter > Aquabacter sp. DMC10. Next base: position 625,386 of record NZ_JBQUYX010000001.1, on the reverse strand, counting down.
GCCGATGTCCACGCTTCTCATCACGCACCCGTCCGGTCTTTTGCACGCGACTCCCCCCGGCCATCCCGAACGGGCGGACCGGCTGCGGGCGCTGGACCGCATTTTCGAGCAGGAGAAGTTCTCCAACCTGCAGCGCGAAAGCGCGCCGCTGGGGGAGCGGGACGACGTGATCCGCGTGCATCCGGCCGATTTCGTGGATGCCATGGCCGAGGCCATTCCGGCCGAAGGTCTGGTGCGCATCGATTCCGACACCGTCCTGACGCCGGGCAGTTGGGAGGCGGTGATGCGGGCGGTGGGCGGCGCTTGCTATGGGGTGGACGAGGTGGTGGCGCGCAAGGTGAACAACGCCTTCGTGGCCATGCGGCCGCCGGGGCACCATTGCGAGACGCGCCGGCCCATGGGTTTCTGCCTGCTTAATCAGGCCGCCATCGCGGCCCGGCATGCCCAGGCCGTGCATGGCCTTGGGCGTGTGGCCGTGGTGGATTTCGACGTGCATCACGGCAATGGCACCCAGGAAATCTTCTGGGCGGATGACAGCGTGCTGTATTGCTCCACCCACGAAATGCCCCTTTACCCCGGCACTGGCGCCGTGAGCGAGACGGGGGCGGCCAACACCATCGTCAATGCCCCGCTGCGCTCGGGCGATGATGGCGCGAAGTTCAAGGAAGCGATGGAAAGCCGCATCCTGCCGCGCCTGGATGCCTTCGGCCCCGAACTCATCATCATTTCGGCCGGCTTTGACGCCCATGTGCGCGACCCGCTGGCGTCACTGCGCCTGGTGGACACCGATTTCGCCTGGGCCACCCGCCGGCTCATGGACATTGCCGATAAGCATGCGGAAGGCCGGGTCGTGTCTATCCTGGAGGGGGGCTATGACCTGGAGGGCCTCGCCAGTTCCGCCGCCGCCCATGTCACCGCCCTCATGCACGGGTGAGGGCGGCGCGGATGAGGGGCCTCTGGCTCAGCGGTGCTCTGCGCTGGGCAAATAGGGCCGCAGGGCATGGGCCAGCTTGGAGGGGGTGAGCGACTGCAGCCACACCTTCCCTGGCCCGGTCAACTGGGCGAGGAACAGGCCATCGCCGCCAAACAACACGTTGCGCACGCCGCGCATCATGGTGATCTCGAAGTTCACGCTCTCCTCGAACATGCCCACATGGCCGGGGTGGACCAGGAGGCTCTGTCCGGGCTCCAGCGTGTAGGAGATCATCTCCCCGCCCAGTTCCACAAAGGCCGACCCGTCGCCCGTCACCTTCTGGAGGATGAAGCCGTCACCGCCGAACAGGCCCGAGCCGAGGCTCTGCTGGAAGCCGATGGCCACGGACAGGCCGTGGGCGCCGGCTAAGAAACCGTGGCGATGCATGAAATAGCCGCGCCCGTGGGAAATGGGCACTTCCAGGATGTTGCCGGGAATGGTCGCTGCGAAGGCCACGAGGCCCTCGCTGCCTTCGGCCGTGAACTCGGTCATGAACAGGCCGCCCCCGGCCACAGCCCGCCCCAGCGCCCCGAAAAAGCCGCCAGCCCCCCCGGTGGCGGTGGTGGTGTTCAGCGCGATGTTCGGCGTCATCCAGGACATGCGGTCGGTTTCGGCGATGAGCGTCTCGCCTGGCTTGAGTGTGACCTGAAGGACGGGAAGCGTGGATCCTGTAATTTCCGTGCGCATGTTTGCCATGATCCTGCATCAGGAAGGTGCACAGTGCGGTCAGCCGGGCGCGGGAGCAAGCCTCTTCAGATGCGGTATCTCACGATGAAGCTTGAGCTTTCAGCCCGCGGGGCGAGGCGCGGGGCGGGCCGCGTGTGCGCCCGAGCTGCCCTCCTGGCGCTCACGCTCACCGGGCTTCTGCCCGCCGGAGCCCACGCCAGCGATGGCGCGCCGGACCTGTCCGGCAGCACGCACAGCATCTTCCTGCCCTATCTCAATGCGCCGCTGGCATCCGCGCCTATCCTGCGGCCGCCCATGGTGGGGCTGTCCTTTGGCGGGCCGGTCATGAGGGCGGTTCTGGATACGGGGTCCACGGGCGTGGTGGTGGCCGCGCGGGCAATCCCGAACCTGTCGCAATTGAAAAACCTGGGTCCGGGAGCGCTGACTTACACCAGCTCGGGGCGAATCATGCGGGGCGACTGGGTGCTTGCGCCCGTCACTCTGTCCGGCCCCAACGGGGCGCAGGTGACCAGCCGCCCCATCCCCGTCCTGGCGGTGCGCCGGGTGGATTGCCTGAAGTCGGCGCGCAATTGCCGCGTCCGCGTCAATCCCACGCACATCGCCATGGTGGGCATCGGCTTCGCCCGGGAAAAGGACAAGCAGCCCAGCGGCACGCCCGACCATAATCCGCTCCTGAACCTGCCCGCCATGGGCACAGCCCAGGCTCCCGGCGCCATGCGCCGGGGCTATGTGGTGACCAAGCAGGGCATTCATGTGGGCCTCACCGCGGAGCTTGGCAAAGGCTTCACCTTCGCCAAGCTGGAGAGGAACCCGAATGCCCCGGACTGGGCGCCCATTCCCGCCTGTCTGTCCCTCAATGACCGTCAGCCCCCCGCGTGCGGCACCGTCCTCATGGATACGGGCGTCGACACCATGTATCTCACCCTTCCCGCGCCCCAATTGGAGGGCCAGACCGTCCTGGCTCCCGATGGCAAGACCGTTCTCCCGCCTGGCGCTCGCCTGAAAATCGAATTGCTCGGGCACGGCACGGGCCCCGCTTATGACCTGGTGGTGGGCAATGCGGGCGATCCGGTCGCCCCGGTCCGGGTGATTCTGGTGCCCCGCGAGGGGCCTGTGACCTTCGTGAACACCTCCGTGCGCCTGCTCAACCGCTTCGATTACCTGTTCGACGCGGATGGGGGGTATGCCGGGTTTCGCGCCCGCGTTCCGCGCGCAGGGGCGCAATGATGAAGGGATTTGGCGCCGGGGAAAGGGCGTGAGCGCGGCATATGTGGCGCTCGCCCGGCGCCCCTCTTGGCGCGCGCGTCGCCCGGTCGCGCTTGCCGAAAGCGCTGCAAAATGCATAAAGTCCCAATTGGACTGTGGGGTTCCGTCCTGTCTCCTCTTGCCCGACGTGGTAGGGCATGACGTGACGGAAGGGAAATCGAAAGATTTTCCGACGAGCCTTTGGACAGGCGCACCCGTTTCCGGGCGATGCGCCACGGTGATGCCGTGTGAGTTTTCGGGGGCGGTCAGACATCCGCCCCCGGTTCATGCGGACTGAGCAGTGGGGATCATGACCTACACGGCCTGGAACGACGAAGAAGCCTACGAAGAGCCTTATGTCGCCCCGCGGGCGCGGACCCTGGCGCGCGTGGCCGGAACCGCCGTGGTCGCCATCGGTGGGCTTGCGGCGGTGGCCGTGGTTGCGGCCTGGGCGGTCGGTGGCTTCACGCGCACCGCGGAACCGGTGTTCGATGAACAGGCGCTCGCCCAGCGGGCGGCGCAGCTGGCGGCCGAGGCGGCCAGCGACGAGGAAATTCCGCCGGACGTGGCCATGGAGCCCGTGCGGACCACTCTCTTCACTTTGCCGAGCTGGCTCTACGATCCCAATCCCATCGCCGGCGGCAGCCGCAAGGTGGTGGCCGCTGTGCCGGCTCCCGCGCCTGCACCCGGATCTCGGGTGGATGTGGTGCGTTCCGTTCCGCTGCCAACCGCCAATCCGCTGGGCGCCGCGCGCGGCCAGTCGGACGAAGCCAGTGCCATGCTCGAAAGCCGTGACCGCTTGGCTTCGGTTCCGATGCCGCAGCGCAATCCGCTGGCCAGCGGCGAGGCGGCCCCTGCGAGCCCCCGCGTCGCCGCGCTGCCCCCTCCGGCGGAAGCACCTGCCGCGGTGGAGCCCGCTCCTGGCAAGCCCGGGGAACGCGCCATCGGCCTGCCCCAGCCGGGCGACAAGTTCGCCGTGTATGACATCAAGGGCCAGACCGTCTACATGCCCAATGGCGAGCGGCTCGAGGCCCATTCGGGCTATGGGGACGGCATGGACAACCTGTCCTTTGTCTCCACCCGCATGATCGGGCCCACCCCGCCCAACGTCTACACGCTGACCATGCGCGAGCGGCTGTTCCATGGGGTGGAAGCCCTGCGCATGCGCCCGGTGGGCGAGGGCAAGATGTATGGACGCGACGGCTTCCTGACCCATTCCTACCTGATGGGGCCGCGAGGCGATTCCAACGGCTGCATCTCGTTCAAGGACTATGACAAGTTCCTGGCCGCCTATAAGCGCGGCGAGGTCACCAAGGTTGTGGTGGTGGAAAGCGTGCCCAACGCCCCCGGCCGCACCCCGGACAATCCGCTGCTCGCCTGGCTGGCCGGCAACGGCAACAGCGCCAGCAACAAATAGCTCCTGCGCCCTTTATTGGACGGTGCGCAGGAGCGCCCGTCGTCGCTATGGTCCTTTCCCTCGTGAGGGGACGCATCCCGTGCCCGGCTGGAGCTCCGGGCGGCAGGAATCCGGGCGTCCGTCGCAGGCCTTGCCGCTTTCGCACCGCCGGAGAAGTGCGCTGGCTGATCTTCCGCCCACCGGTGCGAAGTGCCACCGTACAGCCTCCCGCACCCGCTTTTCATGAGCGACGGACCAAGAGGCCGGGCACGACACGGTCGCGCCCGGACTGTCTCCTCACGCCTCGCGCAAAGCCGGATCGCCATATCCGCCGGCAGTGGGGGTGATGACGATCACGGCTTCGCCGGCTTCCAGAACCGTCTGGTCGCAGCCCGCCAGGTTGTCGAAGGAGCCGTCATTGCGGCGCACGAAGCCCTCGCCCACCAGGCCCGGCTCGCCGCCATCGCCTCCGAAGGGACGCACCCGGCGGTGGGAGGAGAGGAGGGCGCAGTCCATCCGTTCCAGGAAGCGGATGCGGCGATAGGTGCCCGACCCCGCCGTCCATCGCCCCTTGCCGCCAGAACCCGCGCGCACGTGGAAGTCCTCCAGCAGCACCGGGAAGCGGCTTTCCAGGATTTCAGGGTCGGTGAGGCGGGAGTTGGTCATGTGCACATGGACCGCGTCCGTGCCGTCGAAACCGGGTCCGGCCGGAGATCCCGAGCAGATGGTTTCATAATACTGCACTTGGTCATTGCCGAAGGTCAGATTGTTCATGGTGCCCTGTGAGGCAGCCATGGCTTTCAGCGCCCCGAACAGGCAGTTGGTGACCGCCTGCGAGGTCTCCACATTGCCCGCCACCACCGCCGCTGGATAAACCGGCGAGAGCATGGAGCCCTTGGGCACGACGATCTCAATGGGCCGCAGGCACCCCGCGTTCATGGGGATCTCGTCCTCCACCATGACGCGGAAGACATAAAGCACCGCAGCGCGGGTGACCGGCTCTGGGGCGTTGAAATTATTGTCCTGCTGCGGCGAGGTGCCGGTGAAGTCCACCTTGGCGGTGCGGGCTGCCTTGTCCACCGTGATCTTCACCTTGATGACCGTGCCCTGGTCCATCTCATAGGTGAAGGAGCTGTCGGCGAGACGATCGAGAACCCGGCGCACGCTTTCGTCCGCATTGTCCTGGACGTGGCCCATATAGGCCGTGACCACGTCGAGACCGAACGTGTCGATCATCTTCTTCAGTTCACGCACGCCCTTTTCATTGGCCGCGATCTGCGCCTTGAGGTCGGCCACATTCTGGACGGGGTTGCGGGCGGGATACTTGGCCCCCGTCAGCAGGTCGACCAGCTCGGTCTCCCGGAAGCGGCCTTCATCCACCAGCTTGAAATTGTCGATATAGACGCCTTCCTCGTCGATGGTGGTGGCGCGCGGGCTCATGGAGCCGGGCGCGACGCCGCCCACATCCGCATGGTGGCCACGGGAGGCGACCCAGAACAGCAACTCCTGGCCTTCATCGTCGAAGACCGGCGTGACCACCGTGATGTCCGGCAGATGGGTGCCGCCATTATAGGGGGCGTTCAGGGCGAACACGTCGCCGGGGCGGATGGCGCCGGCATTCTCGCGAATGACGGTTTCCACCGAGCGGTCCATGGAGCCCAGATGCACCGGCATATGGGGCGCATTGGCCACCAATTCGCCCGTGCCGGAGAAGACAGCGCAGGAAAAATCAAGCCGTTCCTTGATGTTCACCGAATAGGCGGTGTTCTGGAGCGTCACGCCCATCTGCTCGGCGATGGACATGAACAGGTTGTTGAAGACCTCCAGCATCACCGGGTCCGCATGGGTGCCCACCGCCTCGGCGCGCTTCAGCACCGCGGTGCGGGTCAGCATGAGGTGGTTCTTGGCCGTCACCTCTGCGCTCCAGCCGTCCTCCACCACCACGGTCTGGTTGGGCTCGATGACAACCGCAGGACCCTTCAGCACCATGCCCGGCTTGAAGGCGGCGCGCAGCACCACCGGTGCCGCGTGCCAGGTGCCGCCGGAGAAGAAGCGCGTGATGCGACAAGGCTCGGGCGCGCCCTCGGAGAGCGGCAGGTCGGGCTCCACGATGCCCGCGCCGCCGCCGGAAGACTGCACCTCCATGGCCTCCACGACGATCTGCTTCTCGGGCGAGACGAAGCCGAATTGGGCGCGATGGCGGGCCTCGAAATCGGCGACCATGGCCTCAAGGTCGGCGAGCGGCACGGGAATGGCAGTGTCCGTGCCCTCATAGCGCAGATGCAGCTTGGCCTCGGTCTCGGTCGCCGCCTCGCTGACGCCCTGGCCCTTCAGTTCGGCCTTGGTTTCCGACGCGAGGGCATCGCGCAGCGTGGCAAGGCCGGCGAGGGCGTCCGGCACCAGCCGCTCGCCCACCGCCTTGGTGCGCAGAGCCCGGATGGCCGCAAGGCCCATGCCATACGCCGAGAGAAGCCCCGAGAAGGGGTGGATGTGCACCTTGCGCATGCCCAGCGCGTCCGCCACCAAGCAGGCATGCTGCCCACCGGCGCCGCCGAAGCAGGACAGGGCATAGCGCGTCACGTCATAGCCGCGCTCCACCGAGATCTTCTTGATGGCATTGGCCATGTTCTCCACCGCGATGGTCACGAAGCCATCGGCCACGGCCTCCGGCGAGCGGCCATCGCCGATCTCGGCCGCCATGGCCTCGAACTTGGCGCGCACCGTCTCGGCGTCCAGCGGGGCATCCTGGCCGGGGCCGAAGATTCTCGGGAAGAAATCGGGGATCAGCTTGCCCAGCATCACATTGGCATCCGTGACCGCCAGCGGCCCGCCGCGGCGATAGCAGGCGGGGCCGGGATTGGCGCCGGCGCTGTCTGGGCCGACTCGGAAACGGGCGCCGTCATAATGCAGGATGGAGCCGCCACCGGCCGCCACCGTGTGGATGCGCATCATGGGCGCGCGGATGCGCACACCGGCCACCTCCGTGTCGAAAGCCCGTTCCAGCTCCCCGTCGAAATGGCACACGTCCGTGGAGGTGCCACCCATGTCGAAGCCGATGATGCGGTCGAGGCCGGCAATCTGCCCGGTCTCGGACGCGCCCACCACGCCGCCGGCCGGGCCAGAGAGAAGCGCATCCTTGCCCTGGAACAGGTCGGCAGCGGTCAGGCCACCCGAGGACATCATGAACATGAGGCGGATGGTCTCCGCCTCTTCGCCCGTACCCAGCTCTTCCGCCACCTGGGCCACATAGCGGCGCAGGATGGGGGACAGATAGGCATCGGCCACCGTGGTGTCGCCGCGCCCCACCAGCTTGATGAGGGGTGAGACCTCATGGGAGGCGGACACCTGGGGGAAGCCCACTTCGCGAGCGAGCGCCGCCACCATGGCCTCGTGGGCGGGGTAGCGATAGGCGTGCATGAAGGCGACCGCGACCGCCTGGATGCCATCGGCCTTGGCGGCTTCCAGAGCCGCGCGCACCTTGGCGAGGTCCGGCACTTCTTCCACCGTCCCGTCGGCGCGGATGCGCTCGTCCACCTCCACCACCTGCTCGAACAGCATGTCCGGCAGCACGATCTTCTTGGCGAAGATCTTCGGGCGGGCCTGGTAGCCGATGCGCAGCGCATCGCGGAAGCCGCGGGTGGTCACCAGGAGCGTGCGGTCGCCCTTGCGCTCCAGCAGGGCGTTGGTGGCGACCGTGGTGCCCATCTTCACGGCGGAGACGAGGCCTGCCGGAATGGGCGCGCCGGGGGCAAGGCCGAGCAACTCGCGGATGCCATGGACGGCGGCGTCGCGATAGGCTTCCGGGTTCTCGGAGAGCACCTTGTGCGCCACGAGCGTGCCGTCGGGCTTGCGGCCGACAATGTCGGTGAAGGTGCCGCCCCGGTCGATCCAGAACTCCCAGGTGCCCTTGGGTCCGGCGGCCGCTTCTGCCTCACCCGTGCGCGTCGTCATCTCGATGTCCACCTCTGTCTTGTCCGGGCCGGCCGGAAGGGGATCCGCCGCTTTTCACGTGGCAGATCCGGGAATAACCTGTGTTGCGCCACGCCTTTGCCCTGGCCTGGCGTCCTTTTGGTGCACTCATACCGAAATCGGAATGAGTAGCGCATAAATTAGAATTTCCTCTTCTCGGTCCCCCTGGCGCACGGTGGTGCCCAAGCCCGGCGGACCCAGCGAACTCCGGGCGCCGACCGAAAAAGCGGTTCCAGACGCCCAATCTGTAAGCGTGAGTGGAATGAAGTCACGCATCGAAAAAAACGTCAACATTTTGTTGACGAAAATTAGGTGACCAGCCAACATTAGCGGACAGAGCGCCCGGCTTCGGCTCAAGGCGCCACACCGCGAGGGGAATAGATGAATTTCGATTGCTTCCGCCTCGTGGGGCGGACCCATGCGCATGCGTGTCGGTATGAGCCGCCCTCGCTGGCGCTCCTGGATGCCCCCCTTCGTCGGGGAGCACGTCCATGATCCGCAAATTCCTGGACGGCCTCTATTTTCTGTCAGGGGTTGCCGCTGCGCTCTTCCTGCTGACCATCTTCCTGCTGATGATGGCGCTTTCGGGTGGGCGCGAGTTTGGCATCAACGTGCCAGCCGGTGACGACTTCACCGCATGGTCCATGGCGGCCATGACGTTCCTCGGGCTCGCCCATACCTTCAAGAAGGGCGACATGATCCGCGTCGGCCTGCTGCTGGAGCAGTTCCACGGCAAGACCCGGCAGGCGTTGGAGATTCTGGCGCTCGTCATCGGCTGCGCCTTCCTGGCCTATTTCAGCTGGAACGCGATCCAGCTGACGTACGATTCCTATCGCTTCAACGATGTGTCGCAGGGTGTGGTCGCCGTGCCGCTCTGGATCCCCCAGACCGGCTACGCGGCGGGCCTGACCATCTTGCTCATCGCCATGGTGGATGAGCTGGTCCACGTGGCCCAGGGCAATTGGCCTCGCTACGAGAAGGAGCCGTTGACATCGCCCGATGAAATTGTCGAACGCATCGCCTCCGGCGGGGGAGTGTGAGCCATGTTTCACCTCGATCTGGTTCCCCTCTCCATCGTCCTTCTGCTGCTGCTGATCGCCATCCTGGCGAGCGGCGTGTGGATTGCCCTCGGCCTCGGCATCGTCGGCCTGGTGGCCATGATGTTCACCACCCCGACGCCCATCGGGCAGGTGCTCGCCACCACCGTGTGGAGCGCCACCGCCTCCTGGACGCTGGCGGCCTTGCCGCTGTTCATCTGGATGGGAGAAATCCTCTTCCGAACCAAATTGTCCGAGGAGATGTTCCGAGGGCTCGCACCCTGGCTTCAATGGCTGCCCGGCCGTCTCCTGCATGTGAACGTGGTGGGCTGCGGAATCTTCGCCGCGGTCTCGGGATCCTCCGCCGCCACCTGCGCCACCATCGGCAAGATCGCCCTGCCGGAACTGGACAAGCGCGGCTATGACAAGGGGATGAGCCTGGGCTCGCTGGCCGGCGCCGGCACCCTGGGTCTCCTCATTCCGCCGTCCATCCCGATGGTGGTCTATGCGGTCACCGCCAACGTCTCCGTCCTGCAGGTCTTTCTTGGCGGCTTCCTGCCGGGTCTTCTGGTGATGGGGCTTTACAGCGGCTACATCATCGTGTGGTCGCTGCTCAATCCGAAGAAGACGCCGCCCCGTGATCCGGTGCTGCCCTTCCGCGAGAAGATGCGCCAGTCCGCCAAACTGATCCCGTGCCTGCTGCTGATCCTTGGCGTGTTCCTGTCGCTGGTGCTGGGCATTGCCACCGCCACCGAGTGCGCCGCCTGGGGCGTGACCGGGGCCCTGGCGCTGGCCTGGTGGAGCGGCACGCTGACCTGGAAGACGCTCATCGAGAGCATCATGAGCGCGACCCGGCTTAGCTGCATGATCATGCTGATCATCGCGGGCGCTGCGTTCACCACTGCGGCCATGGCCTATACGGGCATTCCGATGGCCCTGGCAGAATGGGTGCAGGGGCTGAACCTCACCCCCGGCAAGCTCGCCCTGGCGCTGACCGTCATGTACATCATCCTGGGGTGCCTCGTTGACGGCATTTCCATGATCGTGCTGACCGCGGTCATCGTGTTGCCCATGGTGAAGCAGGCGGGCTTCGATCTCGTCTGGTTCGGCGTTTATCTCGTCATCCACGTGGAAATGGCGCAGATTACGCCGCCGGTCGGCTTCAACCTGTTCGTGCTGCAGAACATGAGCGGCCGGGACACGCTGGCCGTGGCAAAGGCGGCGCTTCCCTTCTTCCTTCTGCTGAACGTCGCCGTCATCATCATCACCATGTTCCCGGACATCGTCCTGGTGCTGCCGCGCATGGCATTCCCGGGCTGATTACGTCGCAAGCCAAACACGAGAGGGACAGACTATGGCGCTTAAACGTTTCCTCGCCCCGGCGCTCGCCGTCGCGGGCCTTGCCGCTCTCGCCGCCGGGCCTGCGGCGGCCCAGACCAAGTGGAACCTGCCGTCCGCCTATCCGTCGGACAATTTCCACACCGAGAACCTCGCCCAGTTCTCCAAGGACGTGGAAGCTGCGTCCGGCGGCAAGCTGGTCATCACGCTCCATCCCAACGCCTCGCTGTTCAAGGCGCCGGACATCAAGCGCGCGGTGGCCACCGGCCAGGCCCAGGCCGGCGAAGTCATCATGTCCATCCACGAGAACGAAGATCCCATCTTCGGCATCGACGTGGTGCCCTTCCTGGCCACCTCCTATGAGGATTCCAAGAAGCTCTGGAAGCTGTCCCGCCCGGCGGTGGAAAAGAAGCTCGCCTCCCAGGGCCTGATGGTGCTCTATGCGGTACCGTGGCCGCCGCAGGGCATCTTCTCCAAGAACCCGGTCAATACGCTGGCCGACCTGAAGGGCGCCAAGTGGCGGGCCTATAATCCCGGCACCTCCCGCATCGGCGAAATGATCGGTGCCCAGCCGGTCACCGTGCAGCAGGCGGAGCTGGCGCAGGCCTTGGCCACCGGCGTCGTCACCGCCCTCATCACCTCCGCCGCCACCGGCTATGACGTGAAGATCTGGGAGAGCATCCCCTATTTCTATGACGTCCAGGCCTGGCTGCCGAAGAACCTCGTGTTCGTGAACAAGGCCGCCTTCGACGCCCTCGACAAGCCCACCCAGGAGGCGGTCCTCAAGGCCGCAGCCGCCGCCGAGGAGCGGGGCTGGCAGACCTCCATCGAGAAGTCCAAGTGGTACATGGAGCAGCTGAAGGCCCACGGCATGAAGGTGGAGCCGCCCTCGCCCGAGCTGAAGGCCGGCTTCCAGAAGATCGGCGAACAGCTGACCGCCGACTGGCTGAAAAAGGCCGGCCCGGATGGACAAGCCATCGTGGAAGCCTTCAAGAAGTGAGATCGCACCGGGCGGCTGAAAGGCCGCCCGGTCTTTTCTGCCGAAGGTGGTGCCCGTCCATGTCGGAACCGAAGCTGTCGACCTCTTCGCTGGGGTCCATCGTGTCCTCGGCCCATCTGGCGGACGGCGCCCTGCCGGCGCTCTCCGAGCTCGAATTCGGGCTCAACATGATCAGCCATGCCTATCAGCGCTGGATGATCCGTTGCATGGCCGCCGCCGGGGTACCGGATCTGTCCGCCCTGGATGTGCTGGTGCTCCATCATGTGGTACATCGCCAGCGGCCCAAGACCATCGCCGATCTGTGTCTTGTCCTCGACGTGGAGGACACACACCTCGTCACCTACGCCGCCAAGAAACTGCAGAGCCTCGGCCTGGTCGCCGCCGGACGGCGCGGCAAGGAAAAGACCTTGTCCGCCACAGAGGCCGGTCGGAGGGCGTGCGGGCGCTATCGCGAGGTGCGCGAAGCCCTGCTGACACCGACCGTCGCCGCCACGGGCATTTCGGCCGAAAAGCTGTCGGAGGTCGCGGCGGTGCTGCGTGCGCTGTCCGGCCATTACGACCAGGCGGCCCGGGCGGCGGCGAGCCTTTAGCCCATGTGAATACCGGCGATCCGGCTCCGTCGGAGGCCGGTCGGGACTGCGCGGATCCGTCGATTTCCTATTTCCCGTCCAGCGCGTATCCTCGCTTCGGCCCAATCTGCCGATGAGGACCGGCCCATGGTGGAGGAGACGCAGCACCACCCGAACGCCCGGGGGCCTTCCTCCGGGCGGGCGGCATCCCCGCTGGCCAGTGGTGCCTTTCGCCCCTTTGGCATCCGCACGGTGCGCCGCGGGGCCAGACGCGTTCCGGTGGAAGAAAGTGTGGATGCGGTGTTCGGCGCCGGGCAACTCCGGTGCTTCCGGGCCGTGGGCGGTCCGCGCCGCTCCATCCTCGTGGTGGCCCCGCTGGCCGGCGCCTTTCCCTATCTGCTGCGGGACTTGGTCGTCGCCTTGCTTGGCCTTGCGGATCAGGTGGCGGTGACGGATTGGCCCGACGCCCGCTACCTGCCGCAGGAGCGCGGGGCCTTCGGTTTCGACGCCAATTGCCTGGAGACCGCGGCCATGATTGCGGCGCTCGGGCCGTCCTGCCATGTGGTGGGGGTCTGCCAGGGCGCCGTGCCGGCCCTGGTCGCGACCGCGCTTGCGGCCGAGGAGGGGCGCGGACCCGCCAGCCTTTCGCTCTTGGGGGGACCCATCGATCCCGCCTGCCACCCCACCAATCTGGACCGGGTCCTGTCCTCTCCCGTGAGCACTGGACCGGCGGACGCGCTGTTCGAGACGGTGCCTGCGGTTTTTCCCGGCGCGGGGCGGCGGGTCTTCCCCCGTAGCCGGCAGATGCAGGCGTTTGGCTTTTACCTCTGGCGGCAAGGCCTCACGGGCGGCGAACTGCCGCTGAAGCTGCTGGCCGATGATGGCGATGATCCGCTGAACTTCCCGCTCGCCCGGCTGTGCTGGGACATGATGGATATTCCGGCGGAGTTCTTCCTGGAGAATGTGGAACGCGTGTTCCGGCAGCGTCAGCTCGCCGCCGGGACGCTCCATGTGGGAGGGCGCCGGGTGGATCTGGCGGCCATTGACCGCACGCTTCTCCTGACACTTGAGGGCGAGGATGACGACATCGCCGCCCCCGGCCAGACGGAGGCCGCGCACGCCCTGTGTCCCAACGTGCCGGCGGCCATGCGTCGGCATCGGCTGGTGAAGGGGGCGGGGCACTTCTCTCTTTTCTACGGCGGCCGCATGCGCCGCGACGTGCTGCCCGCTCTGGCCCACGCGCTGGCTTTCGCCGAGACGGTCTGAAACGCAAAAAGGGCGCGGCCGGAACCGCGCCCTTTCTGTATCAGCCCCCAGCCGGCGCTGCCGGCTGGGCACTTAAGGTCTTGGTCGGCTTGGACTGCCTCAGAAGTCCATGCCGCCCATGCCGCCGCCGGGCATGGCGGGGGCCGCGGATTCCTTCTTCGGCAGCTCGGCCACGAGCGCCTCGGTGGTCACCAGCAGGCCGGCCACGGAAGAAGCGTCCTGGAGGGCGGTGCGCACCACCTTGGCCGGGTCGACGACGCCGGCAGCCACCAGGTCCACATATTCCTCGGTCTGGGCGTTGAAGCCGAAGTTCGGCTCCTTGGTCTCCAGCACCTTGCCCACCACGATGGAGCCTTCCACGCCGGAATTCTCGGCGATCTGGCGGATGGGGGCCTCGAGGGCGCGCAGGACGATCTTGATGCCGGCGGCGATGTCGGGATTGTCGGAGGTCAGGGCCTCGACCGCCTTCTTGGCGCGCAGCAGGGCCACGCCGCCGCCGGGGACGATGCCTTCTTCCACCGCAGCGCGGGTGGCGTTCAGGGCGTCGTCCACGCGATCCTTCTTCTCCTTGACCTCGACCTCGGTCGCGCCGCCGACGCGGATCACCGCGACGCCGCCCGCGAGCTTGGCCAGACGCTCCTGGAGCTTCTCACGGTCGTAGTCGGAGGAGGTCTCTTCGATCTGGGCCTTGATCTGGGCGACGCGGGCCTCGATGTCGGCCTTCTCGCCAACGCCGTCGACGATCGTGGTCTTTTCCTTCTCGAGGATGACCTTCTTGGCACGGCCGAGCTGGGCGAGGGTGACGTTCTCGAGCTTGATGCCGAGATCCTCGGAGATCACCTGGCCACCGGTCAGGATGGCGATGTCTTCCAGCATGGCCTTGCGGCGATCGCCGAAGCCGGGGGCCTTGACGGCCGCGACCTTCAGGCCACCGCGCAGCTTGTTGACCACGAGGGTGGCCAGCGCCTCGCCTTCCACGTCCTCGGCCACGATCACCAGCGGCTTGCCGGTCTGCACGACAGCCTCAAGAACGGGCAGGATCGGCTGGAGGCCGGAGAGCTTCTTCTCGAAAATCAGCAGGAAGGGATCTTCCAGGTCGGCGATCATCTTCTCCGCATTCGTGATGAAATAGGGAGACAGATAGCCGCGGTCGAACTGCATGCCCTCGACCACTTCCAGCTCGGTGTCAGCGGTCTTGGCTTCCTCGACGGTGATGACACCCTCGTTGCCCACGCGCTGCATGGCGCCAGCGATCATCTCGCCGATGGAGGCATCGCCGTTGGCTGAGATGGTGCCGACCTGGGCCACCTCGGCGGAGGAGGAGACCTTCTTGGCGCGGGCCTGGATGTCACGGACGGCCTCGGCGGTGGCAAGGTCGATGCCGCGCTTCAGGTCCATCGGGTTCATGCCGGCGGCAACAGCCTTGGCGCCTTCCTTGACGATTGCCTGGGCGAGCACGGTGGCGGTGGTGGTGCCGTCGCCGGCCAGGTCATTGGTCTTGGAAGCGACTTCGCGGACCAGCTGGGCGCCGAGATTCTCGAACTTGTCCTCGAGCTCGATCTCCTTGGCGACCGATACGCCGTCCTTGGTGATCCGCGGGGCGCCGAAGGACTTCTCGATCACCACGTTGCGGCCCTTGGGGCCGAGCGTGACCTTCACAGCATTGGCGAGAATGTCGACGCCGCGCAGCAGCTTCTCACGGGCATCGCCGGAAAATTTCACTTCTTTGGCAGCCATGTGCCTTACTCCTGAATGAGAAAAGGGAAAAAGCGCCGAAGCCTCAGCCGATCACGCCGAGGATGTCGCTTTCCTTCATGATGAGCAGGTCCTGGCCGTCGATCTTGACCTCGGTGCCGGACCACTTGCCGAACAGGACGCGGTCGCCGGCCTTGACATCAAGCGCCACGACCTTGCCGCTCTCGTCGCGGGCGCCGGGGCCCACGGAGACGACCTCGCCCTCCTGGGGCTTTTCCTTGGCGGTGTCGGGGATGATGATGCCGCCGGCGGTCTTCTGCTCGGCTTCGATGCGCTTGACGACCACGCGGTCATGCAGAGGGCGGAAGGACATGGGCCTGATCCTCTCAGTTTATCCCTGCGGGCGCTTGGCCCGCGAATGTTGGCACTCCCATCTGGAGAGTGCCAATCCGCGACCGGAGATAGGATGGCGCTTGCGGCCCGTCAAGGAGGCGGCCCTTACCTTTATGTAAGAGATGGCCAGCTAGATTGGCGATCTTGAGGCCATCGGCGGGCGGGCTGGCGGCGGCGGAGGGGCGACCCTTCGGTACGAGCATCGACGCCGCGCCGAACAGGCACTATGGTCCCAATCGCCGGTTCCTTCCGGGAGCGCGGCGATGCGGTTCGGGCGCTTGCTTCGGAGTTTGTGAATGTCTTGGTCTCCCGCTTCATCGCTCGCAGGCAGGTCGCGTGCCGGGCACGAGGGTCGCAAAGAGGACCGGGCGGTGCGGCAAGGGTCGCGCGGTCGGTTTGCCGCCGCTGCCTTCATCGCCGCTCTCGCTCTGGCGGGCTGCGCCTCTGAGCCCCCGCCTCCCCCGCAGCCCGCAGTGCCGCAATATACGAGCCCTATCGCCGCCGCGAGCCTCGTGGGGCGCTATGGCCTTGCCGCCTATCACCGGCCGGAAGACGCCCAGCGCACGGAAAACCAGGCCCGCGCCCAGTGCTCCAATCCCTATGTCATCACCGCCGGCCCCAATGGCGGCGTGATGATGTACCTCGCCGACGACAACAAACTCACCGAGGTCATCTCCAAGCAGGTGCCCGGCCAGCCGGTCTTCATCGGCCCGGCGGAAGACCCGGCGGGAGGCGAGCGCGACCGCCAGGTGATCTCCTTCAACGGCAATGTGCTGGTGCTGAAGTGGGTCGACCCGGAAGTCTCCAAGCGCTACGGCACCATGGTTTATGTCCGTTGCCCGTGACCGGTCCGCGCGCCGGCTGATGGGATCGGCGCGCGCCTCCCGCCCTGCTGCCGGGGCGGGTTGATGGGTCCGATGCAGCCAGGGAGAACCCCCTGGCCGGGCGGGAGGGCCGCGGCGCTTCCACCGGACTGGCCTCGGCTTTGCCAAAACTGGGCGTGGTGATGGCCAGCCTCGGCTTCAACGGCTCGCGTCCTTCAGATTTTTCGTGGCTGGGAGGACTTTGTCGAGCGCTTCAGCGTTCCATGGCAAAGCTGAAGCGGTCTAAATCTTTGTTCCTGGCGCATTTCCTTCACGCGAACCGGTTCCCACTGCGCGCGAAAATGCTCTAGGGTCCGCGACGGCACAGCTTGCCGGTGGCCCCATGGACTCTCCTTCTTCCTATGATCCCCTCGTCCCCGTCGCCCCCGCCCAGCGGGCTTTCGGCGCGCGGGATGCCTTTGCCCTGTGGTTCTCGTTGGGGATCGGGCTCCTCGTCCTCCAGGCGGGCGCTCTGCTCACGCCCGCCCTGAGCCTGGGCGCGGCTCTGGGGGCGATCCTCGCCGGCTCGGCCTTGGGGGTCATCCTGCTGGCGCTGGTGGGGGTCATCGGGGCGGATACCGGCCTCGCCTCCATGGCCATGCTACGGCCGACGCTCGGCCTGCGCGGCGCCGTGGTGCCCACCCTCATCAACGTGATCCAACTGGTGGGATGGGGGTCGTTCGAGATCATCATCATGAGCCAGGCTGCCGATGCGCTCCTGCGCACCACCCTTGGCGTTTCCATGCCGGTGGTGTGGACGGTGGTCTTCGGCGCCCTGGCCACCGGCATCGCCGTGCTCGGCCCGGTGTCTTTCGTGCGCCGTTTCCTGCGGGCCTGGGGATTGTGGCTGATCCTGGCCGCGGCCGCGTGGCTGACCTTTCGGCTGCTGGCCCAGCATGACCTCAAGGCCCTGTTCACCCGCCCTGCGGAAGGCGGCCTCGGCTTTGGTGGCGCCGTGGACCTGGTGGTGGCCATGCCGCTCTCCTGGCTGCCGCTCATTTGCGACTACAGCCGCTTCGGTCGCACGTCCTCCGGCGTGTTCCGGGGCACGGCGCTCGGCTATTTCATCGCCAATGTCTGGTTCTACGGCCTCGGCGCCGCTTATGGGCTGGCCACGGGTGAGGAAATGTCGCTGGTGACAGCCCTGGCCACCGCCGGTGGCGGCCTGGCGCTTCTGCTGATTCTCCTGGACGAGACCGACAATGCCTTTGCCGACATTCACTCGGCTGCGGTCTCAACGGGCACCTTGTTCGGCAAGGTCCCGGTCCTGGCGCTCGGCTTCGGCGCCGTGTGCACCCTCATCGCGCTGACCGTGCCGCTGGCGCAATATGAGGGCTTCCTGCTGCTGATCGGGTCCGTCTTCGCCCCCCTGTTCGGGGTCGTACTGGCGGACCACTTCCTGGTGCGCGGCCGTCGGATCGAAGCGGCTGCGATCACGCGCCCGGGTGGGGCCTATTGGTTCACCGCCGGATGGAACGTGCCGGCACTGTTCGCCTGGGCCTGTGGCATCGCCATCTTCCACGGTGTCTCCACCTTTGTGCCGGAGGTGGGCGCCACCTTGCCCGCACTGGTGCTGGCCGGGGCCATCCACGCCGGCATGGCCTTCTCGCGAAAGGCGTGAGGGCGCCGCTCCGGGCACCGCCCGGAGCTCCTTGGGTGACAGGTCGGCTCAGTCGTCCATCTTCAGGGCGGCGATGAACGCCTCCTGCGGGATCTCAACCTTGCCGAACTGGCGCATGCGCTTCTTGCCTTCCTTCTGCTTGTCCAGAAGCTTGCGCTTGCGGGTGATGTCGCCGCCATAGCACTTGGCGGTCACGTCCTTGCGCAGGGCCTTGATGGTCTCGCGGGCGATCACCTTGGCGCCGATGGCGGCCTGGATGGGAATGTTGAAGAGGTGCTGCGGGATCAGGTCCTTCAGCTTCTCGCACATGGCCCGGCCGCGGAATTCCGCCCGGGTGCGGTGGACCAGCATGGACAGGGCGTCCACCGGCTCGCCATTGACCAGGATGGACATTTTGACGAGGTCGCCGGGGCGATAGTCGGTGATGTTGTAGTCGAAGGAGGCATAGCCCTTCGAGATGGACTTCAGCTTGTCGTAGAAGTCGAACACCACCTCGTTCAGCGGCAGGTCATAGGTGACCATGGCGCGGGCGCCCACATAGGTCAGCTCGATCTGGTTGCCGCGCCGGTCCTGGCAGAGCTTCAACACGGCGCCCAGATATTCGTCCGGCGTCATGATGGTGGCGCGGATCCAGGGCTCGCGGATCTCCTCGATCTTCACCACATCCGGCATGTCGGCCGGGTTGTGCAGGTCGATGGTGGAGCCGTCGGTCAGCTCCATCTGGTAGATGACCGACGGCGCGGTGGCGATGAGGTCGAGGTCGAACTCGCGCGACAGGCGCTCCTGGATGATCTCCAGGTGCAGTAGCCCCAGGAAGCCGCAGCGGAAGCCGAAGCCGAGCGCTGCCGAGGTCTCCATCTCGAAGGAGAAGCTGGCATCGTTGAGGCGCAGCTTGCCCATGGCGGCGCGCAAATCCTCGAAATCCGCCGCATCCACCGGGAACAGGCCGCAGAACACCACCGGCTGGGCCGGCTTGAAGCCGGGCAGGGGCTCGGCGGTGGGGCGCTTGTCCTCGGTGATGGTGTCGCCGACGCGGGTATCGGCCACTTCTTTGATGGACCCGTTGAGGAAGCCGATCTCGCCCGGGCCCAGGCTCTCCATGGCCACCATCTTGGGCGTGAACACGCCGACGCGGTCCACGTCATAGACGGCGTCCGCGCCCATCATCTTGATGCGCATGCCCTTTTTCAGGGTGCCGTCGATGATGCGCACCAGCACCACCACGCCCAGATAGGTGTCGTACCAGCTGTCCACCAGCAGCGCCTTCAGCGGCGCGTCGCGGTCGCCCACGGGGGCGGGCAGGCGGGTCACGATGGCTTCCAGCACCTGGTCGATATTGAGACCGGTCTTGGCCGAGATGCCGATGGCGTGGGAAGCATCAAGGCCGATCACGTCCTCGATCTGGCTCTTGACCTTTTCCGGCTCGGCGGCCGGCAGGTCGATCTTGTTCAGGACCGGGACGATCTCGTGATTGTTGTCGATGGCCTGGTAGACGTTGGCCAGCGTCTGCGCCTCTACGCCCTGGGAGGCGTCCACCACCAGGAGCGAGCCTTCCACGGCGGCGAGCGAACGGCTCACCTCATAGGCGAAGTCCACGTGGCCGGGTGTGTCGATGAGATTGAGCGTATAGGTCTGGCCATCCTGCGCCTTATAGGTGAGGCGCACGGTCTGGGCCTTGATGGTGATGCCCCGCTCGCGCTCGATGTCCATATTGTCGAGCACCTGGTCCGACATCTCGCGCTCGGATAGGCCGCCCGTCATCTGGATCAGGCGGTCGGCGAGGGTGGACTTGCCATGGTCGATATGGGCGACGATGGAAAAGTTGCGGATATGGGTCTGGGCGCTGGCGGTCATGCGGGCCGCATAGCACCGCCGCCGAAGGCCCACAAGGCACAGCGCCGAAAGCCGATGGTTTCAGCACTCGGACATGGGCATGCGGCGGGGGATGCGGGGCGTTCAGGCGCTCCGCATCCCAGTTCGTCTCAAAGCGCCGCGGGGCGGCGGGCCTCCACATCCTCTTCCGACCGCAACGGACCGGGATCGTCGGGAAGGGGCGGCATGGCGACGATGGGAGAAGCTTTGGCCTCGCCGCGCGCGGGCGCGGGTTCCGCCTTGGCGGGTTCCGCCGGCGCCACGGGGGCAGGCGCCTCCGCCTGCGCTGGCTCGGCGGCCGGCACGATGGCCGGCTTGGGCGGCGGAATGGCGGCAATGGCGGCCCTCAGCCGCTCCGCCTCGTGCTCGATCAGCGGCGTTGCGGTGACGCCCGGGGGCACCTCCCACACATAGGCGTCGAGCTTCCCCGTGACCGGGGAGACCGGTGCCCAATGCTCGGAGACCACGCCATCGGCGATCCAGGCGGGATCGCGCGGCGCACGCAGGGCGCGGGCGGCCCATTCGCGCGCCTTGCCCACGTCGCCATTCTCGCTCGCTTCCAGCTCCGCCATCAGCAGGCAGATGCGCTGGGTGGGCTCCATGGCCAGCGGCTGCAGCACCGCACGGGCCTCCGCATACTCCTGTGCATCCAGGGCGGCATGGGCGAGGGCGATGCGGCTTTCGAAATGCTCCGACGCCGTGGCGGCCAGCACCCGGACCCGCTTCAGCCGGTCGATGGCCGCGTCACCCGGCCGCAGGTGGGCATAGACATCCGCCAGCTCGGGATGGGGCGTTGCCTGATAGGCGGCGGAGAGGATCTTGGCCGCCTTCTTCAGATCGCCCGCCTGGCCCAGCAGACGGCCGGCCACGGCGGCGGCGGGCACGAGGCTCGGCGCAAGCCGCACTGCTTCCAGTGCCCGCTCGCGGGCGAGCGCCGGATCGCTGGTCTCGATGGCGAGGGCCTCAGCCGCCAGCAGCACCGCGCGACGGCGGCGATACTGGGTCTTGTCGATGCCGCGGGCGGCCATCTGCCGCTCGAGCGTTTCGCGGGCACCGGCATAGTCCCCATCCGCACAGCGGGCCTCCAGCACCGCATCCACCGCCCAGGGCAAGGCCGGGGCGAGGGTGGCGGCTTCCTCGGCAAGCGCACGGGCGGCGGGCAGATCCCCGGCGCGTCGCGCCTCCATCTGCATGCCGCGCAGGGCGAGGATGCGGGTTTCCGGGGCTTCCAGCATCAGCCGGAAGGACTGCACCGCCACGTCCCGGTTGCCATCGAACTGCGCGGACTGGGCCGCCAGAAGATGGGTCAGGGGCTCGTGGGGCAAGTAGCGCGCCGCCTCGTCGCGTGCGCGGCGGGCGGCGGCGGCATCGCCTGCGCCGATGGCAAGCAGGCCACGGGAAATGGCTTCCCAGCCCTTCTCCCGCCGCCGGCGGCGGGAAAACCGGGCCAGCAGGCGCGGCGACGAGAGAAGGAAGGAAAGGAGCCGCCAGACCAGGATCAGCACGCCCGAAAACAGGGCGAGCGCGGCCAGCGCCACGGGGACCGTGGTCTCCAGGCGCCAGCCCTGCCAGGCGATCACCATCTCTCCCGGCCGGTCGGCAATCCAGGCGCCGCCGAAGGCGATCAGGGCGAGTGCGATGAGAAGAAGGACGAGGCGGATCACGGAACCTTCCCCGAAATGGCGGCCAGCGCCTGCTGATAGAGGGCGGTCGCGGCGGTGGCCGCGTCGCGGCGGGCGGTGATCTGCGCCGTGACGGCGGCCAGCTTGGTCTTCAGGTCCGCCGGCAGGGCGTTGAGCGCCTCCAGGGCCTTGTCGAGATCGCCGGCGCGCAGGGCCGCTTGGGCCGCCGCGAGGCGGTCGGCCGCAGCCGGGGCGGCCGGCGCGTCGGAGGAGCGCACGCGCACGAGGCTTTCGGCGCTGTTCAGCAGGCGGTCCACCATGGAGCCTCCGGCCGGTGCAGCTGGCGCCTCGCTGACGCTCTGGCCGGCAGCGGCGGCCGCTTCCGTGAGCTTGCGGCTCAACTCAGCGGGCGTCGGCAGGCCGCTGGCGGCGGCACCGGCGCTTGCCTCAAGCGGGGCGGCGCCCTGGCCGAGCACCGCGCGGGCGGCGTTCAACTCGGCGGCAAAAGGCCGGCCGGACAGGATGGCCTCCCGCAGAGCGCCGACCACGGCGAGGGTGGCGACAGCCTTGTCGGTGGCGGCGGAAGCGGCCGCGACGGTGTCCAGTTTTTTCTGCACGCCGTCGATGCGGGCAGCCAAGGCGGTGCCTTGCTGGCTGACAGCGGCGGCCGCGGCCGCGCTGTCCTTGGTCGCCCCCAGGATCGATTGCTGGGATTGCTTCAGGGCATTCACCTCGCCCTGGATGCCGGACAGGGCCGCGTGGACGTCCACCGGCGGCGCGGCTTCCAGCTTGGCCACGCGCGCGGACAGAGTGGAGAGTGCGGTCGGATCGATGATGGGACGGGATTCCAGAACCACCACGCGGGCCGCAAGATCGCCGTCCGGGCCGCCGGGGAGCCGCCCATTGATGCCGTAGACCACCGCTGCCGCCGCCAGCGCGCCGGCAATGGCGCCCACCGGCAAGGCGAGCCACGGCGAGGGGCCCTCGCGATGGGAACGGGCGGGCGGGGAGATGAGGGCGCTTTCGGGGGCATCCGCCTTCGCCTTTTCAGGCGCGGTGCGGGCCTCCGGCGCGGGCGCGGCGGTGTCGGAGGATGGCTTGGCCTCCGCAACGGCGGCGGGGGAGGGGGATGGGGCCGCGGCGCCCGCTGCGTCGGGCAGGATGGCGTCGGGGGTGGCCGGCATGGGATCGTCCACCGCGGCTTCGGGAGCCGGTCGGGAGGTACGATCCTCCGGTGGCAGGTCTGCGCTCGCCGGGCCCGGCTCGGTGCCAGTCGGGTCGTTGCGGCTGCGATCGTTCCTCGCCATGGGCCTCCTCGTCCGTTTGATCCGGGCCTGACCGGCTTAAACCGCCCGCCCCGGCGGGGCAACCGCCGACGTGGCAGTATGGTTTCATCCGTGCGCCGGATCGGTAGCCGGCCAGCATGGCCGTGATGAGGCCGCCCGCGTCATTCTGCCCGATGCGGCGGAGGGAGAAGGGCAAGGAGCGCGGCCTCCTCGGGGTGGTCGCAGGCCTCGGCCCCATAGCCCGCCGCACGGAGTGGCGCTGCCACCGCCGCCGAGAGGCAGAAGTGGCGGAGCGAGGACATCTTTTCCCTCAGTCCGGCGCGCGCGGTGGCGGCCAGGAGGGCCGCGACGGTGCGGGGTGAATAATGCAGCGCTCCCTCAAGGGCGCCTGAGGCAAGGGCCTCCATGGTCTCGGGTGACAGATGGTCCGCCGGCACGGCGCGATAGAGCACGCAAACGTCCACGCAAATGGCGCGCCCGGCAACGGCTGCACCGATATTGCCCGCCCGTTCCTCCCCTGCCGCATGCAGCACCCGGGCCCCGGCGGGCAATTGGAGCGCCAGCGTCCTGGCCAGGCTTCCCACATCGCCCGCGCAGTCGATCACCTCCTTGAACCCCGCCGCCCGCGCCTCTGCCGCGGTGCGATGGCCGACGGCAAAGGCGGGAAGGGCAAAGATCTCCGGTGCGGTGGCCTGCGCCGCCAGGATGCGGACCGCATTGAGGCTGGTGAAGGCCAGCGCGTCGAAGCTGCCGCGGGGCAGGGACGCGCCCGTCGGCGCGATTACGAGCATGGGGTCGCTCACCACCTCATGGCCCAGCGCCGTCAGTCGGGCCAGGGTGGCCGAGGCGCCGGGCTCGGGACGGGTGAGGAGGAGCCGCATGCCGGTTCCTCAGGCGAGGCCCAGGGCCCGAGCGGGGGCTGAGCCACGCAGTTCAGCGCCCGCCACGGCTCCGAGAATGCCGGCTTCGTCGGCGGCGCCGGTCATGTCGATGGCCGCGCTGTCCTGCCCGTCCGGCGTCATGACCAGCCCCCGCAGGCGCACCTGCCGTCCGTCAACGGTGGCAAGGCCCGCAATGGGGGTGCGGCAGGAGCCGTCGAGGGCGGCGAGCAGGGCCCGTTCGGCCGTTAGCGCAATGCCGGTATCGCCGCACGCGATGGCGGCGATGGCGGCATTGGTCTGCGGATCATCCATGCGGCATTCGATGGCCACGGCGCCCTGGCCCACGGCGGGCAGGAAATCCTGCGTATCCAAAAGGGCGCTGGCCTTGTCGGCAAGGCCGAGGCGGGTGAGGCCGGCGAGGGCGAGAAGCGTGCCGTCGAATTCGCCCTCCTGCACCTTGGCGAGCCGGGTGTGGACATTGCCCCGCAGGAGCGCCACGTCCAGATCGGGCCGCAGCCGACGCAACTGGGCCTCCCGCCTCAAGGAAGCCGTGCCCACGCGCGCCCCGGCCGGCAGGTCGGACAGGCTCGCGCCTTCCCGCAGGATGAGAGCGTCGCGCACATCGGCGCGGGGCAGGTAGCCGGCCAGATGCAGCCCGTCCGGCAAGGTGGTCGCCACGTCCTTGGCGGAATGGACCGCGAGGTCCACACGCTTGTCCAGAAGGGCTTCCTCGATCTCCTTGGTGAACAGCCCCTTGCCACCGGCCTCCGACAGGGCGCGGTCCTGGATCTTGTCACCGGAGGTGCGGATCACTTCGATGACGATGCCTTCCGGCGATCGGCCGAGCGTGGTCGCCAGCGCATCGCGCACCGCATGGGCCTGCCACAAGGCGAGGGGGCTGCCGCGGGTGCCGATGGTGAGCCGAGCGGAGGAAAGGGAGGACAGGGCCATGAGGGAACGTTCGTCTCTTGTGTCGGGGTCGCGTAGGATGATAGCCGGAATCGCGGGGGGATGGAGCGGCGTTCCGGCGCAGGCCGTCGGAAGGGTGTTGTGCGCGTCGGCGACGGCGGGTTCTGAAGCCGCATGCGGGCAATAGCCGGGCACGCCCGGTCGGGAGGGATGAAGTGGCGGATCTTTTGGTGCTCGGGATCGAGACCACTTGCGACGAAACCTCGGCGGCCGTGGTGGCACGTGCGCCTTCGGGCGCAGGGCACATCCTTTCCAATGTCATCCGCAGCCAGATCGAGGCTCACTCTCCCTATGGCGGCGTGGTGCCCGAGATCGCTGCCCGCGCACATGTGGAAGTGCTCGACAAGGTCATTGCCGAGGCCATGCGCGAAGCACGCATCGGCTTCGCGGATCTTGCGGCCGTCTCCGCCGCGGCGGGTCCCGGTCTCATCGGCGGGGTCATCGTGGGGCTCACCACGGCCAAGGCCATTGCGCTGGCCGCGCGCCGCCCGCTGGTGGCGGTCAATCATCTGGAAGCCCATGCGCTGACCGCCCGCCTCACCGATGGCGTAGCCTTTCCCTATCTGCTGCTCCTGGTCTCGGGCGGCCATACGCAATTGCTGGCGGTGGAGGATGTGGGCCGCTATCGCCGCCTCGGCACCACCCTGGACGATGCGGTTGGGGAGGCGTTCGACAAGGTCGCAAAGATGCTCAGCCTGCCGTATCCGGGCGGCCCGGAGGTGGAGCGGCAGGCGCGGGAGGGAGACCCCAACCGCTTCGTCTTCCCCCGTCCCATGCTTGGCCGCCGGGAACCGGACTTCTCCCTTTCCGGCCTGAAGACGGCGGTGCGACTGGAGGCGGATCGCCTCGCGCCGCTCTCCGACCAGGATGTGGCCGACCTGTGCGCCTCCTTCCAGGCCGCCGTGGTGGATGTGATCGACGATCGGGTCCGCGCGGGCCTGCGCCTGTTTCGCGATCTCATGGGCAGCCCGCCCACCGCATTGGTGGTGGCCGGCGGCGTGGGCGCCAACGGGGCCATTCGCGACGCCCTTCAGCGCGTCGCCATCGAGATGGGCACTCGCCTTGCCGTGCCGCCGCCCGTGCTGTGCACCGACAATGGCGCCATGATCGCCTGGGCGGGGGCCGAACGGCTCTCCCGGGGATTGACCGATTCCTTGTCCACCAGCCCCCGGGCCCGATGGCCGCTGGATCCCGGCGCTGTGGCGGCGAAGGCGTGAGCACATGACGGCCTTTCAGCGCATCGGCGTGCTCGGCGCCGGCTCGTGGGGCACCGCGCTCGCCAATGTGATCGCCCGCGCCGGCCGGCAGGTGGTGCTGTGGACCCGCAATCCCGCCCAGGCGGCGGAACTGTCCGCCCTGAGGGAGAATCGCAAGGGCCTGCCGGGCATCCCGCTCGAACCCGGGGTGGCAGCGACGGCTGACCTTGAGGCGGTCGCGCAGACGCAGGCGATCCTGCTGGTGGTACCAACGCAGGCCTGCCGTCAGGTTCTTGAAACCATCGCGCCCCTTCTGGCACCTGGCGTCCCCATGGTGTCCTGCGCCAAGGGTATCGAGCGCGGCACGCGGGCTTTTGTCACGCAGGTGATCGGGGAAGCGGCACCGTCCGCACGGGCGGCGGTCCTGTCCGGGCCAAGCTTTGCCTCCGACGTGGCGCGCGGCCTGCCCACCGCCGTCACTCTGGCGGCACAGGACGAGGCGTTGGCGGAAGCGCTGGCCGCTGCCTTCGGCTCTTCCACCTTCCGGCTCTATCATTCCACCGATATGCGCGGCGCGGAGATTGGCGGCGCGGCCAAGAATGTTCTGGCCATTGCGGCCGGCATCGTGGCCGGTCGCCGGCTGGGCGCGAGC
This sequence comes from Aquabacter sp. DMC10, assembly GCF_056314145.1. NCBI lineage: Bacteria > Pseudomonadati > Pseudomonadota > Alphaproteobacteria > Hyphomicrobiales > Xanthobacteraceae > Aquabacter > Aquabacter sp. DMC10. The sequence goes on along the minus strand of NZ_JBQUYX010000001.1, from coordinate 598,856 downwards.
GCGGCGGCAGCCTTGACCGCCCGCGGCTTTGCGGAGCTGGCCCGCTTCGGCCGGGCCTTCGGCGCGCGGGCGGAGACACTGACGGGCCTGTCCGGCCTCGGCGACCTGATCCTCACCGCGTCCGGCCCGCAATCGCGCAACTTCGCCTATGGCCTGGCTCTGGGCGAGGGGCGGGCGCCGGAGGGCAAGCTGGCGGAAGGCGCCTTCACCGCGCAAGTCCTGGTGGAACTGGCCCAGGCCCATGGGCTCGAGATGCCCATCGCCCATGCGGTGGACAAGGTGCTGTCCGGCCATCTGACCATTGCCGCTGCCATCGAAGACCTGATGGCCCGCCCACAGCGCTCGGAAGAGATTTAGGCGCACCGGCCAGGGCCGATGCGCTGGGAGGCTCAGAAGCCGGTCAGCACCGTGTGCATGTGCTCCACCTGGGGCGGGACCGCGAAATGGGGACCCACCAGCTTGCGCCATTCCTGGAAGTCGGCTGATTCGCGGAAGTCCACCATGTGATTCTCGATGGTCTCCCACTCCACCACCAGGGTGTAGTGCTGGGGCTTTTCCACCGAGCGGTCGATGCGCATGGACCGGCAGCCCTTGGCGCGCTGGAACAGGGGCACGGCGAGCCGCGCGCCCGCTTCAAAGTCCGCCTCGTGGCCTTCCTTCACTTCAATCTGCGCGATTTCATAGACCATTCTTGTCCTCCCGAACGGGGTGGGCGGGCAGGCGGGCGGCCTGCCGACCGGCGAGCCGTGCGCCTCCCTCCAAGCAGAGAGGGGCGACGAACCATCGCCCTAACCGTTTGAATAAAGGCAAACCGCCGCCCTGTCCCTCGCCATGGATGACATTTCAGAAATGCACGTGAGGGCAGGTGGTCGCCTGCCCTTGCCAAGGCGCGGCCGCTCTCGCTAAAGCCAGGGCTTGACCCGGCGCGCACGAGGAGGGTTCCCATGGCCCACTGGCTCTACAAGTCCGAACCCTTCAAATGGTCCTGGGACAATCAGGTGGCCGCCGGCGCCAAGGGCACCAACTGGGACGGCGTGCGGAACCATTCCGCCAAGCTCAACCTCCTGGCCATGAAGGTGGGCGACCAGGGCTTCTTCTATCATTCCAACGAGGGCAAGGAGATCGTCGGCATCGTCGAGGTGATCCGCGAGGCCTATCCCGATCCCACCGACCCCACCGGCAAGTTCGTGATGGTGGACTTGAAGGCGGTGCGGCCCCTGAAGTCCCCCGTCAGCCTCGCCACCATCAAGGCCGATCCGCGCCTTCAGGAGATGGCGCTCATGAAGTATTCCCGCCTGTCCGTGCAGCCGGTGACCGACGCGGAATGGGACATGGTGTTGAGCCTGTCCGGGACGGCTCCGCAAGGCTAGGTCGCCGCGAGTCCCCGGCCCCGTCCGACAGGCCGGGGACCGGGGACCGACGCCGCGGGTTGCGGCGCGGCGCTCATGGCCTCATCGGTCAAAGACGAGGTCTGTGCGGATGTAGTGGCGCATTTCCTCGATCTCCTCGAGAAAGGGGCGCACCAGGGCAAGGAAAGGCGGGAAATGGGGTCCCTGTCGGAAGCCCGTGAGGTGATCTTCCGCGGAGCGCCAGAGGATCCTCAGGGTGAAGACCTCCGCCTCCTCCGCGCATCGTGCCATCTCATAGCCCAGGCACTCGGGCGCCGCCCGCAGGTGAGCCGCCGCCTCGGCATAAGCGCCCAGAAGAACCTCGGGGCTATGCTGCGTCAGCCGATAGCGCACATATTCGACGATCATGGTGCGCCTCCCGCACGGTGAAGTAAGGCGAAGGCGCTGTCCTGCGGCATACGGCCGGACAGGGCGGTGTGAATCCAGAGCATGGCATAGGGCTCCAGGAGACGGGCGAGCGCCAGGTCACCCACCGGCTTGGCGGCAAATCCAAGATCTTCAACCAATTGCGCCACCAGTTCGAGGGCGGCGCCCTCGGGGCCGGCAATGAACATGACGGGCGGCACGGCGAAGCCCGAGGCATCCGCCATCACGGCGAACCCCACCTGATTGAGGGTCTTGAACACCAGCGCGCCGGGGCACTGCGCCGCAACCTCTTCGCCACCGGAGCGATCGAAGCCAAGGGCAAGGGAGATGCCCTGCGGGCCGAAGGCCAGAGGATTGGTGGCATCAATGAGGATGCGGCCCGACAGATCGCCGCATGCCTCGAGCGCGGCTGGCACGTCCTGCCAATGGACGGCTAGGACGATGACATCCGCGCCTCGGAGGGCGGCGGCGACGTCGCCCACAAAGGCCTTCCCCGCCGCTTCTGCCGCCATCACGGCGGAGGCGGGATCGCGAACGCCATAGCGGATGGCGTGGCCCGCCCGGGCCCACCCCTTACCGAGTGCGCCGCCCACATGACCGGCGCCAATAATTGCGATCTGCATGCGCGAACTCCTTTCGCGCTCAGGATGGCGGCGCGTAGGTTATGAGCGCCAGTGAATTTGGTGAAGAATGGATATCGACATCAATCATATCCGTCGTCTGGACGGAGGACTGCTGCTGGTGTTCCGGGAACTGGCGGCCACCGGCCAGGCGACGGCTGCCGCTGAACGCCTTGGGTTGAGCCAGTCCGCCGTGAGCCACGGGCTGCGCCGGCTGCGGGCGGCATTGGGGGATGTGCTGTTCGTGCGCCGTCCCAATGGCCTTGTTCCAACGGCACGTGCGCTCCAACTGGTGCCGGTGGTGGAGGACATCCTCGCCCTCTCCCAGACGCTGGCACCGGCGGGCGGCGCCTTCGATCCGTTCGTGTCGCGACGGCATTTCCAGATCGCTGCCGCCGATCTGATTTCCACGCTGCTTGCGGCGCCGTTGACGCGCCGGTTCCAGGCCGCCGCGCCCCACGCGCGGTTCTCGTTTTCCTTCCTGGTGGGGCAAGCGGCGTGCGAGGCCGTGCGCCGGGGCGATGTGGATGTGGCGATCGGGCGATTCCACACGCTGCCGCGGGGTGTGGCCAGCACGCTCCTGTTCGAGGAGGGCTTCGTCGTGATCGCCCGGCGCGGCCATCCCGCCTTAAGGAAGGGGCTCGATCTCGCCACCTTCCTGTCGCTGGACCATCTGCTGGTGTCTTTCCTCGGCCGCGTCACCGGCCCTGTGGACGAGGTGCTCCAGGCGCAGGGGCTGCGACGGCGGGTGACGGGTTCGCTTCCCCTGTTTCTTGGGGTTTTCGACGCGGTGGCCGGCAGCGATGCCATCGCCACCGTCTCCCGGCGGCTCGCCGAGCGTCTGGCGGAAACCTACGGTCTTGACGTGTGGCCGGTTCCCGTTGACGTGCCCGCCTTTCCGGTGGTGGCCGTGCGTCGCGCGCCGCCGCTGCGGGATCCGGGCTTTGACTGGCTCATGAATGAAGTAAAAGCCGCCTGTGAGGCGTCAGCCGGGCGGCAGCATGCCCGCGGGCCAGATGAGGTGCGAAATGCCGACCCCCGTGACGCCGGCCCTTGATCCGCAGGCCTTTGTGGCCGCCGAGACGCGCCTGCGGCCCGTGCCGCTCGTTCCCGAGATCAGCCTGTATGTGGCCGACGAGGCGGTGCCGCTGTGGCATCGCACCGAGGAGGAACTGGGCAAAATGGGCCTGCCGCCGCCGTTCTGGGCCTTTGCCTGGGCGGGCGGGCAGGCGCTGGCGCGCCATGTGCTGGATCATCCCGATCTGGTCGAGGGGCGCAGCGTGCTGGATTTCGCCTCCGGCTCGGGCCTCGTGGGCATTGCCGCCGCCAAGGCGGGGGCACGCGCCGTGACCTGCGCGGACATCGATCCCTTCGCCCTTGCCGCCATCTCCCTCAATGGCGCCGCCAATGGGGTGGCGCTGGAGGGCCGGCAAGTGGACCTCATCGGCACCGACGACGGCTGGCAGACGGTGCTGGCCGGCGACATCTGCTACGAACGTGACCTTGCCGCGCGGGTGTTCGACTGGCTCCTTGCCCTTTCGGCGCGCGGTGCCATCGTCCTCATCGGCGATCCCGGCCGCTCCTATTTGCCCAAAGACCGGTTGGAGCAATTGGATGTCTACTCGGTGCCGGTGACGCGGGAACTGGAAGACATGGAAATCAAGCGCACGGCGGTGTGGCGGCCGCGCGCCTGACGTCTCACGCGTCCATCAGCACCACGGCCTTGCCCTGCACCTTGCCTTGCGAAACGAGGTCGAGGGCGTCAGGCAGTTCGGCGAAGGGGAAGCGGCGCATGATGCGCGGCTTCAGAACCCCGGCCCGCCAGAGGTCGAACAGCTCCACCTGAACGGCGCGCACCTTTTCGGGCGTCCGGTCGCGATAGTCGCTCCATTGCAGGCCGGAGATGGAAATGTTCTTCACCAGCAGATAGTTGACCTTGATGCTGGGGATTTCTCCAGCGGCAAAGCCGATCACCACGAGCCGCCCGCACCAGGCCATGGCCCGCACGGCGGCGGCGAAGAAGGCATCGCCCAGCGGGTCCAGCACCACGTCGGCGCCGTGGCCGTCGGTGGCGGCAACCACCTGCGCGCGCAGGCTGTCGCGCAGGTCGGGTGCCGAAAGATCGATCACCGCGTCCGCGCCGGCCTCCCGCACCACTTCGGCTTCCGCCTCCGAGCGCACCCCGGCCAGCACCCGCGCTCCCAGCCCCTTGGCGATCTGCACCGCCGCAAGCCCGACGCCGCCGGCCGCGCCGCCCACCAGGACGGTCTCTCCCCGCTTGTACTGGCCGCGCTCTACCAGCGCGAAATGGGCGGTCTGGTAGACGAGGCCCATGGCCGCGGCCTCGGCGAACTCCATGCCATCGGGCAGCCGGAAGGCCTGGGAGGGGGACACGAGCGCCTGCTCCGCGAAGGCGCCATGTTCCACCTGACCCATGATCCGGTCACCCGGCGCGAAATCTGTGACACCGGGCCCTACCGCGCAGACGATGCCGGCCAGATCCTTGCCCGGCGCGAAGGGGCGGGCCGGCAGGATCTGGTATTTGCCGGACACCACCAGCGTGTCGGGAAAATTGATGCCGGCGGCCTTCACATCCACCACCATCTCGCCGGGGCCCGGCATCAGATCGGGCAGGGTGTCGATCCGCATGGATGAGGGAGCGCCGTGCTCCCAGACGCGATAGCTGCGCATTGGGGCGTCCTCAAATGGCCAGATAGGGGTCGGTGGTTTCGCCCAGCTTCGGCGAACGGGCGCGGCCGGGCTCGGCCCGGAAGGCGGGCACCACGGGCACGGGGAGGGCAGGGAGCTCGCCAGTCTCAGTCTTCAGCATATGGGTGAAGACGCGGCGGGCGGTCACATGGGGGTCGTTCACCGCCTCCTCCAGCGAGGCGACGATGGAGCAGCATACGTCCTGCCCCTCAAACGCCGCCTGCCATTCCGCCGCGGTGCGGCTGGCGATGCGCTCCGAGATGCCAGCGATCGCCGCATCCGCCGACGCGTCAGCCGCGCGCAACGGTTCCGGCAGGTCGATGATGCGGGTGAAAGTCTCCCAGAACTTGTCTTCCAGGGGCGCGGCAGCCACATAGCGCCCGTCCTTGGTGGCATAGATGCGGTAGCGCGGCGAACCGCCCGTCACCAGCTCGTTGCCGGGCTGCGGCCAGCCAGCGCCGGAAAAGCCGTTGCCGAGGCCCCAATAAAGGAAGGTGAACAGGTTGTCCCCCATGGCGATGTCCAGGTGGCAGCCAAGCCCCGTCTGGTCGCGCTGGCGCAGAGCCAGGAGGATGTTCAGCACCGCCGGCATGGTCCCGCCCGCCACGTCCGCCGCCAGAACCGGCGGCAGGACCGGGGCGCCGTCCGCGCCAGCGGAGAGGCCGAGCACGCCGGTCTCGGCCATGTAATTGAGGTCATGGGACGCCACGTGGGCCTTCGGCCCGGTCTGGCCCCAGCCGGTGATGGAGCAATAGACCAGCTTCGGATTGATCCGCCGCAGCGCCTCATAGCCAAGGCCGAGGCGGTCCATCACACCGGGCCGGAACTGCTCCAGCACCACATCGGCGCGGGCGAGGAGGGGCTTGAGGCGCGCCAGCGCATCGGGGGCCTTCAAGTCGAGGGCGATGGATTGCTTGCCGCGGTTCAGCAGCACGAAATTCACGCTGTCCTCGCCCACCTTGGGCGCGTAGGCGCGCATCTCGTCGCCCCGTCCGGGCCGCTCGATCTTCACCACGCGGGCCCCGGCCTCGGCCAGGATAAGGCTGGCGAGCGGGCCGGGCAGGAGGGTGGAAAAATCCACCACCAGGACGCCATCGAGGGGCCGCATGGCTCAGGCTCCCTTCAACTGGCGGGCCTTGGCCACCTGTGCCCGGCGGGCCGGGGCATAGGCCGGGTCGCCGAGAGCTTCATGGAGCGCCGAGGTCACGTCGTGATGGGCGGCAAGGCCGGTGCGCTCCAGCAGCGCGATGGGGCCTTCGGGATAGCCAAGGCCCAGGCGCAAGGTGAGGTCCATGTCGTCGGCGGTAGCAAGGCCGGCATCGAGCTTAGCGAGGGCGGCGTTGTAATAGGGGCGCACCAGCCGGTCGACGATGCGGCCGGGGAAGTCGGCGCAGACGGCGGTCTTCAGGCCATGGGCGGTGAAGAGGGCGCGGGCGGCGGCGACGGCCTCGGGGGTGGTCTTCGGCTGGCGGACAATCTCCACCAGATCTGAGGGCGGCGCCTCGCCCAGCCGGAAGCGGGCAAAGCCCAGCACGTTCGCGCCTTCCTCGCCCCGCCACTCGCCGGTGTGCACGCCGAGGCATTCGGTGCCGAGCTCGATCAGGATGGCGGTGTAGCGTTCCTTGTCAGCCAATGCGGCGAAGGCGCGCCCGGCGCCGGGACCGAGGAGAAGGGCCACGGTGCCGGCCTCGCCCGCCGCCTCGATCAAGGGATGGGGGACGGGAAAGGAGCGGCTGGTGCCGGAGGCGATGACCCGATGTGAAGGGACAGGGTTTGACATGGGTCAGGCTCCGAAAATGGCCGAGGTCTGGTAGTCCAGGAAGCCGCGCTTTGTTTTGCGGCCGAGCCGCCGGGCGGCGACCATCCGGCGCAGCAAGGGCGGGCAGGCGGCGCGGGGCTCGTGGGTGACGTCATGGAGCGCCTCGCACAGCAGCACCTGGGTATCGAGACCCACCAGGTCCAGAAGCTCCATCGGCCCCATGGCGTAGCCGAGCGCGCCCTTGATGGCGGCGTCGATCTCCGCCGGCTCGGCGACGCCCTGCTCCACCAGCCGGATGGCGTCATTGTTGAAGGGCACCAGGAAGGCATTGAGGATGAAGCCGGGCGCATCCTGCGTCTTCACTGGCCGCTGGCCCATGGCCTCGCACAGCGCCCAGGCGCGGGCGAAGCTTTCGTCCGAGGTGTTCAGGCCCGGCGACATCTCCACCAGCTTCATCAATTGCGCCGGCAAGCAGAAATGCATGCCCACGAACCGGTCATCCCGGCCGGATTTGGCGGCGATCTCGGTGATGGACAAGGTGGAGGTGTTGGAGGCGAAGAGGGTCTCGGCCGGGCACACGCCGTTGAGCGCCGAGAAGAGCTGCCCCTTGACTTCCAGTTCCTCGAAGATGGCCTCGATGACCAGCCCGCAGGCCGCCATCTCGTTGACCGTGCTGGTGCCACGCACGCGGGAGAGGATCTCGTCCACCTCGGCCTGGGTGAGCTTGCCGCGCTGCACCGACTTGCCGAAGAAGGCGCGCATCTGGCCGAGGGCGGCCTCGACGCGGGTGGGATCGAGGTCGAACAGCAGGGTGGGGAAGCCGCCGCGCGCCGCCACGATGGCGATGCCGGTGCCCATGGTTCCGGCGCCGGCGACGCCGATGGTGATCTTTTCGGTCATGGGATGTCCTCAGCGCTCGATGAAGCTGCGGCCGATGAGCTGGCGGTGGATCTGGTTTGTGCCTTCCCAGATCTGGGTGATCTTGGCGTCGCGCATGAGCCGCTCCACCCGGTAGTCCTTCACATAGCCGTAGCCGCCATGGAGCTGGACCGCCTCGGTGGCCATGCGCATGGCAAGGTCGGAAGCCCGCATTTTCAGGATGGAGGCCTCGATGCCGATGTCAGTGACGCCTGCATCCACCTGTCGGCCCACATGCATGAGCCAGGCGTCGCACAGGGCCAGTTCGGCGGCGAGGTCGGCCAGCAGGAACTGGATGCCCTGGAATTCCACGATCTTTCGGCCGGATTGCCGCCGGCCATTGATATAGGCCACCGCATCGTCGAAGGCGGCATGGGCGATGCCCAGCGCATGGGCGCCCACCGACGGCCGGGACTTGTTCAAGGAGGCGAGCAACAGCTTCAGCCCTTCGCCGGGACCACGCAGCAGATTGGCCTTCGGCACGCGGCATCCGGCGAAGGACAAGGTGGCCGTGGAGGAGGCGCGGTGGCCCATCTTGTCCTCGAGCCGCGACACGGACAGGCCCGGCGTGCCCTTCTCAATGACGAGACAGGAGATGGCCGCCTTCGGATCGTCCACCCCCGCCCATTTGCCGAAGACGATGTAGAGGTCAGCGACGTCGCCGTTCGTAATGAACGTCTTGGAGCCGTCCACCACGATCTCGTCGCCCTCCGGGGTGAAGCGGGTGCGCATGACGGTGGCGTCCGAGCCCGCGTCCGGCTCGGTGATGACGAGGGAGGCAAGACCGCCCTCCGCGATGCGGGGCAGGAGGCGGGCCTTCTGCTCCTCCGCGCCGAAATCGATCAGCGGCTTCACGGCGTGGAAATTGGTGGCCCAGATGATACCGGTGGAAGCGCAGGCGGCGGAAATCTCCCGCACACAGGCGAGATAGGCGAGATAGGACAGGCCTGCCCCGCCATAGGCCTCCGGCACGAACATGGCATTGAGGCCGAGAGCATTGATGCCCTTCACATTCTCCCACGGGAATTCACCCGTTTCGTCATAATGGGCGGCGCGGGGTGCCACCTCGTCACGGGCGAAGGCGCGCACGCTGTCCAGCAGCAGCGCCTCGTCCTCGGGCAGGCCCCATTGGTCGTCGAGGCGGGAAAGTACGGTCATGAAACGCCTCCGTCAGTGGGCAATGCCCTGACCGCCATCGAGATAAATGGTCTCGCCGGTCAGGAAGGGCAGGTCTTCGCCGAACAGGGTGGCGATGAGGCGGGCCACCTCGTCCGCTTGGGCCGGCCCGCCGGTGGGGATGCGGGCGGCCAGGAAGGCGCGGACCTTCTCGGAGGCCAGATAGTCCTTGTTAAGATCGGTCTCGATATAGCCGGGGCCGACCGTCACCACGCGGATGCCCTTGGCCGCCCATTCCACCGCGAGGCAGCGCGTCAGGGCGGCAACGGCGGCCTTGGAGGCGCAATAGGCCGCGTTGTGGCGCACGCCCAGCTTGTCGAAGAAGGAGCCCATGTTCACGATCAGCCCGCCGCCGGCCGCAACCAGATGCGGATAGGCCTGCTGGCAGACGGAGAAGGTGGCGGTGGCATTGGTGGCCATTACCTCGGCGAATTCGGAGAGCGGCTGGCTGTCCGAGGGGCGGGCCACATGCAGGCCGGCATTGTTGACGATGCCGGTGATGGCGCCGGCCTGGTCCGCAAACTGCGCCAGGGCGGCCTCGACGGCGGCCGCGTCCGAGACATCGCCTTTCAGCGGGATGAGACGTTGGGCGAGTTCCTCGGGCACGGGGAGATTTTCTGGCCCCAGGCCCTTGCGGGAAAAGCAGCCCACCACGTGGCCGCGCCGGGCCAGTTCCAGAGCGATCACCGCGCCGATGCCCCGGCTGGCGCCGGTGAGGAAGATGTTGCGGCTCATGTCAGAGGTCCCGGAAATGGGGCTTGCGCTTCTCGACGAAGGCGGCGAGGCCCTCGGCTGCGTCCTGCGTGCGATAGGCGAGGGTGGAGAGGTCCGCCTCCGTCCGCAGGCCCTCGGCTAGCGGCAGGGTGAGCGCCCGCTGAACGGCAGAACGGGCGAGGGCGAGGGCGGGCAGGCCGTAGCCGGTGAATTCCCCTGCCAGCGCCTTGGCCGCCTCCAGCAGGTCGCCCTCGGCTACGCGGTTGACGAGACCCATGGCGAGGGCCTCCGGCGCCGCGAGAGTACGCCCGGTGAGGATCAGCTCCAGCGCCCGCGCCTCGCCCACCAGGCGCGGCAGGCGCTGGGTGCCGCCATAGCCGGGGATGAGGCCGAGCTTGATCTCGGGAAGCCCCATCTTGGCCTTCGGACCGGCGACGCGGAAGGTGCAAGCCATGGCCAGCTCCAGCCCGCCGCCAAAGGCATAGCCGTTGATGGCGGCGATGGAGGGCACCTTGAGGGTGTCGAGCTTGGCGAAGACGCGCTGGCCCAGCTCCGCCCCCGCCTTCTCCTCCATGAGGGAACGGCCCATCAATTCCTTGATGTCGGCGCCAGCACAGAATGCTTTCTCACCCGCGCCGGTGACGATGAGGGCGCGGATGTCCCACCCGCCCGCCTCGTCCAAGGCGGCGCCGATGGCGCGGATGAGGTCGAAGGAGAGCGCATTCAGCGCCTCCGGGCGATTGAGCGTGAGAACGGCGACATTACCGTCGCGAACAAGATCAAGCATGGGAGGCTTCCGGATCGCTGAGCGGTCAGGCGGGACGGGCGAGGGGCGGCGCGACGAACCGCACCGGCTCAGGCTGAAGGGCGCCCGCGCGCACCAGGTCCACCAAATCGCGCTTGAGCACCTTGCCGCTGGCGGTCATGGGGAAGGCGTCGAGGGCCAGGTAATATTCGGGCATGTCGTATTTGGAGAGACCGGCCGCGAACAGGTGGGCCAGCATGTCCTGTGCCTCCACGCGCCGGCTCTCGCGAGCGATGACGGCGAGGCACACCTTCTCCCCCAGCCGGTCGTCCTGCACCGGAAAGGCCGCGACCTTGAAGGCGTCGGGATGGCGGATGGCCAGGTCCTCGATCTGGGAGGGATAGATGTTGTGCCCGCCGCGGATGATGAGATCCTTCAGCCGGCCGATGATCTCCAGGTTGCCCTGCGCATCGAGCCGCCCCAGATCGCCGCTCATGAACCAGCCATGGGCGTTGAAGGAATTCTCGGTGGCGGTCTGGTTGCCGAAATAGCCGAGCATCAGGCAGGCGCCCCGCCCGCCAATCTCGCCCACCTCGCCGGGGGCGGCTTCCTCGTCCGGCGCCTCGGGGCGCCAGATCTTCACCTCATAGGCGGCGCACGCCTTGCCACAGGTGCGCACCATGGTCTCCACGTCATCGTCCGGCAGGGTATATTGGTGCGAGCCGTTCTCGGTCATGCCGTAGATGTTCTGCGGCGTGACCCCGAAGGCCAGGAACCGCCGCGCCACCTCCATGGGAATGGCGGCGCCCGCCATGTAGAAGGTGGTGACCGCGCCGAGCCGGGTCAGCCCCCGCCGCTGCGCTTCGCCCAGGATGTCGATGGCGTGGGTGGGCACGCCCATCACATAGGTGGCGGCTGTCTCGATGATGCGGTCGAGCGCGCTTGTGCCCTTGGGCAGGTCATTGACCACCAATTCCGCGCCGGCGGCCAGCATCTGCTCGAGCGCCACTGTGCCGATGTGATGGCTTTGCGGGCTGAGCGAATAGATGATCCCCTCCGGCCCCAGCCCCCAGTCGCCCGCCAGCGCCCGGCCATTGGCCAGCAGCGTGTTGTCCGAGTGCATCACGCCCTTGGGCTGGCCGGTGGTGCCGGAGGTGAAGGCGAGATAGACCACCTTGTCCGGGTTGGCCTGCGGCGGGGATAAAGGCTTCGCGCCGTCCGGCCCCGGCAGCGCTGTCGCTCCCTCGGGCAGGGGTGTGCCTTCGGCGCCAAGGGCATAGAGGCGCCGCATGGCGGGTAGAGCGCGGGCCGCGGCGAAGATGTCGGCCCGGTCCCCATCGGCCCCATAGCCCGGCTGGGCGAGGAGCGCTGCGGCAGAGCAGCGCTCCAGGAGGGTCGCGATCTCGCCCACCGTATGGTTCTGGTGCAGCGAGGGCGTGCACACATAGCCGTTCCGCGAACAGGCAAGGAAGGCGACCGTCGCTTCCACCCGATTGGGCAGCCAGACGCCCACTCGGTCGCCCGGCCGCAGGCCCGTCGCCTCCAGATCGCCCGCCACGGCATCCGCCCAATCCACCAGCGTCCGCCAGGTGAGGCGGCGCGTGGCGTCCCGCAGGGCGAAGGCATCGCCGCGGGCCGTCGCATGAGCGGCCGCGCAGCCATAGAGCGTCTCGTCGCGCCACTGGCCGGTGGCGTAGTGGAAGCGCGCGGAAGTCGGGTCGTGCAGGGTCAGGAGCCGCGACATAGGCGGCGGCTCCTTCCCATCGGGAGAGCGGGGTGTCATGGCCGGCTCACTTGCCGAACTTGGAGGCGTCCGGCTTGCGGCGCTCGGCGAAGGAGGCCGCCAGCTCGTGGGATTCCTCGGTGTCCAGATAGCCGCGCAGCAGCAGGTCGTGCGCCATGCGCGCGAGCCCGCCGACGCCGGAATGGCGGGCCGAGAAGGCGGTCTTCAGCGAGGCGAGGGCAAACGCGCCCCGGTCCGCCAAGTGCAACGCCATCTCGCGGGTGGCTTCGGCCAGCTTGTCGTCTGGCACCACCTTGTTGATGAGGCCGTAGGAGAGGGCCTGTTGGGCGGTCAGCTTCTCGTTGAGATACCAGATCTCCTTGGCGCGCCGCTTGCCGACTAGGTCTTCCAGGAACCAGGTGCCGTAGCCGGCATCGAACGAGCCCACCATGGGTCCCACCTGCCGGAAGATGGCGCTTTCCTTGGCGATGGCGAGGTCGCAGACCATCTGCAGCACATTGCCGCCGCCCACCGCGAAGCCATTGATGGAGGCGAGCACCGGCTTCTGGAGGCGCTCGATGGCGTCGTACATTTCCAGGGTCGGCAGCACGCCGGCATAGAGCTGGGTCTTTTCCAGCCCGTCCTTGCGGCCGCCGGTGCAGAAGAACTTGTCGCCCGCGCCGGTGAGCACCAGGACGCGGGTGCGCGTCTCGTTGCGCACCTGCTCGATGCAGTCGCGCACTTCCCGGCACATGGTGGCGTTGAACATGTTGCCGTCCTGGGGACGGTTCAGGGTGAGCGTGCCGACCGGGCCGTCTTCGGAATAAAGGATGGTCTCGTAGGACATGAGAGGGGCTTTCCTTCCGGTGCGTTCTGTTCGTTCGTTATGGGCGGCGCTCAGATGGCGCCCGACGCGCGTAGGGCGTCGATTGCCTGATCGTCATACCCGAGGAGCGTGCGCAGCACCTCCTCATTGTGCTCGCCGAGGCGGGGCGGCGGCGAGAAGCAGCCAGCCGGCTCCCCGTCCATATGGATGCCCAACGCCACCTGCGGCAGGTCCTCTCCCGCGCGGGGGATGCGGTAGAAGGCCGAGCGGGCGCGGAAATGGGCGTCCTCCACCACTTCGTCGAGCCGGTAAATGGGGCCGGCCGGCACCTTGGCCCGGGCGAACAGGTCCAGCCATTCCGCCCGCGGCCGGGTGCGCAGCACGGCCGAGATGCGGGCGACGATTTCATCCCGATGGATGCGGCGGTCCGCATTGGTGGCCACATGCGCGCCTTCCGCGCCGGCCGGGTCGCCCACCGCCTCCCAGAAGCGCTTCCAGATGCCGTCATTGCCGAGGCCTAGCGTGAGGGGCAGGTCGGCGGTCTCGAAGGTCTGGTAGATGGCGATGACGCTGTCCTTGCCGCCGGTGCGGCGCGGCAATTCGCCCGAGCCGAGATAGGGCACGATGCGCGGCGACATGAAGCGGATCATGCTCTGCGTCAGGCTGATGTCGAGGGCGCAGCCCTTTCCGGTAGCAGCGCGCTTGTGAAGCGCGGCAAGCACGGCGAGGGCCGCATCGGCCCCCGCCAGCATGTCGGCGGCCGGCGCGCCCACCTTCTGCGGCTCTGCGTCTGGCGGGCCGGTGAGATCCATCACCCCGCTATAGCCTTCCGCGATCAGGTCGTAGCAGGGCAGGGCGGCATGGGGGCCATCAAGGCCGAAGCCGGTGAGCGAGACATGGATGAGGCCGGGTCGGTTTTCCCGCAGGCGCGTGGCATCCAGGCCGAGCTTCGCCTGGGTCTTGCCGAGCAGGTTGGTGACGACGACGTCGGCCTTGTCGAGCAGGCCCTCCAGCACCGCGCGACCTGCGGCGGTGCCGTAGTCCACTGCCACGCTCTTCTTGTTGCGATTGACCGACAGGTACCAGAGCGATTCCCCGTCGAGGAAGGGAGGCCCCCACTGGCGGGAATCATCCCCCGCCGGGCGCTCCACCTTGATGACGCGGGCGCCGAAGTCGGACAGCAGCATGGTGGCATAGGGACCGGCGATGGAGGAGGTGAGGTCCACCACCGTCACATGGTCGAGAATGCGGAACGCCTCCGCCGCGCGCGCCTCGGGAAGGCTCGCGCTGGGAGAGGAGACATGTGGCACATGGGCAATGTTCATCGTCGGCACCCGTTGGTGCGACGAATACCGCAAGCCCTGTGCCAGAATGCGCAATCCATTGGAAATGCGGGATTTTGTCCAGTGATGGGGCCTGGCAGGTGGGAATAGTGTTTGCGGTGGGGACACTCGCGGGCTAGGGGTGTCTCCAATCAGAACATGTGAGGCCTGGGATGGCGACGGCTCTGGATATTGTCTTCCTTGACGACACCGGTCGCCTTTCCTTCGCCTCTCCCCGTGCCCGCGCCAACGGACTGGCCGATGCCGTGCGTGCCCATGTTCAGAAGGTGGGGCCGGACAAGCGCGTCTCAGCCTTCGCCTTCTCGGGGGCCTCCCATGTGGTGATCCAGGCGCCCGCCGAAGGGGGCGGCACCGCCGTGCTCGTCCATGAGGAAGGCGCAAGCTCGGCCCTGGTAGACTTCGTCCTCTCCGTGGACATCGCCTTCGACATCCTCAACCACTTCCTCACCAACCCCTTCGAGGGCATCACGGTGGTCGATCGGGACGCGGTGTTGCGCTATCTCAGCCCCGTGCACGAGCGCTTCTTCGGCTTTGCCCGCGGCGATGCGTTGGGCCGGCCGGTGCAGGAGGTGATCCAGAATACCCGCCTCCATGTGGTCGCCCGCACCGGTTCGGCCGAGATCGGGCAGGTGCAGGAGATGCAGAACGTTACCCGGGTGGTGAACCGCGTCCCCATCCTGCGCGACGGAAAGCTGGTGGGCGCCATCGGCCGCGTCATGTTCAAGGCGCCGGAGGAGGTGCATGAACTCTCCCGGCAGATTTCCTCGCTGCGGGCCGAGGTGGATTATTACAAGAAGGAACTGGCGGGCCTGCGCCACCGCGCCTTCGGCCTCGATGAGATCGTCGGCGAAAGCGAGGCGATCCGCCGCCTCAAGGACGACATCCGCAAGGTGGCGCCGCTGGACGTGCCCGTCTTCGTCTCCGGCGAAAGCGGCTCTGGCAAGGAATTGGTGGCCCATGCCATCCATAATCTGAGCCGCCGGGTGGAGCGGCCCATGGTCCTGGTCAATTGCGGCGCGCTGCCCGCCACGCTCGTGGAGAGCGAACTGTTCGGCTATGAGGCCGGCGCCTTCACCGGCGCGCGGCGCGAGGGGCGCATCGGCAAGTTCGAGATGGCCGACCGCTCCAGCCTGTTCCTGGACGAGATCGGCGACATGCCCATGGAGACCCAGGTCAAGCTGCTGCGGGTGATCGAGAATGGCATCTTCGAGCGGGTGGGCAGCAACCGCTCCCGCACCACCAACTTCCGGCTCATCAGCGCCACCAACCGCGACCTGCGGCGCATGATCGCGGAGGAGGCGTTTCGCGCAGACCTCTATTTCCGCATTAATGGCGTGACGCTGCAGGTGCCGCCACTGCGCGAGCGGGCCGGCGACATCCCGCTTCTGGTGCGGCACTTCGTGCAGCGGGTGGGCCAGCGCATCGGCTCCAATGTCCGGCGGGTGCACCCTAAGGCGTTGGACATGCTCCAGGGCTTGGCCTGGCCCGGAAATGTGCGCCAGCTCCACCACGAGGTGCAGCGGGCGATGATCTTCGCGGATGGGCCCGAATTGACGCTCGCAAGTTTCCGGCACCTGGAGGGCGAGGAGATGGACCCTGCGCCCCTCTCCGCTCCCGCGACCGGCGCCACTACCATCCGCGAGACCGTGGGCAATGTGGAGCTGGCGCTGATCCGGGAGGCGCTCCAGAAGCACAAGGGCAACAAGAAGCGGGTGGCCGAGGAACTCGGCATCTCCCGCTCCTATCTCTACAAGAAGCTGGCCGAGATGGGCGTGCGCTGAGGGCGCTCCTCAGAGCGCTTCGCCGCGCAGCAGCTTCGGCACGGAGCCCGTGAGCCCCGCCGCATCGCGGATGAACAGGCCCTTCAGGCGCGGCATCCGGTCCACCAGCCCCAGGCCCATGTCGCGCACCAGGCGCAGCGCGTCGGACCGGTTGGAGAAGAGCCGATTGAGCCCGTCCGTCGCCACCCCCATGGCGAGGGTGTCGAAGCGCCGCCAGCGCTGGTAGCGCTCCAGCACGGCGGGGGATGCGAAGTCGAGCCCGGTGCGCGCGGCATCGGTGATGGCTTCGGCGAGGGCCGCCACGTCCCGCAGGCCCATATTCAGCCCCTGGCCGGCGATGGGATGGATGAGATGGGCCGCATCTCCCACCAAGGCGAGCCGCTCGCCGATGAAGCTGCGCGCCATGGCAAAGCCCAGCGGATAGACGCCGGGCTTGGAGATGGGCCGCACGGTGCCGAGGCTGTGGCCGATGCGCTGCTCCAGCTCTTCCTGGAACAGGAAGTCGGGCAAGGCGGCGATGCGCTTGGCATCTTCCGTGCGCTCGGTCCAGACGATCGACGCCCGGTTGCCGCGCATGGGCAGCACCGCGAAGGGTCCCGGCGGCAGGAAATGTTCCTCCGCGCGGCCCTCGTGCGGGCGCTCATGCTCGATGGTGAAGGTGATGGCTGACTGGTCATAGGTCCAGGCCACGTTCTGGATGCCGGCCATGGAGCGCAGGCGCGACTTGGCGCCGTCGCAGGCGACCAGCAACTGGGCGCGGACGGTGGCGCCGGACGCTGTGGTAACGGCAACACCGGCGCGGTCGGTCGCGAAGTTCGCCACCGGCTCCGCCACCAGATGGATGCCGGCCTCTTGCGCGAGATCGGCGAGGCCCTGCTGGAGCACGGCGTTGGAGATCATATGGGCGAAGGGCTCGCCCGGCTCCACGTCGCCGTCGAAGGTGAGGAAGACCGGCCGGGCCACGTCGCGCGTGCGGCTGTCGGTGACCACCATGGAGCGGATGGGCTCGGCCGCATCCGCCACCCGCTGCCACGCGCCGATGACGCTGAGCAGGCGCCGGGCACCCGCTGCAATGGCCGAGGCGCGCATGTCTCCCGCGAAGGAGCGGTTGAGACCGGGGTCGAGAACAGCGATCTCGGCCTCGCGTCCGAGGCCCTCGCGCAGCGCCAGAGCAAGGCTGAGCCCCGCCAGTCCCGCGCCGGCGATCACGATGTCCGCACGGGCGGGAAGGGTGTTCCGTCCGCTCTCGCCCGCAATGCCCGACTGCATCGTTTCCATGACCAGACCTCGTTCTCGTCCACCGGAGGGGTCGCGCCCTGCCGGAACCTCATCGCCGGCGCCGCCTTGGGCGCCCTTCACCTTGACGCAGGCGAACCGGGATGGCTCGTTGCATCGCGAACCGATCCTCAGGCGCCGCTCCGTACCCTTGCCGGAACCGCCTCAACGAGCGACCCCACCATGGACACTCCCGCCACCGATCCCGCCGCCCGCCCGTCCAGCGATGTGGAGACCCTGCTGGGCATCCTTGATCTCGAGCCCCTGGAGATCAACCTGTTCCGGGGTCGCAGCGTCAGTGCGGCGGGCGGCCGTATCTTCGGCGGGCAGGTGATCGCACAATCCTTAATCGCTGCCCAGCGCACCGTCGATCCCGACCGCATCGCCCATTCCCTGCACGCCTATTTTCTCCTGGCGGGCGATCCCACCGTGCCCATCGTGTTCGAGGTGGACCGCATCCGCGATGGACGCAGCTTCACCACCCGGCGCGTGGTCGCCATCCAGCGGGGACGGGCCATTTTCTCCATGTCGGTGTCGTTCCAGGGAGAGGAAAGCGGGTTGATGCACCAGGGTCGCATGCCCGACGTGCCCATGCCCGAGGACCTGCCCTCCGACGATGTCTGGCGGGAGAAACTGATCGCCCGTTTTCCCAATGCCTCCAAGCGGGACTGGATGGCGCTCCGGCCCCTGGAGGTGAAGCCCACCGGCTTCGATGCGCCCTATAGCGGTCATGCAGGGGATACGGCGCGGCCCAGCCTGTGGATCCGCACCCGCGCTCCGTTGCCGCAGGATCTGCCGCTGAACCAGGCGGTGCTGGCCTATGCCTCCGACCTGTCTCTCCTTCAGGCCGCGCTGCTGCCCCATGGCCGCAGCGTGTTCGACCGGGACCTTCAGGTGGCAAGCCTCGACCATGCGCTGTGGTTCCACCGGCCGTTCCGCGCGGACGAATGGCTGCTCTACGTCCAGGAGAGCCCGGCCGCCTTTGGCGCGCGCGGCTTCTGCCGCGGCGAGCTTTACACGCGCGATGGCGTGCTGGTGGCTTCCGCAGCGCAGGAGGGTCTGATGCGCCCCGTTTCGCAATAGCGAAGTGGATTGGCGTTTTGTTGTGCTCATTGCCTAATTTATGGGCTAACATTTGGGCAACGCGGGGGCGATGCCGCGACGGCAGGTCTTCTGGCGAGAAAATAAGCACGCCCCCCGCCTGACTCTACAGGATTGGCACGTTCCTTGATTCAGTCCTGTGCAGGCTAGGTCGCCGTGCGCGGATATTTCCCCGTCCCGCATGGCACAGCCGGGAAGAAAACGCCTTTGGCCGCTTTCTGGCGGGTGGGCATCACGGGGACAGGGACCGATCCATGAAGATCGTCATGGCGATTATCAAGCCATTCAAGCTGGAGGAGGTGCGTGACGCCCTCACCGGTATCGGCGTTCACGGACTGACCGTGACCGAGGTGAAGGGATACGGCCGCCAGAAGGGCCATACCGAGATCTACCGCGGCGCCGAATACGCCGTCAGCTTCCTGCCGAAGCTGAAGATCGAGGTGGCGGTGTCTTCCGATCAGGTGGCCAAGGTCGTGGAAGCGATCTCCGCCGCGGCCAAGACCGGCCAGATCGGCGACGGGAAGATCTTTGTCTTCCAGATCGACCACGCCGTGCGCATTCGCACCGGCGAGACCGACGCCGACGCGCTCTGACCTTCCTCATTTCACGGAGCCCTTTTCCATGTCGCTCAAGACCTGGTCCCGTGTGGGACTGCCAACCCTCCTGACCGCAGCGGCCATTGCCCTGCCGGTGCTGGCGCAGACCGCGACGCCCGGTGCCGATGCCGCTCCCGCCGCTGCCGCGGCCGTACCGCCCATCAACAAGGGCGACACCACCTGGATGCTGGTGTCCTCGCTCCTGGTTCTGATGATGTCGGTCCCGGGCCTCGCCCTGTTCTATGGCGGCCTGGTGCGCGCCAAGAACATGCTGTCGGTGCTGATGCAGGTGTTCTACACCGTCTGCGTCGTGGGCATTATCTGGGTGCTGTACGGCTATTCGCTGGCCTTCACCGGCGGCTCCGATTTCATCGGCGGCTTCTCCAAGGCCTTCCTCCACGGCGTGACCGTCGAGTCGGCCGGTGCGACCTTCTCGGTGGGCGTGGCCATTCCCGAGCTGGTGTTCGTCGCCTTCCAGATGACCTTCGCCATGATTACCCCCGCCCTGATCTTCGGCGCCTTCGCAGAGCGCGTGAAGTTCTCGGCCATCGTGCTGTTCGTGCCGCTCTGGGTCACGTTCATCTATTTTCCTATGGCTCACATGGTGTGGTATTGGGCCGGCCCGGACGCGGTGGATGCTGCCGCCAAGGCTCTGGCCGCCGCAGCTGACGGCGCTGCCAAGACCGCCGCCCAGGAAGCGCTGGACGCCGTCCTCGCTGACGCCGGCTATCTCTACAAGCTCGGCGCCATCGACTTCGCCGGCGGCACCGTGGTGCACATCAATGCCGGTATCGCCGCTCTCGTGGGCTGCATCATCATCGGCAAGCGCACGGGCTACGGCAAGGAAGCCCTCTCGCCCCACTCCCTGACCCTCACCCTGGTCGGCGCCGGCCTGCTGTGGGTCGGCTGGTTCGGCTTCAATGCCGGCTCCAACCTGGAAGCCAACGGCCTGACCGCCCTGGCCATGATGAACACCTTCATCGCCACCTGCGCCGCCGCCCTCTCCTGGATGGTTGTGGAATGGCTGGCCAAGGGTAAGCCTTCCATGCTGGGCGTGGTGTCCGGCGCGGTGGCCGGCCTCGTGGCCGTGACCCCCATGGCGGGCTTCGCCGGCATCATGGGTGCTCTGGTCTCCGGCCTTGTGGTCGGCGTCATCTGCTTCTTCTTCTGCACCACCGTGAAGAACGCCTTCGGCTACGATGACTCGCTCGACGTGTTCGGCGTGCACGGCGTCGGCGGCATCTTCGGCGCCATCGCCACGGGCATCGTGGTGAGCCCGGCGCTCGGCGGCACCGGCATCTACGACTACACCACCGGTGCGGTCGCCGAGTACAGCATGGCCACCCAGGTGCTGGCGCAGATCAAGGGCGTGCTCGTGACCCTCGTCTGGTCGGGTGTCGGCTCCGCCATCATCTTCTTCATCGTCAACGCGGTCGTCGGCCTGCGCGTCTCGGTGGAGAAGGAGCGCGAGGGTCTCGACATCACCGAGCACGGCGAGCGCGCCTATCACAGCTGATGGATCGGGCGGGGCTTTCCGGCTCCGCCCTTTCTCCGGCGCCGGCCCTTTGGGGTCGGCCGCCTCAGGGTTCGCCGGGCTTCCGGCTAAGAGATAAAAGAGGGGAAGACGGAGCCTCGGTCCGCAAGGGCCGGGGCTTCGTCGCATCTGGAGATCCGCCGCTCCAGGGAGGAGGTCTCCAAAACAAAAGGAGCGGCCGCTGGGCCGCCCCTCCTGTGGCTCACACCTTCTGGCGGACGCGCCGCCGGCCGGCTCAGCGGCCGGTAAAAAGCTGGTCCAGCTTGCCGCCGGAGGCGAACTGCTCCGCCTGCACCTTCTCCCAGCCGCCGAACACCGCATCCACCGTCAACAGGCGGATGGCGGGGAACTGGTCCTTGAACTCGGCGGCGACCTTGGGGTCCAGCACGCGATTATAGCCCTTGGCGAGGATGGTCTGGCCTTCCGGCGAATACAGGAATTCCAGGTAGGCGGTGGCCACCGCCCGCGAGCCGCGCTTGTCCACGACCTTGTCCACCACCGCCACGGGGAAATCGCCCTGGAGGCTGACGGAGGGCACCACGGTCTGGAGCTTCTTGTCCTTGTAGAGATCCTGGATCACCCGGGTCTCGGCCTCGAAAGTCACCAGCACGTCGCCGGTCTCGCGCTCCACGAAGGTGGTTGTGGCGGCGCGCCCGCCGGTGTCGAATACCGGCACGTTGGAGAGCAGCTTCTTCACGAAGGCATCGGTCTTGGCCACATCGCCCTTGTTCTGCTCCAGCGCGTAGGCGTAGGCGGCCAGATAGGTATAGCGGGCGTTGCCGGAGGTCTTCGGATTGGGGAAGATGACCTTCACGTCATCCCGCACCAGATCGCTCCAGTCCTTGATGCCCTTGGGGTTGCCCGCCCGCACCAGGAAGGCGGGGAAGGAATAATAGGGCGAGGCATTGTTGGGGAACTTCTTCTTCCAGTCCTTGGCCACGTAGCCGGCCTTGGCCAGCACCTCCACGTCCAACTCCTGGTTGAAGGTCACCACGTCGCCCTCCAGCCCCTCGATGATGGCGCGGGCCTGGCGCGAGGAGCCGGCATGGCTCTGGTTGACGGTGATCTGCTGCCCGGACTTCTGTTTCCACAGCGGCACGAAGCCCTCATTCACCGCGGTGTAGAGCTCACGGGAGATGTCATAGGAGACATTGAGGATGGAGTTCGGCCCCTGCTGCGCGAATGCAAGGCGCGGCATCGCCGCCGAAGCGGCAGCGGTGAGCGCGAGGAAGGTGCGGCGGTTCAGCATGGGCTCTCCAATTACATCTCGTTCATGCGAATTAGCGCATTTCACGGAAAATTAGCATGGGCCTTGACGGAGCGAAACCCTATTTCCGGTATGGCGCGTGCTCTGGGATGAATTGACGAGCAAGGCATGTAGATTGTGAGTGTGCTCGGGAGGGCGGGAATGTGATGCGTTCACTGGGGTGGAAGCGCCTCGCGTGACCCTGAGCAAGCATTGGGAACGGCTGCCTCCCCTGGCGTGGGGGCGGTGTGCCCCTTTGAAACCGATGGGACGCCGCCTCCCTGTCAAAATGCTCCCTGTCATCCATAATGATAGGAATAACATCTCATATGGCAGAGGTCAAGAGGACGGCGCCGCGGCCGGGTGTTTCGAGGTTCGGCTTGTTTGGCCATTATCGGCCTGAGGAGCAAGGCCTATGGGCGGGTTGGCTTTCGCGGTAAGGTTGCTCCACGGGTCGCCCACACGGTTGTGCCGCCTTCTCCGCCATGGACTATGAGGGGCCGTCATGTTGGTGCTGACGCATCGCCTCTATCTGAAGACCCGCAAGGGCGAGCGGGCGTTCGACATCCGCGTTTTTCAGCCGGCGCAGCTCCAGGTTCCTGTCGGCACGGCTTGGTCGTGCCGCTACGAGATCGACTGGCCGGACGGGCCCGTAAAGAGCGAGGGCTTCGGCTTCGACGCCCTTCAGGCGCTCATGTCGGCTTTGAAGATGGTCGGTGCCGAAATCTACTCGACGACATATCACCGCGAAGGAAAGCTTCGCGCCTATGAGACCGAAGAAGGCTACGGCTTCCCGGTCGCCTCATCCTTGCAAGATCTTCTCGTGGGTGTGGACGCCATTTGACGCGACCGTCAAAGGCTGTTGAGGCAGCTTGGGAAGAGATGCGTCGAAGGGGGATACTTGATTGTAAAATTGTTGGTTCTCTCCCTGCCATCAGCAAGAAAGTTTGAGGCTAAGAAAGGGTTTGCAGGGCAGGCCGATTCCACCACTGAACTACTGAGGCTCATCATGTTGGTGCTGACGCATCGCCTCTATCTGAAGACCCGCAAGGGCGAGCGGGCGTTCGACATCCGCGTTTTCCAGCCGGTGCAGCTCCAGGTTCCTGTCGGCACGGCTTGGTCGTGTCGGTATGAGATCGACTGGCCGGACGGACCCGTGAAGAGAGAGGGCGCGGGCGTCGATGCGCTTCAAGCCCTCATGTCAGCTTTGCAAATTATCGCGGCGGACATTTACACCACGACATACCACCGCGAGGGGCGATTGCGCGTCTATGACCACGACAAGGGCTATGGCTTTCCCGTCGTGTCATCCCTGCGTGACCTTGCGGTCGGCATCGACGCCATGTGAGGCAGGCCCATGGGGCGTTCGGCGCCGCCCGTCTCTGGCTTGAAGCTGGTGCGGCCGGCCTGACCCAGACATGCGACCGTCCCCGCCATTCTCTCCGTCTTAACGCCCTGGCGCCAGCCGAAGCCGGCGCCAGGGGATTTCCCATCAGGCGGCGCTGCGCTTGTTCTGGCGGTTGTGGACGAGGTCTTCCACCACGCCAGGGTCGGCCAGGGTGGAAGTGTCGCCGAGATTCTCGAACTGGTCCTCGGCGATCTTGCGCAGGATGCGGCGCATGATCTTGCCCGAGCGGGTCTTGGGCAGGCCGGGGGCGAACTGGATGAGGTCGGGAGAGGCGATGGGGCCGATCTCCTTGCGCACCCAGGCGACCAGTTCCTTGCGCAATTCCTCGGTGGGCTGCTCGCCGGCCATCAAGGTCACATAGGCATAAATGCCCTGGCCCTTGATGTCGTGCGGGAAGCCGACGACCGCTGCCTCGGAGACCTTCGGGTGGGCGACCAGGGCGCTTTCCACCTCGGCGGTGCCCATGCGATGGCCGGAGACGTTGATGACATCGTCCACGCGGCCGGTGATCCAGTAGTAGCCGTCCGCATCGCGCCGGCAGCCGTCGCCGGTGAAATACTTGCCCGGATAGGCCGAGAAATAGGTCTGCTCGAAGCGCTCATGGTCGCCATAGACCGTGCGCATCTGGCCCGGCCAGCTGTCGGCGATGACGAGATTGCCTTCGGTGGCGCCTTCCAGCACCACGCCGGCCGCATCCACCACTTCCGGCTTCACGCCGAAGAAGGGCAAGGTGGCGGAGCCCGGCTTCAGCGCCGTCGCGCCGGGCAGGGGGCTGATGAGGATGCCGCCGGTCTCGGTCTGCCACCAAGTGTCGACGATGGGGCAGCGGTTCTCGCCCACCACGCGGTGATACCATTCCCAGGCTTCCGGGTTGATGGGCTCGCCCACCGAGCCGAGCAGCCGCAGGGAGGCGCGCGAGGTCTTCTTCACCGGCTCCTCGCCCGCCTGCATCAGCGAGCGGATGGCGGTGGGCGCGGTGTAGAAGATGTTCACCTGGTGCTTGTCGATCACCTCCCAGAAGCGGGAGACGGACGGGTAGTTGGGAATGCCCTCGAACATCAGCGTGGTCGCGCCGTTGGCGAGCGGACCGTAGAGAATGTAGGAGTGGCCGGTCACCCAGCCCACGTCCGCCGTGCACCAATAGACGTCGCCCTCGTGATAATCGAAGACGTAATGGTGGGTCATGGAGGCATAGACCAGATAGCCGCCCGTGGTGTGGAGCACACCCTTCGGCTTGCCGGTGGAGCCGGACGTATAGAGGATGAACAGCGGGTCTTCCGCGTTCATGGGTTCGGCCGGGCAGTCGGTGGTCACCAGATCCGCCGCCTCGTGGTACCAGACGTCGCGGCCCGGCTCCATGTTCACCTTGCCGCCGGTGCGGCGCACCACGATCACATGGTCCACCCCGCCGTCCACATGGGCGATGGCCGCGTCCACATTGGCCTTCAGCGGCACCTTGCGGCCGCCGCGCAGGCCTTCATCGGCGGTGATGACGCATTTGGAGCCGCAATCGGCGATACGGCCGGCGAGGCTATCGGGCGAGAAGCCGCCGAACACCACCGAATGGATGGCGCCGAGCCGCGCGCAGGCCAGCATGGCGAAGGCGGCTTCGGGGATCATGGGCAGATAGATGGTGACTCGGTCGCCCTTCTGGACGTCGCGGTTGCGCAGCACGTTGGCGAAGCGATTCACCTCGTCGTGCAGCTCTTGATAGGTGATCTTGCGGCTCTCGGAGGGGTCGTCCCCTTCCCAGATGATCGCCACCTGGTCGGCGCGATGGGGCAGGTGCCGGTCGACGCAATTATAGGCGACGTTGGTGACGCCGTCCTCGAACCATTTGATGGAGACGCTGCCGGGGGTGAAGGAGGTGTTCTTCACCTTGGTGTAGGGCTCGAACCAGTGGATGCGCTTGCCGTGCTCGCCCCAGAACTGGTCGGGGTGCTGGACGGACAGGTTGTAGAGCGCCTGGTACTCGTCCCGGTCCACATAGGAGCGCTGGCTCCAATCGGCGGGGACCTCATAGATCTTGTCGGACATCGGCTTCGTCTCCCCCTTGCAGCGCGCTGCAAGCGCTTCGTGTTTAGCGACGCCTTCGCGGCCGTCATATGACAGCGCCCGTGCGGGTCATCGCTCCTTGCGCCGGATGCGGGGTAGAGGCCCTGGATCCGGGGCGCGGCCTTTGAGGGCCGCGCGAACTTGGCTGGATTATGGGGAGCAGCCTCGACGGCCACAAGGCAGGGACGGGGCAGACTTTGGGCGAAGGCCCGCAGGTCATCTGCCGGTTTTGCGCGTCGTCCCACCCTCTGGCGGTCATGACGCAGCCGCTCGTCCCGCTCCTGGCTGGGAAGCGGCAAGCGGCTGCGCTATGACGCGGCAGCGCCCGTTCGGGCCGAACCGCTGGAGAGGGGAACATGTCGCCCTGGACACGCCTTGTCATCGCCCTCGCCGGCCTGTTCGGCGCCAGCGGCGTCGCCCTCGCGGCCATGTCCGCCCACGTCACCGGGGGCGCATCGCTCATGACGGCGGCGCAATTCCTGTTGTTCCACGCCGCGGCTTTGATGGGGATCATCGCCACGTGCGCGCGCCTCGGGCGAGGTCGGGCAACGCTTCTGGTGGGCGGGCTCGCCATCGCGCTCGGCACGATTCTATTCTCGGGCGACTTGGCGGCGCGAGCCTTGATGGGCGTCAAACTCTTCGGGGGTTCCGCGCCGTTTGGCGGGAGTCTCATGATCGTGGGCTGGCTGGACGTGGCCGTGGTGGGCCTTCTCGCCGCCCTGAAGGACTGATGTCGCGCGCCCCTCAGAGGGCGGCGCGCATCATGTCCAGCTTGGCGCGCAGCGCGATGAGGGCGCGGGCATCGTCGCCGAGATCGGCCATCAGGAAGTCGGCCAGGTCGTCCGCCTTTTCGGCCTGGAAGAAGGCGCGGGCTTCCTTCAGGGAGGTCACCTCGCATTCGCGGGCGCCCAGCACGATGCGAACCGGGGTGGCGGTTGTGGCAGGCATGATCCTGGAATACGAGCCCATCTGAGTTCCCTTTCCGATCCCTTTGCCGGTGTCGGGCGGCATGCCCTCCCGGCCCTGTCGTATGGCGCGCCAGGCACGCCTTCCGCTCAAAACAACGCGGCGGTATGGCTGTGGTTCCCGCAAGCAGAACCGATTGTTTACCCTGATGGGCGGCGTCCGTGCCGAAGACACGCGCGGGCGCAGCACTGACCTCCGTGCGGACACATGTCCGTGCAGAGGACATGCAATCTTCATATTTTTCAATGAATTGCGCTTGGCACGCCCGTTGCTGAACCAGAGCCACCCGTCGTGCGCCCGCCCCTCTCCCGGGCGGAGCGCGCGCCACAACAAGGGTGGACCCCAAGGAGGAAAGCCGTGACGTTTCCCACACATCTTCTGCGCCATCATCTTTTGCGACACGTGGGCGCCGCTGCCTGCGCACTCGCGCTTGGAAGCCTGCCGGCCGCCGCGCAGAACGCCGCCGACGGCAAGGTGGTGATCGGCGCCATCGTCGACATGACCGGCGTCTATTCCCGCCACGGCGGTCCCGGCATGGTCTCGGCCGTGCAGATGGCGGTGGAGGATTTCGGCGGCACGGTGAACGGCAAGCCCATCACGGTCGTCTCCGCCGACTACCAGAACAAGGTGGACGTGACCTCCGGCATCGCCCGGCGCTGGTTCGACAATGACGGCGTCGACATGGTCATCGAATCCACCGACAGCGCCTCGGCGCTGGCGCTGTTCCGCCTGGGCGACGAGAAGAAGCGCGTCATCATCGGCGCGGGCTCGGCCACCACGGCCCTCACCAATGCCGGCTGCATGCCCTATGGCATCCATTATGTGTACGACACCTATGCGCTGGCCACCGGCACCGGCTCGGCCATCGTGAAGGAGGGCGGCAAGAGCTGGTTCTTCATCACCGCCGACTATGCCTTCGGCCATGCGCTGGAGGCCGATACCAGCCGCGTGGTGCTGGCCGATGGCGGCAAGGTGCTGGGCAATGCCCGCGCGCCTCTGTCCACCACCGATTTCTCCTCCTTCCTGCTCCAGGCCCAGTCCTCCAAGGCGCAGGTGATCGGGCTGGCCAATGCGGGCGGCGACTTCGTCAATTCGGTGAAGCAGGCCAGCGAGTTCGGCATCACCCAGGCGGGGCAGTCGCTGGCCGCCATGCTGGTCTTCATCACCGACGTGAAGGCGCTGGGCCTGAAGGTGGCGCAGGGCCTGAAATTCACCACCGGCTTCTACTGGGACCGCGACGAGGAGAGCCGCGCCTTCTCCAAGAAGTATTACGCCCGCAACAATGCCCAGCCCTCCATGGTGCAGGCGGGCGCCTATTCGGCCACCCTGCATTATCTGAATGCCGTGAAGGCAGTGGGCTCGGAGGATGCGGCGAAGGTCTCGGAATGGATGAAGGCCAATCCGGTCAATGACTTCTTCGCCAAGAACGGCGTCATCCGGGCAGATGGCCGCATGGTGCACGACATGTATCTGGCCGAAGCCAAGGCGCCAGCGGAGTCGAAGAATGAGTGGGACCTGATGAAGATCCTGCGCACCATTCCCGGTAACGAGGCCTTCAAGCCGCTGGCGGACTCCACCTGCACGCTGGTGAAGAAGAGCTGACATCCGGCTGTTCTCCCGGGTTGGCCCTCCTTGGCCCCCTCCCTATCCCTCCCCCGCTTTGCGGGAGAGGGGACTTTGGTGCACTTGGCTGGGGCGGTGGCTCTGCTCTGCCCCGGCGTCGGCATCTCGGCCTCTCCCCAGCGGGACAGGCCCCCTCTCCCGCAAAGCGGGGGAGGGTGGGGGAGGGGGCAAGGACACAACGCCAACACCCTGCGCGCCCCTCTGACGCCCACAGCACCAACATCCCCGCCGATGGCGAGGGTGGAGGGATGCGGGAGCGGCCGGCGCGCGGCGGCGCGCCAGATTGGGTAGGGGTTAGACGTCGGAGCCTCGCTCCGTCCGCTCCCGCGCGGGGATTTATGGCCTCGGCCCTGCGCCGCGTGGGCCACAGGTTCTCCCATCAGCACCGGCCGAACCACTGCCGGATCGGTGCGCCTGGGCCTTCAGCCTCCTCTGCTAACGGTTCGGGGGGCGTTATTCCCCGTCCCGTCGGACACCCGCCCCCGGCACCACCCGTCAGGCCGCTCCGGACGCGCCCCTCCTTGGTGCCAGGTGGGACAACCATAACAGAGGTCCAAGACAATAGGAATATGGTCTAGGATATTTTTCTTAAAAACGGCTTGCCTTGACCGCACCTCCTGCCCGTGCGACCGGAGAGGCTCTGCCGAAGGAGCCGCCATGTCTGCCGCCAGCCTTGTCTCCATCCATCGCTATCCGGTGAAGGGCTTTTCCGCCGAGACCCTGACGGACGTGGAGCTGGAGGCCGGGCGCTTCTTTCCCGGCGATCGGCTCTATGCGGTGGAGAACGGCCCCAGCGGGTTCGATCCGCAAGCCCCCGCCTATAAGGACAAGACCGCCTTCCTGGTGCTGATGCGCAATGCCCGCATCGCCGCCCTGAAGACCCGGTTCGATCAAGACAGCCACGTCTTCAGCCTGAGCGGCGCGCAGGGCAGCGTTGCCGGCGACCTCCGCACAGCCGACGGCTGCGCCCAGGTGGAGGCCTTTCTCACCGCCTTCATGGGCGAGGCGGCGCGCGGGCCCCTGAAGGTGCTGGCCGCGCCCGAGGGCCATCGCTTCACCGACAGCCTGCGCTCCGGCTTCGTCTCGCTGGTCAATCTCGCCAGCGTGCGGGACCTGGAGGCGCGCATGTGCGCGCGGGTTGATCCCATCCGCTTCCGCATGAACTTGCATCTGGATGGCTGGGCGCCCGGCGCGGAGCTGGAGCTGGTGGGGCGGACGCTGGCCATCGGCCCGGTGCGGCTGAAGGTGCTGAAGCGCACCGAGCGCTGCGCCGCCACCTCGGTCAATCCCGACACCGCCGAGCGTGACCTGAACGTGGTGAAGGGCCTGCACATGGCCTATGGCCACACCGATTGCGGCATTTATGCCAAGGTGCTCACCGGCGGGCGCATCGCCCCTGGCGATGCCGTCGTCCTGGAGGATTGAGGGGGCGACAGCGACGCGCCGTCCCCGCCGTCAGGAGCGGGCTTGACCCGCGCCGCCACGCTCCTGCGCATGTGACCGATCGCGGGGAGGGCCGGGACGAGGCCCGGCCAGGACAGACGGCGGTGACGGCTTTGTCAGCGGCCCCGTTTACCCCCTCACACCGTGGCGGCGATGAAGCGCACCAGGGCCGGCAGAAGGCCGGGATGGAGCGGCGCCGCGGCATTGCGGTAGAGGGCGAAATTGCCCGCCCGCTCGGGCGGGGCGGCCTTGAACACATGGTTGGCCTCGGCCAGCTCCACCACGTCCGCATCGGGACGGCCGCGCCGCAGGGCGGACAGATCCGCCTGGCCCACCTGGAGGTCGCGCAGCCCCTGCACCAGCAAGGTGGGCGCCCGCACCCGGCCGATCTCCGCCGCCGGGTCCATGGCGCATTCGGAGGCGAGGAACCCCTGGACGGACGGCCGGAAGGCCATGTTGAGCGCGGGCGGCACATTGTCCACGCGCCCCCCCGCCGCCACCGTGCGCAGGATGGACAGCGCCCGCGCGAGCACCGCGTCCGGCAGGTTCATGGCCTCGAACTGCTCGGCAAGAACCGCGTCGAGCCGGCGCCCCGGCCCCGCCAGAAGCACCAGCCCATCCACCCGCACCCGCCCCGCCGCGCGGATGGCGACGCTTGCGCCCTCGCTGTGGCCCATGGCCAGCAGGCCGTCCACGTCGGGCCGGGCGGCAAGGGCGGTGAGCACCAGGGCCGCATCGTCCACATATTGGTCGAAGCGCAGATCTTCTTCCCGCTGCACCAGCGCCCGGCTTTCCCCGACGCCCCGCTTGTCATAGCGCAGCACCCGATAGCCGGCGCCCGCCAGGCCCTGGGCGATCTGGCGGTAGAGATCCGTGGCAAGGCCCGGGCCGTTGCCGTTGCGGTCGGTGGGGCCGGAGCCGGCGATGAGCAGCACCGCCGGCGAACTGCGCGGGCCGTTCCGCGCAAAGGACAAGGTGCCGGACAAGCCGCCCACCCGCCAGTTTTCCTCCACCACATCAAAGGCGGGGGCGGCGTCGAGGCGGCGGGAGGCGGTGAGCAGCAGCCCGCCCGCGGCAGCGGCGAGGACGGCGCGGCGGCTCAACATCACACGTCAGCCGTTCAGTTCGCTCTCGTCCAGGCGCCGGGCTTCATCCGCCAGCATGATCGGGATGCCGTCGCGGATGGGAAAGGCGAGCTTGGCGGCGCGAGACACCAGTTCCTGCCGGGTGCGGTCATAGGTGAGCGGCGCCTTGGTCAAAGGACAGACCAGGATTTCCAAAAGCTTGGGATCGACCTCGTGACCGGGCCGCTGCGGCTGCGTCATCGACAACTCCATGCCGGCGACGGGCTTTGCCATCGCGCGGTCTCGTCCGATCGGCTCTGTCGGCCGGTTGTTCCATAGGCCATCAATCTAGTGGCCGCGCGGGGCGAAATAAAGCCGGCCGGCCTTGGGCTTAAGGGGCGGAGGCGCAGATCGCGCCCGTGCCTGCCCCGCATCTTCCTGCTCCGCTCACGCCTGCGGGGGCTACTTTTCCTTGCGGCGCAAGGGCTTGTGGCAAAAGTGACACGGCCGGGTTTTTTCACTGGACGACCTGGAACCAAGGGCAGGCCCGCCCGTTTCTTGCTGTTGTCCTCCCGTCAGCCCGGGCGCCGGCTCCATGGGGGGCTCGTGCAAAGGCGGGCCTGCAAGGGGCTGAAACCACATGTGAAGAGGGGGGCATGCGCGCGCGCTAGGACCGGTGCGGGTAGAATAATTCATTGAAAATGTGAGATATTTTTCGTCCGGCCAGCTTGCGGCACGCGGGCGCGGGCCGTCCCTTCGTCCGCCGTGATGGCTCCCATTCCAGGGATTCATTTCCCCTTATGTCCCGCTGCCGCTAGAGCATTTCCGTGCGAAGCGGGTGCCGCTTCCGGTCAAGAAATGCATCGGAGCAACGCGTTAGATTGTCTCGGTGCTGCCATGAAACCCTGAGGCGATCCTGAGGCGGGGACGGGTGCCTCGGCATCCCGAGCCCCCGCGCCACCTGCTGCCCCACCTGCCGCCCCACCTGCCGTGCCGCATCCTTGGGGCGCGGCGGGCGTAAGAGATCCACCCGGGGGGCGCCCGCCGCCCGGTCAAGACAGAGGGCGCGGTCCATCGCGCCCCGGCGTCCGGCGTGGGCAAGCCGCCCCCGCTTCGGACGGTCCCGCCTTCAAGGCGGGGGGAGGTCGGGCGGCGGATGGTTCCATGTCTGCGTCTTCCCTTCCGCCCGCATCCCCGCCTTCATCAGCCAAAGCTGGCCGGTCGACCGTCGCCCTCGGCCTGCTGTTGGGGCTCGCGGGCGTGACCCTATTCGGCGTCACCGTTCCCGCCACCCGCTATGCGGTGCACTGGCTGGACCCCGCCTTCCTCACTTTCGCCAGGGCCACGCTCGCCGGGCTTCTGGGCGTCTCCATCCTGGTGATGCGCGGGGTGCGATGGCCGCACACGCGCGGCGCCCGCTTTCGCGACATCGTGGTGGTGGCCGCCTGCCTCGTCTTCGGCTTTCCGCTGCTGATGGCCTACGGCAGCCTCACCGTGCCGTCCTCGCATGCGGGCGTGGTGCTCGCCATCCTGCCGCTGATGACCACGCTCGCCGCCATGCTGGTGGCCGGCGAGCGGCCGACGCCGGCCTTCCTCGGCATCAGCGCGCTGGGCTGCGGCCTTGTCATGGCGTTCGCCCTGCGCAATGGAGCGGCGGCCGCGCTCGGGTGGGGCGACAGCCTGCTGGCGATCGCCGCCATCATCTGCGCCCTGGGCTATGCGGTGTCGGGGCGCCTGTCGCGCCACATGCCCGGCTGGGAGGTGATCTGCTGGGTGGTGGCGGTGTCGCTGGTGGTGACCGTGCCCGGCATGTTCCTCACCGCGCCCTATGGCCATTTCGACGCCGTGCCGACCTCAGCCTGGGTGGCGCTCGTCTATGTGGGGGCGGTCAGCCAGTTCTTCGCCTTCTTCTTCTGGAACAAGGGCATGGCGCTGGGCGGCATCGCCCGCGTCGGGCAGGTGCAGCTGATGCAGACCTTCCTGATCGTGGTCTTCTCCTGGCCCATCAATGGCGAGGCGCCGGACCTGGAGACCTATCTCTTCATGGGCCTCGTCATCGCCGTGGTGGCGCTCGGCCAGAAGGCCAAGGTGAAGGGCACCGCGCCGGGGTGAGGGTAGGCGGCCTGGGCCGCCTGGCGCTTTCTCAGTCGTCGAGGCCCAGCGTCGGGGCGGCCCGGCGTTCCAGGATGCCGCGAATGGCGTCCACCAGCTCGCTTTCCTTCACCGCGAACTGGGCGGGGCGGGCGGCGCGGTATTCGGCATTGTCGGCGATGGAGGCGGCGATCCTGGCGCCCTCCACCAGATCCTTGATCTGGACCTCGCCGGCCTCCTTCTCGTTGGAGCCCTGGATGATGACGGCCGGGGCGCCACGCCGGTCGGCATATTTCATCTGCGCCTTCATGCCGGCACCGCCCAGATACATTTCCGCGCGGATGCCGTTGGCGCGCAGGTCCGACACCATCTTCATATAGTCGGCGATGCGGGCGGGCTCCTTGTCCATGGCGAGCACCACCACGGGGCCGACTTGGGCGTCCGTGTCCATCTTGCCCAGGTGGGCGAGGGCGTGCAGCAGGCGGGAGACGCCGATGGAAAAGCCCGTGGCCGGCACCGGCTCGCCGCGGAAGCGCGCCACCAGCCCGTCATAGCGCCCGCCGCCGGCCACCGAGCCGAAGCGGACTGCTAGACCATACTCGTCCTGGACCTTGAAGGTGAGTTCGGCCTCATAGACGGGGCCGGTATAATATTCGAGGCCGCGCACCACCGAGGGGTCGATTTGGATGCGGTCTTCTCCGTAACCAGCGGCTCGGCACAGTTGAGCTATCTGCCGCAGCTCGCGAACACCTGCGGACGCAGTCTCATTATCGGAAAAATCCCGTTCGAGCTGATCTAGCCAGCTAGTCTCGGAAACGGTGACAGGGTCCTCGTTCATCGGCTTGGGCGTACCCACGAGAATAGTCTTTTGAATAGCCAGAATCTGCGGACCGTCGAGCCGTGCCCCCTTCGTGAAGTCCCCGGAGTTGTCGAGGCGACCCTCGCCAAGCAGTTGAGAGACACCCGTAACGCCGATCTTGTCCAGCTTGTCGATGGCCCGCAGCACGGTCAGCCGCCGCCCGGCATTCTCAGCCCCGCCGAGGCCGATGGCCTCCAGCACGCCGTCCAGAACCTTGCGGTTGTTGACCTTGATGACATAGTCGCCGCGCGCGATGCCCACCGCCTCCAGCGTGTCGGCGGCCATCATGCAGATTTCCGCGTCGGCGGCGACCGAAGGGGCGCCCACCGTGTCGGCGTCGAACTGCATGAACTGGCGGAAGCGGCCAGGGCCGGGCTTCTCGTTGCGGAACACATAGCCCGCGCGATAGGAGCGATAGGGCTTGGGCAGCTTCTCGAAATGCTCGGCCACATGGCGCGCCAGCGGCGCGGTGAGGTCGTAGCGCAGCGAGAGCCACTGCTCGTCATCGTCCTGGAACGAGAACACGCCCTCGTTCGGCCGGTCCTGGTCGGGCAGGAACTTGCCGAGCGCGTCGGTATATTCGATGGCCGGGGTCTCCAGCGCCTCGAAGCCATAGAGCTCATAGACGGCGCGGATCTTCTCCAGCATGGCGCGGGTGGCCGAAAGCTCGGCGCCGTGGCGGTCCACGAGACCGCGCGGGAGACGTGCCTTGGGTTTGGTGTCGCTGGCCATGGGAGGACTCTTCAAGAAGGGGCGCCGCCGAGCCGCGCCCGCGCGCAAAAGGGTTGCCGCGTCTTAGAGGACGATGGCCTCAGCGGCAAGTTTGGGGGGAAGGCAGGGGCAGACAGGCGGCGTGCCGAGCGGACCTCAAGGGACCGCGCCGAGGGTGGGGGACGTCGGCAGCGCTCCCGCTTCCGCCCGGCACGCGCCATGTTTTGCCACGACCTGATGGCCGGCAAACTGATCCGCATCAAAGCGCCCGGATGCAATGACGCAAAAATTGGCAGCGCACGCCAAAGGCCCCCCTTCCGCTCCGGTGGGGCCACACCCACATGAGCCACAGCGGCGGCGCACGTGATCCCTCACGGCGTCATCGCTGCGGCGGCCGGGAACCGGCGCCGCATCCCAACGTCGTCCCGTGCTCAATGGAGGCGGGATTGGCGGCGAGGAGGAGAACAGAATGAATTTTGAAATCTATACCGAGCGCGCCCGCGGCTTCGTGCAGTCGGCCCAGTCGCTCGCCGTGCGCGAAGGCAACCAGCAGTTCGTGCCCGAGCATCTGCTGAAGGTGCTGCTCGACGACCCCGAAGGCCTGTGCTCGGGCCTCATCCAGCGCGCCGGTGGCAATTCCACCCAGGTCCGCGCGGAAGTGGAAGCCGCGCTCAAGAAGCTGCCCAAGGTGCAGGGCGGCACGGGGCAGGTCTATCTCAGCCAGCCGCTCGCCCGCGTGTTCGAGGCCGCCGAACAGGCCGCCAAGAAGGCGGGTGATGGCTATGTCACGGTGGAGCGTTTGCTGCTCGCCCTCGCCATCGAGAAGGAGAGCGAGGCGGGCAAGATTTTGGCGCGCGCCGGCGTGACGCCGCAGAATCTCAACACCGCCATCGAGGCGCTGCGCAAGGGCCGCACCGCGGACACCCCCACCGCGGAAAACGCCTATGACGCGCTGAAAAAGTATGCCCGCGACCTGACCCAGGCGGCGCGCGACGGCAAGCTCGACCCGGTCATCGGCCGCGACGAGGAGATCCGGCGCACCATCCAGGTGCTGGCGCGGCGCACCAAGAACAATCCCGTGCTCATCGGCGAGCCCGGCGTCGGCAAGACCGCCATCGTGGAGGGCCTCGCCCGCCGCATCGTGGACGGCGACGTGCCCGAGAGCCTGAAGAATAAGAGCCTTCTGGCGCTCGACATGGGCTCGCTCATTGCCGGCGCGAAGTATCGCGGCGAGTTCGAGGAGCGGTTGAAGTCCATCCTGTCCGAGGTTGAGGCGGCCGAGGGCGGCATCATCCTGTTCATCGACGAGATGCACACGCTGGTGGGCGCCGGCAAGACCGATGGCGCCATGGATGCGTCCAACCTGCTGAAGCCCGCGCTTGCCCGAGGCGAGCTGCACTGCGTCGGCGCCACCACGCTGGACGAGTATCGCAAGCATGTGGAGAAGGACGCGGCGCTGGCCCGTCGCTTCCAGCCCGTCTTCGTCTCCGAGCCCACGGTGGAGGACACGGTCTCCATCCTGCGCGGCCTGAAGGAGAAGTATGAGCTGCATCACGGTGTGCGCATCACGGACAGCGCGCTGGTGGCGGCCGCGACCCTCTCCAACCGCTACATCACCGACCGTTTCCTGCCCGACAAGGCCATCGACCTGGTGGACGAGGCGGCCTCGCGCCTGCGCATGCAGGTGGACAGCAAGCCGGAGGCCCTGGACAATCTCGACCGCGAGATCGTGCGGCTGAAGATCGAGCAGGAGGCCCTGAAGAAGGAGACCGACATCGCCTCCAAGGACCGCCTGAAGAAGCTCGAAAAGGAGCTGGCGGAGCTGGAGGAGCGCGCGGCCGTGCTCACCTCCAACTGGAAGGCGGAGAAGGAGAAGCTCTCCGAGGCCACGACGCTCAAGGCCAAGCTCGACCAGGCCCGCGCCGACCTGACCATCGCGCAGCGCCAGGGCGAGTACCAGAAGGCGGGCGAACTGACCTATTCGGTCATCCCCGAGCTGGAGCGGCGTCTCGCCGAGATCGAGGCCACCGGCAATTCCGGCACGGCCCAGGAAGCCGTCACCCCCGATCACATTGCGGGCGTCGTCTCGCGCTGGACCGGCGTGCCGGTGGACAAGATGCTGGAGGGCGAGCGCGAGAAGCTGCTCAAGATGGAGCTGGAGCTGGCCAAGCGCGTCATCGGCCAGAACGAGGCGGTCACTGCCGTCTCCACCGCCGTGCGGCGCGCACGGGCGGGCCTGCAGGATCCGAACCGTCCCATCGGTTCCTTCCTGTTCCTGGGTCCGACCGGCGTCGGCAAGACCGAGCTGACCAAGGCGCTCGCCGAATATCTGTTCGACGACGAGACCGCCATGGTGCGCATCGACATGTCGGAATACATGGAGAAGCATTCGGTGAGCCGGCTCATCGGCGCCCCTCCCGGCTATGTGGGCTATGACGAGGGCGGTGCGCTCACCGAAGCCGTGCGGCGCCGGCCCTATCAGGTGGTGCTGTTCGACGAGGTGGAGAAGGCCCATCCGGACGTCTTCAACGTGCTGCTCCAGGTGCTCGATGACGGGCGCCTGACCGACGGCCAGGGACGCACGGTGGACTTCCGCAACGTGCTGATCATCATGACCTCGAACCTCGGCGCCGAGTTCCTTGCCGATCCCCGCCAGCCGGTGGGCTTCGGCCTGCCCGGCCACGAGACCGAGAAGGTGGTGTCGGACGACGAGGCCTATGAACTGGTGATGGGGGCCGTGCGGCGTCACTTCCGCCCGGAATTCATCAACCGGATCGACGAGATCGTCATGTTCCACCGGCTGAAGCGCGAGCAGATGGGCGCCATCGTGGATGTCCAGTTGAAGCGCCTCGCCAAGCTGCTGGAGGATCGCAAGATCGTCCTGGACCTCACCCCGGAGGCGCGGACCTTCCTCGCCGACAAGGGCTACGACCCGGCCTATGGCGCCCGCCCGCTGAAGCGGACGATCCAGAAGCTGGTGCAGGACCCGCTGGCCGAGAAGATCCTCGGCGGCGAGATCCTGGACGGGGCCCGGGTGAAGGTGGGCGTCGAAGGCGGCCACCTGACCTTCGCCCCCGAGGCGCCGGTCAGTCAGGCGGCCTGAGGCTTCGGGTCTTTCGCCAATACGGGGCGGGTGCGGCGTGGGCCGCGCCCGCCCTTTTTGTTGCGGGGCTGTCGGCTTCCGGCCAATGCGGCGCGGAAAGGACGGTCGGAGGGGAGGCGCGGCCTTCCCCAAATTGCGCCGTCATGCCCGGGCTCGTCCCGGGCATCCACGCCTAACCGCTTGGCAGATCGACTGAAATTGAGCAGGGGCATGCGGCCGTGCCCGGTCTCTGGCACCGACGGCACGGACTTTGAAAGGTTCCAACCTTGTCCATTGGAACCCGAGGCCCGTCCATGACCCAGTCCCCCGCCGAAGCGCCCCTGTCGCCCGCCGACATTCCCCAGGTCTTCAAGCACCACGTCTTCGCCTGCTTCCAGCAGCGACCGGAGGGCCATCCGCGCGGCAGTTGCGCGGCGGCGGGGGGCAAGGTGCTGTGGGAGCATCTGGGCCGGCGCATGGAGGCCACCGGCCAGCGCGACATCGCCATGGCGGCCACCGGGTGCCTGGGCTTCTGCCAGGCGGGGCCGCTGATGGTGGTCTATCCGGCGGGCGTCTGGTACCGGCCGCGCACGGTGGAGGACATTGACGAGATCGTCACGTCGCACCTGGTGGGCGGCACGCTGGTGGAGCGGCTGGTGGTGGTGCCGCGCATCTGAAAACGCAAACGGCCGGGGCAAGGCCCCGGCCGTCGCGGTCTCTCGAAGGACGGCGAAGGCTCAGGCCTTCAGCGCCTCGATGATGGCGGAGCCCATCTCTTCCGTGCCGATGACGGTGGAGCCTTCGGTGCGGATGTCGGCGGTGCGCTTGCCGTCGGCGAGCACCTGGGCGATGGCTGCCTCGATGCGATCGGCGACATCGCCCTGGCCGAAGGAATAGCGCAGCGCCATGGCCAGCGAGCCGATCATGGCGATGGGGTTGGCGAGGCCCTTGCCGGCAATGTCCGGGGCCGAGCCATGCACGGGCTCATAGAGCGCCGCACGCTTGCCGGTGGTCTCGTCCACAGCGCCCAGAGAAGCGGAGGGCAGCATGCCCAGCGAGCCG
Source organism: Aquabacter sp. DMC10 (assembly GCF_056314145.1). NCBI lineage: Bacteria > Pseudomonadati > Pseudomonadota > Alphaproteobacteria > Hyphomicrobiales > Xanthobacteraceae > Aquabacter > Aquabacter sp. DMC10. The sequence continues at coordinate 560,651 of NZ_JBQUYX010000001.1, read as the reverse complement.
GTGAGCATGGCGGCGATGTCGGAGAGGATGTCGCCGAACAGATTGTCGGTGACGATCACGTCGAACTGCTTGGGCCAGCGCACCAGCTGCATGGCCAGCGAGTCGGCGAGGTTATGCTCCAGCTCCACGTCCGCATAATCGCGGGCGTGCAGGGCGGTGATGACTTCCTTCCAGAGCACGCCGGAGCGCATCACATTGTGCTTCTCGGAGGAGGTCACCTTGTTGCGGCGGGTGCGGGCCAGCTCGAAGGCGACGCGGCCGATGCGCTCGATCTCGTAGGTGTCATAGACCTGGGTGTCGATGGCGCGCTTCTGGCCATTGCCGAGGTCGGTGATGGTCTTGGGCTCGCCGAAATAGACGCCGCCGGTCAGCTCGCGCACGATCAGGATGTCGAGGCCCTCGACCACTTCGCGCTTCAGCGAAGAAGAGTCCGCGAGCGCGGGATAGCACAAAGCCGGGCGCAGATTGGCGAACAGGGCCAGGTCCTTGCGCAGGCGCAGCAGGCCCGCCTCGGGGCGCGCCTCATAAGGCACGTTCGCCCACTTCGGGCCGCCCACGGCGCCGAGCAGCACCGCATCGGCGGCCTTGGCCTTGTCCATGGCGGCTTCGGAGATGGCGGCGCCATGGGCGTCATAGGCGCAGCCGCCCACCAGGTCCTCTTCCACCGCGAAGGAGGCAAGGCCGAGGCTCTCCAGGGCGGCGATGACGCGCTTCACCTGCGCCATGACTTCCGGGCCGATGCCGTCGCCGGGGAGAAGAAGGAGCTTGTGCGTGGCCATGGGCATGTTCCTGTGTGGCGGCGTTTCGCTGAACTGCGGCGCGCCTTGGTGCGGGCCGTGGAAAAGGCCCGGATGGGATTGGCGCGGCGAGTGCTAATACCTCGCGCCGCCGCTGACAAGCGCGCGTTGGCGCTCAGGCATTTTGTCGACCAGAGCGGGAGGCCAGAGCCGCCCCACCCACGATGAGGGCGCAGGCGAGCGCCAGGGTCCAATGGGCCGGGGCAAAGCCGGCCAGCACCAGCAGCAAGGTGGAGAGCACCGGCGCCGCATAGGAGGCGACGCCGAGAAAGCGGATGTCGCCGCGCTTCATGCCGATGTCCCAGGCATAGAAGGCCGCCCCCACGGGGCCGATGCCCAGCGCCAGCACGGCGATCCATTCGCCCATGCCCGCCGGCCAGATGGCGGGCTCGGTGAGAAGGTGGCAGGCGAAGGCCAGCACGGCGGTGCCGAGGCAGAAGCCCGCCACCGCCTCGGTGGGCACATCGCCGAAGCGGCGGGAGGCCACCGAATAGAGCGACCAGATGAAGGCGCAGGCGAGGGCGGCCAGATAGCCCGGCGCATAGCGCATCTCGAAGCCGGAAAGCCCGCCCTTGCCCAGCAGCAGCACCACCGTGCCGACGAGCCCGAGCAGCGCGCCGGCAATGTGCCCGGCCTTCAAACCCCCGCCCGGCAAGGCGGCGGAGAAGAGCACGATGAGGAGCGGCCAGAGATAGGCAATGAGCCCGGCTTCCGCCGGCGGGGCGAGCTTGAGGGCCGTGAAATAGAAGAAGTGGTAGCCGAACAGGCCGCCAATGCCGTGGATCCAGGCCGCCGGCCGCTGCCGCAGCACGGACAGCCCCGGCCCGCGCAGCGCCGCGATGAGCCCGACCGCGCCGCCGACCCCGAAGGTGAGGGCGGTCAAAAGGAAGGGCGGCACCTTGCCTGTGGAGGCGGTGGAGAGCGCCAGCGTCGCCCAGAGCAGAATGGCCACAAGGCCGATGCGGGTGGCGGCGCGGGAGGAGCGGGGGGCGGCGGTGGGGGCGGTCATTGCCGGATCGTCCATGGGGCGGGGCCGGACGCTGCGGCCCGAACGAAATCGGCCGGCCCGAGGGGCCGGCCGATCACTGATAGCCGATTCTGGCGGAAATGGCGGTGGATGCCCGCCACGCCGATCCGGCGATACCGCTCAGGTGATGTACTGGGCGCCGTTGGCGGTGAGGGTCGAGCCGGTGATGAAGCCGGCATCGTCGCCCACCAGGAACTTCACGCAGCGCGCAATGTCCTCCGGCTCGCCGAGGCGGCCGACGGGGATGGTGGCGATGATCTTCTTCAGCACGTCCTCGGGCACCGCGCGCACCATTTCGGTGGCGATGTAGCCGGGGGCGATGGCGTTCACGGTGATGCCCAGCGCCGCGCTTTCCTGCGCCAGCGCCTTCACGAAGCCGATCTCGCCCGCCTTGGCGGCGGAATAATTGGTCTGGCCGAACTGGCCCTTCTGACCGTTGATGGACGAGATGCACACGATGCGCCCGAACTTGCGCGCCCGCATGCCCTCGATCACGTTCCGGCACATGTTGAAGGCGGAGCTCAGGTTGGTGTTGATGACCGCGTTCCACTGCTCCAGCGTCATGCGGTGCAGGGTGGCGTCGCGGGTGATGCCCGCATTGTTCACCAGCACTTCGACGGGGCCGAGCTCGGCTTCCACCTGGGCGATGCCCGCCTTGCAGGCCTCGAAGTCGGACACGTCCCACTTGAAGACGGGAATGCCGGTCTTCTCCTTGAAGGCGGCGGCAGCGGCGTCATTGCCCGCATAATTGGCCGCCACATTATATCCGGCGTCCTTCAGCATCACGGAAATGGCTTCGCCGATTCCGCGCGTTCCGCCGGTCACCAACGCTACACGCCCCATCTGACCCTCCCTGCCGTCTTGGCTCTGCCCTCGCCGAAGACGCGCAATCCACGCTCCGGGGATGTGGCCATCCCCGGATCGCTTCTACGAAACGCCCCGGCGAGGTTCGAGCGCGTTTGGCGCGTCGTGCTGACGCGCAACCAAAGTCGAGCGGATCAATCCCGCTCGACGCAATCAGTCCCGCTCGACGCACATGGCGATGCCCATGCCGCCGCCGATGCACAGCGTGGCGAGGCCCTTCTTGGCGTCGCGCTTCTGCATTTCATGCAGCAGGGTCACCAGGATGCGGGTGCCGGAGGCGCCGATGGGATGGCCGATGGCGATGGCGCCGCCGTTCACGTTGACCTTGGAGGTGTCCCAGCCGAGGTCCTTGTTCACGGCCAGCGCCTGGGCGGCGAAGGCCTCGTTGGCCTCGATCAGGTCCAGGTCGTCCACGCTCCAGCCGGCCTTTTCCAGGGCGGCGCGGGAGGCGGGGATGGGGCCGGTGCCCATGATGGAGGGATCGACGCCGGCCTGGGCCCAGGAGACGATGCGCGCCAGCGGGGTCTTGCCCTCGGCGGCGGCGCGGCTGGCGCTCATGAGCACCACGGCGGCGGCGCCGTCATTGATGCCCGAGGCGTTGCCGGCAGTGACGGAGCCGTCCTTGGAGAAGGCGGGCTTCAGCTTGGCCATGGCGTCGATGGTGGCGCCGTGGCGGATATATTCGTCCTGGTCCACCACCACGTCGCCCTTGCGGGTGGAGATGGTGACGGGGACGATCTCGTCCTTGAACTTGCCGGCCTTCTGGGCCTCTTCGGCCTTGTTCTGGGAGGCCACCGCGAAGGCGTCCTGCTCGTCGCGGGTGATCTGGAACTGGCGGGCCACGTTCTCGGCGGTGACGCCCATGTGGTAGCCGTTGAAGGCATCCCACAGGCCGTCCTTGATCATGGTGTCGGTGAATTCCAAATTGCCCATGCGCTGGCCGTTGCGCAGGTGGGCGGCATGGGCGGACAGGCTCATGGATTCCTGGCCGCCAGCCACGACCACATCGCTGTCGCCGGTCTGGATGGCCTGGAAGCCCAGCGCCACGGAGCGCAGGCCCGAGCCGCACACCTGGTTGATTTCCCAAGCCGGGCTCTCGATCGGGATGCCAGCGGCCATGGAGGCCTGGCGGCCGGGATTCTGGCCCTGGGCGGCGGTGAGCACCTGGCCCAGAATGACTTCGCTGACTGCATCGGGAGCAACGCCCGCCCGCTCCAGGGCCGCCTTGATGGCGATGGCGCCGAGCGCATGGGCCGGCAGGGTGGACAGGGCTCCGTTGAACGAACCCACCGGGGTACGGGCAGCCCCGACGATGACGACGTCGTCCTTCATGGTGATCTCCTGCGGGCGGGCGGCTGATATCGTGCGCCGCACTCGTTGAGGCGCATGGTTGGTTGGTGAGCCCGGCCCTGTCAATGACCCATGTCAACGACTGGTGCATGACGGCGGCTTGACCATGTGAGGTTGCAGGGCACCGGATGCACATGCACTGCACAAAAGGGTAGCTCTGTGCCTGGAAACCCCCTAACCTGACCTGAACCCAAGGAAACGGATGACCGGACAATGGCCAAGACGCAAGAGCCAGTCACCATCAAGAAATACGCCAATCGCCGGCTCTACAATACCGGCACCAGCACTTACGTGACGCTGGAAGACTTGGCCACGATGGTCAAGGAAGGCGAGGACTTCGTTGTCTTTGACGCGAAGAATGGTGACGATATTACTCATTCTGTGCTGACGCAGATCATCTTCGAGCAGGAGAACAAGGGGCAGAATCTGCTTCCCATTGCTTTCCTCCGGCAGATCATCCGCTTCTATGGCGACAGCATGCAGATGATGGTCCCGCGCTACCTGGAAATGTCCATCGACAGCTTCACCAAGGAGCAGGAAAAGTTCCGCGACCAGGTGGCCAAGACCCTGACCGGAACCCCCCTTGGCGGCTTCGACGACCATGTGCGCCGGAACATGGAAATGTTCGAGCGCGCCTTCAACATCTTCCTGCCCTTCCCCAAGGGCGAGGGCGAGGCCGCGACCCCTGGGACGCCGGCCACTCCCGCACCCGCTGCCACGCCCACGGACGATCTGGAGGCGCTCAAGCGCCAGATGGCCGACATGCAGCAGAAGCTGGAAAAGCTGGTCTCCAAGCCGGACGGTCAGTGACACCCGGCTGACCTTGGCGGATGTGACCGGAGCCGCATCTGGCTCCGGTTGTCGCCGATGACCGGAGCCGCGGGGCGGCGCCAATTGCTGGTGTGGACCGGAGCCGCGGGGCGGCGCCAATTGCTGGTGCGGACCGGAGCCGCGGGGCGGGGCCGGTGGGGTTTGAGGCCGTGGCCTTGGGCCACGTGGCGCCTCGCGCACCGCAGGCCCGCCCTCTCCCGCGCCCGGCCACCTCGGCCGGGACGGCCGTCACCCTTCCGCGTCCAATCTCCGGGCCGGATCGCTTTCCAGCGGCCGCGCAAGGCCGGTGAGCGCGCCCTGGATATAGTGGCAGCCGGCGCTGGCCAGCAAATGGGCGGTGCGCTCGTTCTGAACCCATTCCGCCACGCAGGTGATGCCCAATTGGCGGGAGAGGTGAATCATCGCCTCCACGAAGGTCCGGTCGTCGGGCGAGCGGGCCATGTGCATGACGAAGCTGCCGTCGATCTTCACCATGTCCACGCCCAGGCCGCGCAGGTTGCGGAACGAGGTGAAGCCGGCGCCGAAATCGTCCATGGCCACCCGCGCGCCCACCCGATGCGCCTCGGCCACGAAGTCGCGGGCGGCCTCGAAATCGTGCACCGCGGCCGATTCGGTCACCTCCAGGATGAGCCGCGCGGCGATGTCCGGGGTCACCTCCCGCGCGAACAGATCGTGCCAGGCCTGGTCCGCCAGGGAGGAGGGCGACACATTGGCTGAGAGCGTCAGCTCGGGATCGCGCCGCATGGCGGCGGTCACCAGGCGCAGGATCTTACGGTCGAACACGCCCATCAGGCCGAGCTTCTCCGCCTCCTCCACGATTCGCCCGGTGGCCCGGGTCTGAAGCCCCGGCGCCGGCAGGATGCGCGCGAGCGCCTCGTGGAAGACCGGCACGCGGGTCAGCGTGTCCGCCACCGGTTGGATGGCGAGCTGGATGCGGTCTTCCTCCAGCGCCCGCATGATCTCGTCGGCGAGGCGGACATTGCGCTGGCGTCGCATTTCGCTCGGCGAATGGGGGGCGCAGACCACCACCGACCCGTGCTCGCGGCGGCGGGCCATGTCGAGGGCTTCCTGCGCCCGGGCCATCACTTCCCCGGCCGTGGAGCGCTGCGCCGGCATGGCCACGGCCCCCACCGTCACGGACACGGGGATGGGGCCGGCGCTGGTGAAGACGGGCGCGCGGCGGATTTCGGCAATGAGGGCGGTGGCGTGATGGGTCAGCTCCGCCGCCGGCACGTCCGCCGCCAGCAGTGCGAACTTGTTGCCGGAGAAGCGGGCGACCACGTCGCCGATCCGTGCCGTCAGCCGCAGGCGGTCGGCCATGTGGGCGATGATCTCGTCGGCCACCGCAAATCCGAACGTGTCGTTCACCCGGCCGAGATGATCGATGCCCACCAGGAACAGCGCCCAGTCCCCCCGCGGGGATGCGCCCGTCGCCCGGCGGTGGGCCTCCGCCGCGAGCCGCTGGTCCAGAATGTCCATCAGGCGGCTGCGGGTGGGCAGGCCGGTCAGGGCATCCATGTGCCCGACAAAGGGGGCGTGAAGCGGCACTTCCGCCGGGGCCAGCACGTGGAGGGTGCCCGCCGCCACCGACGGCCGGCCGTTCGGCCCGGCGAACCAGCGGCCGGAATGGGACACCCACAGGAGGCGGGCGGCATCCGCCTGCAATTGAAACGAGGAGGCGTAGGGCACGCCGTTCCCGGTGTCCGCGTCGCCCCGGGCGAGCACCGCCCGCAGGCTGCCGGGGATGGCCGGGTCGAGCCGGCTCTGGGCCAGGAAGGCGGAGCCGGTCGCGAACCGGGCGGCGGCTCCTGCGCCGAGCACGGTCTCCACATTGGCCGTCCAGGCCAGGGCGTCGGACTCGATGCACCAGCGGTAGCCCACGCAGCCGGCGGCGGTGAGCAGGCCGAGGGCGTCGTCCACGGCGGGCTGAGGCGCAAGATTTAGGGGAGCGGGCGGGGGCGTGGTGGACGCGGCCGGCGTCTGCGGCGCGACCGGCCTTGGGTCCGCCTCCGGTCCCGGACCCGGTCGGGTCCGCCCATTGCCGCGCTTCTGGCTCACTCGACGTCCCGCACGTTCTAAGGCCGTGTCTTCTCGGCGGCGACACTGCCCGATCCTTGCGGACCGACACGGATCGATGGTTCGCCCTTGCGCCTAAGATGAGGGGCCGGGCGCCGCATTGCAAATCCGATTGTGGACAGCCGTGGGGTGCTGTCGCCCTCAGTCGATCCGGGAATCGAGCGCCACATCCCTTTGGGCCACCCGGACCGAGATCCAGAAGCCGGCGATCACGTCGAACAGCATAATGAGCCCCATGAGGGCGAACACCGAGGTGCCGGCCTGGGCCACCAGCAGGAATTCACCCACCGAGATGGCGAACAGCAGCACGGACAGGATGTGATCGAAAATGTTGCGCGAGGACACGCGCGTGGCCTTCAGCACTTCCACCAGCAGAATGAGCAGGCTGAAGGCGAGAAAGCCATCGGCAATGGAAAGCGTCCAGCTCGCGCCCGACATCATGGGAATGGTCGCCACGACGGCGTTCCAGTCCAGCCCGGGGGTGAGGAAGACGAAGATGTTGTAGACGGCCAGCGGCACGATCAGCAGCGGGATGGGCGTGAGCATGCACAGTCCTCTCGTCCGGCGCGCCGCTCTCGCGAGGGCGGCAGGTCACGCCAGGATGGGTGGCATATTCGCGGCCCCCTGTCATCGCCCCCTTGGGAGAGGCGGGACAATCCGCAGTCAAATCAAGCTGTTGAGGCTTAAGCGCGCGAGGCGTCTTTCGGCGGTTCACAGCCGGCGCCGGGCGCGGGAGCGCCGCGGTCCGCAACACAGGCGGACTTCAGGACACAAGGTCTTCAGAACAATAGGTGTTCAGGACACGAGGTCTGGTCGCCCGGCCTTTCACCAGGGACGGACATGCCGCCCCAGCTGTTGCCTGCCGGTCTCGCGCGCACCGGGATGGAGCGCGCCAACCCGCCGGCGCGGCGAGTGCCGCGCCGTGTCGGAAGCGATCAGGCTTCCACCTTGGGCTTCAGGATCTGGCGACCGCGATACATGCCGGTCTTCAGGTCCAGGTGGTGGGGGCGGCGCAGCTCGCCGGAATCCTTGTCTTCCACATAAGTGGGCTGCTTCAGCGCGTCCGCCGAACGGCGCATGCCGCGGCGGGACGGGGAGGTCTTTCTCTTCGGGACGGCCATGTCCAAACTCCGAAACGTCGTAAGCCAGTGTTCCTGCCGCGTAGGTTCGCGCAGGCGAGCGAAACCAGTCTTCTCGATAGGAGGCGCGCCTTATACAGGCTCGCGGGCAGAAGCGGAAGGCCCCGGTGGAGGATTCTCCGCTCTATTCTTCGCCGCTCCCCCGGCCCGCCCAAAAGCGGTGCCCCGCCTCACGCGGGGCCTGCCCCACCTTTGCCGCGAAGGCACCGCGGAGTGGCCATGGGGACACCTCACTGTCCCCTTGTGTCCGATGGAAAGCTGCGCAAGGGTGCGCGCGCCTGACGGGCAGAGTCAATGGATCGTGGTCCCACGGATCGTCGAGCCCCCGTTTCCGGCCAGCCCAGGCCCGCCCAACGTCTTGGTGGGCGCCTACGAAAGGTTGAGGATAAAGGATATGATGCGTCCCGCCCACACCGCAGTCCTGGCGGTGGCTCTCTCGGCTCTTGCTCTTGGCGGTGAAGCGCTGGCTCAGGCCCCCGCGGCTCCCAAGGCGGCCGCGCCCGCCCAGTCGGCTCCGGCCCCGTCGGCGCCCGCCGCTGCCGCCGCGCCCGCGCAGGCCGCCGATGCCGACCCCGTGGTCGTCACGGTCAATGGCACGCCGATCCGCGCCAGCGAGGTGGCCATCGCCGAGGAAGACATCGGCCCCGGCCTGCCCCAGGCCCAGCCCGCGCAGCGCCGCGAATATGTGCTGTCCTTCCTCACCGACATGACCGTGCTGGCCCAGGCGGCCGAGGCCCAGAAGCTGGACCAGACCGCCGACTTCCAGCAGCGCATGAATTATGCGCGCACCAAGGCCCTCATGGAGGCGCTGCTGAATTCCGAGGCCAAGAAGGCCGTCAGCGAGGAGGCCAAGAAGGCCACCTACGAGGAATTCGTGAAGTCCACCAAGCCCGAGATCGAAGTGCGCGCCCGCCATATCCTGGTGGACAGCGAGGCCAAGGCCAAGGAGATCGACGCCAAGGCCAAGGCCGGCGCCGACTTTGCCACTCTCGCCAAGGAAAATTCCAAGGACAGCGCCGAGGATGGCGGCGACCTCGGCTATTTCACCAAGGACCAGATGGTGCCGGAATTTGCCGATGCCGCCTTCAAGCTTGAGAAGGGCCAGGTCTCGGACGTGGTGAAGACCCAGTTCGGCTATCACGTGATCAAGGTCGAGGATAAGCGGCAGAAGCCCGTCCCCACCTACGACCAGGTGAAGGACCAGATCGACCAGTATCTGGTGCGCAAGGCCCAGACCGAGCTCGTCACCAAGCTGCGCGCCGACGCCAAGGTGGAAAAGACCGCCGCTGCCGCCCCGGCCGCGCCTGCGGCTCCCGCCGCACCGGCCGCGCCCGCCACCCCGGCTGCGCCGAAGAACTGAGGGCGGGGGCGGCCGATCGGCCGCCCGCCTCCTGCATGCCCGAACGGGTCTGAAGGGCCTCGCCGGTTGCCGGCGGGGCCCTTTTCCGTGTCGCGGTCCACCGTTTTCTCGCGCCCCGGCCTTTGCCGGCTTTCCTTCTGCCGGAAGGCCTGGCCGGGGACGTCCTTCCCCGCCCCGCCCCTTGCCTTGGCCGGCGAGGTGCGGCACACCCACAGCGCCGATTGTGCGGCGACCTTTGCCCCGGGGGCCTCCATGTCCGCGTCCGTCTCTCCCCTCGCACCCAAGGTCCTGGTGGAAGCGCCGCCCGTGCCGGGCGTGACCTTTGCCACCGCCGAGGCCGGGATCCGCTATAAGGGCCGCACCGACGTGCTGATGGCCTCCTTCGTGCGCGGCACCACGGTGGCGGGCGTGACCACGCGCTCCCTGTGCCCGTCCGCCCCGGTGGAATGGTGCCGCACCGTGCTCAAGAAGGGCAAGGCGCGGGCGCTGGTGGTCAATTCGGGCAATGCCAATGCCTTCACCGGCCTGAAGGGCCGCGAATCCACCGCGCTGACGGCCGAGGTCGCCGCCGGCGTGCTGGGCTGCAAGCCCAACGAGGTGCTGCTGGCCTCCACCGGCGTCATCGGCGAGCCGTTGGACGCCACCAAGTTCCGCGGCGCCCTCGACGAGACCGCCCAGCGCCTCGCGCCCGGCCCCTGGATCGATGCCGCCCGCGCCATCATGACCACCGACACCTTCCCCAAGGTGTCCACCGCCACCGTGCCCATGGGCGAGGCCGAGGTGGTCATCACCGGCATCGCCAAGGGCGCCGGCATGATCGCGCCGGATATGGCGACCATGCTCTCCTTCGTCTTCACCGACGCCCCCATCGCCGCCGACGTGCTCCAGGCGCTGCTCTCCAAGGGGGTGGTGAACACCTTCAACGCCATCACCATCGACAGCGACACCTCCACCTCCGACACGCTGCTCCTGTTCGCCACCGGGGTGGCCAAGGAGCGGGGCGTCGCCCCCATCAAGAGCCTGGACGATCCGCGCGTCGGCCCGTTCCGCAAGGAGCTTCGGCGGGTCCTGGGCGACCTGGCCGAGCAGGTGGCCCGTGACGGCGAGGGCGCCCGCAAGCTGGTGCGCGTGCATGTGACCGGCGCGGTCTCCAAGAAGTCCGCCCGCCGCATCGGCATGTCCATCGCCAATTCGCCCCTGGTGAAGACGGCGGTGGCCGGCGAGGACGCCAACTGGGGCCGCGTGGTGATGGCGGTGGGCAAGGCCGGCGAGCCGGCCGACCGCGACCTTCTCTCCATCTGGTTCGGCGACATCCGTGTCGCCGCGGAGGGCATGCGCGACCCCTCCTATGACGAGGGCGTGGTGTCCCAATACATGACCGGCGACGTGATCGACGTGACGGTGGACATCGGCCTCGGCAAGGGCAAGGACACGGTGCTGACCTGCGACCTCACCAAGGAATATGTGGCCATCAACGGCGACTACCGGTCATGAAGCTCACGCTTGTGGTCGCCTGCGCGCTGGTGGACGCGGACAACCGCGTCCTCGTCGCCCAGCGGCCGGAAGGCAAGGCGCTGGCGGGCCTCTGGGAATTTCCCGGCGGCAAGATGGAGCCGGGCGAGCGGCCGGAAGACACCCTCATCCGCGAACTGGACGAGGAACTGGGCATCACGGTGAAGGAAGCCTGCCTCGCGCCGCTCACCTTCGCCAGCCATGCCTATGAGACCTTCCACCTCCTGATGCCGCTCTGGATCTGCCGGCGCTGGGAGGGCCGCGTGGAAGCGCGCGAACACACGGCGCTGAAATGGGTGCGCGCCGGCAAGCTGCGGGAACTGGCCATGCCGCCCGCCGATGAGCCGCTCATTCCCCCGCTCATCGACCTTCTGGGGCCGTAAGGCCCGCGCGGGGGGCGTAGCCCCGCGCGCCTTCAGCCCTTCACCAGCGGCAGCAGCGCCGCGCGCAGCGGCTCCGGCAGGGAGACCGGGCGGCGGGTGTGGCGATCCACATAGACATGGACGAAATGGCCCTGGGCACAGGCGCTCTCATCCGCGCCCTGGAAGATGCCGATCTCATAGCGCACGGAACTGGAGCCGAGTCGGGCCACCCTGAGGCCCGCCCGCACCGGCGCGGGGAAGGTCAGCGAACGGAAATAGGCGCAGCGGGTTTCCACCACCAGGCCAATCACCGGGCTCTGCTCGGGATCGAGCACGCCCTGCGCCATCAGATACTCATTCACCACCGTGTCGAAATAGGAATAAAAGACCACGTTGTTCACATGGCCATAGATGTCCATGTCCGCCCAGCGCGTGGTGATGGGCAGGATATGGGCATAGTCGCCCTGGGAGCCGGGGCGTTCGCGTTCGGTGGAGGAAGAAGCGCTCATGACAGGCCCTGCGTGGAAGGATCTGCGCCTTCTCGCACGGCGGCGTGCGAGAAGGCCAGAGCTTGAGGCGAGGCCTTCGGCCAGAGCTTGGGGTGACGGACGCGGCGGGTCGCGAACAGGTGGGGAACAGCGGGCCGCACGCGATTCGGACAGGGTTCGTTCGTGCTGCGTTTGTCACGCGCGAGCCGGCCTGTGCCAAGGCGGGACACCGGCTTTGCCTCTATCCGGCGATGGCTCCGGGGAGCGAACGGGCCGGGAACATCGCCTCTTGAGCGATTCGGACGCCCTTCGTTCCGGCTGCGTTTCCCCTCTCGGCGAGGTCTGTCCCAGTCCGGGACAGGCGGGCAGAGGCGCATCGCGCCGGGAACGGGCGGCGAACATGTCGCCGCTCGCGATTCGCGCGCCTTTCGTTCCCGCTGCGTTTTGCCCGTATGAGAAACCCTGTCCCAGCCTGGGACAGCGCGCGTCAGCCCACCCAGCCGGACAGTTCGCGGCGCACCACGGTCTCGATCACCCGCATGCCCTCGTCGGTGTCGTTGAGGCAGGGGATGGCCGCGAACTTCTCGCCGCCATTGTGCTCGAAGATCTCCCGGTTCTCGCCGCCGATCTCCTCCAGCGTCTCCAGGCAATCGGCGGTGAAGCCGGGATTGACGATGGCGAGCCGCTTCACGCCGCTCTTGGCCAGGGCCTCCACCGTCTTGTCCGTATAGGGCTGGAGCCATTCCTCATTGCCGAAGCGGGACTGGAAGGTGATGCGGAACCGCTCGGCGCTCATGCCGAGCCGCTCGCGCATGAGCCGGCCGGTCTTCATGCACTGGCAGTGATAGGGGTCGCCCTTGTGCAGATAGGAGAGCGGCACGCCGTGGAAGGAGGCGAGGATCACCTCCGGCTCGAAATCGAGCTTGGCCAGATGGCCCTCGAGGGACGTGCAGGCGGCATCAATGTAGGTCGGGTCGTCATGCCAGGGCGGGGCGACACGCAGGATGGGCTGCCAGCGCATGGCTTTCAGGGCATCGAAGGTCTTGTCGCAGACGGTGGCGGTGGTGGCGGCGGAATATTGCGGATAGAGCGGCACCAGCAGGATGCGCTCGCATCCTTGCGCCTGGAGGGCCTCGATGCGCTCCTTGATGGGCGGCTTGCCATAGCGCATGGCCCAGTCCACCACGATGCGGGAATCGCTGGCGGCCAGCGCTGCCGCCAGCTTCTCGGCCTGGGAGCGGGTGATGGTCTTCAGGGGACCTTCGTTCCGCTCCTTGTTCCAGATGGTGTCATAGTCCTTGCCCTTGGGGCCCGGCCGCACCGTCAGCACGATGCCGTTGAGGATCATCCACCAGACCGCGCGATTGACCTCGATCACCCGCCGGTCCCAGAGGAATTCCTTCAGATAGCGCCGCATGGACCAATAATCGGTCGCCTCCGGCGTGCCGAGATTGACCAGCAGCACGCCGATGCGCCCGAACGCCACCTTGGGGTGGTCTTTCGGCAGGGCGGCGGGAACCACCGGAGAGGGCGGGACGGGCAGGGTCACGGACGGGGAGGAAGGCAAGGTGGGGCTTGTCATGGCGGGGATAGGGCTCACCGGTTCGGGCGCCCGCCGCGGCGGCGGCAAGGCCCTTCAGGGAAGGCTACGCGCGAAACCCGCCCCTGGACCAGTCGAGTTTTGGACCAGTTGAGTTGCGGCTTTGGGCGTTCCGCGCCTGTTCCCCTGCCACATGGCCTCTTCCGCCGGCTCCGTCAATGCGCCGCCTCAAGGGGCTGAAACGCAAGCCGCCCGCCTCCGGGGGGAAGCGGGCGGTCTGCCGCAGAAAAGCGTCGCGGAGGTCAGGCGGCGCTCTCGGCGGGGGTGAGGGCGAGGACGGATTCGAAGCCCTCGAATTCCGGCGGGCCGATGTAATTCACCTTGTTGGTGCCGGCATCCCGATGGGCGGCGCGGAAGGCCTCCGACTTGGTCCAGGCCTCGAAATCCGCCTTGGAGCGCCATTCCGTGTGGGAGGAATAAAGCACGTGGTCTTCCCGCTGGGGGCCCTTGAGCAGGTTGAAGGCGACGAAGCCGGGCACGGTGGCCAGATAGCTGTCCCGCTCGCGCCAGACGCGCTCGAACTCGGCTTCCGATCCGGTTTTCACCTTGAAGCGGTTCATGGCGATAAACATGGCAAACTCCTTTTGGACCCAATGAGAGGAGGGGGAAAGCGGGTCACCCCTATTTGGTGATCCCCGCCAGCGTCGGCGAGAGCGAGGCAAGCTGGCCGTCGCCAAACTTGATGGTCAGGGCACCCTTCAGCGTCAGCCCCGCGCTCGGCAGGAATTGCTGGTATTGAGTGTACTGCTCGTTGAGCAGGTTTTCGACCGAGAACGAGGCCAGCACGTTCGGCGAAGGGCTGTAGCCCAGGTAGAAATTGACAAGGTTGAACGAGGGGGTGGGCGTATAGACGCCGTCGGTGGGCAGGTCCGCCGCCGTCACCGCCGCCACCGCCATCCAGCGCACCGACATGGTCAGCTTGTTGTCCCACAGCCGCAGGCCGAGGGTGGTGGCGATGTTGTCGGGCATCACCGAGGACAGGGGCTGGCCGTTGGAGGTGTTCTTGCCATTGGTGACGGTGGCGTTCACCCCGAGGAACCAGGCGCCCGCATCATACATGCTCTCCAGCTCGAAGCCGGTGAGCTTGGCATTGGCGATGTTCTGGTATTGCGCATAGGCCGTGGTGCCGTAGCGGGTGGTGCCGTATTGCACGAGTTCGATATAGTCGGACACATCGTTGCGATAGACGTTGGCCTTCAGGCGGATCTTGTCGCCGCGCATGAAGAGGTCATCATACTTGATGTTGACGCCGATTTCCTTGTTGGAGCCAACTTCCGGCGCCAGATTCGGGTTCGGCACGAAGCAGAACACGCCATAGGAGCCGTCGGGGCAGGTGACGATGGGAATGGCCGGGGGATGGGCGCCGGACACCAACGTCTCGGTGACGGCGGGCGCGCGGAAGGCCTGGGCATAGGTGCCATAGACCGTGAACCACGGCACGGGCGTGAGGCCGAGGGTGAATTTGGGCGAGACATGGTCGCCGCTATTGGTCACCCCGTCGCCGCTCAGATTGTAGCTGTCATAGCGCACCGCCGCGATGGCCTCGAGCCAGCTGGAATAATTGCCCTGCCACTGCACGAAGGCGCCGCCCACCCCGCGCGTGCCGGAGGGATTGTAGCCATCGCCGAAGCCGTAATTGTCGACGTTGTTCACGTCGTCATGGAAATAGTCGCCGCCAATGGTGATGGCGTTGCGCAGGCCATAGAACTCGAAGCGCGACGTGTTGTTGGCGTCAAAGCCGGCGGTGTCGATGGTGAAGGAGCGGGGGTTGCCCACCGCGCCGGTGATGGTGGAGGCTGATCCCGCCACTTTCACCTGGTCCTGCTTCACCCGGTTCCAATAGATGTTGCCATCGAAGGCAAACAGATTGTCGCTGGGGTTCATGTAATTGTAGTTGGCGGTCAGGGTCTGGTTGATGACCTGTGTACCATACTGGCTGGTGGTGACGGTGGGGGTCTCGTTGCTGGTGGTGTAGGTGGAATTATAGTTGATGGCGGTGAGCTTCACCTGGTGATAGTCGGCCGGGCGGAAGGTGGCCTTGGCGATGCCGGTCCAGGTGTCATAGGCGGTGCCGGGCACCACGTCGCCGTTGCCGTCCTTGTAGTCGTCGGCCTTGCGATAGGTGCCGCCCCAGAACAGGTCCACATTCTGCCCCACCCGGGCGGCGCCGAAGATGGAGCCGAAGCCCATGGGGCCGTTATTGGCGATCTCGCCCGTGCCCTCCACGCCCCAGGTCTGGCCGGGGGCCAGGATGTCCTGAACATCCTTGGTGCGGAAAGCCACCACGCCGCCGATGGCGCCGGTGCCATAGAGGTTGGACGACGGGCCCCGATAGACATCCACCGCGCTGATGAGCGCAGGTTCCAGGAAGAAGGAGCCGGCCGCATTGGCGTGGCCCAGCTGGGTGAAGTTCTGCCGCGCTCCGTCCACGAACACTGCGACGCGACCGAAGTCCTGCAGGCCGCGAATATTGATGGAGGTCTGGGAGGAGTTGCCGTTCTGGATGGCGGTGACGCCGGGCATGCCGAAGAACAGGTCCGCCGCCCGCGCCGGGTCCAGCTGCTCGATCTGCTCGGAACGCAGCACGCTGACACCGGCCAGCGTGTCAACCGTGGGCAGGTCCGTGAAGGTGGAGATGACGGTCACCGCATCCAGCGCGATTTCGTTGCCGGTGCTCGCGGGGGCGCTTGCCGACGCGCCGGCCGTTTGGGCCAGGGCGTCCAAGGGCGTCAGGAAAAGGGCCGCGCCCGCCACGCCGCACAGGAGAGCCGAACGGTTCAGGGCGCGCGCAGACGGCCGCGCGGGGGTGCGGGTCATGAAAGCCTCCAAGTCGGGTTGGGGCTGGCTACCGCCCGGCCGGGGAGCCGGGCTTTGCGGGCCGTGAGCCGCATCCGCCTATGGGATGGCGCTCTGGCGCCTTAAAAGCGCCTTCTCTTTCCGCCTATCGAAATGGAGTGGTCGAGGTCAAGTTGAATAGGTCTAACCTTACGGAATCATACGTAGTGTTGCAAATAGAACTGGATATATTACAAACAAGTAGAAGGGGGGGGTGTCTTAGTTTTACAAATTCCAAACTGCGTCGCATGACTTGAGAATTCGCCATCTGGATTTATGACGGCACCGGGGCGGTCGGTTTTCGGGAAGGCAAGTGCCGATGCGCAGCGTGGTGAAGTCTCTGGTCCTGGTGCTCCTGGTGACGACGGCGCTCGGCCCGACACGCGGCTGGGCGCAGAATGGCGCGCCGCATGTGGTGACCGACGCCGTGGGCCGTCAGGTGGAGGTGGTGGATGCCAGCCGCGTGGTCGCCATCGGCGGCGCGGTCACGGAAATCTTGTTCGCGCTCGGCCTCGGCGACCGGGTGATCGGCATCGACCAGACCAGCACCTATCCCCCCGAGGCGCGCTCCCGCCCCAATGTAGGCTATGCCCGCACGCTCGCCCCCGAAGGCGTGCTCTCCGTCAGCCCGAGCCTCATCCTCGCCATCGAAGGCGCCGGTCCGTCCTCCACGCTGGATGTGCTCAAGCAGGCGTCCGTGCCGGTGGTCCTCATTCCCGACGGCCACACCCCGGAGAGCGTCGAGCGCAAGATCACGCTGATCGCCGATGCCATGGGCGTCCCTGAGAAGGGCCGGGCGCTGGCCGATGCGGTGGGCGCGGATTTCGCGACGCTGGCCCAAGGGGTGGCGGGCCTGAAGGGTCAGCCCCGCGCCGTCTTCGTGCTCTCCGCCTCCGGCGGCACGCCCGTGGTGGGCGGGGCGGGCACCAGCGCTGACGCCATGTTCCACCTGGCCGGCGTCACCAACGCCATGGCCGGCATCCCCGGCTTCAAGCCGGCGGTGGACGAGGTGGCCCTCACCGCCGACCCCGACGCCGTGGTGGTGATGACCGATGGCGGGCAGAAGCTGACCGCCGACGTGATCTTTGCCCTGCCCGCCTTCAAGGGCACACCCGCCGCCCGTGACGGCCGCCTCGTGGCGCTGCCCGGCTCCTATCTCTTGGGCTTTGGCCCGCGCGCGCCCCAGGCGGCCCGCGACCTCGCCTTGGCCCTGCACCCCGGCGAGAGCCTGCCGCCCCTGCCGCCGCGCCCCTGGGCGGGAGGCGGGAAGTGAGCCTCGCCCTGCCGGGGCATGCCGGTCGTACGCGTCCGCCCGCTCGCCTTGGCCTGCTGGTGCTCGCCCTGCTGGCGCTTGCCGCCTTTGCCGCCGCCTTGTGCCTCGGCCCCGTGAGCATCGCCCCCGAGCGCCTGTGGGCGGTGCTGCGCGACGCGGTCACCGGCACGGCCGCGCCCTCCGGCTATGGCATTCGCGAGCGGGTGGTGGTGCTGGATGTGCGCCTGCCCCGCGCCGTGCTGGGCGCGCTGGCGGGCGCGGCCACGGCGGTCTCCGGCGCCATCCTCCAGGGCGTGTTCCGCAATCCCCTGGCCGATCCCGGTCTGGTGGGCGTCTCGCCCGGCGCGGCATTGGCGGCGGTGGCCTTTATCGTGCTGGCGGGGGATGTGGGGCTGATGCTGCCCGGCGCGCTGCGGCCGCTCTCTTTGTCGGTCGCCGCCTTCGCAGGCGGGCTGGTCACCACCTTGCTGATCGGCCGCCTCGCCATGCGGGAGGGCTATATCTCGGTGGCGACACTTCTGTTCGCCGGCCTCGCGCTGGGCGCGCTGGCAAGCGCGGGCACGGGGCTCCTGGTGTTCCTTTCCACCGAGCAGCAATCGCGGGAGTTCCTGTTCTGGACCCTGGGGAGCCTCGGTGGCGCCACCTGGGCCAAGGCGGCGCTGGCCGCGCCCTTCGTGCTCGCCCTTCTCCTGGTGATGCCGCTGATCGCCCGCGGGCTCGATGCGCTGTCGCTGGGCGAGGCGGAGGCCTTCCACCTGGGCATCCGGGTGGAGCGGCTAAAGCGCATCGCCATCCTCGCGGTGGCGGGCGGCGTCGGGGCAGCGGTGGCGGCCTGCGGGGTGATCGGCTTCGTGGGGCTGGTGGTGCCCCATCTGGTGCGCCTCACCCTCGGCCCCTCCCACCGGGTGCTGCTGCCCGCCTCCGCCCTGCTGGGGGCCGCCGTGCTCCTCCTGGCGGATGTGGCGGCCCGCATGCTGGCGGCGCCCGCCGAATTGCCGCTCGGCGTCGTCACCGCCCTCATCGGCGCGCCCTTCTTCCTGTGGCTGCTCATGCGACGACGGGGGGCGCTGGGATGAGCGCGGCGCGCACCTATGAGATGGCGGACATCGTCCTGGAGCGCGTCGGGCGGCGGCTGCTGGACGGCGTCTCCCTCGCCCTCCATCCCGGCACGGTCACGGTGGTGATCGGCCCCAACGGCGCCGGCAAGTCCACCTTGCTGAAGGTGCTGGCCGGCGAACTGCGCCCCGCGCGCGGCCGTGTCATGCTGGAGGGGCGGGACATCGCCTCTGTGCCGCCGGCTCTCCTGGCCCGGCGGCGGGCGGTGCTGGCGCAGTCCACGGAGGTGGCCTTTCCCTTCACCGTGGCCGAGGTGGTGGGCATCGGCCTGATGGGCGCCGGGGCCGGCGGCGAGCCGCGCATCGAACAGGCGCTGGCGCGGGTGGACCTGTCCGGCTTTGCCGCTCGGCGCATCGAGCAGCTGTCGGGCGGCGAGCGGCAGCGCGTGCATCTCGCCCGCGTGCTGGCGCAGCTGGATGCCGGCGGGGAGGGGGCGGGCTTCCTGCTGCTGGACGAGCCGACCTCCTCGCTCGACCTGTCCCATCAACTTCTCGTGCTCGAGGTGGCCCGTCGTCACGCGCAGGCCGGCGGCGGCGTTCTGGCCATCCTGCACGACCTGAATCTGGCGGCCATGGCGGCGGATAGTCTGGTGGTGGTGGAGAAGGGCCGCATCGTCGCGTCCGGCCCGCCCGCCGACGTGCTTACGGACGAGGTGCTGCGCAGCGTCTTCGGGGTGGCGGCGCGCATGAATGTGGTGCCGGCCGGCCCCTTCGTCCTGCCCCAGTCCGTGCTTGGACCTCCGGCGCAGGCTCTGCGTTGATGGCTTGCGGCGGCGGTGGAGGCGGGCTTTCCTCCCGCCTTCGCTGTTCGCAGGATCGCAGGAGCCGTCATGACCCATCCCGCTCTCACCCCCGGCCATGTGGCCGTCGTCACCGGCGGCGCCTCCGGCATTGGCCTGGCGGCTGCCCGGCGCTTTCTCGGCCTCGGCCTGAAGGTGGCCATCGCCGATCTGCCCGGCGAGGCATTGGTGGAGGCGGAGCGCTCGCTGGCGGCGGAAGCCCCGCCCGGCGCCGCCCATGTGTTGGCGGTGCCGACCGACGTCTCAGAGCCCGGCGCGCTGGAGCATCTGGAGCAGACGGTGCGGGGCGCGTTCGGCACGGTGGACGTGCTGATGAACAATGCGGGCATCCAGCCGGGCAGCTCCACGTTCGACACCGAACGCCAGTGGCGGCGCATCATGGCGGTCAATCTGTGGGGGGTGATCGAGGGCAGCCAGATTTTCGCCCCCGGCATGATCGCGCAAGGCCGGCCCGGCCTCATCATCAATACCGGTTCCAAGCAGGGCATCACCACCCCGCCGGGCGACCCCGCCTACAATGTCGCCAAGGCCGGCGTGAAGGCCTTCACCGAGGCGCTCCAGCACGAATTGCGCAACACGCCCGGCTGCCGTGTCTCCGCCCACCTGCTGATTCCCGGCTTCGTCTTCACCGGCCTGACCGCGCGCGGGCGCAGCGAGAAGCCGGCGGGCGCCTGGACGCCGGACGAGACGGTGGACTTCATGCTGGAGCGGCTGGAGGCGGGGGATTTCTACATCCTGTGCCCCGACAATGACGTGCCCCGTTCGCTGGACGAGCGCCGCATCCTGTGGGCGGCCGGCGACATTGTGGAGAATCGCCCCCCTCTGTCGCGCTGGCATCCCGACTATGCGGAGGCGTTCAAGGCGTTCGTGGAGAAATAGGCGCGCCCATGCGCGTCACGGAAAAGCGCGGGATCGCACGGGATCGCCCTTGGAGGGCGGTTCCGGTGGTCTTCGCTCATCATGTGAGGGAGGTGCGGATGGTGGGCGCGACAGGGATTGAACCTGTGACCCCTACGATGTCAACGTAGTGCTCTCCCGCTGAGCTACGCGCCCATCCGCCAGGAGGACGCCTCTATATCGGCTGGTTCGGCCGGAAGCAAGGCGCCTTGAAAAGGGAAATTGCGTCATCCCCAGGCTGGACGCCCCGGGGCGCAGCCGCTTGAAAGCCGGACCGCCCCTCAGGCGGCCAGCATCTTGCCCACTTCGCTGACCAGATCGCGCAGGTGGAAGGGCTTGGAGAGCACCTTGGCCTCGCAAGGGGCTTCCACGTCCGCATTGAGCGCCACGGCCGCAAAGCCGGTGATGAACATGACCTTCAGGTCCGGGTCCAACTCCGTCGCCCGCCGCGCCAGCTCGATGCCGTCCATCTCCGGCATCACGATGTCGGTGAGCAGGAGCTCGAACGGCTCCTCCCGCATCCGCTCATAGGCGGAGCGTCCATTGTCGTAGGAGGCTACATTGTAGCCCGCATTCTGCAGCGCCTTCACCAGGAAGCGACGCATGTCGTTGTCGTCTTCGGCCAAAAGGATCTTCGACACGCCTCTTACCCCTCGATTGCCCGCATCCCGCCACCGTGCCCGTCCGGCAGGTCACCAGGCCGCCACCACGGCTGAGCCAACTCGGTCCGGCTCATGACGCCGGTTCGGGACGAAAATCAACCCGTCGCGGAGGAGCGCGCGCGAAAGGGCGCGTCGGTTCCTCCATAGGCTTCTTGCCTCAAAACGGGTAAATTCGGAGTGAACCTTTCTGCATCTTCTCAAGCGGGTCCCCGCTTGGGCATCATGACGCCGTCCTTTCAAGCGCGCTCTGGGATGAACGGGCCTCGATGACAGCTTGCCTCGCCGAAACCATCGACCCGCCGTTCGAGATCCTGATGCCGGAGGAGGTGCGGGGGCCGGTCCTGTTCAACTCCCCCCATTCGGGGCGAATCTATCCGCGCGCCTTCATGGATCAGGTGCGGCTGGACTTCGACACCCTACGCCGCTCGGAAGACAGTTTCGTGGACGAGCTGTTCCAGGGCGTGGCGGAACAGGGGCTGCCGCTGATGCGGGCGCTGTTCCCGCGCGCCTTCCTGGACCTCAACCGCGAGCCCTATGAGCTCGATCCGCGCATGTTCGACGGCCGCCTGCCGGCCTTTGCCAACACCCGCTCCATCCGCGTGTCCGGCGGCCTCGGCACCATCGCCCGAGTGGTGGGCGAATCGCAGGAGATCTACCAGCGCCGGCTTTCGGTGGCGGAGGGGCTGGAGCGCATCGAGACCTTCTACAAGCCCTATCACCAGGCACTGCGGCGGCTCATGTCGCGCATCCATCGGGCGTTCGGGGTGGCGGTGCTGGTGGATTGCCATTCCATGCCCTCCGGCCCGGCGCGGGAAGAGGGCATCCGCGCCGACATCGTGCTTGGCGACCGCTACGCCACCAGCTGCTCCGGGCTTGTCACCGACCTCCTGGAGGCTGAGCTGATCGCGCGCGGCTATGCGGTGGTGCGCAACAAGCCCTATGCGGGCGGCTATATCACCGAGCATTATGGCAACCCGGTCGCCGGCCTGCATGCGGTGCAGATCGAGATCAACCGCGGCCTCTATATGGACGAGACCCGCTATCAGCGGGCCGGGGGCTTTGCGCGGGTGCAGGCCGACATGGAGGCGGTGGCCGGGCGGCTCAACGCCATGGCGCTGGAGGCCCTGGTGCCCCGCCGCGCGGCGGCGGAATAGCCCGCAAGATCGAGGAGGAGCGGGGTGCTGACCCCCACGTCGCGCTGCCCTGGGTGGTAGCGCGCGGGCGCGGCAACTTCGCGCACGGCGCGATGTGTGACGGCCTTGCGTTTTCCGAATGGCAGATATACGAATTTGCGCAGGGCGGATCGCTGCTTCGCGGTCCGCGTGCAGACCGTCTGTCCCGAGCGGTCGCCCAAAAAAGAAAGGGGCCGCCCGCCGAAGCGAACGGCCCAAGTCTAGGGAGGAAACGCCCAAGGAGGGCAGCGACACAGCGACGCCAATCGCCATGTCGCAATGCAGCAATAGCCCATTGCGGTGCCATAAATCAAGTGCTGGTTTGCGATGCGAAAGCATGGCTGGTCTGCAACGGCTGCGTGGCCCTTAGGGCCAGGGGTGGGCGCCTTATGTCAGGGGGCTTTCAGACGGCTGAACACTCCGGCTCCCGCTCCTCGTGACGCTTTGGCTGGACCTGTTCTCGTCCGCCAAGAAACGGGCGAATGGAGCTGGGGCACGCCTGGAAGAGAGAGTGAACAGCGAAGTGCCGCGCTTGCCGGATTTTGATATGGCGTGGGAAGCACAGGGTTGCGGCATTTTCGGGGCGCAAGTTATGTGGCGTTGCTTGAGTGTCTTGAACTTTAATCGTGGGTTCAAGTTTATTTCGGATTCCGATGGATCTAGAGATAACAACTTCCTGCTTCTCCGGATCATTTTGGGGCTTGCTGTCTCGTTTGGTCATTCTTACCTGATATCAGGAAATGGAATAGACCCCTGAACGCGGGACTAGCCGCCATCATCGTCATTCCTCTCGCCTATGCCTCATGGAGGTTCGTCGAGCGTCGCGCGGTCGCATTGAAGGCCTACGTTCCTTCTGGGTCGATCATCGCGAAGGTGCTGAATTACGTCCGAAGGGCGCCTTGGTCCCAGGCGCGAAGGGGGGGCGCTGACTGGCAGGGCATCGCAAGAGCAACTGGCGGGGGTGTCTTGGTCCTCCCGACGCGCCAATGGGCGCCGCCGTTCAGGCGGTCTAAAAAGAAAGGGGCCACTCACGGATATCCGTAGTGGCCCAAGTCTAGGGAGGAAACGCCCAAGGAGGGCAGCGGCAGAGCGACGCCAATCGCTGTGCCGCATCGCAGCAATACCGCAAGGAGGCTGCGCGCATCAAGTGCGAGTTTGTCGCACTGCAGCAGGGGGGGCGGCCAGGAGGCGCGTCCCGCTTGAGGCTGATTTCGCGAGGGGCGAAAAAGGCACGGCAAAGACCGGCCATCGGCGTAACAGCGCCCAAAAAGAAAGGGGCCGCTCACGGTATGCCGGAGCGGCCCAAGTCTAGGGAGGAAACGCCCAAGGAGGGCAGCGGCACTGCAGCACGCAATGCCGCGCCGCATCAATATGCGCCGATGGGGCCTCTGCCACAAGATTGGCCGGTGCTGATATATTAGGCACGGCGGATCAGCGAACTTTCCTTTGGTCACATGACCTTGCAGCCAAGTCGCCTAACCCCCGGGCGCCGGGTTAAAACGTTTTGCCCCTTCCTGCGCCGGCTCACCCATCGGGCCCGTCCCTCCAGCCTCACGCTGAAGCCCGGGAGGAGCGCCCGACCGTTTCAGTGTGTCTTTCAGTTTGTCATGCCATCGGCGGCGGACCTGATTTAGAGAAGGGAGGCGCCGCCGCCCGGCGTCCCGGATCGGCTTCTGGAAGGCTTGCCATGACCCCTGTTGCCCTGGATACGTTTGTCCACCAGCTCGCCACCGTGTCGGGCGAGGCCATCCTGCCTTTCTTCCGCACCAGCCTGGGCGTCGAGGACAAGAGTCACGGCCGGGCGTTCGATCCGGTCACCGAGGCTGACCGCGCCGCCGAACAGGTGATGCGCCGGCTGATCCAGCAGCACTTCCCCGACCATGGCATCATCGGGGAGGAGTTCGACGACCAGCACATCGAGGCACCCTATGTGTGGGCGCTCGATCCCATCGACGGCACCAAGTCCTTCATTTCCGGCATGCCGGCCTGGGGCACGCTCATCGGCCTCCTGAAGGAAGGGTCGGCAGTCTATGGGATGATGCATCAGCCCTTCATCAAGGAGCGCTTCTTCGGCGACGGCGCCAATGCCTTCTATCGTGGCCCCGCTGGCGACCGGCGCCTGACCGCCCGGCCGTGCCCGGCCATCGAGGAGGCCATCCTCTTCACCACCAGCCCGCTGCTCATGAACGAGACCGACCGGGCCGCCTTCCGCAAGGTGGAAGACCGCGTGCGTCTCTCCCGCTATGGCGGGGATTGCTACGCCTATTGCATGGTGGCCGCCGGGCTGGTGGATCTCGTTATCGAGAGTGGCCTGAAGAATCACGACATCGTCGCGCTCATCCCCATCATCGAGGGGGCGGGCGGGGTGGTCACCACCTGGGAAGGCGCCCCGGCCACCCAGGGTGGGCGCGTGGTTGCGGCGGGCAGCAAGGCCGTCCATGCGGCCGCCCTGGAGATCCTGGCCGGCGCCTAGCGCGTTTCCTTCACGCGAACCGGTGTCCCCTTCGCGCGGGAGGGCTTTACAGGACGGGCTCGGTCCGTCCGGTCTCTCCGGGCAAAGGCGTGGGCGGGATGAAGCCGTCGAAGGCCGCCCAGAATTGGCTGCGCAGGGCGTCCCGCTCCATCATCAATTCGTGTCGTGCGGCGGGGACCACCAGTTGCGCGCCTGCGATCAGGCGCGAGGCCACATGCTCGATCATGCGGTTGGAGACGATGCGATCGGCCCCGCCCGCCATGAGGAGCAGCGGCAGGCGGATGGACCGCAGCGCCTCGGGCGCCGTGATGCGGGCCATGGCGGCGAAGGCGGCGGTGAGCCAGGCGAGGGTGGGCGAGCCCAGCCCCAGGTCGGGATATTGGCTGATGAACTGCGCGACGCGGGCATAGCGCACGGGGTCCGAGGTCACGCGGTTCACTGGAAAGGGGCGGAAATTGATGGGCCGGTCGCCGCCGCCCGGCACATAGGCGCGCCCCAGGCCTACCGCCGTGCCGACGGCCGCGATGAGGCGCGCCGTGCCGGTCATGGGGCCCAGTTGGATGGCGAGCATGGGCGCCGCCAGCACCGCGCGGTCGAACCAGCGATGACCGGCGATGAGGGCATCGAGGAGCACCGCGCCTCCCATGGAATGGGCGAGGGCATAATGGGGCGGCGGGCGATCGGGCAGGACCACCTGCCGCATGAGCGCGGCCAGATCGCGCTGATAGTCCAGGAAGTCCGGCACATAGCCGCGCCTGGGATTGGCGAGGAGCCGGTCCGAGCCCCCCTGGCCCCGCCAATCGAGGGTTGCCACCGCAAAGCCGCGGGCGGTCAGATCCCGCACCCCTTCGTAATATTTTTCGATGAACTCCGCCCGTCCGGGCAGCAGGGTCACCGTTCCCCGGCGGGTCACCCCGACCGCGGGGGGCCAATGGGCGAATCGGATGCGCACGTCGTCCGCGCACTGCAGGTACCCGCTCACGGCGCCCGCGGGAACCGGGCTTTCCGGCAGGGCGCGCAGCAGGTCCGCCGCTGCGGGAGGGGCGGAGAGCGGCAGGGTCTCGGCGCGGGCGTGCGAGGGGGGCATGGGTCCCGTATTGGCCATTTCAGTGTGAGAGTGCGCCCGGCGTCGCGCCTTTTGCAATCCCGCCCGCATTGCAATCCCGCGCGCACGAGGTCCGGTCGAAAGCCTATAGCCCGGCCTGGGCGGGCCGCCAACGCGTTCAGTAGCGCTTGCCGTCGAAGCCGATCACTTCCATGCCGCTGATTTCGCCCGAGCGCGCATCGATCACCAGGCGCACGCGCTCCCGCCGGGGCCCGGTGGCTTCGCACAGATAGGTTTCCCCGCGCAGCTCCAGCCCGGAGATCTGGGTGAACCCCCGGTCGCGCAATTGGCTTTCCATCTCCATGGGCGTGTGCGGTCCGGTTCCGGCGGTGCGGCTGAAATAGGGCGAGAACACCGGGGCGGTGAAGAAGGCGCGGGCGAGGCCGTCGCTGGGATGGGCGGGCGGAACGGCGGGCGCGGAAATGATGCGGGGCGCCAGCTCCGGCTCGGGGCGGGGCGTGGTGAGCGGCAGAAAGGGTTCTTCGGGGGCGGAAATGCGAACCAGGCTGCCTGGCGGGCCGTTCCAATCGACCTCATCCGCCTGGCTTGCGCCGCTGGCGGCGGCGGCCGCGATCACCGCCTGCAAGCTCCGGCATTTCTGCGGGCTCTGGCAGGATGGGGCACAGACCGCCAGTGAAAGGCCCAGGATTGCGGCGCCGATGCGCATGGTCCGCCTCCCTGCCCGATGCGGCAGGACGCGTTGAGTTACAACAAGGTCTCCGCGTTGTGCCAGCCCCAAGACCACCCGCGGGACGTGCGCCGGAACCGCCGGATATCACGATCGGCACTATAGGGATCGCGCCTGAATGGGGAGCGGCGCGGTCATTCACGGCCCGTTCATGAATCCCGCCCGGCCCCATCTTGACGGCCGAAAGCCGGCTTCCCACATGCCTGGAAGCGCCGGTCATTCTGACGGCGCGACCAAACCGGGGCCGGCTTCGGCGGTCCCGGATGCTTCACGCGTATCGCTTTAGGAGGATATGCCATGCGTAGCTTTGACCTGACCCCTCTGTATCGCAACACCGTCGGCTTTGACCGCCTGTTCTCCCTCTTGGACACCGTCGGCGGCGTCGACGCGGCGCCCACCTATCCGCCCTACAATATCGAGCGGACCGGTGAGAACGACTATCGAATCACCGTCGCGGTCGCCGGCTTCACCGCCGAGGAACTCTCCATCGAGAGCAAGGAGAATGGCCTGACCATTCGTGGCGAGAAGGCCACGCAGGAGAATGCGGAGCACAGCCAGGTGCTCTATCGCGGCATCGCCGCGCGCGCGTTCGAGCGGCGGTTCCAGCTGGCCGACCATGTGGAAGTGCGCGGCGCGCGCCTCGAGAATGGCCTGCTCCATGTGGAGTTGGTGCGCAACATTCCCGAGGCTAAGAAGCCCCGCACCATCGCCATCGCCACCGCCCCGGCCGAGACGCCCCGCGTGACGTCGGTGGGCGAGACGAGCGAAGCCAAAGCCGCCTGATCGGCCGGAAGGGCGGCCGCCGCACGGCCGTCCCGCTCGCTGAAGGTGCAGCGCCGTGGGGCGTGGCGTCTGACATGCCTCCGGCGTCTGGCAGGCGCTCCGCTCCGGCGGGGCGCTTTTTTTGTGCCCCCACTCCAAGGCGTGGGATCTGAAAAGCCCGGGGCACGGCTCGCACCTTCGCAAGCCGGCGAGGTTACTTCTCCCTTGCCGCCGGACTTGTTCCTGCAGCAGAAGCCGGCGTGGACGCGCCGGCTGCGGCGGGCGTGCGGGGCGGCCAGGCAAAATCATCAGCACGGCCGGCGGGCGGGGCGAGCGGCAGCCCTTCCTTGAGGGCTTTCAGCGATTCGCTCCCGCTGGCGGCGACAGGCACGGCAGCCGGCTGCGGCCCGCCGCCGCCGGCGAGGCCGCCAGCGCCACGCGGGCGATCATTCAGGGACATGGGGCCGCGCGTCCCGTCGGCGCCGGGGCCCGTCTGGGCAAGCAGGTCGGTTTCGGCGAGAATGCGGGCAATGTCCTTCTGGGCGAAGAAGGCCAGCTTGCGGGCGCCCGCGCGGGTGAAGCGCACGCCGTCATTCTGGCGCAAGCGCCGCCTCTGGCCGTCCACGGCCGCGCCGGAGGCATTGTACTTGCCCTCCTCGTCCACAAAGCCGTCCCACACATTCACGAAGGTGATGCCCGCCTTGGCCGCATGGCTCTTCAGAATGTCGTTCAGCCGCTCATAATCCGCCGTGGTCGCCGGTGTCTGAACGGGGGCCAGACCCACCACCACCACGTTGCGGGCGCGGGCGCGCACGGCATTCAGAAGGTCGTCCAGCCGCTTGCCATAGAGTTCCGTCCACCGGTCCGTGAAGGGCTCCACCAGGGTGTCGCCGTCGCGGATGGGATGAATGTCGTTGGAACCCAGCGCGATGACGGTGACACCGGGCCGGCCGGCGGTGACCGCATCGGGCCACTTGGCCATCCAGTCGGTGATATCAGCCGTCTCCCCCGGCAGATAGCCGCTGTCGTCGTCGGTGCGGGCGATCACGGCGGGGGCGCCCTTTTCGGGCACATAGGCGTCGGCCAGACCCTTGGCGAACTGCGCGCCGAGGCGGTCGCCGATCACCAGAACGAACTTGGTGGGCGGCTGCTTCTTGCCCTGCACCGCCTCATCCGCGGAGGAATAGACCGTGCCTTCCGGCTCGGGCGGCGGCTGCGGCTGCTTGGGCACCTGGGGCTGCGCCTGCTGGGGCTGCTGCTGCTGGGGAGGCAGGAAAGGCGCAAACGGGTTCCAGCCCCCGAACAGGCCACCTCCACCGCCCCCACCCACATTGGCGGGGGGACGGGGAATGCTGCCCGGCGGCCGCAGATCCTGCGCCTGGGCGGCGGTGACCAGCGCCGCGAGGCACAGGACCAGCGCGGCCAGCCACGTCCGAACCGCCGTCCAGCGCGCGGCGCTGGGCAGGCGCGCCCAAGGGTGAGGCGGTAAGAGGGCGGCAGGCATCATGCCCAAGCAATGGCCGACCTTGCCGGCGGTTTCAAGACGGCATGGCGACCTACAAGGCGTGTCCTCCGCCGCCGCGGGGTGCCCGTTGGGAGGGGAGGGCGCGCCGGGCCGCAGGAAAGGGCGGGCCAACAGGGCGCGCGTGTCGGCGTGGCATGGGCGCACGCGTGGGCAGAGGCGTGGTGCCGCGGGTGCGACCTCCGAGGGGGTTCGCCGGGACGCACGACCGGCCTCGGTCTTCAGGCGTCACGCGGGCGCCGGCCGACGCGGGAGAGCGGCCCTGAAACGGAAGACGCCGCCGGCCCGGGGGCGCGGCGGCGTCTTCAACATCCATCGGGCTTCGATGCGGCCCCGGAAGGGGCGACGCGCGAGGCCTCAGTTCAGCTTCGCCTTCACGTCGGAGATGGCGGAGCCCACCAGGCGCTCACCCACGGCGGCGTCACGGGCGATGCCGGACAGGAGCCGCTCGGCCGCCTTCACCGCTGCGTCGGCAGCTACCGCCTTCACGTCGGCCACGGCCTGGGATTCGGCCTGGGAAATCTTCTCTTCCGCCATGCGGGTGCGGCGGGCGACGAAGTCTTCCAGCTTGGCGCGGGTCTCGGAGGCCAGGCGCTCGGCCTCGGCCTTCGCGGCGGTCACGATGGATTCCGCCTCGGTCTCCGCCTCGCGCTGCTTGCGCTTGTATTCGGCCACCAGCTTCTGCGCCTCTTCCTTGAGGCGGCGGGCTTCGTCCAGCTCGGCGGCGATGCGGGCACCGCGATTGTCCAGCGCCGCGGCGATGGTGCGGTGGACGCCGTAATAGAGCAGGATGGCGACGAACAGCAGGAAGGCGATGGCCACCCAGAGCTCGGCCAATTGCATCTCGTTCATGGCAGTCCTCGATCGCCGGTATCAGGTCGCCGCCCCCGCGCTCGACGCGGGGCGGCAGGGAAAATCACGCGCCCGTCTTCTGGGCGAGAGCCGCATCCACCGCCTGCTCCACGTCGCCGGCATGAGCGGACGTGCCCACGAGACGGGTGACGATGGTGCTGGCCGTGTCCACGGCGATGCCGCGCACATGCGACATGGCTTCGGTCTTGGTGGCGCCGATGCGACGTTCCGCCTCTTCAAGCTTGGCGGCGAGGCTCGCTTCCAGGCTCTTGCGGTTGGTCTCGGTCTCGGCGGCAAGGCGGTTGCGCGCCTCACCGGCAATGGCATTGGCCTTGTTGCGGGCCTCTACCAGAGCCCTCTCGTAGGCGGCCAGGGCCGCTTCACTCTCCGCCCGGCGCTGGGACGCCTCTTCCAGATCGCGGGCGATCCGGTCATGACGTTCTTCCAGGATGCGGCCGATGCGCGGAAGCGTCACGCGGCTCATCAGGAAGTAAAGCGCGCCGAAGGTCAGCGCCAGCCAGAACAGCTGGGAGGCGAAATGGGTGGGGTTGAACGGCGGGAAGCCCCCGCCGTGCTCACCACCCGCCGCCTTGTCGCCATGCACCGCATGGGCAAGTTCGCCCGAAGCCGGAGCGGCCGCGTGGGCCTCGGCGACGACGAAGGAGGTCATCGTGTTCCACACCCGCGCAGGTGCGGTATCGCTGCCGGCCACCACCGTCACCGGCCCTGCCATCAGCAGGCATCCCGTCACAGCCGCAGCAACTGTCAGCTTCCATGTCTTGGTCATGGCTCGCCTGTCCGTCCTTCGTCCATCAGGCTCCCGGGCGCACCCGGAAGCCACCGCTTATGTCGCGCCGATCAGGCCACGAAGAGCAGAACGAGAGCGACGACGAGCGAGAAGATGCCGAGACCTTCCGCGAGCGCCGCGCCGATGAACGCGCGGGCGAACTGGCCGTCGGCCGCAGAGGGGTTGCGCAGGGCGCCGGAGAGGAAGTTTCCGAAGATGTTACCGACGCCGATGCCGGCGAGACCCATGCCGAGGCAGGCGAGACCGGCGCCCAGGAACTTAGCAGCGTTCGCGTCCATAGTACTGCTCCTTGAGAAACACGTGAGGGTTCAGATGAGGGCGGGGCTCAGTGGCCCGGATGCACCGCATCGTTGAGATAGATCGAGGTGAGGACCGCAAACACATAGGCCTGCAGCACCGCGACCAGCAGCTCGAGCGCCGTCAGCGCCACGATCATGAAGAAGGGAAGCACCGCGCCGAACCAGCCGGCGACGCCGAGCGAGGCCAGGCCCACCACGAAGAAGGCGAACACCTTCAGGGCGATATGGCCGGCCAGCATGTTGGCGAACAGACGCAGCGACAACGAGATCGGGCGGGAGATGAAGGACACCACCTCGATCAGCACCACGAAGGGCAGAAGGAAGGAGGGCACGCCCGACGGCACGAACAGGTGCAGGAAGTGGGTGCCGTGCTTGAAGAAGCCGTAGACCACCACGGTGCCGATCACCAGGAGCGCCAAGGCGGCGGTGACGATGATGTGGGCGGTGATGGTGAAGGTGTAGGGGATGAGGCCCACCACGTTCGCGACGAACACGAACATGAACAGGGAGAAGACCAGTGGGAAGAACACCATGCCCTGGCTGCCGGCCGAGTCCCGTACCATCTTGGCTATGAATTCGTAGGACATCTCCGCCACCGACTGCATGCGGCCTGGCACCAGGGTGCGGCCGCGCGTGGCGTAGGTCAGGAACAGGAAGATGGCCGCGACGATGCCCACCATGAAGGCGGCGGAATTGGTGAACGAGACGCTGACGCCCGAGACATGCAGCAGCTCTACATAACGCTGCACTTCAAACTGGTGGATCGGATCGATGTTCATCCGACACGCGCCCCTGTTCCGTGCGGCTTGCGCCGCCACAATTCCACGTCCTCTGCGGGGCTCATCCCTGCGGAGGCTTCTTTCCACCGGTCTCGCCGGCCGCGCGCATCATATTGAGCACGCCGGCGGCAAAGCCGATCAGGGTGAAGAGGATGATGCCCCAGGGCGACACCGAAAAGACGGTGTCGATGCCCCAGCCGATCATGGCCCCCACCAGAGTCCCCGCCACGAACTCCGATCCCAGGCGAAAGGCCAAAGCCATGCCCGAGGCGGTGTTGTTGCGTTGCGGTCCCGTCGGCTGCGATTGGTCTTTTGGCCGCGCCTTGTCAAGCGCGGCATTGAGACGCTGAAGCCGATCCGCAAGTCCGGGATCACCCACCCCTGGTTCTTGGTCCGCTTGCCGTTGGCCCGTCTTCCGAGGATCGGAATCCGATCGTTTCGACATGGTACGAACTCCGGCTTCGCGGGTTGTGGATCAGGCGATCACGGCCCCCCGAAACCGCGCGGCACCATAGTTGCGGCATATTTGAGTGTCAAGAAAAGCGCGGAGCGATTTAACTGCCTGAAAACACGCGAAAAACGACAGTGAACTCAAGCTCTTGGCACCGATCAGCTCACCTCGCGTAAGCGCTCGGCATGCTGCAGGTCCACAGACACCAGTCGTGACACGCCACGTTCGGCCATGGTGACGCCGAACAGCCGGTCCATGCGCGCCATGCTGATGGGATTGTGCGTGATGACCAGGAAGCGGGTGTCGGTCAGCCGCGTCATTTCGTCCATCAGCACGCAGAAGCGTTCCACATTGGCGTCGTCCAGCGGCGCGTCCACCTCATCCAGCACGCAGATGGGCGCAGGATTGGTCAGGAACACCGCGAAGATCAGTGCCATGGCGGTGAGCGCCTGCTCGCCGCCGGAGAGCAAGGAGAGCGTCTGCGGCTTCTTGCCCGGTGGCTTGGCGATGATGTCGAGGCCGGCTTCCAGCGGGTCATCCGCGTCGGTCAGCACCAATTGCGCCTCGCCGCCACCGAACAGCGTGTCGAACAGCTTGCGGAAATGGGCGTCCACCACGGCGAAGGAGGCCTGAAGGCGCTCGCGCGCCTCGCGGTTCAGGCTTTGGATGCCCGAGCGCAGGCGACGGATGGCTTCCACCAAATCGTCGCGCTCGCGGGTCAGCGTCTCCAGCCGCCCGTCCGCTTCCTCAAGCTCCACCTCGGCCCGCAGATTGACCGCCCCGAGGCGGTCCCGCTCGCGCCGAGCCCGCTCAAGGGCGGCTTCCACTGCGTCGAGGGGCGGCGGCTCGGCATCGGCGGTGAGGCCGGAGAGGGTGAAGGCGGTCTCCGGCGGTCCGTCGAGGGCATCGGCGATGTCGCGGGCCACATCGTCGCGCCGCTGGCGGGCGGCCTCCAGGCGCGCCTCGCAGCGGGCGGCTTCCTCGCGGGCGGCAGAGAGGGCGGCGAGCGCGTCCTTGGCCGCTTGGTCGGCCGCCGCCAGCGCGGCCTCGCCTTCCGCCAGGCGGTCGGCGGCGGCGCGGCGGGTGGCTTCCGCCTGCTCGGTTTCGGTCAGCAGCCGGCGGCGGCGCAGCACGATCTCGGCGGGGGCGTCGGCCAGGCCGTCCAGTTCCGCCTGGGCCTCGTCGCGGCGGGCTTCCAGGGCGGCGATGCGGGCACCCGCGCCGCCCGCCCGCTCGGTCCAGGAGCGCCGTTCCCCGGCTATGGCTTCCAGGCGCCTCAGGCGGGCGGCTCGTTCGCGGTCGAGCGCCGAGGCCTGGGCGCGGGTTTCGGCGAGCCGGGCGCGGGCCTGGGCCGCCTGGGCGCGGGCCTCGGCGAGGCTCGCCTCCATGAGGGCGGGTGATTCGAGGCTCGCCAGTTCCGCCTGGAGGGCACGCTCCGCCGCCTCCGCCTCGGCGCGGGCCGCCGTGATTCGGGCGCGGGCCTCCCCCAATGCGGACAGGCGGGCGGCATGCTGGGCGGCGCGGCGCTCGCCGGCGGCTTCCGCTTCCCGCGCCATTTCGGCGGCGCGCTGGGCGGCGCGACGGGCTTCGCGGGCCTGGGCCTCCGCGTGGCCTTCGGCGCGCACCCGCTGGTCGAGAGAGGCCGCCTCGGCTCGCAGGCGCTCCACCCAATGGCGCGCCTCCTCCGCCTCGGCGGTAAGGTCGGCGAGGCGGTTGCGCTCGGCGAGGCGCCGGGCGGCGGCGGTGGGGGCGTCGGCGGCGGCCACCAGGCCGTCCCAGCGCCACAGATCCCCTTCGCGCGAGACCAGGCGCTGGCCGGGCCGCAGGGCGGCCTGAAGGCGCGGCCCGTCCGCCTGCGCCACCACCCCCACTTGGGCAAGGCGCCGGGCAAGGGCCGGCACGCCGGAGACGCGCACGGCCAAGGGCTCGGCCCCGGCCGGCAGCAGCGGATCGCCGGCCACGATGTCGGCGCCGGCCCAGCGGGCGGGTGCGCGCTCATCTACGGGCAGATCCAGATCGTCCCCCAAGGCGGCGCCCAGCGCCACCTCATAGCCCTTCTCCACCGTCAGGAGATCGGCCACGGAAGGAAAGCGCCGGTCGGCGGACTGGAGCAGCTTGGAGAGGGTGCGCGCCTCGGTGTCGAGGCGGCCGAACCGGCGCTCGGCCTCGGCCAGCGTCGGCCGCAGGGCCTCGGCGGCGGCGCGGGCCTCCCCGTGGGCGGCCTCGGCCAGAGCTGTCATGTCCTCGGCGGCATCGAGCCGCTCGCGGGCGGTGGCGGATGCTTCGCGCAGGCGCTCCAAGCCCTCGGTGCCCGCCTCCCGCCGCAGCCGCCCTTCCTCCGCTTCCACCGAGGCATGCTCGGCGGCGGCGCGCATGAGGCGGGTGCGCACGTCGCGCATCTGGCCGTCCAGCACGCCGCGCCGGGCGCCCAGATCCGCGAACGCCTGGGTCCGTTCCTCCAGCATGGATTCGGCCTCCGCCAGGCGATCCTCCGCCTCCGAGCGGGCGATGGCGGCATCCTCCTCGGCGATAACAGCGTCTTCCTGCTGGGCGGCGAGCCCCTCCGCTTCCTCGGCGAGGCGCTCCAGCACGCCTTCCGCGTCCGCCGAGAGGGCATGCTCGCGGGCAACGTCCTGGGCCAATTGGGCAAGGCGGCGCTCCAGTTCCTGGCTGCGCACCGCAAGGCGGGCCTCCTCCCGGTCCAGCTCCTCGCGGGCATGGACAAGCCGCTGCACCCGGGCGGCGGCCTCCGCGTCCGCCTGACGCAGGGCGGGCAGCACATGGGCGGCCACCGCCTGGAGGCGAGCCGCTTCCGCTTGGTCGCGGGTGCGGGCGGCGCCTTCGCCGGCCATAAGCTCCATCTGGCGCTGAGCGTCGGCCAAGGTTGCCGTCACCTCCCGCCAGCGCAGCCAGAGCAAGGTGGCCTCCTGACGGCGGATGTCCTCGGCCACGGCGCGATAGCGCACCGCCTGGCGGGATTGGCGGCGCAGGCTGTCCACCTGGGTGGCGAGCTGGGTGAGCACGTCCTCCAGGCGCAGGAGATTCTGCTCGGCGCCCTTCAGGCGCAGTTCGGCCTCGTGCCGGCGGGCATGGAGGCCGGCGACGCCCGCGGCTTCTTCCAGGATGCGCCGCCGGGCCGCCGGCTTGGCGCCCACGATCTCGCCGATCTGCCCTTGCCGCACCAGGGCCGGCGAGCGGGCGCCCGTGGAGGCGTCGGCGAACAGGAGATGGACGTCGCGGGCCCGCACGTCGCGACCATTGATGCGATAGTTCGAGCCCGCCCCGCGCTCGATGCGCCGGACCACCTCGATCACATCGTCCCCATTGAAGGCGGCGGGCGCGGTGTGGTCGGTATTGTCCAGCTGGAGGGCGACCTCGGCGGTGTTGCGGGCGGGGCGCGCCGTGGTGCCGGCGAAGATGACCGAATCCATGTCCTGGGCGCGGAAGGCCTTGTGGGAGCTTTCCCCCATGACCCAGCGCAGGGCCTCAACCAGGTTCGACTTGCCGCACCCGTTCGGCCCGACGACGCCGGTGAGGCCGGGTTCGATCAGGAGGTCGGTCGGCTCCACGAAGGTCTTGAAGCCGGTCAGCCGAAGGCGGTTGAATTTCATTGCGGCGGGGTGTGCCCTTCCTTTGAAGGTCCGTCAAATCAGCCTGGGCTGGGGGCTTGCGGCCCGCAAGGGCGTGGCGGCCTGCGTCCACACTCCTCGCGGCCCTGTCCACCGCTTCCCGCCCGTTTTGCCGCCGGTGGGTGGCCGGCAACCACCTTTCCCCGTCGTCGGCGGGGCGGGAGGTGGCGGCCGCGCATTTGGGCTTTCCCGTCACCCGTTCGCGCTCTAGAAGCGTGTTCACGGCGGTTGCGCCCGCGCGCCCGGCTCCCATCTATGGGGCAGGCCCGTGGCGCATGACCGCGACCGGGCACAGCTTTTAAGGACCAGAACCATGCTGTTCAAGCAGGCGGGCGGGGCCCAGGCGGCGGCTCCGGGCGGGCAGGTCGGCGCGGACGACGTGACCGAGACCACCACCCAGACCTTCATGGCGGATGTGATCGAGGAATCCCGTCGCCGTCCGGTGCTGGTGGACTTCTGGGCCCCCTGGTGCGGCCCCTGCAAGACGCTGGGCCCCATCATCGAGCGCGCTGTGGCGGCCACCAAGGGCAAGGTCAAGCTCGTCAAGATGAACATCGACGAGCATCCGGCGGTGGCGCAGCAATTGCGCATCCAGTCCATTCCCACCGTCTATGCCTTCGTCAACGGCCAGCCGGTGGACGGCTTCATGGGCGCCCTGCCGGAGAGCCAGATCAAGGCCTTCATCGAGCGCCTCATGGGCGGCCCGGCGGACGCCGACATCGCCGAAGTGCTGGCCGCCGCCGACGCGGCGCTGGCGGAAGGGGATGTGGCCGGCGCGGCGGAGATCTTCGCCCATGTGCTGGCCCAGGAGCCCGATAATCTGAAGGCCCTGGGCGGCCTCGTCCGCGCCCAGGTGGCGGGCGGCGCCCTCGACCAGGCCAAGGCGACCCTTCAGATGGTGCCGGCCGGCAAGGAAGGCGACAGCGCCATCACCGCTGCCAAGGCCGCCCTGGATCTGGCCGAGCAGGCCGCCGCGCTTGGCGATCTCGCCACCCTCCAGGCCAAGGTCGACATCGACCCCCTGGATCATCAGTCCCGCTTCGACCTCGCTCTCGGCCTTAATGGCCGTGGCCGTCGCGAGCAGGCGCTCATCCATCTGCTCGACATCGTCAAGCGGGATCGCAGCTGGAACGAGGATGCGGCGCGCAAGCAGCTCCTCCAGCTGTTCGAGGCCTGGGGCCCCACCGATCCGCTGACCATTTCGGGACGTAAGAAGCTTTCGGCGATCCTGTTCGCCTGAAGGAGCATCGTGGCTAACCGCCGTTCGTATCATGCGCCGGGCGACGTGCCCGGCACCGCCGCGGTCTTCCCGCTGTCCGGCGCGCTGCTGCTGCCGCGCGCCGAATTGCCGTTGAACGTGTTCGAGCCCCGCTATCTGGAGATGGTGGACGACGCGCTCGCGGGCGACCGGCTCATCGTCATGGTCCAGCCGGACGAGACCAAGCCCGAGACCACGCACGGGCCTGCCGTCTTCAAGGTGGGCTGCATCGGCCGCATCACCCAGTTCGCCGAGACCGGCGACGGGCGCTATCTCATTACCCTGACCGGCATCTGCCGGGTGCGGATGGGGGCCGAGGAGACCACCGACACCCCCTATCGGCGCTTCGCCATCGACGCCTCCGCGTTCGGCGCCGATTTCGACGAGAGCGCCGGCGAGGAGGATGTGGACCGCAGCGCGCTGCTTTCGGCGCTGGCCGCCTTCCTGGAGGCCAACCATCTGGCGGCGGACTGGGACGGCATCCAGCAGGCGGGCACCGAGACGCTGGTGAACGCGCTGTGCGTCATGTCGCCCTATGGCGCCCTGGAGAAGCAAGCGCTGCTGGAGGCGGGAACGCTGAAGGAGCGGGCGGAGATGCTGGTGGCCATCACCCAGATGCTGCTCGCCCGCATGCCCGGCGATGACGGGGAATCCTCCCTCCAGTGATCCGCCGGCGACACGCCGCCTCATGACCATTGTCCCGTGGCGGGCAGGCTGTCGAGGAAGGCGTCCGCCTGCGCCTTGAGGCGCGCCTTGCGCTCCGGGGGCATGCGTTCCAGCGTGCGATAGGGCATGGCCATGCGCGGATTGCCGGCGAGCGCGTCGGCATTGTCCATCAGGAAGGTCCAATAGAGGAGGTTGAACGGGCAGGCGCCCGGTCCTTCCTTGATGTCCGGGTCATAGGCGCAGCCCCGGCAATAGTCCGACATGCGGTTGATATAGGCGCCCGAAGTCGCATAGGGCTTGGAGCCAAGCCGCCCGCCGTCGGCATGCAGCACCATGCCGTGGACATTGGGCAGTTCCACCCACTCGAACGCATCCACATAGACGGCCAGGTACCACGCTTCGATCTGGCGCGGCGCGATGCCCGCCAGAAGCGCGAAGTTTCCGGTGACCATCAGGCGCTGGATATGGTGCGCATAGGCGGTGCGGCGGGTGACATCCACCACCGCGCGCAGGCAGGCCATGTCCGTCTCGCCGGTCCAGTAGAAGTCGGGCAGGTCCCGCTGGGCGTTGAGATGGTTGGTGTCCGCATAAGCGGGCATGTCGTGCCAATAGAGGCCCCGCACGAACTCCCGCCAGCCCAGGATCTGCCGGATGAAGCCCTCCACCCCATTGAGGGGCGCCGCGTCTCCCCGATAGGCCGCCTCCGCCCGCAGGCACACCTCAAGGGGCGTGAGGAGGCCGGCATTGAGATAGGGCGAGAGGAGGCCGTGGAAGAGGAAGTCCTCCCCGGCCTTCATGGCGTCCTGATAGTCGCCGAAGCGGGGCAGGGCAGTGGCGATGAAATCGTCCAGCGCCTGGAGGGCATCCGCCCGCGTCACCGCCCAGCCGAAGCCCTCCAGCGTCCCGAAATGATTTCCGTAACGCGCCTCAACCAGGGCGACGACCTCCTGCGTCACCCTATCCGGGGCGAAGCGGCGGCGGCCGGGAAGCGGCAGGTTGTCCGGCAGGCGGCGGCGGTTCTCGGGGTCGAAGTTCCAGCGCCCGCCGGCGGGCTCATCGCCGTCCATGAGCAGGCCGGTGCGCCGGCGCAGGGTGCGGTAGAAATATTCCATGCGCAGCTGGCGCTTGGTGCCGGCCCAGGCGGCGAAGTCGTCGTGCGAGGCCAGGAACCGTGTGTCGGGGCGGATCTCCAGCGGCACGGCCAGCTCGTCGCGCCAAGTCTCCATCATCTCGCGCACCCGCCATTCGCCGGGCTCGGTCATGACGATATGTGCGGGCGCATGGCGGGCGATGGCCCGCTCCAGCTCGGCGCCGAAGGTGCCGCCATTGGCGGGGTCGTCGAGCCGCACATAGTCCACCGCGATGCCTTCCGCCTGAAGCTCGGCCGCGAAATGGCGCATGGCGGAGAGCAGGAAGACGATCTTCTGCTTGTGGTGGCGCACATAGGTGGCTTCTTCGTCCACCTCCACCATCAGCACCACGTCGTTTTCCCGGTCGAGGCCGTCGAGCGCGGTGAGGCCGCGCGTGAGCTGGTCGCCCAGGAGGAAGCGCAAGGTGCCGCTCATGGCGCGCCCGTCCGGCTTTTGCGATTGCCCCGGCAGCGGTCGGAGCAATAACGCACCTCGTCCCACACCGCCTTCCATTTGCGCCGCCAGGCGAAGGGGCGGCCGCAGGTGGCGCAGATGCGGGTGGGCAGGTCCGCCTTCGCCACCCTCTTGGGGCGCGGGCCGGGCATGGCTCAGCCCTTGGTACGCAAGGTGGAGCGCCCGCCATCGACGCCGATGACCTGGCCCGTGATCCAGTCCGCCTCCGGCGACAGGAGGAAGGCGGCGAGTCCCGCGCTGTCCTGCGCCTCGCCCAGGCGGGGCAGGGCATGGAGGCCGGCAATGGCGCCGGCCATTTGCGGGCTGGAGGTGAGCGAGGCCGCCAGCGGCGTCTTGGTGAGGGAGGGCGCGATGGCGTTCACCCGCACCTTGGGGGCGAGCTCGGCCGCCAGAGACAAGGTGAGGCCCTCCACCGCGCCCTTGGCCAGCGACACCGACACATGGGCGGCGAAGCCCTGGCGGGCGGCGACCGAGGAGAAGAGGACCACGCTCGCCGTGCCCTCATAAGCCTTGAGCGCGGGCAGGGCCGCTTGGACGGCGAGGGCGGCGGCGCCCGCATTGAGCCAGAAGTCGGCCTTGATGTCAGCCGCCGACACGCGGTGCAGGGGCTTCAGGGTGATGGAGCCCACCGCATAGGCAAGGCCGGCCAGCGCCGACCCGGCCTCCGCTGCGGCGCGGGCGAAGAGGGTTTCGTCGGTGACGTCGCCCTGCGTGGTGGTGGCGCCGGTCTCATCCGCCACGGCGGCGAGGCGCGCCGCGTCCCGGCCCACCAGATGCAGGCCGAAGCCCTTGGCCTTCAGCGTCCGGGCGAGGGCCGCGCCAATGCCGCCGCTGCCGCCATAAATGAGCACCTTGCCTGCCATCGCCAGCCCTCATGCGGCCTCAAGCGGGCCGGGTGAGGGCAGTTACGGCGCAGGTGGGGCTTTGGTTCAGGGCTCCACGGCGAACTTCAGGCGGCCGGTCGGGGCGAGGGTGTCGAGCCGGAAGGTGCGGATTTCCACCGTGCCGCCCACTTTCAGGGTCAGCACCAGGGTATCGCCGCTGACCGCCGTGGAGACCACCTCGGCGCCCTTGGGCAAGGTGGTGGTGATCTCGCCGGGGCTGGCCACCTTGTCGCGGAGCATGCGATAGGCAATGACGCCGAACACGGATGCCAGACCCAGCACCATGATCAGGCCCGAGACCATGGAGAAGCGGCGCACCTTGCGCAGCACCCGCTCCTGGTCAGGCGTGAGGGGCTCCTGGGTGTCGGGTTCGAGCGGACGGTTGAACATGAAAGAGCCTGACGTGAGTGGACCTGTGGCGCGTGGACCCGGCTTCGACGCGGACGATGACTTCGCCTGCGACCTCGCACAAGACGGGGAAGCCGCCGGAGCGGAGACCGTCGCGGTTACGGTCGAGCCCGCCGATGCGGGGTCCCGAACGGACCGCTTCCTTGCCGGCCGCCTGCCGGACCTCAGCCGCACCCGCCTCCAGCGGCTGGTGGCGGACGGCCGCGTGCGGAACGGCGAGCGAGTGGTAGGAGACGCGGCCGAGCGGGTCAATGCCGGCGACGTGCTCACCGTTGCCGTGCCGGCGCCCGAGCCCGCCGAGCCGGTGCCGCAGGACATCCCGTTGAACGTGGTGCACGAGGATGCCCACCTGATCGTGATCGACAAGCCCGCCGGCCTGGTGGTGCATCCCGCGCCCGGCCATTGGGACGGAACACTGGTGAATGCCCTGCTGCACCAGTGCGGGGAGAGCCTCTCCGGCATTGGCGGCGTGCGGCGGCCGGGCATCGTGCACCGGCTGGACAAGGACACGTCCGGCCTCCTGGTGGTGGCCAAGACCGATGCCGCCCACAAGCACCTGGCCGCCCAGTTCGCCGACCATGGCCGCACCGGCGACCTGACCCGCGCCTATCTCGCCTTCGTCTGGGGCGCGCCGGAGCATCGCGGCACGGTGGACGCGCCCATCGACCGGCATGCCACCAACCGCCAGAAGATGGCGGTGCGGGCCTCCGGGCGGGAGGCGATCACCCATTGGCGGCTCATCGAGACCTTCCTTGATGCTTCGGGCGAGGTGGTGGCGAGCCTGGTGGAGTGCCACCTGGAGACCGGGCGCACCCACCAGATCCGCGTCCACATGGCCCACATCGGCCATCCCCTCTTGGGCGACGAGGTCTATGGGGCGGGTTTCCGCACCAAGACGTCCCGTCTGCCGGAGGCGGCGCAGGCCATGCTCAAAGCGCTGGACCGGCAGGCGCTGCACGCCGCGCATCTGGGCTTTGCCCACCCGGCCACCGGCGAGGTGATGGGCTTCGATAGCGAATTGCCGGCGGATCTCGCCGCCCTGGAGACGGCGCTGCGGGCCGGGTGAGGCGCCTCCCGCTACCGCTCCAGGTCGCGTCGACGTGAACGAAAGGGGTCTCGCGGCGCCGGGGATCCAATCTTTCGCATTGCCGTTATGAAAGATATGATGCGCTTTCGCTGCCGGCGTTTCGCGGCGGCGTGTGTGGCTGCTCGCGTCGAGGGCCACGAGGGAAGGAGGCCTTTCATGGCCCAGGCACGCCACATGCCCATTCCGTCCGCAGAGGGCGGTCTGTCGCGCTATCTTGAGGAGATCCGGCGGTTCCCCATGTTGGAGCCGCAGGAGGAATATATGCTGGCCAAGAGCTGGCGCGAGCATGGGGATCGCGATGCGGCCCATCGGCTCGTCACCAGCCATCTGCGCCTCGTGGCGAAGATCGCCATGGGCTATCGCGGCTATGGCCTGCCCATTTCCGAAGTGATCTCCGAGGGCAATGTGGGCCTCATGCAGGCGGTGAAGCGGTTCGAGCCCGACAAGGGCTTCCGCCTGGCCACCTATGCCATGTGGTGGATCCGCGCCTCGATTCAAGAATATATCTTGCGGTCGTGGAGCCTCGTGAAGATGGGCACCACGGCGGCGCAGAAGAAGCTGTTCTTCAACCTGCGCAAGGCCAAGAGCCAGATCTCGGCGCTGGAGGAGGGCGACCTGCGCCCCGACCAGGTCAAGCAGATCGCCACCAAGCTGGGCGTCACCGAGGACGAGGTGGTGGAGATGAACCGCCGCCTCGGCGGCGACGCCTCCCTGAACGCCCCGCTGCGCGACGATGGCGACAGCGGCGAGTGGCAGGACTGGCTGGTGGACGAGCGCGATGAC
The DNA here is from genome assembly GCF_056314145.1 of Aquabacter sp. DMC10. Taxonomy (NCBI): domain Bacteria; kingdom Pseudomonadati; phylum Pseudomonadota; class Alphaproteobacteria; order Hyphomicrobiales; family Xanthobacteraceae; genus Aquabacter; species Aquabacter sp. DMC10. The sequence continues at coordinate 518,433 of NZ_JBQUYX010000001.1, read as the reverse complement.
CAGGAAAACGCGCTCGCCGAGCAGGAGGAGATGGACAATCGCCGCACGGCTCTGGCCGGCGCGCTGTCCGTGCTCAATGACCGCGAGCGTCGCATCTTCGAGGCCCGCCGCCTCGCCGAGGACCCGGTGACGCTGGAAGAACTGGCCGCCGAATTCGGCGTCTCCCGCGAGCGCGTCCGCCAGATCGAGGTGCGCGCCTTCGAGAAGGTGCAGAAGGCGGTGGTGGACCGCGTCCGCTCCCTGGAAGAGCCCACGGCGGAGACCGAGCCGGCCTGATTGGGCTGGCGGTCGGGTTGGCTTGGCATGGGCGTGGCTGCGATGGCACTGCGCGTCCGCGGGTGTCGGCGCCTCCGGGTCAAGACCGGCGCCACGCGCTCGCCTCACCGTCATGGCCGGGCTTGTCCCGCACGTCGTCTGTTGACGACTCGCGCCCCTCGTCTCGGAACCCGCACACATGCGGGTTCCGGCCATCCACGGGGCTCCGTAAGGACGAAGCTAAGGGAGAGGCGTGGATGCCCGGGACGAGCCCGGGCATGACAGCCGGGGAGGGCGCGCCCGCCTGATCGTCCCACCGGGCAGTTCCTTGGCCGGTCTGCGCTGAATGCTACATTTCAAACAGCGGTAGTGATCGCAGGGGGGCACCGGCCTCCTTCGCCGCGCGAGGGCCCAGGGCCGGCCCCTCTCCTTCGCCCCCTGCGCATTTCGCCCCTGTCTCGCCCCCTCCCTATCCCTCCCCCGCTTTGCGGGAGAGGGGACTTTGGCGCGCCTGGATGGTGCGGTGGCTCTGCTCTGCCCCGGCGTCGGCATCTCGGCCTCTCGCCAGCGGGACAGGCCCCCTCTCCCGCAAAGCGGGGGAGGGTGGGGGAGGGGGCAAGGACACAACGCCAACACCCTGCGCGCCCCTATGACGCGCCCAGCACCAACATCCCCGCCGATGGCAGGGGTGGAGGGATGCGGGAGCGGCCGGCGCGCGGCTGGCGCGCCGTAGAAGTGTGGGATGAGGTGGAGCCTCGCTCCGTCCGCCCCCGCGCGGGGATTTGTGGCCTCGGCCCCGCGCCGCGTGGGCCACAGGTTCTCCCATCAGCACCGGCCGAACCATTGCCGGATCGGTGCGCCTGGGCCTTCAGCCTCCTCTGCTAACGGTTCGGGGGGCGTTAAGCCCCGTCCCGTCGGACACCCGCCCCTAACATCACCCGTCAGGCCGCTCCGGACGCGCCCCTCCTTGGTGCCAGGTGAGGACACCATAGCAGAGGTTCACGGAAATAGGAATATATTATAGGATATTTTTCTCAATCCGGGTAATTTGGAGCTCTGGCCCTGCCCCCTCCCTAACCCTCCCCCGCTTCGCGGGAGAGGGGACTTCCGTGCGCCCGGTCGGGGCGGTGGTTCTGCCGTCACGGGCGTCTACCATCCAGACCTCTCCCCGGGCGAGACAGGCTCCCTCTCCCGCAAAGCGGGGGAGGGTGGGGGAGGGGGCGCGGGGGCGAGGCGCCCGGTGGGGCAGGTCTTAGCGAAGAGGGGTCAGCGGCCCCGTGCAATGGGAGAATGGGGCGATGCGGCAGCGGCGACAGGAAGGCTCAAGGAAGGCTCACCTGCGCCCGCGCCGTCTCCCCGCCCCCAACGCGCCCCGTTCCTCTTGACGCGCGCATGGACGCGACGTTTGGACGCCGCGTTTGGACGCCACGTTCACGGCAGGCTTTCCCGGCGGGGCGGGGCCTGATAGAAGCCGGCCATGCGTTTTTCGTCCCTGCGCGCGATCCCGCGCCCGCTCATCGCCGCGCGAATTACCGGCCCGGTCGCCCCTGGGCGCGCCTGACGCGCGCGCGGGCCGGCCGGGATCAAGGCGCATGCCGGGATCGGGTTGCCCCGCGTGACCCCCGGCCCGACGCTCCAACGCCCATCGCGCAGCACGGACCCCTATCGAGCCTGACCATGACCGACAAGACCGCCGACAAGACCGCAGACGCCAGCGCCCCCGATTATTCCGCCACGCTCTTCCTGCCGCAGACCGAATTCCCCATGCGGGGCGGGCTGCCCAAGAAGGAGCCGGAGCTGCTGGAGCGCTGGGAGCGGCTCGGCCTCTATCGCCGCCTGCGCGAGGAAGGCCATGGTCGCCCGCGCTTCGTGCTGCATGACGGCCCGCCTTATGCCAATGGCAACATCCATATCGGCCACGCGCTCAACAAGATCCTGAAGGACGTGGTGACGCGCTCGCAGCAGATGCTGGGCCACGATTCCAACTATGTGCCCGGCTGGGACTGCCACGGCCTGCCCATCGAGTGGAAGATCGAGGAAGAAAATTACCGCAAGAAGGGCAAGGCCAAGCCGGACCTGACCGACAGCGCGGCCATGATCGCCTTCCGCCAGGAATGCCGCGCCTATGCGGAGCACTGGCTGAACGAGCAGCGCACCGAATTCAAGCGCCTGGGCGTGGAGGGCGACTGGACCCACCCCTACACCACCATGTCGTATCTCGGCGAAGCGCAGATCGCCCGCGAGATCATCAAGTTCGCCGAGAACGGCCTGCTCTATCGCGGCTCCAAGCCCGTCATGTGGTCGGTGGTGGAGAAGACCGCCTTGGCCGAGGCGGAGGTGGAGTATCACGACCACACGTCGGATACGGTGTGGGTGAAGTTTCCAGTGAAGGGCGGTGGGCCGCTCGCCGGCACCTCGGTCGCCATCTGGACCACCACGCCCTGGACCATCCCCGGCAACCGCGCGGTCTGCTATTCCCCCAAGATCGCCTATGGCCTCTATGAGGTCACCGACGCCCCGGCCGAGAATTGGACCCGCACGGGCGATCAGATCGTGCTGGCCGACAAGCTGGCGGATGAGGTCTTCAAGGCCGCCCGCGTCACCGCCTTCCGGCGCGTGTGCGACGTGAGCGCCGAGGAACTCTCCGTCACGCTGCTCAACCATCCGCTGGCAAGCCTGAACCTTGGCGGCTACGACTTCACCGTGCCCATGGTCGACGGCTTCCACGTCACCGACGAGGCCGGCACCGGCTTCGTGCACACCGCCCCCGGCCATGGCCGCGAGGACTTCGAGGTGTGGGTGGCCCATCGCCGCTGGCTGGAGGAGCGCGGCATCAATCCCGCCATTCCCTATACGGTGGACGAGGACAGCCTCTACACCGCCCAGGCCCCCGGCTTCGCGGGCAAGCGCGTCATCACCGAGAAGGGCGAGAAGGGCGACGCCAACGAGGCGGTCATCAAGGCCATGGTGGAAGCCGGCACGCTGCTGGCGCGCGGCCGGGTGAAGCACCAATATCCCCATTCCTGGCGCTCCAAGAAGCCGGTCATCTTCCGCAATACGCCCCAATGGTTCATCGCCATGGACCAGGACATCCGCGATGAGCACGGCCGCCCCGCGCCGCGCCCCGCCACCTTGCCGGGCAATGTGCCGGACACCCTGCGCGAGCGGGCGCTGGCGGGCATCAAGACCGTGCAATGGGTGCCGGAGGTGGGCGAGAACCGCATCACCGGCATGATCGCCAACCGGCCGGACTGGGTGGTCTCCCGCCAGCGCGCCTGGGGCGTGCCCATTGCCGTCTTCGTGAAGGACAAGGGCGACGGGGCGGTGGAGATCCTGAAAGACGCCGCCGTCAATGCCCGCATCGTCGCCGCCTTCGAGGAAGAAGGCGCGGACGCCTGGTACAAGGAAGGCGCCCGCGCGCGCTTCCTGGCCGAGCGCGCCGCCGAGGGCTGGGTGAAGGTGGACGACATCCTGGACGTGTGGTTCGATTCCGGATCGACCCACGCCTTCACCTTGGAAAAGCGCGCCGACCTGAAGGCCAACCGCGCCCCCAACGGCCCCGACCGGGTGATGTATCTGGAAGGCTCGGACCAGCATCGCGGCTGGTTCCATTCCTCGCTCCTGGAAAGCTGCGGCACCCGCGGCCGCCCGCCCTATGACGCCGTGCTCACCCACGGCTTCGTGCTGGACGAGGACGGGCGCAAAATGTCCAAGTCGCTGGGCAACGTGGTCTCCCCCCAGGAGGTCATCAAGGCGTCCGGCGCCGACATATTGCGCCTGTGGGTCTGCGCCTCCGACTATTCGGATGACCTGCGCATCGGCCCGGAAATCCTGAAGACCACCGCCGACACCTATCGCAAGCTGCGCAACACCATCCGCTGGCTCTTGGGCTCGCTGCACCATTACCGGGCGGCGGAGAAGGTGGCGTTCGCCGACATGCCGGCGCTGGAGCGCCTCGTCCTCCATCGTCTGCAGGAGTTGGACGGCCAGGTGCGCGCTGCCTATGTGGCCTTCGACTATAAGAAGGTGCACGCGCTGGTCACCAACTTCATGACCACCGAGCTGTCCGCCTTCTATTTCGACGTGCGCAAGGACGCGCTTTATTGCGATCCCATCTCCTCGCTGACGCGCCGGGCCTGCCTGACCGTACTGGAGGAGACCTTCAACCGCGTGGTGACCTGGCTCGCGCCCATCCTGCCCTTCACCTGCGAGGAGGCCTATATCGCCCGCACGGGTGACCAGGAGGGCTCGGTGCACCTGCTGACCTTCCCCGCCACCCCGGCGGAATGGCGCAACGAGGCCCTGGCCGAGACTTGGCGCAAGATCCGCTCGGTGCGCCGGGTGGTGCTGGGCGCGCTGGAGGTGGAGCGCGCCGCCAAGCGCATGGGCTCCTCGCTGGAAGCCGCGCCCCGCATCCATGTGAGCAATCCCGAGCTTGCCGCCGCCCTCGCCGGCGTCGACATGGCGGAGGTGTGCATCACCTCCGGCGCCGTGGTGCTGCTGGACGAAGGCCCGGCGGAGGCCTTCCGCCTGGAGGACGTGCCGGGCGTTGCGGTGGAGCCGGTGCCGGCGGTGGGCACCAAATGCGCCCGCTCCTGGAAGGTGTCCACCGAGGTGGGCGCCGACCCCGACTATCCCGATGTCACCCCCCGGGACGCGCAGGCGCTGCGCGAACTGGCGGCGGCGAAGGCAGCCTGACCATGTCGGCGCTGCGGCTCGGCCTTCTCACGGCGCTCGCCTCCCTGGTCCTCGACCAGGCGAGCAAGGTGGCCGTGCTCCACTGGTCGGAGACCTGGACCGAGCGGCTGGTGACGGTGACGCCGTTCCTGGACTTCGTCGCCATCTGGAACACCGGCATCAGCTACGGCCTCTTCCCCCAGGGAGAGGCCGGGCGCTGGGTGCTGGTGGCCATCAATGCGGCGGCGGCGGTGCTGTTCGGGGTGTGGCTGGCCCGCACCCGGCGCGGCTTTGAGGCCTTCGCGCTGGGCCTGCTCATCGGCGGGGCCATCGGCAATGCGGTGGACCGGCTGGTCTATGGGGCGGTGTTCGACTTCATCTCGCTCCACGCCTTCGGCCTGCGCTGGTACGTGTTCAACATCGCCGATGTGGCGGTCGTTGTGGGCGTGGCCCTGCTTCTTTATGATGCCCTCTTTGCGCGTGCCTCAAAAACGCCGCCCTCAGGGGCCAGCCCTAGGGAGTGACCCTGGGGCCTTCACGGGCACCGCGGGTGGAAGAAAGCCTAGAGGACATGTCCATGCGACCGAGCACGAGACCTTCCGAGAAGACGCGCGATCGCGCCAGGAACGGGTTTCGGGCGTCCGTTTCTCGGACGGCCCCCTCTCGCGTGTCCCCGTTTGGCGCCGGCGTGAAGGCCTCCCTCCTGCCGGCGGTGGCGCTGGCGGCGGGTCTGGCCCTGCCCGGCACCGCGGCGCGGGCGGATGATGGAGACTTCTTCCAGAACATCCTGGCCGTGGTCGGCATCACGGAGGGCGATAAGCCCGAGATCCAGTATCGCGAGCGTCCCCCGCTGGTGGTGCCGCCCGGCCAGTCCGCCAATACGCTGCCCGCGCCCAAGCCGAGCGCCGCGACCACCAATCCCAATTGGCCGAAGGATTACGATCTCCAGCGCGCCCAGGCCGCCAAGGCCGACGACAAGACCCCGCTGCGGCGCGATGATCCCGGCAACCCGATCCTGCCGTCCCAGCTCAACAATCCCAAGTTCAAGCCCCAGGCCTCCAATCGCGTCACCGAGCCGAACACCGGCCGGGCGCGTGACGAGCTGATGCCGAGCGAACTGGGCTTCAAGGGCTGGAACCTCGGCGCCTTCACCGGCGAGCAGGACAAGCCGCTGGTGTTCAATGGCGAGCCCACCCGCGAGGCGCTGACCCAGCCCCCGCCCGGCTATCAGACCCCGGCGCCCAACGCGCCCTATGGCACGGTGGAGAAGAAGGAGGAGCCGTTCAAGCTGCCGAGCTTCTTCGACCTCCAGAATACCGGTTCCAAGTAAGGCTGCGGCGGCACGCGGGTCCGTTTGTGACCCGCGCGGCGGCCTCTGCCGCCCCCGCTTCCGGCTGAAAGCGTAGCACCGACGCGTCCGGGCGGCCGTTCCGGCCCGCCCGCTGAACCGCCCGGAAAGATTTTCATCGTGACATTGAGACGCATCGCCATGGCCGTTCTGATCGCCGCGGGCACCGCCGCCGCCACCGCCCAGACCTCTCTGGCCGGCGGGCCGGAGGTGAGCCAGTTCGAGTTGAAAAACGGCCTGAAGGTGATGGTCATTCCCGATCACCGCACGCCGGTGGTCACCCACATGGTCTGGTACCAGGTGGGCTCGGCGGACGAGCAGCCCGGCAAGTCCGGCATCGCCCATTTCCTTGAGCATCTCATGTTCAAGGGCACCGAGAAGAACGCCCCCGGCGTGTTCTCGGCCGAGGTGGCGCGGCTCGGCGGGCAGGAGAATGCCTTCACCTCCCAGGACTACACCGCCTATTACCAGCGGGTGGCCAAGGAGCACCTGGAGAAGGTGATGGCCTTCGAGGCCGACCGCATGACCGGCCTCAAGCTCTCCGACGAGGTGGTGCTGCCCGAGCGCGACGTGGTGCTGGAAGAGCGCCGCATGCGCACCGACAATGATCCCGGCGCGCGCCTTGCCGAGGCGCTGCAGGCGGCCACCTATGTGAACCATCCCTACCAGCATCCCATCATCGGCTGGGAGCACGAGATCAAGGCGCTCAACCGCACCGACGCGCTCGCCTTCTATCGGCGCTTCTATGCGCCCAACAATGCGGTGCTGGTGGTGGCGGGCGATGTGGAGCCCAAGGACGTGCTGGCGCTCGCCGAAAAGACCTATGGCAAGGTCGCCCGGGCCGACACGCCGCCGCGCAACCGGCCGCAGGAGCCCGAGCCGCAGGCCCATCGCCGGGTCTCCCTGGCCGACCCACGCGTCGCCCAGCCGAGCCTTCAGCGCACCTATCTCGTGCCGTCCTACCGTACCGCCAAGCCCGGCGAGGCGGAGGCCCTGGACGTGGCCGCGCAGATCCTCGGCGGCGGCCAGACCGGCCGGCTGTATCGCACCCTGGTGGTGGACAAGGGCCTCGCGGCCGGTGCCGGCGCCTGGTATCAGAGCACGGCCTATGACGCGACCCGCTTCGGCGTGTCCGCCTCGCCCCGCCCGGGCGTGACCCTTGAAACCCTGGAGCAGGCGGTGGACGCGGCGGTGGCCAAGCTCGCCACCGAGGGGCCGGACGAGCTGGAACTGGCCCGCGCCAAGACCCGCATGACGGCGGACGCCATCTATGCCCGCGACAACCAGGCGACGCTCGCCCGCATCTATGGGGCGGCCTGGGCCACCGGCATCTCGGTGGACGACGTGAACCAGTGGCCGGACCGCATCAAGGCGGTGACCGCGGACGACGTGAAGGCGGCCATGCAGCGCTACCTGACCCTCGACCGCGCGGTGACCGGCTATCTCACCCAGCCGCCGGCCCCGGCCAAGGACGGGGCGGCGCCCACTCCGCCCAAGGAGAATCGTTCGTGAGGCGCGCCCGCGCCTCTGCGGTGTCTTCCGCGCCTTTCCCTTCCGCCGCGCGCCGCGCCGGCTTCCCGGCCGGCCTGTCGGCGGGAAACTATGCCCTTGCGGGTCTTGCCGGTCTCTTCTTATTGGTAGCCATGACCCTTTCCCTCGTCACCACCGCCCAAGCCCAGTCCAAGACCACCCGCATTGCCAAGGTGGTGAGCCCCGGCGGCATTGAGGCCTGGCTGGTGCGCGACACCACCTTGCCCCTCATCGCCATGGAATTTGCGTTCCTCGGCGGCGCCGCGCAGGACCCGGCCGATCGTCCCGGCGTCGCCAGCCTCGCCGCCTCGCTGCTGGACGAGGGCGCCGGCGAGATGGATGCGGAGGCGTTCCATCGCGCTCTGGCGGACAAGGCCATCGAGCTGCATTTCGACGCCAATCGCGACGAGGTGCGCGGCTCGGTGCGCACCTTGTCGGAGAACCGCGACGCGGCCTTTGACCTGCTGCGCCTGTCGGTGACGCAGCCGCGCTTCGACGACGAGGCGGTGGAGCGCATCCGCGCCGCACAGCTCGCCGGCCTGCGCCGCCGCTCCACCGATCCCAATGCATTGGCCAGCGAGCGCTGGTTCTCCATCGCCTTCCCGAACCATCCCTATGGCCGGCCGGTGGACGGCACGCTGGTGAGCGTGCCCACCATCACCAGGGCCGATCTCCAGGGCTTTGCCAAGCGCACGCTCGCCCGCTCCAACCTGCGCATCGCCGTGGTCGGCGACATCACGCCCGAGGAACTCGGCCAGGAACTGGACAAGGTGTTCGGCGCCCTGCCGGACAAGGCGGACCTGACCCCGGTGGCGGATGTGGCCCCCAAGGGCATCGGCACGGTGGACGTGATCCCCCTGGCGGTGCCCCAGTCGGTGGTGCTGATGGGCACCGTGGGCCTGGAGCGCAAGGACCCGGATTTCATCCCGGCCTATGTGCTCAACCACATCCTCGGCGGCAGCGCCTTTTCCTCCCGCCTCTTCAAGGAGGTGCGCGAGGCCCGCGGGCTTGCCTATTCCGTCTATTCCTATCAGGTGGCCCTCGACCATGCGGGCCTGTGGTTCGCCGGCACCGCCACCAAGAACGAGCGGGCGGGCGAATCCATCCGCATCATCGGCGAGGAGTTCGCCACTATCCTGGACAAGGGGCCCACCGCCGAGGAGCTGAAGGAAGCCAAGAGCTATCTCACCGGCTCCTATGCGCTGCGCTTCGACACCTCGTCCAAGGTCGCCGGCCAACTGCTCCAGATCCAGATCGACCAGCTGGGCATCGACTATATCGACAAGCGCAACGCGCTCATCGAGGCGGTGACGCTGGAGGACCTCGCCCGTGTGGCGCGCCGCCTCACCGACGCCCGCAAGGCCCTCACCGTGGTGGTGGGGCGCCCTGAAGGCCTGTCGGGCGGCTGAGGCGGGCGGGCGGCAAAGCCCCCGCCGGTAACCATGCTTTGCGATAGTTGGCGCCCGCTCGGTTCGGAAGCGGGGCGGGCCTCGCACGCCGGCTTAACATTCTGTTATAGATTTGCGCGAAAAAGCAGGAGGATGGGAGCAGCCTGATGCCTATGCCCTTCAATGCGACCTGGCCGGTGCGCTTGCTTGTGCCTGCCGCACTGTCCCTGGCCTTGGCGGGTTGCGCCGGCGGCGGGAACTCCCAGGGGACGTTCGGCGCCCCCGCCGTGGATGTGGAGCCGGGTGTCGGCACCCGCATCTCCGACCAGGCGGTGGCCGGCGTCGGCGGACCGTCCGCCGCCCCGCCCAACCTGACCGTGGGCACCGGCGCCAATGCCGTGGACTATTCCTGCCCGGTGCTGGACGTGCGCACCGGCGCCGGCATCTGGCAAGTGCCGGGCAATGGCGGCCTGAAATACCAGGCCACCATCGCCACCCTCGCCCGCGAATGCGCCATCAACGGCACCACCATGACCATGAAGGTGGGCATCGAGGGCCGCGTCGTGCTCGGAGAGAAGGGCACGCCGGGCGGCCTGTCGGTGCCGATCCGCATCGCGGTGGTGCAGGAGGGGCCGAACCCCAAGACCATCACCTCCAAATTCTTCACGGTGCCGCTGAACATTCCGGCGGGCGAGAACCAGTTGCTGTTCTCGGTGGTGGAGGACCAGCTGTCCTTCCCGCTCAGCAATCCCGCCGACGTGGAAAAATACGTGGTCTATGTGGGCTTCGACCCCAAGGGCGGCACGGAGACGAGCCGTCCGCGCACCACCACGTCCAAGCCGCGCCCGGCAACGCCCGCTGCCACGGCGCCCGCCGCCGCCGCGCCTGCCGCCACGGCTCCGGCGGCCGCGTCCTCCAGCACGTCCGGTTCGTCGCGGTCGACCACCTCTTCGGGCTCGTCGAGCAGCTCCAGCTCGTCCGGCACCTCCAGCGGTGGCGGATTTGCCCCGCCGCCCAGCAGCAGCGGTTCCAGCAGCACGGGCGGCTTCTCCAACAGCAGCAGCGGCGGCGCCACCTTCGGCCCGCCTCCCGGCACTTTCGCCCCCGCGCCCAGCCAGTGAGGCGGGCGGCTCGGGCCTGAAACGGGCGGGTTCGGGGCGTTTGAGCGCCCCGGCCCGCCCTTTGCTTTTGTGCGCCGCGTTGACGCGGCGCCGCGATCCTCTATGCTCGCGACCGCTGGCGGAGGATTCTGCCGGCAATCGGACGATCCCTGCGGGAGAGACCGGCCGTTTCCGCATCGGGCGGATCCAGCGCCGGCGCCGAAGGCGCAACCGCCCCGGAACCGCTCAGGCAAAAGGGCCGCAGGGGGACGAGCCTCTGGAAAGCAGACGGGGGTCACACCTGCGTCTCACCGAAGGAGTAATCCGTGCCCGTTCCACCGGGCGCGGTGAAATCTCTCAGGTTCCGGTGACAGAGGGGGCGCCGCGCGGGCCGAAAGGCCCGTTTGTTTTGGCGCGACCCTCAGGATCTCGGAATGGCGCAGGCTCACGACGACGCCCCCCTTCTCCACACCCCCCTTCACGCGGCCCATGCCGCCCTCGGCGCCCGCCTCGTGCCGTTTGCCGGCTATGAGATGCCGGTGCAATATCCGCAGGGCATACTGGCGGAACACGCCTGGACGCGCGCGGAAGCCGGCCTGTTCGATGTCTCCCACATGGGCCAGGCGCTCCTGGTGGGGCCGGACCACGCCACCACCGCGCGGGCGCTGGAAGCTCTGTGCCCGGCGGACTTCCTCAATCTGAAGCTCGGCCAGCAGCGCTATTCCCAGCTTCTCGGGGAGGATGGCGGCATCCTGGATGACCTCATGGTCACCCGCCCGCTCGATCCGCAGATGGACGGCAAGCTGATCCTGGTGGTGAACGCCGCCACCAAGGATGCCGACTATGCCCTTATCCGCGCCCACCTGCCGGAGGGCGTTGCCCTTCACGTGCAGGAGGACCGCGCGCTCCTGGCGCTGCAGGGTCCCAAGGCCGCGCAGGTGCTGGCGCGCCTCAGCCCCGAGGCGGCGGCCCTCACCTTCATGAGCGCCAGCCCCACCACGGTGGCCGGCGCCTATGCCCACATCTCCCGCTCCGGCTATACCGGCGAGGACGGCTATGAAATCTCCATCCCCGCCGCCGAGGCGGTGAAGGTGTGGGAGGCGCTGCTCGCCGAGCCGGAGGTCAAGCCCATCGGCCTCGGTGCCCGCGATTCCCTGCGCCTGGAAGCCGGCCTCTGCCTTTACGGCCATGACATCGACCCCACCACCTCGCCGGTGGAAGGCGGTCTCGTCTGGTCCATGCAGAAGCGGCGGCGGGAGGAGGGCGGCTTTCCCGGCGCGGCGCGCATCCAGCGCGAGTTGAAGGAGGGACCTGCGCGGGTGCGCGTGGGCCTCAAGCTGGAGGGCCGCGCCCCCGCCCGCGAGGGCGCCGAGATCGCCAAGGACGGCGCTGTGGTCGGCAAGATCACCTCCGGCGGCTTTGCCCCCACGCTCAATGCGCCCATCGCCATGGGCTATGTGCCGCCCGCGCTCGCCGCGCCCGGCACCGCCCTTGAAATCCTGGTGCGCGGCAAGGCCTTGCCCGCCACCGTCGTCACACTGCCGTTCGTGCCGAACCGCTATGCCCGCCCAACCGCTCCCCGGGGGAACTGACCGATGACCGAGACCCGCTACACCAAGGATCACGAATATGTCCGCCTGGAAGGCGACGTGGTCGTGGTCGGCATCACCGACTACGCCCAGAACGCGCTGGGCGACGTGGTCTATGTGGAACTGCCCGAGATCGGCAAGACCGTGGAGCAGGGCAAGGAAGCCGCCGTGGTCGAGAGCGTGAAGGCGGCCAGCGAAGTCTATGCGCCGCTCTCCGGCGAGGTGGTGGAAGTCAATTCCGAGCTGGAGGCCGCCCCCGCCACCGTCAATGAGGATGCGGAAGGCAAAGGCTGGTTCCTGAAGCTGAAGCTCACCAATCCCGCCGAGTTCGACGGCCTTATGACCGAGGCGGACTACAAGGCCTTCCTCGAAACCATCGCCTGACGGTCGGTATCGCCGCCCATACCTGAGGGGACACCCATGGCCCACGCCTATCACGCCACCATCTCCTGGAGCCGGGGCGAGGCTGTCTTTTCCGACGGCCGCTATAGCCGGGGCCATGTGTGGGCCTTTGACGGCCTCTCCTTCCCCGGCTCCTCCTCGCCCTTGGTGGTGCGTCCCCCGCTCTCGCGGGAGGACGCCATCGACCCGGAGGAGGCGCTGGTGGGGGCGCTCGCCAGCTGCCACATGCTGTTCTTCCTGGATTTCGCCCGCAGGGCCGGCTTCGTGGTGGACAGCTATGCCGACGCCGCAGTGGGCGAGATGGGCCCGAACGCCGCCGGCAAGCTCTATGTGGCGCGCATCACGCTGAACCCCGATGCCCGCTTCTCCGGCGAGAAGCTCCCCTCGGCCGAGGACATCGCCGCCCTTCATCACCGCGCCCATGAGGAATGCTATGTGGGGCATTCCCTGCGCGCGGACATCGTCATTTCCCCCGTGTTGCCGCCCGCCTGAGGCGGGTGCCAGGAAGCCTGACATGAGATACTTGCCCCTGACGCCAGAGGATCGCGCCGACATGCTGGCGCGCATCGGCGTCTCCGCCGTGGACGAATTGTTCGCCGACATCCCCGCCGACAAGCGCCAGACGGCGCTCCCCGATCTGCCGCTGCGCCGCGGCGAGATGGAGGTGGAGCGCGCGCTCTCGCGCCTCGCCGCCCGCAACGTGCCGGCCGGTTCGGTGCCCTTCTTCGTGGGCGCGGGCGCCTATCGCCACCATGTGCCGGCGACGGTCGACCATCTGATTCAGCGTTCGGAGTTCCTGACCTCCTACACGCCCTACCAGCCCGAGATCGCGCAGGGCACGCTGCAATATCTGTTCGAGTTCCAGACCCAGGTGGCGGAACTGACCGGCATGGAGGTGGCCAACGCCTCCATGTATGACGGCTCCACCGCCGCCGCCGAGGCGGTGCTGATGGCTCATCGGCTCACCAAGCGGGGCAAGGCGGTGCTGGCGGGGAACCTGCACCCCCATTATCGCGAGACCATCGCCACGGTGAGCCGCTATGCGGACCTGCCGCTGGAGAGCCTGGCCCCGGTTCCGGCGGGGGGCGAGGACATCCTCTCGGCCATCGACCAAACCGTCTCCTGCGTGGTCGTTCAGAGCCCCGACGTGTTCGGCAATCTGGTGGATCTGAAACCCATCGCCGAGAAGGCCCATGCGGCCGGCGCGCTCCTGGTGGCTGTTTTCACCGAGGCGGTGTCGCTGGGCCTTGTGGAGCCTCCGGGCGCCCAGGGCGCGGACATTGTGGTGGGCGAGGGCCAGTCCATCGGCAATGCCCTGAATTTCGGCGGGCCCTATGTGGGCCTGTTCGCCACCCGCGCCAAGTTCGTGCGCCAGATGCCCGGGCGCCTCGCCGGCGAGACGGTGGATGCGGAAGGCCGGCGCGGCTTTGTGCTGACGCTTTCCACCCGCGAGCAGCACATCCGCCGCGAGAAGGCCACCTCCAACATTTGCACCAATTCCGGCCTGTGCGCGCTGGCCTTCACCATCCATCTCTCGCTCTTGGGCGAAGCCGGCCTGACGCGGCTCGCCCGCATCAACCATGCGGCCGCCTGCGATCTGGCCGACAAGCTCGCCGCCCTCGACAAGGTGGCGGTGGTGAACGCCTCCTTCTTCAACGAATTCACCATCCGCGTCGCCGGCAATGCGGCCGAAGTGGTGGAGAAGCTGGCCGCGAAGGGCATTCTCGGCGGCGTGCCCTATTCCCGCCTCGCGCCCAAGGCGGGGCTTGATGACCTGATCCTGGTGGCCGCCACCGAGGTGACCACGGACGAGGATCGCGCCGCCTATGCGGCCGCGCTGAACGAGGTGCTGGCATGACCGCCGCCATCTCCATTCGCGCGACGCGCTCCCTCTCCCGCGTGTCCCCCTCCCTCACCCTCCCCCGCTTCGCGGGAGAGGGGATTGCGGCGCCCATGGCGGCTGCCGCCCGACTGTTCGAGGTGCGCTCATGAATCGCGAAGGACGCGGCGCCACCACGCCCGCACAGATCACCCAAGCCGCGAGCCCCGCCGCCGGCCCCGACACCTTCACCGGCAACCGGGCCCTTGAGCTGGAAGAGGGCCTGCTGTTCGAGGTCGGCCGCGCGGAGGTCACCGGCGTCGATCTCGACGAGCCCGCGCCCTTCACGCCCCGCCTCGGCGGGCTGGAGCGCACCGCCCCCCTCGGCTTGCCCGGCCTCTCCGAGCCGGAGGCCATGCGCCATTATGTGCGCCTGTCGCGCATGAATTACGGCATCGACAGCGGCCTGTTCCCGCTGGGATCGTGCACCATGAAGCACAATCCGCGCCTGAACGAGCGCATGGCGCGTCTTCCCGGCTTTGCCGATGTGCACCCGCTCCAGCCCCAGTCCACAGTGCAGGGGGCGCTGGGCGTCATCTCGGAACTCAGCCGCTGGCTGCTGACGCTCACCGGCATGAGCGGCCTGGCCTTCACCCCCAAGGCGGGGGCGCACGGTGAGTTGTGCGGCATGATGGCCATCAAGGCCGCCCACGAGGCGTCCGGCCAGAAGCGCCACATCGTGCTGGTGCCCGAGAGTGCCCACGGCACCAATCCGGCCACCGCCGCCCTGATCGGCTATGAGGTGAAGTCCATCCCCGCCCGCCCGGACGGCACGGTGGACCCGGAAAGCGTGAAGGCGGCGCTCACCCCGCAGGTGGCGGCGCTCATGCTGACCAATCCCAACACCTGCGGCCTGTTCGAGGCCGACGTGGTGGAGATCGCCGCCGCCGTCCACGCAGCGGGCGCCTATTTCTATGCGGATGGGGCGAACTTCAACGCCATCCTCGGCAAGGTGCGGATCGGCGATCTCGGCGTCGACGCCATGCACATCAACCTGCACAAGACCTTCTCCACGCCCCATGGCGGCGGCGGGCCGGGGGCGGGGCCGGTGGTGCTGTCCAAGGCCCTTGCCCCCTTCGCGCCGGTGCCGGCGCTGGTGGCGGACGGCAATGGCCTGCGCCTCGTGGAAGCGGAAGGCGATGCGGGCGCCGAGCAGGCGCTCGGCCGCATGAGCGCGTTCCACGGCCAGATGGGCATGTTTGTCCGCGCCTTGGCCTGGATGTTCTCCCACGGAGCCGACGGCATGCGGCAGGCTTCCGAGGATGCGGTGCTCTCCGCCAATTACATCCGCGCCAGCCTGAAGGACGTGATGAGCGTGCCCTTCGGCGAGCGGCCGGCCATGCATGAGGCGCTGTTCGACGATGCCTGGCTCGCCGGCACGGGGCTGTCCACGCTGGACGTGGCCAAGGCCCTGATCGACGAGGGCTACCACCCCATGACGGTGTATTTCCCGCTGGTGGTGCACGGCGCCATGCTGATCGAGCCCACCGAGAGCGAGTCCAAGGCCACCCTGGACCTATTCATCGGTGCCCTGCGCGATCTCGCCTTCGCCGCCAAGGCGGGGGACAAGGAGCGCTTCCTCGGCGCGCCCCATTACGCCCCGCGCCGCCGCCTGGACGAAACCCGCGCCGCCCGCTCCCCGGTGCTGCGCTGGACAAAGCCGGCGGCGCTGCCGCAAGCGGCGGAATAAGGTTCCATACCCAAAAGGGGGCGGCCATCGGCATAGGCCGGCGGCCGCCCCCTTTTGTTTTGCGCTCAGGCCGCAATGAGACGCGCGCGGCCCCAGAAGACAAAGGCGGCCAGCGCCAGCAGCACCAGGTTCAAGGGGAGGACCATGAACTCCCCGACACCCAGGTGATAGATCATGGCGCACATCTGCAGCACCGTGAGCCCGAGGCCCGCATAGACGGTGAGGCGCGGCAGGATGCCCGTGAGCACCGGCAAGATGAGGCCGAGGGCGCCCGCCAGTTCCGCGAGCCCGATGAAGCGCACCATGAAGGCGGGGAAGACGCTGACCCAGCTCATGCTGGCGGCCAGGGCCGCGATGGGCTGGGAGAACTTCATCAGACCGACGCCGCCATAGAAGAGCGCGAGCAGGATCTGGACGGTCCACAGGCCGATGAGAAGGACATTGCGACGGCGGGGGGCGGCAGCGGCGGCGGTCATGGAGGATCTCCGGGAAGGCGGCGCACCAGCCGGAGCGCCATATCGCTACGCTAGCGTCTCCGAGAAAATCCACTATCCAGGATAAAAGGGAAGGACTATGCAGATGATTGCATAATCCTCCCGAGGCGCGGATGCTGGACGGCATCGAGGTGTTCGTGGAAGTGGTGAGCGCCGGCAGTTTCTCTGGCGCCGCCCGCCGCCTGGGCATGCCCACCACGACGGTCAGCGCCAGGATTGCGCGGCTGGAGGCCCGCCTTGGCATCACGCTGATCCAGCGCACCACCCGCCGCCTCCATGTCACCCCCGCCGGGCAGGCCTATTATGAGCGCTGCGCCCGCGCGCTCGCCGAAGTGGCGGAGGGCGAGCGGGAGCTCACCGAGACGGTGCAGGAGGTCGCCGGCGTGCTCCGCCTCACCGCGCCCTCCGACCTCGCCGCCACCGCGCTGGTTCCCGTCGTCGCCGCTTATCTGGCGGCCCATCCGCGGGCGCGGGTGCAGCTCATCGTCACCAATGCCAAGCTGGACCTGCTGGCTGAGGGCATCGACCTGGCCATCCGCGCCAGCCGGGGCCTGCCGGATTCGTCCCTGGTGGTGCGGCGCTGGATGATGGGTCGCCTCAAGATTTGGGCTTCTCCCGCCTATGTGGCCCGGCGTGGCGTGCCGGGGACGCCGGCCGAGGTGGCGCAGCATGATTGGGTCGGACTGTCCGTGCTGCCGGAGCGGCTGGAGCTGTGGGGGCCGGACGGCGTTCCGGTCGAGATCGCGCCATCGGCGCGGCTCGCCTGCGATGACATGAACACGGTGCGCGCCTGCGTGGCGAAGGGCCTTGGCATCGGCCTTCTGCCCGACTTCGTCACCGGCGAGGCCTTGGTGCAGGTGCTGCCCGCCTATGCCACCCCGCCGGCGCCCGTCTTCCTCGTCTATCCCGCTCAGCGCTTCGTGCCGAGACCGGTGCGGGCCTTCATCGATCTCGTCACGGGAGGAGGGGACGCGGCCTGAGCCCGCCGCCCCCATGGTCTCCCTGGCCCCTAGCCCCTAGCCCTTGGCCCCTAGCCCTTGGCCCTTGGCCCTTGGCCCCCTAGCCCCGCCCTCGTGGCGCGAAGGGTCTTGCCCGGACCTCGGTCAGGGCCGAGCCGGACGGCTCAGTCAGCCCCCGCCTCGGCCGGAGGCAGGGGGATGGGGGAGGCCTGGGGGAGGGGCACGGAATAATAGCGGCGCTGCGGCACCGAGCCGGTTTCCTCCGGTCCGCTCTGGGCTGGCGCATAGGACAGGGGCGTGTTGGACGTGGGCGCATAGGACATGGGGCCGGGCGGCCGGAGCGTGGAAGGCTGCGGCACCGCTCCGGGCGGCATGAGCACGCGCTGGAAGGGATCGTTGCTCGGCGGCGGTGCCGCCTTCACATAAGGCGGCGGATAACCGGCCTGGGCCGGCGGCTCGGCCTGGGGCGCCGCGCCCTGCACCATGCCTTGAGGATGGGGCGAGATGTCCATGGGCGCCCCCGCGCCCCGGGCGCCATAGTCCGGCGCGGCGGGGGGCAGGCTCGACATGGGTACCCCATAGCCGGCGCCCGGCGCCTTCTGCGGCATGGGCTCGGGCGCGGCGGCGGGCGGCGGGTTGCCATAGGGGAAGGAGGGCGGGGCGATGATCGGATTGCCCTGCGGCGCCTTCAAGGGCATCTGCTGGCGCGCCATGACGGGGGGCGGCATGGGGGTGGGCTTGGGCTTGCAGATGGTGCCGTTCTTGGCGTGGCGCATCAGGTCCACATGCAGATGGTCGTAGTGGAAGATGTTGGAGCCCGGAGCCAACGTGGTGGTGAACACGTCGCACGCCCCCGCCTGCACCTGCAGCAGGAAGCCGCGCGCCTCATTGGGGCCGCGCCAATTGTTCTTCACCGTGATCTCGCGCCCGTCCGCGAAGCGGAAGCCGCCAATGTCCAGGGCATTGCCGAAGGCGTGCTCGGAAATCTTGGCGGTGGGGTCGCCATTCATGCCGCGGCAGGAATAGGAGGACATCTGGGTGATGCCCACCACCGGCGCGCCCATCCAGGCCATGGCGGCCGGCTGCACCACTTCCTCAAGCCAGAGGTTGACGTTGCGCACCATGGGGCAGGCCAGCACCGCGCGGGGCTTCACCTCCACCTGGCCGTCCTCGAAAGCGCTGATGCGGAAGGGATGCTCCATGCCGCAGACGCCGGGGCCGTTGATGGCGGAGGCCGGCTCCACATAGGCCGAGACGGTGACGCCCTTCTGGGCGATGCACTGCTCTTCCGCCTCGGCGCGCCAGGGCTCCCGTCGGTCGAACAGTCCGAACCGACAGCCCGACAGGAGCCCCACGCAGACGAGCGGGGCTACGAGATACCTGAACACTCCGCGCGTCATGCTCGGGAGCATGGGGCGGGGAGATTGAAATGGCGTTAATGCCGCAGGGGGGCGGACGGGAAAATCAGGCCGCCAACCCTTGCGGCGTCAGCGGTAGCGGGAAAGGGTGAGGCCCTCCATGTCGATCTCCGGCTTCCGCCCGGTGATGAGATCGGCCATCACCCGCCCGGTGCCCGCCGCCATGGTCCAGCCCAGCGTGCCGTGGCCGGTGGACAGGTGCAGATTGGCATAGCGGGTCGGTCCCAGCACCGGCGTGCCGTCCGGCGTCATGGGGCGAAGGCCAGTCCAGAAGGTGCCGGTCTCCACCTTGCCGCCATCGGGGAAGAGATCGCGCACCACATGTTCCAGCGTGCCCCGGCGGCTCGGGCGCAAGGTGAGGTCGAAGCCGGCCAGTTCCGCCGTGCCGCCCGCCCGGATGCGATCACCGAGGCGGGTCACCGCCACCTTGAAGGTCTCGTCCATGACGGTGGATTCCGGCGCCCCGGCCGCATCGGTGATGGGCACGGTGAGCGAATACCCCTTCACCGGATAGACCGGCACGGACAGCCCGATGGTCTTCAAAAGCGCCGTGGAATAGGAGCCGAGCGCCGCCACATAGACATCCCCCGTCGCCAGCCCCCGGTCGGTGCGAACGCCGGTGATCTTGTCTCCCGCCGTCTCGATGCCGGCAATGGTCCGCCCATAGGAGAAGACGGCGCCCCGTTCTGCGGCCAGCGCCGCCAGGGCGGTGGTGAATTTGAAGCAGTCGCCGGTCTCGTCGCCGGGCAGGCGCAGGCCGCCGGCATATTTGCCCGCCACCCGCGCCAGCGCCGGTTCCACGGCGACGCAGCCGGCGGGGTCGAGGATCTCATAGGGCACGCCGAAGCGGTCGAGCACGGCGGTGTCGGAGCCCACATGGTCCAGCTGGGCCTGGGTGCGGAACAGTTGCAGCGTGCCCTGCATGCGGGCGTCATATTGCACGCCGGTCCGCTGGCGCAGGGCGATCAGGCAGTCGCGGCTATATTCGGCAAGGCGCACCATGCGCCCCTTGTTGCGGGCGTAGCGGCTTTCCGTGCAATTGGCGAGCAAGTGCAGGCCCCAGCGGATCATGTCCAGGTCGAGGCGCGGGCGCACCACCAGAGGCGGGTGGGACATGAGCAGCCATTTGATGGCCTTCTGGGGCAGGCCCGGCCCCGCCCAGGGGGCGGAATAGCCGGGCGAAACCTCGCCCGCATTGGCAAAGGAAGTCTCCAGCCCCGCCCCCGCCTGCCGCTCGATCACCTCCACCTCATGGCCTTCTTCGGCCAGGTAATAAGCGAGCGTGGTGCCGATGACGCCGGCGCCGAGAATGACGATGCGCATGACGGGCCTCCCCGAAAGCCGGCGGCGCGGCGCGATCATCGCCCGCGCCACCGCACCGCTTCAGACTAGGCGCGTTTCGGGCTCCGGGGAAAGGGGTGATGGTGCGCCGCACAATGGTGGCCGGCGTGACGTGCGTGCCCGCGCGCCGCCGGGCCCCCTTGGGCGGGGCGATCCCGCATCCTCCTGATCCCCGCCTTGCTCCTGGGGCCGACACGGCCTATCGACGCGGCGCGGGCGGCTTCGCCTGACGGGTCATCCCCGGAGATGGCCAAGGATGTATCGCTTTTCGCCCATGTCGCTCCTCGCCCGCACCTCCACCGTCTCCGCCGCCACCCTGGGCTCGCGGGTCCTGGGCTTTGCGCGGGATGCCGGCACGGCGGCGGTGCTGGGCGCCGGGCCGCTGGCGGACGCGCTCATGGCCGCGCTGTCCGTGCCGTTGCTGGCGCGGCGGCTGCTGGCGGAAGGGGCATTCAATGCCGCGCTTATCCCCGCTTTGTCCCGTGCCGAAGGCGCGGAGACCGGCGGCGGGCGGCGGCTGGCGCGGGCGTCCCTGCTCCTCCTCACGGGCCTGCTGGCGGGCCTTGCGGTGGCGGGCGCGGTGTTCATGCCCTGGCTCATCCAGGTGCTGGCGCCCGGCTTCAGCCTGGGGGGCGAGCGGGCGGATCTGGCCATCGCCTGCGGGCGGATCGCCCTTCTCTATCTGCCGCTGGCCGGGGCGGCGGCGGTCTATGGGGCGGTGGCCAATGGCGCGCACCGCATCCTCCTGCCGGCGCTCGCGCCCCTGACCGCCAATGCGGTGGTGCTGGTGGCCATCGTGGGGCTGCTTGCCGCAGGTCTTGTGGCGACCTCCCAGGCGGCCCTGGTCATGGCCGGCTTCACGGTTCTGGCCGGCATCGCCCAGCTCGTGCTGATGATCCGCGCCGCGCGAGGGGCCCCGGCGGCGCCCGGTGGCAGGGTGGCCCGTCCTCAGTGGCGGGCCAGTCTTGGCGTGCTGCGGGCCTCCGCGCCCGCGCTGCTGTTCGCCGGCCTGTCGCAGGTGCGCCTGCTGCTGGCGGCGGCGGTGGTGTCCTCGGTGCCGGGCTCGGTGGCGGCGCTCAATTATGCCCAGCGCCTGGTGGACCTGCCGCTGGGCCTGGTGGGTGCGAGCGCCGGGGCGGTGCTGGTGCCGCTGCTCGCCTCCGGCGCCGCCAAGGATGACAAGGCCCAGCATGCCACCGGCGCGGCGCTCGCCGCCTTCGCCCTGGCCTTTCCGGCCGGCCTCGGCCTGCTGATGCTGGCCGAGCCCATCGTCACCGTGCTCTACCAGCGGGCGAGCTTCACGGCGGACGATACGCTGCTGACCGCCGGCCTGCTGCAGATGCTGGCGCTTTCGCTGCCCGCCCAGGGCCTGGAGCGGGTGCTGTGCGCCACCGCCATGAGCCATGGCCTGGAAAAGCCCGTGGAGCGCATCGGCCTCGCCTCCCTGGTGCTGGCGCTGGGGCTGGCCGTGCCGGCCTTCCACTTGTTCGGGCCCGAGGGGGCGGCAGGGGCGGTGGCCGCCTCCGCTTTCGCCTCGGCGCTGGCCATGCTCGCCCTTCTGGTGCGGCGGGGGCATCTGGCGCTGACCGGGGCAATCCTTCGGCAGGGCGCGACGCTGCTGCTTGCGGGCGGCGCCATGGCCGGCCTGGTGGCGGCGGGCGCGGCGGCTTGGCCGGCGCCGGCGGCGGGCACGCTGGCCGGGCTGCTGCGGCTCGGCGGCCTCGTCCTGCTGGGCATGGCGGCCTATGGCGGCGTCTGGCTTCTGGGCCGGGTGGTGCTTTCCAAGGCTAAGGATCACGCGGTTTCCAGACAATGACACCGAAGGCTTTGCAGGGCGGGCGGCGGGCTTTATCGATGGGCAGGGGCAGGCCGCGCGGCCGTTCCCCCTCTCGCACCAAGGATGGCGCCATGACCACGTGCAGCTATTTCGCCTATGCCAGCGACGATGCCCACGCTCTGTTCGGCCGCCGCTGGGGCGAGGAGAGCAAGGAGACCCCGCTCGTCTGCCTGCCCGGTCTGACGCGCTCCTCCACCGATTTCGAGGCCCTCGCCGAGGCGCTGGCCGAGCGGGGCCGGCAAGTGGTGGCGCTGGATTTTCGCGGCCGGGGCGGGTCGGCCTATGCGCCCTTCACCACCTATAATGTGGCCCAGGAGGCCCGCGACACGGTGAAGGGCCTCGCCAGCCTCGGCATCACCAACGCCCATTTCCTCGGCACGTCGCGGGGCGGCCTTGTCATGATGGTGCTGGCGCTCACCGCGCCGGACCTGCTGGGGGGCTGCATCTTCAACGATATCGGCCCGGTGGTGGAAACCGCCGGCATCGCCCGCATCACCGGCTATGTGGGCGCTCCGCCGCCCCCCGCCTGGCCGGACCTGATCGCCCGGCTGAAGGCCGAGCAGGGCGCGCTCTTTCCCCGCCTCACCGCCGAGGAATGGGAGCGCTATGCCCGGCAGATCTATGCCGACCATGACGGCGTGCCCAAGCTCGCCTATGACCCGGCCATTGCCGAGGCCTTCAAGGAATTCGACCCCACCAAGCCGCTGCCCGCCTTCTGGGAGGGCTTCGACGCCCTGGCCGACAAACCGCTCCTGGTCATTCACGGCGCCCTGTCCGATGTGCTGTCCTCCGCCACGGTGGAGGCCATGGCCGACCGGCACCGGGGAACGGAGGTCTACACCGTGGACGGCCAGGGCCATGCTCCGCTGTTGTGGGATGCGCGCAGCCACAAGGTGATTGCCAATTTCCTTGCGCGGATCGAAGAGGCGGTCTGACGGCCGGCAGCACCGCGCGCCCGCCGGCTAAGCGTCCGCCGCGTCTCCCCGCATGCCGCCCCTTGCCGCGCCCCATCGGGCGTGGCATGAGGCGGCTCGTCCAAGCGGGCGTTGCGCGGTGCGCCATCGGCGTCGGCGCGGCGCGCCCGCATCTTCTGTTGGGCGTGGGCAGTCTCGCCCGCGTCCCGTCGTGTCGGACGGTCTGCTCCGCAGGGGAGCGCCGTCCCTGAGGAGGTCGCCATGGCGGCGGTCGCGGAACGCGTCTTCTCCGGTGTTCAGCCCACCGGCAATCTGCATCTCGGCAATTATCTCGGCGCCATCAAGCGCTTCGTGGAGCTCCAGCAGAGCCACGACTGCATCTATTGCGTGGTGGACCTGCATGCCATCACCGTCTGGCAGGAGCCCGAGGAGCTGAAGCGCCACACCCGCGAGGTCACGGCCGCCTTCATCGCCTGCGGCATCGACCCCAAGAAGCACATCGTCTTCAACCAGAGCCAGGTGTCCGGCCACGCCGAACTGGCCTGGATCTTCAATTGCGTCGCCCGCATGGGCTGGCTCAACCGCATGACGCAGTTCAAGGAGAAGGCCGGCAAGGACCGCGAGAATGTCTCGGTGGGCCTGTTCGCCTACCCGACCCTCATGGCCGCCGACATCCTGCTCTACCGCGCCACCCATGTGCCGGTGGGCGAGGACCAGAAGCAGCACCTGGAGCTGACCCGCGACATCGCGCAGAAGTTCAACGTGGATTTCGCCCCGTCCATCGCGGCCCTCGGCCACACTGACGGCTATTTCCCGCTGACCGAGCCGCTCATCGCCGGCCCCGCCACCCGCGTCATGAGCCTGCGGGACGGGTCCAAGAAGATGTCCAAGTCGGATGCCTCCGACTTCTCGCGCATCAACCTCACCGACGATGCGGACGCCATCGCCGGCAAGGTGCGCCGGGCCAAGACCGATCCCGAGCCGCTGCCCTCAGAGGAAGCCGGCCTGAAGACCCGTCCCGAGGCGGACAATCTGGTGGGCATCTATGCGGCGCTGAGCGACGCCACCAAGGAGAAGGTGCTGGCCGAATATGGCGGCGCCCAGTTCTCCACCTTCAAGGCGGCGCTCGTTGATCTGGCCGTGGCCAAGCTCGGCCCCATCGGCGGCGAGATGCAGCGCCTCATGGCCGACACCTCCGCCATCGACGCCATTCTGCGGGATGGCGCCGAGCGGGCAGGCGTGATTGCCGAGGCCACCATCCGCGACGTGAAGGACATCGTCGGCATGGTGCGCTGAGACGCGCGGGGCGATCTTGCCCAGCGCAATGCGGGTGCGGGCCGCTGTGCCTTCAAGGCGGGGCGAAACGCCCCGCTTCGCCGCCCTTGCCGGGCCGTCCGCGCCTCCCTAGGTGGAAGGGGCCGGCACATTGGAGAGAGCCATGAACGAGGCGCGCACCACGGTCGATCCCGCTGAGGTCGCCTTCTTCGAGGCGCTCGGCGCCGAATGGTGGGACCCCAAGGGCAAGATGGCCCCCCTCCATGGCATGAACCCGGCGCGCCTTGCCTTCCTGCGCGACCTGCTGGTGCGCCGCTTCGGCCGCGATCCCAAGTCCATGCGGCCCCTGAAGGGCCTGCGCCTGCTGGACATCGGCTGCGGCGGCGGGCTCCTGTCCGAGCCTTTGGCCCGCATGGGCGCGGATGTGGTGGGGGTTGATCCCGCGCCCGGCAATGTGGACGTGGCGCGCCTCCATGCGGAGCAGAGCGGGCTTCAGATCGACTATCGCGCCGCCACCGCCGAGGAACTGGCGGATGCGGGCGAGACCTTCGATGCCGTGCTGGCGCTGGAAGTGGTGGAGCATGTGTCGGACGTGGCGGCCTTCCTGCGCGCCACCACCGCGCTGGTGGCGCCCGGCGGGGTGATTGTCCTTTCCACCCTCAACCGCACGGGCAAGAGCTTCGCGCTCGCCATTGTGGGCGCGGAATACATCCTGCGCTGGCTGCCGCCGGGGACCCACAGCTGGCAGAAATTTGTCACGCCGGCCGAGATGGAAGCCGGGCTCGCCGCCTGCGGCTTCTCCCCGGTGGAGATGATCGGCTTCGTCTATGATCCCCTGTCGGGGTCCTGGAGCCTCTCGCCGGACATGGACGTGAACTATTTCCTGGCGGCCGAGAAGGCCGCCTGACATCTCGCGGCTGAGACGGCCGGCTGACCGCCGGCCTTGGCTGTTTCACGCCACCGTGCGCAGACGATCGTCCAACTGCCGTTCCCAGGCGAGCGCGTGGGCGACGATGGTGGGCAGGTCGTCCAGCTTGGGCGTCCAGCCCAGCGCGGCGCGGATGCGGTCGGCCTTGGCCACCACGGCCGCCGGGTCGCCCGCCCGGCGAGGCGCATAGTCCACCTTGAAGTCAACGCCGGAGGCCTCCTTCACGGCTTTCAGCACCTCGAGCACCGAATAGCCGCGGCCATAGCCGCAATTATAGGTGCCGCTCTCCCCGCCCGCCCGCAGATGGCGCAGGGCGTCCAGATGGGCCGCCACCAGGTCGGCCACATGGATATAATCCCGCAGACAGGTGCCGTCGGGGGTCTCATAGTCGGTGCCATAGACCTGGATGCCGGCCCTTTTGCCCAGCGCGGTCTCGCAGGCGACCTTGATGAGATGGGTCGCCCCCGCCGTCGACTGTCCGGTGCGCCCCTTGGGATCGCCCCCTGCCACGTTGAAATAGCGCAGCGCCACATAGCGCAGGGGCGTCGCCACCGCCGTGTCCTGCAGCATCCACTCGCTCATGAGCTTGGAACGGCCATAGGGCGAGATGGGCGAGAGCACCGCGTCCTCAGCCACCGGGTCGATGCCCACCATGCCGTAGACGGCGGCGGTGGAGGAGAAGATGAAGTGGGGAATGCCCGCCTTCACGACGCTCGCCAGCAGCGCGCGCGTCTTGACCGTGTTGGCGAGGTAATAGCCAAGCGGATCGGCCACCGAATCGGGCACCACGATGCGGGCGGCGAAATGGATGACGGCGTCGATGGCATGTTCGTCGACGATGCGGGCCACGAGGTCCGGGTCGCTCACATCGCCCAGGATGAAGGTGGCCTGCGGCGCCACCGCCCAGCGAAAGCCGGTGGACAGGTCGTCCAGCACCACCACCTTTTCGCCCGCATCCAGAAGCGCAAGCACCATGTGGCTGCCGATATAGCCAGCGCCACCCGTCACCAGAACCGCCATCTTCCCGTCTCCGTGTGCGGCCAGACCCTGGAGCAGGCATGCCGCCTGGTCAATGCGAAGAAACAATCCAGGGCCTGCAGCGTTCCTCACCGCGACACGGCCCGGCCATGCTTCCGCCGGGTGGGGCTGTATCTTTTTTGTCATGGCTGCGCTGAAGCCGCGAACCGCGACTTTTGGAGCGGTGGCACCTTCACCTTGGCGCTTCCCTTGAGAGCGCCGGGGCTTTAGGGAAATTCGGACGTCACAAGATTGGTGAGCATCGATGCCCAAGCCTTTGCGTAAAGCCATTCTCCCGGTCGCCGGTCTCGGCACGCGCTTCCTGCCCGCGACCAAGGCGGTGCCGAAGGAGATGCTCACGGTGGTGGACCGCCCCGTGGTGCAGCATGTGGTGGACGAGGCCCGCGCCGCCGGTATCGAGCACATCGTGTTCGTCACCGGCCGCAACAAGGCGGTCATCGAAGACCATTTCGACCGCCAGTTCGAGCTGGAGAAGACCCTCTCGGACCGCGGCAAGACCAAGGAGCTGGAACAGCTCGACCGCGACACCCCGAAGGCGGGCACCACCTCCTTCACCCGCCAGCAACTGCCGCTGGGCCTTGGCCATGCGGTATGGTGCGCGCGCGACCTGATCGACGACGAGCCCTTCGCGCTGTTGCTGCCCGACATGCTCCATCTGCCCAAGAATGGCGGCAAGGGCTGCCTTGCGGAGATGGTGGAGGTCTATAACCGCACCGGCGGCAACGTCATCTCGGTCTATGAGGTGCCGGAGGACCAGACCAACCAGTACGGCATCGTCGGCACGGCCCCGGCCGCCGGCGGCGTGAACGAAATCGTGCAGATGGTGGAAAAGCCGGCGCTCGGCACCGCCCCCACCAATCTGGCCATTTCCGGCCGCTACATCCTCCAGCCCACCATCTTCGACCTGCTTGCCCGGCAGGACCGCGGCGCGGGCGGCGAGATCCAGCTCACCGATTCCATGCTCAAGCTGATGGAACGGGAGCGCTTTTTCTCCGTCACCTTCGGCGGTCCGGTCTATGACTGCGGCTCCAAGATCGGCTTCCTGATGGCCAATGTGGCCTATGCTTTGTCCCGCCCGGACATCGCGCCCGAGTTCCGCACGGCGCTCGGCGAGATGTTGCAGAGCGGTAACGGCGACTGAAAGACCGAAGGGAAGGGGCGGGGGGAAGGCGCTCTGGCGGGGCCGCGCGCCTTGACCCAGCCCCCGTTCCCGTCTAATCGCCGACCCACCTGTCCTCCCCAGGAGTGGAGTCGACCGCATGCTGCAGTCCCAAGATCGTCACTACGCGCCTGCGAAGCCGAAGTTCGACGATGAAATCCGGTTCCTGCAGTCCTGGTTCCAGAGCCCCCTGAAGACCGGCGCGGTCTCGCCCTCCGGGCGGGCCCTTGCCAAGATGATGGCCTCCTATCTCGATCCGGCCATTCCCGGCCCGGTCATCGAGCTCGGGCCGGGCACCGGCCCCGTCACCAAGGCCCTGCTTGACCGTGGCTTTGCCCCCGAGCGCCTGTTCCTGATCGAATATAACCGCGAGTTCTGCTCGCTGCTGCGCCTGCGCTATCCCGGCGTGACGGTGCTGCATGGCGATGCCTATGCCATGGCCGACACCTTGAAGGGCCGCCTGCCCGGGCCGGCCGTGGGCGTCATCTCCTCCCTGCCGCTCTTCACCCGCTCGCCGGCGGATCGCGAGCGCATGGTGGAGGAAGCCTTCGACCTGTCCGTGCCCAACGCGCCCTTCGTGCAGTTCACCTATGCCGTGGTCTCTCCGGTGCCGCTGAAGCCCGGCCAGATCCATGGCGAGCGGTCCCCCCGCGTGTGGCTGAACCTGCCCCCCGCCCGGGTCTGGGCCTATCGCCGGCCGTGATCGCGCGCCTCCCAAGGGGGAGGCTGCCCGCCGCCCCAAGGGGGGAGCGCCGGCCGTGACCGCCTTCCTTTATGTCAGTCATCCCCAGGTGAAGGTGGACCCGAAGGTTCCCGTGCCGGACTGGGGGCTTTCCGACGTCGGCCGTGCCCGCGCCGCCGCCTTCGCCGGCCGGGCCGATCTGGCCGGGACGGCGCGAATCATCTCCAGCGACGAATGCAAGGCCAAGGAGACGGCGGCCCTTCTCTCTGCGGTGCTCGGTGTGCCCGTCGAGGTGCGCGCCGACATGCACGAGAATGACCGCTCCGCCACCGGCTTCCTGCCCGAGGCCGAGTTCCAGGCGGTCGCCGACGCCTTCTTCGCCGATCCCGAAACGAGCGTGCGCGGCTGGGAGCGGGCGCGCGACGCCCAGGCTCGGATCGTGCGCGCCGTGACCGAGGAAATCGCCCGCGCGCCGGACGCGCCGACCATTTTCGTCGGCCATGGCGGGGTTGGGACGCTGCTGCTGTGCCATCTGGCTGACATGCCCATTTCCCGCGTCCACGATCAGCCCCCCGTCGGCGGCGGCTGCTGGTATGGTTGGACCAATAGCCGGCCGCCCGATCGATGGCGCGCCATGGAGGAAGGCCCGAACCCATGAGTGCATCCGCCCCGATCCTTCCGCCCTCTCCGTTCGGTCCCGATCCACGCGACCGCCTCATCGTGGCGCTGGACTTTCCCTCCATTGCCGCCGCCGAGGCCATGGTCTGGCAGCTGGGTGACGCCGTGACCTTCTATAAGATCGGCCTGGAACTGACCGTCTCCGGCGGGCTGGATCTGGCCGCCGATCTCATCGGCGCGGGCAAGAAGGTGTTCCTGGACCTCAAGCTCCACGACATCGACAATACGGTGGAGCGGGCGACCGCGGCCGCCGCCGAGCGCGGCTTCACCATACTGACCGTCCATGCCTATCCCAAGACGCTGGCGGCCGCCGCCCGGGGCGCGGCCGGCAGTGCGCTCAACGTGCTGGGCGTGACGGTGCTCACCTCCTATGACGATGCCGACCTTGCCACTGCCGGCTATGCCCGCTCGGTGGACGAGACGGTCCTCCTGCGCGCGGGCCAGGTGCGCGAGGCCGGGGTGGCCGGCGTCATCTGCGCCCCCACGGACGCGGCGCGGGTGCGGCCCCTTCTGGCGCCCGGACAGTTGGTGGTGACGCCCGGCGTCCGCCCGGCCGGCTCTGCGGTGGGTGACCAGAAGCGCTTCGCCACCCCCGCCGATGCCTTCGCGGCCGGCGCCAACGGCATTGTGGTGGGCCGGCCCATCATCGCCGCCGCCGATCCCGGCGCGGCGGCGCGGGCCATCCTGGACGAGATCAAGCCCTTCCTGTGAAGGCGAGCGGGGAGGGGAACATGCCAAGGGGATATTGGATCGGCCGGGTGGATGTGTCCGACCCGGTGGCCTACCAGGCCTATGTGGCGGCCAATGCGGCGCCCATCGCCGCCCATGGCGGGCGCTTCCTGGTGCGCGGCGGGCCGGTAACGGCGCTGGAGGGGCGCACCCGCGCGCGCAATGTGCTGCTGGAATTCCCCTCCTTCGAGGCGGCGATCGCCTGCTATCGCAGCCCCGGCTACCAGGCCGCCGTGGCGCTGCGCCAGCCGGTGGCGGTGGCGGACCTGGTGGTGGTGGAAGGCGCGGATGCGCGCGAGCCCGCGCCAGTGGCCGAGCCAGGTGCGCCGGCGGCAGGTGTGCCCGCGCCCGGCTATTGGATCATGGGCATCGACGTGATCGACCCGGAGGGCTATCGCGCCTATGCGGCTGCCGGCGGCACCGCTGCCTATAAGCCGCGCTTCCTGGTGCGGGGCGGACGGCAGGAGCAGGTGGAAGGCAGCGGCCGCGCGCGGCAGGTGGTGCTGGCCTTCACCGATGTGGCGCAGGCCCTCGCCTGTTACAACGCGCCGGACTATCAGCGCGCCGTTGCGCTGCGCCAGGGGGCGACGGAGGTCGATCTGCTGCTCATTCCCGGCTATGAGGGACCCCAGCCCGGCTGACGCCGCACCGCCCATCCGCGCTCCGGCGCACAGGAAACCGCGCCGCGCGGCGCAAGGAGACACCGTGTCCGATCTTCGCATCGTCATCTCGGGGGCCGGCGGCCGCATGGGCCGGGTGTTGCTGCGCAATGTGATGGATGGGGAGGGCCTGCGCCTTGTGGGCGCCCTGGAACACGAGGGCAGCACCCATCTGGGCGAGGATGCCGGCCTTCTCGCCGGCCTTGGCGCCAATGGCATCGAGGTCAGCGCGGATGTGGCGGCTAGCTTGAAGGGGGCCGATGCGCTCATCGACTTCTCCTCCCCCGCCGCCTCGGTGCGCATGGCGCGGGCCTGCGCGGAGGCCGGGGTGGTGCATGTGATCGGCACCACCGGTTTCTCCAGTGCCGATCTCCAGGACATCGCCGTGGCCGCGCAGCGCACCGTGATCGTGCGCTCGGGCAATATGAGCCTCGGCGTCAACCTGCTCGCCGCGCTCACCCGCCGGGTGGCGGCGACGCTGGGCACCGAGTTCGACATCGAGATCGTCGAGATGCACCATTCCCGCAAGGTGGATGCCCCCTCGGGCACCGCGCTTCTGCTGGGCGAGGCGGCCGCGGACGGGCGCGGGGTGGACCTTGAAAGCCACAGCGCGCGCGGCCGCGACGGCCATACCGGCAGCCGTCGGCCGGGCGACATCGGCTTCGCCTCGCTGCGGGGCGGCTCGGTGGTGGGCGAGCATGTGGTGATTTTCGCCGGCCCGTCCGAGCGCATCGAACTGGTGCACAAGGCCGAGGATCGGGGCATCTTCGCCAATGGCGCGCTCACGGCGGCGCGCTGGGGCAAGGGCAAGACGCCGGGCCTTTATTCCATGGCGGATGTGCTGGACATTGCCGCCATCTGAGCCGCCCGCTTACCGGGCGGCCGCCTTGGTGCCGCCCGAGCCGAGGCCCGCCGCCAGCGAGATGGCCAGGCTCTTGGAGAAGCAGGCATAGGCCCAGTCGGTCAGGTGCAGGCCGTCCAGGATGATGACCGAGGACATGGGCACCTTGTCCTGTTCCACCCAGCGCTTCATCACCTTGTAGCGCGGGAACACGGAGACCTTCTCCTCCCGTCCGACGGTGGCGATGGTGGCCACCATGGCGGGAGTGTCGGCGTCCAGATTGACCCAGGGCGAATATTGCAGGTCGATGAGCACCACATCCGCGCCCCAGGAGCGGATGAGGTCGATGCCCTGTTTCAGCGGCTCGGCAAAGCGCCCGACGCCCAGGCTGCGCAGCGCATAATTGGTGCCCACCTGCCAGAGCACCAGGTCCGGCTTCAGGTCGCGCACGTCCCGCTCGAAGCGCCAGAGGTTTTCCGGCGCATCCTCGCCATTGCCGCCGCGATTATAGACGGTGATGTCGGCGCCGGGATAACGGGCCCGCAGGTCCGCCTGGAGCTGGGCCGGGTAGGTCCGCTCCGCGCTGGAGGCGCCCACCCCCGTGGTGGAGGAGGAGCCGATGGCCACGATGGTCAGCTTCTTCTGCTTGGCCAGCACCTCGGCCGCGTGCGGCACGGATAGCGCCGCCTCCGCCGGGGTGGTGACGCAAGCCGGCTGGCCTTGCTGGGCCACGGCCGGCCCCGTGAACACCAGCGCAGCGCACATCGCCGCGCCGCCGAGGGGAAAGCCGAAGGTCCGCGCCGCCATGATCGGGTCCTTGCGTGGTCTGAAGGGTCAGCCGTGGTTCTTGAGCGAGAGGCCGAACACGGCCGTGGCCACGCCGTTGATGATGAGGTCGAGGCCCAGGAACAGGCCGAGGATGAAGACCGAGTTCACCGGCCAGCCGGCGATGATCTCGATGCCCAGAAGCAGCGTGATGATGCCGGAGAAAAGCAGGAAGCCCCAGCCCTTGGCCGGGCGGGCGCCGAAGCTGGCGAAGATGCGGAAGATGCCGCCGATCACCAGGGACACACCGATGAAGAGGGTGATGATGCCCGCCGCCAGCAGCGGCTGGTACATGATGAGGGCGCCGGCGATCACATAGAGCGCGCCGCCCAGGGCCCAGAACAGGAAGCGGCCCCAGCTCTGCACCCGGAAGGCATGGAGCACCTGCACCACGCCGCCCACCAGCACCATGGCGCCCACATAAAGGGCGGTGGCCACCGTGCTGGCCAGGAGATGCCCCAGCGCCACGAAGCCGAGAATCACGAAGGCGACGCCGAGCGCGACGAACCAGCCCCAGCCGGCCTTGATGGAGGTGAGCTGGTCACGCGTGGCTGAGCCGGGCGTCGGGATGGTGGTGGGCATGGAGGGAACTCCGAACGGCAGGGAAGCTGTTCGCCTTGCTATCACATTCCCGTCAGGGCCGGGAGGAAATTGGCGCCCTCCCCCTGCAGCCGGTGGCCGCTCCCCCAACGAAAAGGGCGCCCCAAGGGGCGCCCTGATCGAAACGGAAAGCTGGCTGGGCTCAGCGCTGCGCGGTGGGCGTACCGGTCTGGGCGGACGCGGACTGGGACCCGGACTTCGGCATGATGACCACCTTCGTGCCCACCTTCACGCGCTCGTAGAGGTCTTCCACGTCGTCGTTCAGCATGCGGATGCAGCCGGAGGACACGAACTTGCCGATGGTCTGCGGCTCGTTGGTGCCGTGGATGCGATAGATGGTGCTGCCCAGATACATGGTGCGCGCGCCCAGCGGATTGCCGGGGCCGCCGGCCATGAAGCGCGGCAGATAGGGCTGGCGCTCGATCATCTCCGCCGGCGGACGCCAATCGGCCCATTCGGCCTTGCGGGTGATCTTCTCGGTGCCCTGCCAGGTGAAGCCCTCGCGGCCGACGCCAATGCCGTAGCGCACGGCCTTGCCGCCGCCGAGCACGTAATAGAGGTAGGTGTTGGGCGTATCGATGATGATGGTGCCGGCCGGCTGGCTGGTCACATAGTCCACCGTCTGGCGGCGGAAGCGGGCATCCACCGGCTCGCTCGGGTCCACATTCTCGATGCGGGGGCCAGACGGGGCCTGGGTGGTGCCGGGCACCACGGGGGCGTTGGAGGCATAGGAGCCACCGGCGGGCGGGGCGGCATCACGCACATAGCCACCCGGCGCATAGGAGACGCCCTGCGGAGCCGGGGCCACCGCCTGCTGGCCGGCGCGCGCCTGCTGGAGCAGCTGGTCCTGCTGGTAGGAGCCGGCATAGCCGCCGGCCGGCGGCGGCTCGGCGGGCTGGGCCGCCGCATAGCCGGGCTGCGCCTGATAGGCGGGCTGCTGCTGGTAGGACGGCTGGGCCTGCTGGTAGCCGCCCTGGCCCTGATAGCCCGCCGGCTGCTGCGCCGGGATGGAGCCGGTGGCGCCGGGGGGCGTGATGGCCATGGGCTGGTTGCTGGGCGCGGCCGCCTGCTGGGCGCCGGGCTGGTAGCCATAGCCGGGCTGCACGTAGCCGCTCTGGCTGCCCTGGCTGCCCTGGACCTGGCCCTGCACGCCGGCCGGCGGCGCGATGGGCGCGCTCTGCACGGCCTGCTGCCGGGAATAGGGGTCGCGGGCGTAAGGGTCGTTATAGCCCGGCACGGAGCCGGACGGCACGACGCCGGTGGCGCCGGGAGATTCGGACGTGATGGTGCCGGTGGCTTCCTCGTCCGCCTGCGCCTGCACGGTCGACGTGCTGTAGTTATACGGCACACGCGACTGGGCGTGGGCGGACATCGCGAGGACAGAGACCCCGAGGGCCGTGAAGAGAGTGGTGCGCAGCATCATGGACTCGGTGCTAATCCTGAAACGTGACGAAATTGGAAACGGCCTGCGATTTTTTTTCCGCCTTGCTGGCGTCAAGCTCTCGCGGCCCATTTGGGTTCCGTTCAGCCCAATTGCCGTGCGTTCCTGAAGGCACCCTTAAACCTCTGGGGGGAGGGGTGCAACGCGGTGGCGAAGCGCAGGGCGCCACATCGCGATTTTGTCAGGACACGTTGCAGAAAGGCGGCGCTTGAATCGCGGTCCGAATGAATATAAACATATCTTTATGTCTTTAGGCCGGTCCTTCGAGCGCCCCGCGCCGCTCTCCTATTCCGCCTTGCTGGACGGCCTCAAGGCCGCCGGCGAGGATACGCGCCTGCGCCTGCTGGCGGTGCTGGATGCCGCCGAGCTGACGGTGACCGACCTGACCGAGATCATGGGCCAGTCCCAGCCGCGCATTTCCCGCCATCTCAAGCTGCTGGCGGAAGCCGGGCTGGTGGAGCGGCACCGGGAGGCCAGCTGGGTGTTCTATCGCCGCGCCGGAACCGGGCCGGGCGGGCAGGTGGCGGCCCGGCTGCTGGATCTGCTGGACCCCGCCGATCCCGTGGTGGCCCGCGACCGGGCCCGCCTTGCCGAAGTGCGCGCCCAGCGCGCCGCCCAGGCCCAGGCCTATTTCACCGCCCATGCGGACCGCTGGGACGCCATCCGCTCCCTGCACGTGCCCGAGGCCCAGGTGGAAGGCGCCATCCTTGAGGCGCTCGGCCCCGAGCCCATCGGCACCCTCCTGGATCTGGGCACCGGCACCGGCCGGATGCTGGAGATCTTCTCGCCGCGCATCGGCCGGGGGCTCGGCATCGACCTGTCGCCCGACATGCTGGGGGTGGCGCGGGTGAATCTGGAGAAGGCGGGCATCCGCAACTGCTCGGTCCGCCAGGGCGACATCTATGCCCCGCCGGCCGCCGAGGGGGGCTTTGACGCCATCATCATCCACCAGGTGCTGCACTTTCTGGACGAGCCCGCCCGCGCGCTGCGCGAGGCGGCGCGCCTGCTGAGGCCGGGCGGCCGCCTCCTGGTGGTGGATTTCGCACCCCACGACCTTGAGTTTTTGCGTGAGGCCCATGCCCACCGTCGCCTGGGGTTTTCCGCCGATACGGTGGCGGGCTGGATGGCGCAGGCCGGCTTGGTGCCCGCGCTTCACCGCACCCTCGCTCCCTCCGGCGGCGGCGCCGACACGCTCACCGTCTCGCTCTGGCTGGGCCGTGCCCTGCCGCCGGCGGTGAACCGGCCCGCCGACATGGACAAGACCGCCCGAGAAAAGAAGGAAATCGCCTGATGACCACCCCCATCCGGGCCAGCCGAGAACTGGGCAGGAGCCCCGTGAGCGTCTCCTTCGAATTCTTCCCGCCCAAGACGGAGGAGATGGAGCGCAATCTGTGGGCGAGCATCGCCCGGCTCGCCCCGCTCGGGCCGAAGTTCGTGTCCGTCACCTATGGCGCCGGCGGTTCCACCCGCGAGCGGACCCATGCCACCGTGGCCCGCCTAGTGGAGGAGACCGACCTCCAGCCCGCCGCGCACCTGACCTGCGTCGCCGCCAGCCGGGCGGAGATCGACGATGTCGTGCAGGCCTATAAGCGGGCGGGCGTGCGCCATATCGTGGCGCTGCGGGGCGATCCCACCACCGGGGTGGGCACCGCCTATGAGCCGCACCCGGAGGGCTATGCCCATGCCTGCGACCTGGTGGCGGGCATCCGCAAGCAAGGGGATTTCGAGGTCTCCGTCTCGGCCTATCCCGAGAAGCACCCGGAAAGCCCTTCCATCGACGCCGACATCGACTATCTGAAGGCCAAGGTGGATGCGGGTGCCACCCGCGCCATCACCCAGTTCTTCTTCGAGAACGATGTCTATTTCCGCTATCTGGACAAGGTGCGGGCCGCCGGAATCACCATTCCCATCGTGCCCGGCATCCTCCCCGTGACCAATTTCAAGCAGGCCGCGAGCTTTGCCGCCCGCACCGGCGCCTCCATGCCCGCCTGGCTCGCCCGCCGCTTCGAGGGGCTGGACGGGGACCCGGAGACCCGCAAGCTGATCGCCGCGGCGGTGGCCGCCGATCAGGTGACGGATCTGGTTGATCGCGGCGTGGGCGAGATCCATTTCTATACGCTCAACCGCGCCGACCTGGTCTATGCCATCTGCCACCTGCTGGGCCTGCGCGACCGGCCGGCGGCTCCGCCGCAAGCGGTGGCGGTCTAGTATCCCTTCATGTTCCGCCGGCGCACCGGCCAAGACGAGCCTGCCATGACCCGCGAGACCGACACCTTCGCCGCCCTCACCGCCGCCGCCCGCGAGCGCATCCTGGTGCTCGACGGGGCCATGGGCACCATGATCCAGGGCCTGAAGCTGGACGAGGCCGGCTATCGCGGGGCGCGCTTTGCGTCCTGGAACCGGGATGTGAAGGGCAACAATGACCTTCTCAACCTCACCCAGCCGGACGCGGTGCGGGACATCCACCTGGAATATTTCCTCGCCGGTGCCGACATCGTCGAGACCAACACGTTTTCCTCCACCACCATCGCCCAGGCCGACTATGCCATGGAGGCGCTGGCCTATGAGCTGAACGTGGAGGGCGCGCGCCTGGCCAAGGCGGCGGCGAAGCTCGCGCAGGAGAAGGATGGACGCCGCCGCTTCGTGGCGGGGGCCATCGGCCCCACCAACCGCACCGCCTCCATCTCCCCGGACGTGAATGATCCCGGCTTCCGGGCCGTGACCTTCGATGAGTTGGCCATCGCCTATGGCGAGCAGGCCCGCGGCCTTCTCGACGGCGGCTCCGACCTCATCCTCATCGAGACCATCTTCGACACGCTGAACGCCAAGGCGGCCATCTTCGCCATCGAGGGCCTGTTCGACGAACTGGGCTATCGCGTGCCGGTGATGATTTCCGGCACCATCACGGACCTGTCCGGCCGCACCCTCTCCGGCCAGACCCCCACCGCCTTTTGGTATTCGCTGCGCCATGCGCAGCCCTTCTCCATCGGCCTGAATTGCGCGCTCGGTGCCAAGGAGATGCGCGGCCATATCGCCGAGATCGGCCGGGTGGCCGATACGCTGGTGTGCGCCTATCCCAATGCCGGCCTGCCCAACGAGTTCGGCCTTTACGATGAAAGCCCGGAGGCCATGGGCGCGCTGGTGGGCGAGTTCGCCGCCTCCGGCCTCGTGAACATTGTCGGCGGCTGCTGCGGCACCACGCCCGCCCATATCCGCGCCATTGCGCAGGCGGTGGCACCCCACACGCCGCGCGAGATCCCGACCCTCGTCCCGCGCCTGCGCCTCTCGGGCCTGGAGCCGTTCGAGCTGACGCCGGAAATCCCGTTCGTGAACGTGGGCGAGCGCACCAACGTCACCGGCTCCGCCCGCTTCCGCAAGCTCATCACCAATGCGGACTTCCCCGCCGCCCTCGCGGTTGCCCGCGACCAGGTGGAAAGCGGCGCCCAGGTGATCGACATCAACATGGACGAGGGCCTCCTGGATTCCCAGGCGGCCATGGTCTCGTTCCTGAACCTGGTCGCCTCCGAGCCGGACATCGCCAAGGTGCCGGTGATGGTGGACAGCTCCAAGTGGGACATCATCGAGGCCGGCCTGAAGTGCATACAGGGCAAGGGCATCGTCAATTCCATCTCGCTGAAGGAAGGCGAGGCGAATTTCCGCGCCCAGGCGCGCCTCGTGCGCCGCTATGGCGCCGCCGTGGTGGTGATGGCCTTCGACGAGCAGGGCCAGGCCGACACGTTCGAGCGCAAGACCCAGATCTGCGCCCGCGCCTATGCCATCCTGGTGAATGAACTGGGCTTCCCGCCCGAGGACATCATCTTCGATCCCAACATTTTCGCGGTGGCCACCGGCATCGAGGAGCACGCCCCCTATGGCGTCTTCTTCATCGAGGCCACCCGCTGGATCCGGCAGAACCTGCCCCACGCCCATATTTCCGGCGGCGTGTCGAACCTGTCCTTCTCGTTCCGCGGCAACGAGCCGGTGCGCGAGGCCATGCACGCCGTGTTCCTCTACCACGCCATCCAGGCGGGCATGGACATGGGCATTGTCAATGCCGGCCAGCTGGCCGTCTATGACGAGATCCCCGCCGCTTTGCGCGAGGCCTGCGAGGACGTGGTGCTGAACCGCGACGCGGACGCCACCGAGCGGCTGCTGGCTCTGGCCGAGACCTTCAAGGGCGGCGCCGGCAAGGAAAAGAAGGAAGCAGACCTCACCTGGCGCACCTGGCCGGTGGAAAAGCGCCTGGAGCATGCCCTCGTCAACGGCATCACCGAATTTGTGGAGGTGGACACGGAGGAGGCCCGCGCCGCCGCCGAACGTCCGCTGCATGTGATCGAGGGGCCGCTGATGGCCGGCATGAACGTGGTCGGCGACCTGTTCGGCGCCGGCAAGATG
Source organism: Aquabacter sp. DMC10 (assembly GCF_056314145.1). Classification (NCBI taxonomy): domain Bacteria; kingdom Pseudomonadati; phylum Pseudomonadota; class Alphaproteobacteria; order Hyphomicrobiales; family Xanthobacteraceae; genus Aquabacter; species Aquabacter sp. DMC10. Next base: position 480,362 of record NZ_JBQUYX010000001.1, on the reverse strand, counting down.
TTCCTGCCCCAGGTGGTCAAGTCCGCCCGCGTCATGAAGCAGGCGGTGGCCTATCTCATGCCCTACATGGAGGCCGAGAAGGCCGCCAATGGCGGGTCCGAGCGCTCGGCCGCCGGTCGCATCCTCATGGCCACGGTGAAGGGCGATGTGCACGACATCGGCAAGAACATCGTGGGCGTCGTGTTGCAGTGCAACAATTACGAGGTCATCGACCTCGGCGTCATGGTGCCCACCGCCAAGATCCTGGACGTGGCCCGCAAGGAGAGGGTGGACGTGATCGGCCTCTCCGGCCTCATCACGCCCTCGCTTGACGAAATGGTGGGCGTCGCCTCCGAGATGGAGCGCGAGGGCTTCGACGTGCCGCTTCTCATCGGCGGGGCGACGACGTCGCGCGTCCATACGGCGGTGAAGATCGCCCCCCGCTATGAGCGCGGCCAGGCGGTCTATGTGACCGATGCCTCGCGCGCGGTGGGCGTGGTCTCCAACCTGCTCAACCCCGCCACCCGCGACGCCTACAAGGCCGACCTGAAGGCGGAATATGTGAAGCTCGCCGACGCCCATGCCCGCGCCGATGCCGCCAAGCAGCGGGTGCCGCTGGCCAAGGCGCGGGAGAACGGGCTGAAGTTGGACTTTGCCGGCTATCAACCGCCCAAGCCCACCTTCCTCGGCACCCGCGTGTTCGAGGATTATGATCTCGCCGACCTCGTTCCCTATATCGACTGGACGCCCTTCTTCGCCTCCTGGGAGTTGACGGGGCGCTATCCGCAGATCCTTGACGACGCCACGGTGGGCCACACCGCCCGGGCCTTGTTCGCGGACGCCCAGGCCATGCTGAAGCGTATGGTGGAGGAGAAGTGGGTCACCGCCCGCGCGGTGGTGGGCTTTTGGCCCGCCAATGCGGAAGGCGACGACATCATCCTGTTCCGGGACGATACGCGGAAGACCCCGCTCGCCACCCTGCACACCCTGCGCCAGCAACTGGCGCGGCGGGAGGGGCGCCACAATCTGGCGCTCTCTGACTTTGTGGCGCCGGTGGAAAGCGGCCTGCCCGATTATGTGGGCGGCTTCGCGGTCACCGCCGGCATTGGCGAGCAGGCGCGCACGGACGCCTTCAAGGCGGCCAATGACGATTATTCCGCCATCCTGCTGAAGGCCCTGTCCGATCGCCTCGCCGAGGCGTTCGCCGAGCGCATGCACCAGATCGTGCGCAAGGAGTTGTGGGCCTATGCTCCCGACGAGGGCCTCGGCAATGAGGAGCTGATCGCCGAGCGCTATCGCGGCATCCGTCCTGCGCCCGGCTATCCCGCCCAGCCCGACCATACGGAGAAGGGCACGCTCTTCACCTTGCTGGACGCCACCAACAAGATCGGCCTCGAACTGACCGAGAGCTATGCCATGTGGCCGGGCGCGGCGGTGTCGGGGCTCTATTTCTCCCACCCCGAGAGCGCCTATTTCGGCGTCGGGCGCATCGAGGCCGACCAGGTGGCCGACTATGCCGTGCGCAAGGGCTGGAGCGTGGAGCAGGGCGAGCGCTGGCTCGCCCCCATCCTCAATTACGACCCCGCCCGCCGCGCCGCGGCGGAGTGAGGAGACCGTCCGCCGTCCCACGGCGGGTCGGGTGTCAAAACGACAGCGGGAGGCCTATCGCCCGCTGCCCTTTTCCGCCAGCAGGGACTTTTCCGCCAGCAGGGCATGGAGCCGGGCGGCCAGAGTGTCGGTGGTGAAGGGCTTCACCAGCAGGTCCATGCCCTCGGCGATGAAATCCGGGCGCTGGGCGGCATCGGCCGCATAGCCGGTGATGAACAGGACCGGCAGGCCCGGTCGCAATTGGCGCACGAAATCCGCCAGCTGGCGGCCGTCCATGCCGCCGGGCAGGCCGATATCCGTCACCAAAGCGCGCACCTTCAGGCCGTCGCCCAGCAGCGCCAGCGCCTCCGGCCCGTCCTCGGCGGCGATGGGATCATAGCCGAGCGAGGTCAGGATCTCCGACACCAGATGGCGCACCTGCGGCTCGTCCTCCACCAGGAGGAGGCGCTCCCCATGGCCTTGATGGGCGCCGGCCGGCACCGGTGCCGGGCGCGCCGTGCCGGCCTCGGCCACGCACAGATGCAGCACGGCCCGCGTGCCTTCGCCGGTGGTTGAGGCCAGCGTTAGGTTGCCGCCGCTCTGCTTGGCGAAGCCGTGGATCATGGACAGGCCAAGCCCGGTGCCCTGGCCGAACGGCTTGGTGGTGAAGAAAGGCTCCACCGCCCGCGCCAGCACGTCCGGGCTCATGCCCTGGCCGGTATCGGCGATGGTGAGGGCGATGATATCCGGCTTGCCGTCCCGTTCGGTCTCCAGCGCCGTCTCGATGGTGAGGCGGCCGCCGGCGGGCATGGCGTCGCGGGAATTCAAGGCGAGGTTGAGGACCGCATTTTCCAGCTGGTTTGGATCGGTCCAGGCGAGCGGCAAATCGGGCGCGAGGCGCAGCGTGACCGCGATGCTCTCGCCCAGCGTGCGGGCGAGCATGTCCTGCATGGAGACCAGCGTGGCGTTCATGTCCACCGCCTGCATCTTCAAGGGCTGGCGGCGGCCAAAGGCCAGGAGGCGCTGGGTGAGGCGCGCGGCGCGCTCGGCGGCGGTGAGCGCCAGTTCCACATAGCGGTCCGCCTCGGCGATGCGCCCGGCGGCGATCCGGGCGCGCAACAATTCCAGCGAGCCCATGATGCCGGCCAGCACATTGTTGAAGTCGTGGGCGATGCCGCCGGTCAACTGGCCCACCGCCTCCATCTTCTGGGCCTGGAACAGGGCCTCGCGGGTCTCCTCCAGCGCCAGCTGGGCATTGCGCCGCTCGGTGATGTCGCGGGTGACCTTGGCATAGCCGATGAGGACGCCGTCCTTGTCGCGCACCGCATCCAGCAGCACGGAGGCGAAGAAGCGCTCGCCGGTCTTGCGGACGCGCCAGCCCTCTTTTTCATATTTGCCGGTGAGCGCGGCGGTGGCGAGCGCCCGGTCCGGCTCGTCGGCGGCCACGTCCTCCGGCGTGAAGAACTGGGCATAGGGGGCGCCGATGATTTCGGCGCTGGTATAACCCTTGATGCGCTCGGCCCCCGGATTCCAGGTGCAGACCCGGCCGTTGGCGTCGAGCATGAAGATGGCACAATCCCTCACCCCCTCGAAGAGGATGCGCAATTGCTGCTCGGTTCCCAGAGCGGCGAGGGGGCTTTGAGGGTCCAGCTTGGGCTGGGCGGGGATCGGCCGGCGGCCCATTCTTGATCTTCCGGCTCCATGCGAGATGGGACGGAGATGATAACGCCGCAGAAGGAAAACCGGCTACCCAAACCACTTCACAAACTGGCCATTTGGCGGTTCGGGCTCAGTCCTCCTCCGCCTTGAACCGGTCGAGACCCTTGAGAAAGAAAGGCGCGACGAGGGCCAGGGCGGCGATGGCCAGCAGGGTGGCGGAGATGGGGCTTTCCACCAGCACCATGGGATCGCCGAGGCTGATGGAGAGCGCCCGCCGCAATTGCGCCTCCGCGACCGGGCCGAGAATCAGCCCCACCACCACCGGGGCGATGGGATAGTCGAACCGGCGCATGAGGTAGCCCAGGATGCCGAAGGCGGTGAGCATGCTCAGTTCCACCACCGAGGGCTTGGCCGCTATGGTGCCCATGGTGGCGAACACCAGGATGCCCGCATAAAGCCAGGGCTGGGGAATGGCGAGCAGGCGCACCCACAGGCCCACCAGCGGCAGGTTCAGCACCAGCAGCATGACATTGGCGATATAGAGCGAGGCGATGAGCCCCCACACCAGCTGCGGATGGTCGGCGAACAGCAGCGGGCCGGGATTGAGGCCATATTGCTGGAAGCCGGCCAGCATCATGGCGGCGGTGGCGGAGGTGGGCAGGCCCAGCGTCAGCAGCGGCACCAAGGTGCCGGCGGCGGAGGCGTTGTTGGCGGCCTCGGGCCCGGCAACGCCCTCGATGGCGCCCTTGCCGAACTCTTCCGGGTGCTTGGTGAGGCGCCGCTCGATGGCATAGGATAGGAAGGTGGGGATTTCCGCGCCGCCCGCCGGCAAGGCGCCGATGGGAAAGCCCAGGAAGGTGCCGCGAATCCACGGCTTCCAGGACCGGCGCCAGTCGTCGAGGCTCATCCAGAGCGAGCCCTTCACCGCCAGCACTTCCTCGGGGGCGTGCTGGCGGCGGGAGGCGACGAACAGCGCCTCGCCCACGGCAAACAGGCCCACGGCCAGGGTGGTGATTTCCACCCCGTCCAGCAATTCGGGCACCCCGAAGCCGAGCCGCGCCTGCCCGGTGAGCTTGTCGATGCCGACGAGGCCCAAAGCGAGGCCGATGAACAGGCTGGTGAGCCCGCGCACGGGGGAATCGCCGAAGGTGGCGGACACCGTGACGAAGGCCACGCACATGAGGGCGAAATAATCCTCCGGCCCGAACTTGACCGCGATCTCCACCAAGGTGGGCGCCAGGAAGGTCAGGCCGAGCGTGGCGATGGTGCCGGCCACGAACGAGCCGATGGCGGAGGTGGCCAGCGCCGGCCCGCCCCGGCCGGCCTTGGCCATTTTGTTGCCTTCCAGCGCGGTGGCCATGGAGGCGCTCTCGCCGGGCGTGTTGATGAGGATGGCGGTGGTGGAGCCGCCATACATGCCGCCATAATAGATGCCGGCGAACATGATGAGCGAGCCGGTGGGATCGAGCTTGTAGGTCACCGGCAAAAGCAGGGCCACGGTCAGCGCCGGCCCGATGCCCGGCAGCACGCCCACCGCCGTGCCGAGCAGCACGCCGATGAGGGCGAACAGGAGGTTCGAGGGCGCAATGGCGAAGCTGAGGCCATTGAGAAGCTGGGCAAAAGTGTCCATGGCGGGCCTCAGATCAGCTGTTCGAGGGGACCGGTGGGCAAGGTGAGCGACAACAGCTTGGCAAAGAGCAGGTAGGCCACGAGCCCCAGCCCCACACCTATGCCGAAATCCACCAGCAGCGCCCGCCGCCCGAAGGCGCGGGCGGTGGCGGCGAACAGCACGGCGGTGGCGATGATGAAGCCGCCGCCGAAGGCAATGAGGGCGATGAGCGCCGCAAGGCCCCCCACGATCCAAAGGATGGCACCGAGGTCACCGGGCTCCCGGTGAGGCATGGTGCCCCGCCAGGCATTGATGAAATTGGCCACCGCCAGCACCGCGAGCCCCGCCGCCACCACCTTGGGCGCGGCATCCGGCCCGAGGCCATAGGGGGAGAGGGCACTCAGTTTGGTGGCGTCCCACCAGATGACGCCGGCAATGCCGGCAAGCGCGGCGGCGATCGCGATGCCCGCCTTGTCCGGCCCCTTCACCTTGCTGTCCATGTGGCTCCCCCCAATGGCTCCCCCCAACCGGGTGCATCCCTGCCAGACGAAAAGGGGCGCCGCGCGGCGCCCCCCAAGGCTTCCCGTGCCGCTCAGGGCTTCACCAGCCCCACCGTCTTCAGCACGTCGGCGGTGCGCGCCGTTTCCTGCTTCAGGAGCGTGGCGAAGGCATCGCCCGTCACCAGGGCATCGTCCCAGCCTTTCTGCTTGAGCACCTCGGCCCAGGCGGGAGACTTGGCCATCTTCTCCACCGTGGCGATGAGCGTGTCGCGCTGGGCCGGCGTGATACCGGGCGGGGCGACGACGCCGCGCCAATTGGTGATCTTCAGCGCGATGCCGGCCTCGCTGAGGGTGGGGGCGTCCACGCCCGGCAGGCGCTCGGCGGCGGTCACCGCCAGGACGCGCAGCTTGCCCGCCTTCACCTGGCTCTCAAACTCGCCATAGCCGGAAATGCCCGCCGTCACCTTGCCGCCGAGCACGGCGGCCAGCGCCTCGCCGCCGCCGGAGAAGGGGATGTAGTTGATCTTGGCCGGATCGGCGCCCGCCGCCTGGGCGAACAGAGCCGCCGCAATATGGTCGACGCCGCCCGCCGAGCCGCCGGCCCAGGTGACCTTGGCCGGGTTGTCCTTGATGGCGGCGGCCAGCTCCTGGATGGTCTTGATGGGGGAGGAGGCGGGCACGGCGATGGCCTCGGTCTCTTCCGTCAGCCGGGCGATGGGGGTCACCTGGTCCAGATTCACCGGTGCCTTGTTGGTCAGGATGGCGCCCACCATGACGAAGCCCATGACCATGAGCTGGTTGGGATCGCCCTTGGCGCCGGTGGTGAACTGGGCGAGCCCGATGGTGCCGCCGGCACCGGTGACATTGGTCACCTGCACGCTCCGCACGATGCCCGAGGACACCAGCACCTGCTGCATGGAGCGCGCGGTCTGGTCCCATCCGCCGCCGGGCGAGGCGGGCGCCATGATCTTCAATTCGGCCATCTGCGCGGCGGCGGGCGTCAGGGCCAGCGGGGCCGCGAGCAAGGCAAGGCCGAGGCCGGCGACCAGCCGGCGGGTGGGGCGGGCAAGGCGATGGGGCGACATATGGCTTCCTTCCCTGATCGGATCGCTGAGACGTCCGTGTGGCCGTCTTGCGCCGGGGCGTTGCGACCTTGAACAGGGAGCTTGCCGGCTTCCGCTGCCGGAAGGAAGTGGCGTTAGGTCATATCCGCCTGATTTTTAACGTCAATTATGCTTCCCTAGCGGCATGTGATTGCGCCGCCTGCGCCAATGAAAAAGGCCCGCGCCGGAGGGCGCGGGCCTTTGGTTTCAAGCGGTGCCCGTGCCTCAGACGGCGGAGGGATAGTTCGGGCTCTCGCGGGTGATGGTCACGTCGTGCACATGGCTCTCGCGCAGGCCGGCGGAGGAGATGCGCACGAAGCGGGCCTTCTGGCGGAACTCGACCAGATCCTTGCCGCCCACATAGCCCATGGCGGCGCGCAGGCCACCGGCCAACTGGTGCAGCACCGCCGAGACCGGGCCCTTATAGGCCACCTGGCCTTCGACGCCTTCCGGCACCAGCTTCAGCGCATCGCGCACTTCCGCCTGGAAGTAGCGGTCCGCCGAGCCGCGGGACATGGCGCCCACCGAGCCCATGCCGCGATAGGCCTTGTAGGAGCGGCCCTGGTAGAGAAACACCTCGCCGGGGCTCTCGTCCGTGCCGGCCAGCAGCGAGCCCACCATGGCGCAGGACGCACCCGCCGCCAGCGCCTTGGCCAGGTCGCCGGAGAACTTGATGCCGCCATCGGCGATCACCGGGGTGTCGGTGGCGGCGCAGGCCTCCACCGCGTCCATGACGGCGGTCAGCTGGGGCACGCCCACGCCGGCGACGATGCGGGTGGTGCAGATGGAGCCCGGCCCGATGCCCACCTTGATGGCGTCCGCGCCGGCGCCGATCAGCGCCTTGGCGCCCTCGGCGGTGGCGATGTTGCCGGCCAGGATCTGGGTGGCGTTGGACAGGCGCTTGATGCGCTCCACCTGGTCCAGCACCTTCTTGGAATGGCCGTGGGCGGTGTCCACCACCACGAGATCGACGCCCGCATCGATGAGGCGCTCGGTGCGCTCATAGCCGTCATCGCCCACGGTGGTGGCGGCGGCGACGCGCAGGCGGCCCTGCTCGTCCTTGGCCGCGTCGGGATTGGCCACCGCCTTCTCGATGTCCTTCACGGTGACGAGGCCGACGCAGCGATAGTCGGCATCCACCACCAGCAGCTTCTCGATGCGGTGCTGGTGCAGCAGGCGCTTGGCCTCGTCCTGCTTCACGCTCTCATTGACGGTGATGAGCCGGTCCTTGGTCATCAGGTCGGAGACCGGCTGATTGGGGTCGTTGGCGAAGCGCACGTCGCGGTTGGTGAGGATGCCCACCAGCTTGCCGGCGCGGCCATTGGGCCCGCGTTCCACCACCGGGATGCCGGAAATGCCGAAGCGCTTCATGAGCGCGAGGGCGTCGGCCAGGGTCTCGTCGGGGTGGATGGTGACGGGGTTCACCACCATGCCCGACTCGAACTTCTTCACCTGCCGCACATGCTCGGCCTGGATCTCGGGCGTCAGGTTGCGGTGGATGACGCCGATGCCGCCGGCCTGGGCCATGGCGATGGCGAGGCGGGATTCCGTCACCGTGTCCATGGCGGCGGACAGGATGGGCAGGTTGAGATTGATGGTCTTGGTCAGGCGGCTGACCAGCGACACCTGGCCGGGCATCACTTCGGACGGGCCGGGCTGCAGCAGCACGTCGTCGAAGGTCAGGGCCTCACGGAAGGGCGAACCGGAGAAAGGGGGGATCGCGCCGGACGGATTGAGGGTCGACATCGCCAACTCCCTTATGGCCTTGCGGACTGGCGTAGAAGTGTCCGCCGGCAGTGATCGAATCCGCGCCGGAGCATGTGCGGCCGGCGTTTCGAGTTGGCGGTGGCCCATACCATGGGCACACGACGATTAGAAGACCCGGCATCGGTCTTGGGCATGCGTCGGGCGCAGGGGAGGCAGGCCGAAGCTGCGCAGGGCAAGGCGGGATTTTGGGGCCGTGCGCGCCGGGAGCGGTGGCGCGGCGGGACACATGGGCCGACGGCGATCCTCAGTTGCAAAAAATAACACAGATATATCATTGTGTTATGGATTTGGTGCGGCGCAATTGCGGGTCGACTCCACGCCTCGACTTGCTCTAAAGTCGCCCCGCCCGGAGCGGCCCCTGGCACGGGGTGGCGCGGACGCGGGCGTTTGGCGGAGGCGGGACGACCATGGTGGTGATGCTGATCGGCCTTGTGGTGTTTCTGGGCGTGCATCTCATCGCCAGCCTGCGCGGCGTGCGGTCGAAGCTCATCGCCGCGCTGGGCGAGGGGCAGTACAAGGGCTTCTTCTCGCTGCTGTCGGTGGCGGGGGTGGGGCTCACCGCCTATGGCTTCGCCCTGTGGCGGGCGGCCGGCTCCGCGCCCATCTGGGACCCGCCCATGGGGCTGCGCCATCTGGTGCTGCTGCTGATGGTCTTCGTCACCATTGCGGCGGTGGCGGCCTATGTGCCCAGCCACATCCGCACCTTTCTCAAGCATCCCCTGCTGGCGGCGGTGAAGGTGTGGGCGCTCGGCCATCTCCTGGCCAATGGGGATGCCGCCTCCATGGTGCTGTTCGGCTCCATCCTGGTGTGGGCGGTCTTTGCCCGCATCATGGCCAAGCGGCGCGGCGCGCCGGTGCCGCCGGCCCCGGCCGGCTATGGCGGCGATATGATCGCCGTGGTGGGCGGGCTCGTTCTTTACGGGGTGCTGGCCTTCTGGTTCCACCCCCACATCATCGGCGTGCCGGTCATCGGCTGAGCCGGAGCGGCGGGGCGAAAGCGCCCGGCCCAGTCATAACCAACCAAAACAGAACATCGAGGAACGCATCATGTCCATCCAGTCCGACGTGCGCCGGATCACGGCGCCCGAGATCCGCGCGCGCAAGGGCGGCACCCCCATCGTCTCGCTGACCTCCTACCATGCCCACACCGCCCAGCTCCTGGACCGGCATGTGGATGTGATCCTGGTGGGCGACAGCCTGGGCATGGTGATGCACGGCCTGGAAACAACGGTGCCGGTGACGGTGGAAATGATGATCGTGCACGGCCGCGCCGTGGTGCGCGGGACCCGGCATGCCCTCATCGTGGTGGACCTGCCCTTCGGCAGCTATGAGGCCAGCCCCGTGGAAGCCTTCCACACCGCCGCCCGCGTGCTGAAGGAGACCGGCGCCGGCGCCGTCAAGCTGGAAGGCGGCCGCCGCATGGCCGATACGGTCCGCTTCCTGGTGGAGCGCGGCGTGCCGGTGATGGGCCATGTGGGCCTCACTCCCCAGGCCATCAACACGCTCGGCTCCTTCAAGGCGCGCGGCCGCGACGACGGCGAGGCCTCAGTCATTCTCGACGATGCCCGCGCGGTGGCAGAGGCGGGCGCCTTCTCCATCGTGGTGGAGGCGGTGGCCGAGCCGGTGGCCCGCCGGATCACGCAAGAGGTCGCCCCGCCCACCATCGGCATCGGCGGCAGCCCCGCCTGCGACGGCCAGATCCTGGTGCTGGAGGATATGCTGGGCCTCGGCCAGCGGGTGCCGAAGTTCGTGAAGAAATATGCCGAGCTGGGCCCGGCCATCGAGGAGGCGGTGGGCCGCTATGCGGACGAGGTGCGTGCCCGCACCTTCCCGGGGCCCGAGCATGTCTATGCCCCCAAGGCGCCGAAGGCCTGAGCGGTGACGGTCGGCTTGCGTCCCGCGGCGCGCCTGCGTCACTCCCCCCGATGGGTCCGCCGGACCGTTCTGGCCGTCTTGGCCGTTCCGGCCCTGGCGGCGGTGCTCCTTGCCGCCGCGCCCGCCCGCGCGGTGGAGGAATGCTTTCTGGTGGCGGAGGTGAAGACCGGGCAAGTGGCGGCCAAGCAGGGGCTGTGCGCCACGCGCCAGTCCCCGGCCTCCACCTTCAAGGTGCCTCTGGCCCTGATGGGCTTTGATTCCGGTATCCTGAAAAGCCCGGACGCGCCCGTCTGGACCTCCAAGGCGGGGATGCCCGACTGGATGGAGCAGTGGAAGGGGCCGCAGACCCCCAAGAGCTGGATGCAATATTCGGTGGTCTGGTACTCCCAGCTCCTGACCCAGGAGCTGGGTATGGACCGCTTCCGCGCCTATGTGCGCGGCTTCGACTATGGCAACCAGAACCTCTCCGGCGATCCCGGCAAGGACAATGGCCTCACCCGCGCCTGGCTCTCCTCTTCCCTGCGCATCTCGCCCCGCGAGCAGGTGGATTTCCTGCGCCGCATGCTGAAGGGGGAACTGCCCGTTTCGCCCGAGGCGGTGGACAAGACCATCACCATCCTGAAGGTGCCCGAGAGCCCGGCCGGCTGGGATCTCTATGGCAAGACGGGCACTGGCTTCCAGCAATTGGCGGACGGCTCGCCGGACCGGCAGCGCCCCTTCGGCTGGTTCATCGGCTGGGCGGAGAAAGGCGACCGGCGCTTCGCCTTCGCCCGCTTCCTCACGCTGGACTACAACCCGCCCGAGCCGCTCGGCCCCCTGGCCCGGCGGCAGGCGGTGAAGGCGCTGGAGCCCATCCTGGCGGCGCAGGAGAAGTAGAGCGTCTCAGAGTTTCATGGAAACACTGAAACGCTCTATCTCTTTGTTCTCACGCATTTCCTTCACGCGAACCGGTTCCCGCTTTGCTCGGAAATGCTCTCGGAGGCGGCCTCAGTCGTCCGCCTCGGCACGCACCTCCACATCCGCCTGGGCGAGGCGGGTGAAGGTGCGGCGCTGGCGCACCAGGGGCCACCAGTCATACAGGAAGATCTCGATGGGCCGCCAATTGGCCACCCAGCCGACGATGACGAGGCTTTCCTCGATGAAGGTCACGAACCGCGCCTCGCCAAACCGCCCGGAAATGGCCTGGGCCAGCAGCAGGCAGGCGCCCAGCACGCACAGGCCGATGAGCAGCGAGATGCGGCCGAGGCGGAACAACTCCCGCAATTCGCGGGTCATCTCCGCCGCGCGGCCGGCGAAATAGTTGCGGACGGCATCGGGCAGGGCACCGGCCTCCGGGGTGTCCGCCTCCTCGGCGGGCATGCGCACCACCAGGCGCAGCGGGCTGGCCTTGGGCAGTTCCTCCACCCATTCCACCAGATAGGCTTCCGCCGCCGGGTCGAGATCCCGCTCGCCGAAGGGGCAGGGGTCCAGCATGTTGAACATCTGGGCCGTCTGGCCGATGCGGATCTGGAGAATGTCCGGCGTGACGCCGCTGGATGGTCCGCTCATGGCCTGCCTCCCAAGCGCTTGGTTATCGGACCGGAATGGCACAGCTTGCGCGCGCCTGCCAGCGGGGCCTCAGGGCATGCGGGAGGGCAGCGTGATCTGGTCGCCATCCACGGCGAAGCGGCCGTAGCCCTGGTGGTGGATGGTGCGCCGGTCGGTGATGGCAGGGTCCTGCCATGCCGCGACCACTTCCAGCACGAACAGGTTGAAGCGGTTGACGAGGCGCGTGTCGATGACGACGCATTCCAGATTGGCGAGGCAGCCGCCGATGAGCGGCGCCTTCACCTGCGTGGCCGGGGATCTGGCAATGCCGAAGGTGGCAAACTTGTCCACGTCCCGGCCGGAGCAATTGCCGATCTTGACCACCCGCTCGGCCATGGCCAGCGGGGGAATGCCGATGACGCAGGCGCGGTTGGCGCGCAGGGCCGTGAAGCTGAAGTCGCCGCCCGACACCACGCAGGCGATGCGGGGCGGCGTGAACTCCACCATCATGTGCCACGACAGCGTCATGACATTGTCGCCGGTGCTGCCGCTGGTCGCCAGCAGCACCACGGGACCGGGCTCGATGAGCTGGTAGACCTCAGCGAGCGGCAGGACCTTCATGGCGCCTTCAGGCTTCACCCCTGCGGGCGCTGGGCCTGGATGGTGCGGGAGCGGGGGAGCCACGAGGCCGAGGGGGCCAGAAGGGCCACGGCGATCTGCTCAAAGGCCGCCAGGCCTGCGGTGAAGGCTGCGGTGAAGCCGACGATGGAAAGAACAAGCGGGGACATGACACTCTCCTTGCCGGCAAACCTTGCCGGCGCGTCCTGCTGCAGTGCGGTAGGACGCTTAGCGAACGGGCCAATCAGAGGCCCGATTTCCCCTATTTTTGTTGCGCTGCATCAAAATCGCAAGGTCAAACGGTCGCAGGCGGTTCGGGCTCCGCGATCACCAGCGTGCCCCGGCCCTGCCGCTTTGCACAATAAAGGGCATGGTCGGCCCGCCGCAGCAGGTCATCCGCGGAGCCGGCGGGCGGTAGGGCAATGCCCACCGACAGCCCCACCTGAGCGGGACCCGCCGGCAGCTCGAAAGGCATTGCCATTGCTGCAATCAGGCGTTCCGCGAGGCGGCTGGCGGAGGCCACGATGCCCGGTTCTTCGCCGGCCCGGGCGCCAGTGTGCAGGATGGCGAATTCGTCGCCGCCCAGCCGCGCCATGAGGTCGTCCGGCCCCAGCTCGGCCCGGCAACGGTCCGCCATGGCGCATAGCAGAGCATCGCCGGCCGCATGGCCTGAGGCGTCATTCACCCGCTTGAAATGGTCGAGATCGGCGCACAGCAGGGCAAAGCCCGGCACCGCGGCCCCGCGCGACAGGCAGTCTTCCAGGCGGGCCTTGAGCAGCGCGCGGTTGGGCAGCCCCGTCAGGCTGTCATGGGAGGCCATATGCAGGAGCTTCAGCTCCGCTTCCTTGCGGCGGGAGATGTCGCGGACCGAGGTGACATAGCCGTCGGCTTTGCCGGTCGCGTCATAGGTGAGCTTGACGAAGGCCTCCATCCAGACCCACGAGCCGTCCCGGTGGCGCTGGCGCATCTCGCTCACCGCCACGCCGATGCGGGCCGCCCGCATGTCGGCCATCAGCCGGCCGAACGCCTCGGCATCGTCGGGATGAACGATCTCCGCCGCCCGGCGGCCGATCATCTCCTCCGGCTCATAGCCCAGCAAGGTCCGCACGGAGGGCGAGATATAGGTGCGCACCCCATCCAGCGTGCCGCGCACGATGGTGTCCGTGGTGGTGTCCGCCAACAGCCGATAGAGCGCCGCCTGCCGGGTGGCTGCGTCGAGCGCGTAACGCATGCGGGCGTGAGCCTGCGCCATCTCCGCAAAGCCGGTGAACACCGCCTCCTCCGCTTCGGAGAGGCCCCCGGCGGTCCGGCGGACGAGGAAGAAGTGGCCGAGGCGGGTGCCGTCTTCCGCCCGCAAGGCGCGCCCGACAAAGAGGCCGGACGCATCGATCGGCATCGTGAAGGGCAGGGGGGCTTCGCTGGCGTCAAGCTGGGCCAGAAGCGCGGTGAGCCGGGCCAGGGCGTCGACGCCGCCCCCCTCCAGCACCGGCGCGCCCTCGGTCAGCAGGCCGGCCAGCTCCGCACCGAGCGTGAGGCGGGCCGTGGCGCACAGCGCGCGGGCAAGGTCCGCCGCGCTGGCGTCTCCGCTCTCGGTCCGGCCCACCTCTTGCCCCATCTGCGCGAATCCCTCGCTCCGAAGGTACCATTCCCGAGCTGTCCTGGCGCCGCAAGCGCTGAACCCCAGGATGTGGCGGGCGCGGAAGGGACGCGGCCCGATGGGTAGGCATGTGCCGCCATCGACAGGCCGCGTGCGGGCCGTCATAATCGCGTCAACCAAGAGAAGCGGGAGGATCATCGGTGCAGTCGGAAGCAGCGGCGCGTCGGCTGCGGGACGCATCGAGCCATCCCGAATTCGGCCCCTGGCTGGCCCAGGCCTCCATCCTGGTGGTGGATGACGAGCCGGGCATCCGCAACTTCCTGGTCCGCACCCTCGCGCCCCGCTGCAAGCTGGTGGAGGAGGCGGCGGACACGCAGGAAGCCTCCGCCAAGCTCGATGCCCAGCATTTCGACGTGGTGATCGTCGACAATGTGATGCCCGGCAAGAGCGGGGTGGAGTGGCTGGCCGAGCAGCGCTCGGTGGGCCTGTTCGCCGACGCCATCCTGATTACCGCCTATGCGGACCTGGAGACTGCCATTCGAGCGCTCCGGGCCGGGGCGGTGGATTTCGTGCTGAAGCCCTTCCGCTCCAACCAGATCCTCAATGCGGTGGCGCGGTGCCTGGATCGCATCCGGCTCCAGCACGAGAATTTCATGCTCCAGCACGAATTGCGCTTCAGCGCCAATCATGGCGTGCTGCGGGATCGGCTGATCGGAGAATCCGCGCTGATCGCCCAGGTGCGCGATACCCTTTCCCGCGTCGCCCGCCTGCCCACCACGGTGCTGATCACCGGGGAATCGGGCACCGGCAAGGAAGTGGCGGCGCGCTCGCTGCATGCGCTCTCGGAGCGCGCCGAAAAGCCTTTCGTGCCGGTCAATTGCGCCGCCATTCCCCCCGACATGATCGAAAGCGAACTCTTCGGCCATCTGAAGGGCGCCTTCACCGGCGCGCTGGCGGGCCGGGACGGGCTCTTCCTCCATGCCAATGGCGGCACGCTGTTCCTGGACGAGGTCGGCGAACTGCCCCCCGCCACCCAATCCAAGCTCCTGCGCGTGCTGGAGGACCGCCGGGTGCGGCCGGTGGGGGCCGAGCGCGAGGTGCCGGTGGACCTGCGCTTCGTCTTCGCCACCAATCGCGATCTGGAGCGGGAGGTGCGCGAGGGGCGCTTCAGGGCCGATCTCTTCTACCGCATCAATGTGATGAAGATCGACCTGCCGCCGCTGCGCGCCCGTGGCGAAGACGTGGCGGAGCTGGCCGCCATGTTCATGCGCACCTTGTCGCGCCAGCTGGGCGTGCCGCCGGTGCCGCTGGATGCCGCCGCCTCCGCCGCGCTCGCCCGCTATGCCTGGCCGGGCAATGTGCGGGAATTGCGCAATGTCATCGAGCGCACCTTGATCCTCGGCCGCCTGCCGGACGATTTCCCCGGCCGCGCGCCGCTGCGGCGCGAGGCGCTGGGCAACAGCCTGGACGAGGTGGAGCAGCGGCACATCCTGTCCGTGCTGGAGGCCTGCGGCTTCGACCGCACCGAGGCCGCCCGGCGGCTCGGCATTTCCCGCAAGACCATCGACCGCAAATGCGCGCGCTGGAATGTCCGTGAGCCTTGAAGGGGCGGGGCCGCGCCCGCGCGGGCGCTCCGTCCGCTTCCGGCTCCTCGCCATCGCGCTGTTGCCCACCCTTGTGGTCGTGCCGCTGCTGCTGGGCGCCACCATGGCCCGCTGGAACGCCAAGTTCGATGCGCTGCTGGCCTCCAAGGTCCATGGCGACCTCACCATCGCCCACCAATATCTCGCCCGCCTGCTGGAAATCACCGGCGACCATGTGCAGGCGCTCGGCCTCTCCGCGCTGTTTCGCGACGTGGCGGCGGGGCGGCAGGACAGCGACCTCTCGGAATTGCTGGAGACGCGGCGGCGCGCGCTGGGGCTAGACTTTCTCTATGTGATCGACCCCGGCGGCGAGGTTTCCGCCGCAGCCCCGCCCGCCACGGGTCTCCCGCTCAAGGCCGACTGGCCGGTGATCGAGGCGGCCCTGCGCGGTGAGTTGCGCACCGCCATCGACATTTTCTCCGGCCCGGAGCTGGAGGCGCTCTCCCCGCACATGGCCGAGCGGGCGCGCATCGAACTGGTGCCCACCCCCAATGCCCGGCCCACGGACCGGGCGGCGGAAACCTCCGGCATGGTCGTCCATTCCGCCGCCGCCGTGCGGTTCGAGGATGGGCGGGTGGGGGCGCTGGTGGGCGGCATCCTGCTCAACCAGAACCTCGTCTTCATCGACACCATCAACGACCTTGTCTACCGCGCCGCCAGCCTGCCGGAGGGCAGCCAGGGCACGGCGACGCTGTTCCTGGGCGACGTGCGCATCTCCACCAATGTGCGCCTGTTCGAGGGCAAGCGGGCGCTGGGCACCCGCGTTTCCAATGCGGTGCGCACCCAGGTGCTGGAGGAGGGCCATATCTGGCTCGGCAGCGCCTTCGTGGTGAACGACTGGTACATGTCCGCCTACGAGCCCATCACCGACAGCTTCGGGGCGCGCGTGGGCATGCTTTATGTGGGCTTCCTGGAGCGGCCCTTCTTCGAGGCCAAGCTCTCCACCGTGCTCTCCGTGGTGCTGGCCTTCCTGGTGGTGGCGGCGGCGAGCGTGCCGCTTTTCCTGCGCTGGGCGCGGGGCATCTTCCGGCCGCTGGAACGCATGAACGCCACCATCGCGGCGGTGGAGACCGGCGAGCGCGAGGCGCGCACGGGCCTGAAGCATGCCGACGACGAGATCGGCCGGGTGGCGCTCCATCTCGACCATCTGCTCGACCAATTGGCCGAGCGCGAGCGCGAACTGGTGCGCTGGAACGACGAGCTGAACGTGAAGGTGGCCGAGCGCACCCGCGACCTGGAGATCGCCAACCGCCAGATCGAGGCCACCACGCGCCAGCTCATCATGTCGGAGAAGCTGGCCGCCATCGGCGAGGTGACGGCGGGCGTCGCCCATGAGATCAACAATCCCGTCGCCGTCATCCAGGGCAATCTGGATGTGCTGCGCGATGTCCTGGCCGATCATCCCGACCGGGGGCGCACGGAGTTCCGGCTCATTGACGAGCAGATCGACCGCATCACCCAGATCGTCAACAAGCTGCTGCAATTCGCCCGGCCCGAGGAATATGCCGGCTTCGTGGAGACCAACGCCCCCGCCGAGGTGATTTCCGACTGCCTGCCCTTGGTCCAGCACCTTCTGAACCGTTCCGCCATCACGCTGGCGCGGCAGGACGCGGCGACCCGGCTCATCGTCATGAACCGCACCGAATTGCAGCAGGTGCTGGTGAACCTCATCGTCAATGCGGTCCACGCCATGCCCCAGGGCGGGCGCCTGACCTTGCGGACTGAGGACGCCGAGCATGAGGGGCGCCCGGGCATCCGCATCGAGGTGGAGGATACGGGGGTGGGCATGAGCCAGGAGGTGCTGGCGCGCATCTTCGACCCCTTCTTCACCACCAAGCGCCAGCAGGGCACGGGCCTCGGCCTGTCCATCACCCAGAAGCTCATCGCCCAGCAGGGTGGCGCCATCGACGTGCGCAGCACGCCGGGGGAGGGCACCACCTTCTCCATCTTTCTGCCCGAGGCCAACTGAGCCTTTCCCGCCCGTTTGGACAATTTGTCCCGCGCGCCGGACGAAATGTCCCGCGCGGCCGCCCGCCTTTGGGCGGTCATTCCCGTCGGGTGATTGAAAACACTGATCTTTCCCCGCGTGCGGCATGTGGCACGGCGCTTGCGGAAGGTGTCCCGGACAAAACGCAGAAAAAACCGGAGGACACGTCCGCAAAAGCCCCGCTTCTCCGCGTTCCCGGCCGTCATGGCCGGCGCGGACGCGGAGCCGGCATTCACGAAAGCTCAATCGTGCCCCGCGCGGCTTCAGGCCGGCGGCGCACGGCATCAATCACATCGAGGGCACTCTCGGGGGAAACGCATGACTGCTGGTATCGAGACCTATCACGGCGCGGCCAAGGAGGCTGGGCTTCTGGACCGGGAGCGCATCATCGCCCGTCCCGGCTTCAACCGCTGGATGGTGCCGCCGGCCGCCTTGGCCATCCACCTGTGCATCGGAATGGCCTACGGCTTTTCCGTCTTCTGGCTGCCGCTGACGCGCTCGCTGGGCGTCTCCCAGTCGGTGGCCTGCGCCGACCTCACCTTGGTGGGCGCCCTCTTCACCCGCAGCTGCGACTGGCGCGTGGCGGATCTCGGCTGGATCTATACCCTCTTCTTCGTGCTGCTGGGCTCCTCCGCCGCCATCTGGGGCGGCTGGCTGGAAAAGGCCGGCCCGCGCAAGGCGGGCGTGGTGGCGGCCCTGTGCTGGTGCGGCGGCATCGCGCTCGCGGCGCTGGGGGTCGCCATCCATCAATTGTGGCTGATGTGGCTGGGCGCCGGCGTGATCGGCGGCATCGGCCTCGGCCTCGGCTACATTTCCCCCGTCTCAACCCTCATCAAATGGTTCCCCGACCGGCGCGGCATGGCCACCGGCATGGCCATCATGGGCTTCGGTGGCGGCGCCATGATCGGCGCCCCGCTCGCCAACCTGCTCATGACCCATTTCCGCACCGCCGAGACGGTGGGCGTGTGGCAGACCTTCCTGGTGATGGCGGCGGGCTATTTCGTCTTCATGATGGCCGGCGCCTTCGGCTATCGGGTGCCCCCGTCCGGCTGGCGGCCGGAAGGCTGGACGGCGCCGGCCGCCAAGTCCGCCCTCATCACCCATCGCAACGTGCATCTGCGCGATGCCCACAAGACACCCCAATTCTGGCTGATCTGGGCGGTGCTGTGCCTCAACGTGTCCGCTGGCATCGGCGTCATCGGCATGGCCTCGCCCATGCTCCAGGAGATCTTCGCCGGCCGCCTCATCGGCCTGCCGGACCTCACCTTCAATCAGCTGGACGCCTCCCAGAAGGCGGCCATCGCCGCCATCGCGGCGGGCTTTGCGGGGCTGCTGTCGCTGTTCAACATCGGCGGCCGCTTCTTCTGGGCCTCCCTGTCGGACCGCATCGGCCGCAAGAACACCTACTACACCTTTTTCATCCTCGGCATCGCCCTCTATGCGCTCGCTCCCACGGCGGCGCACATGGGCAGCCAGGTGGCGTTCGTGGCCATCTTCTGCGTTATCCTGTCCATGTATGGCGGCGGCTTCGCCACCGTGCCGGCTTATCTGGCCGACATTTTCGGCACCCATTTCGTGGGCGCCATCCATGGCCGGCTGCTGACCGCATGGGCGACCGCCGGCATCATCGGCCCGGTGGTGGTGAACTATATCCGCGAGGCGCAGCTCAATGCCGGCATCCCGCGGGCGCAGGTCTATGACTTCACCATGTATATCCTCGCCGGCATGCTGGTGCTGGGCCTCCTGGCCAATGCCCTGGTGCGTCCGCTGCCGGAGCGCTGGTACATGAGCGAGGCGGAGGAAGCCGCCCTCCAGGCCAAGAGCGCGGCGGCTCATAAGGG
Organism: Aquabacter sp. DMC10; assembly: GCF_056314145.1. Classification (NCBI taxonomy): domain Bacteria; kingdom Pseudomonadati; phylum Pseudomonadota; class Alphaproteobacteria; order Hyphomicrobiales; family Xanthobacteraceae; genus Aquabacter; species Aquabacter sp. DMC10. Next base: position 461,070 of record NZ_JBQUYX010000001.1, on the reverse strand, counting down.
TCCGTCCGGCTCGTTCGGCATCGGCCGGGGCGGGCTCGACCTGAAGGCGGCGCTGGCCTGGGCGGCGGTGGGCATTCCCATGCTGTGGGGCGTGTGGATCACGCTGCAGAGCGCCGCCATCCTGTTCCGCGCCGGCTGATCCCAGCGCCGAGCGGTCGGGCGTGCCCGGCGGCGCGCCCGACCGGAGCATGTGCAAGCGACGGGGGGATCGGCGCGCGTGAAGAAAATGCGCTGAAGCAAGGAGACAGAGCGCTGCGGCGGCGGGGGAGGGACGTTCTCTCCCCCCGGGGCCTGTAGAACCTCATCCAAATGGGCACGAAAAGACCGGTCATTCCCCACCGGAAGGTATGGGGTAGCCGCCTTCCCGAAAGCTCCGACCGCTAAGGTTGCGTCTGCGCGGGAAGAGATAGAAAAATGACCACCCTCAACGTCAATCTCACGTCCAGCTTGCAGACGACGCTGCAGCAGCAGGGCATCTGGGCCTATGCCGTCTATTTCGACGGCGCATCCCCGGTCTGGAACCCGCTGGTGGAAAATGGCGTGCTTCAGACCACGGCCGGCGCGCTCGACATTGCCCTGCCCACCAGCTTCAACGGCGGCAAGGTCTATTTCCTGATCCAGAGCCAGGATCCCTCGCAGCCCTATGATCTGACCACGCTGATTACCGGCGAGCAGAACATCAATTGGTCGAGCGCTCAGAGCTACGACTTCCGCTACGACAGTTTCGAGGTCTCGCTGCTGAGCGCGCCCGGCGATGCGGGCAATCTGACCTCCGTGGAAGGCTTCGGCCTGCCCATGTCGGTGGGCATCACTTATTCCAACGGCACCAGTGCCTCGGTCGGCTATGGCATCACCGGCAGCGCGGTGTTCCAGCAGATCGCCGCCATCGATGCCTCAAAGACCTATGTCTATGACTATACGTCCGGGCCGCTCTCCGGGGACCACCGGGCGGGCATCTCGCCCTCGCAGGCGGTAGGCCTCACGCCGCCCAATCCCGCCTTCCAGGCCTCCGACTGGGACGCCTATATCCAGAGCCTGGAAACCACCTCCGCCGCTTCCGCCGTCACGCTGGCCGGCTATTTCAACGGCGGGGCCGATGCCAATGGCATCTATCACAACGAGGCCTTCTTCTCCTACCAGCTGCAATGGGACGCGACGCAAAGCGTCTTCTGGCTGGCGCCCACGGCCAGCAGCAATGTCCAGGGCTATATCAAGATCACCCCCGACAATCTGGCGGATAGCATCTATTCGACGCTCGGAACGGTGGAAATCTATACCAACCAGACCGACGCCACGCCTTACCAGATCCTCGGCAGCACCTCGCCGGAGATGAACACCGGCCTCAACAACCAATGGGGCGAGGTGCTTACCCAGTTCCTGACCGGTTTCACCGCCGGCTATTACGCCACCGCCGGCGCCTCCCCCAATTCGGCCGTGACCACGCCGGTCGACCTCAATGCCAATTGGAACTGGGACCCCACCTACGCCTTCGGCCACAACCTGACCTCGGCGCAGCCGGTCTATATGGACCCCTATTCGCAGATCTATTTCTATAACTCCAATTCCTACGGGTCGGGCTATTCCGACAATCTGATGCGGCAATACAGTGTCGGCGGGCCTCTCATCTCGGTGTGGGATTCCCAGCTCGGCACCGATGTCACCACCATCGCGCTGACCATCTTCGACGACACCGAGCAGCCCACCGGCTATACCACCCCGGTCCTCTACAATTACATCGCGCCCGTCGGCGGCAGCTATGGGGTGCCCACCTATAGCGGCGACGGCACCAATGTGGTGATGACCTTCGCCAACCAGGAAATGGTGCTGGTGGAGGACACGCCCATCGTGCTGCGCATCTATGCCGGCATGAATGCGGGGGTGGCTCAGTGGCAGGATGTGACGCTCCAGGCCGCATCCGGCGTCTCGCTCTGGCAGAACTGGAACATCACCTATGACGCCGGCGCCGGCACTTATGCGGCGAGCCCGGTCTCCGGCTCATCGCAGCCGGTGGGCACGCTTCTGGTGAACAACCTGCCGAAGCCCGAGACTGGGACCGCCTGGTATCAGATCGTGGTGGGCACGGGCGCGGCGGCCAAGACCTATAACCTCTATGCCAATGTCACCGGCGGCGAACTGGAAAACCCGGCCTATGCGGGCCAGGAGGGGAGCCTTGCCATTGATGGCCTGGCACTTGCCACCCCCACCGCCTCCACCGCGCAGACCATTTCCACCTTCTCCATCAGCTTCCTTTATGGCGCCTCCACCTCGCTCGATGCCGCGCTGCTGGAGCAGAACACCGCAGGGACCTATGTGAGCACCCGGCCGGTGCCCTTTGCCCCCGTGGCGGGCACGCTCAGCGGCACGGTCTTCACCGCCGCGCCGGACCAGGACACGCCCACCACCAATGCCATCACGGTGTCCGAGGGGGCGATCGCCTTCGGCTGGACCGGTACCAACACCGCCGCCGGCACCCCTTCCTGGATCTCGGGCTACACCAACAAGGTGGGCGCCCTGAACTGGGGCGTGCTGTCGGTGGTGGAAGCCGGCGGCGGCACTCCCTTCGCGCCGCTCGGCGCGGCGGCCGACATCGACGGGCAATGGATCTCCGCCGCCGCGACCCTGGGCAATGGGACCTATGCGGTCACCATGACCGAATATGCGCAGGCCGATACCGGCTTTGCCACCCCGCTCGGGCCGCAAAGCACGGCCCTGACCTTGACCGTCGCTTTGTCCGACCTGCAGGTCCAGGCCACCGCCGGCCATGGGCTGGCCCTGTTGGACGATGCTTCCGCCACCGCCGGCAATTGGCTGCGCTTTGCCGTGCAGGCCTCCAGCCTGCCCCAGTCCACCAGCGTGCTGCTCTATGTGGTGAACGCCCAGGGCGAGCTGGTGGCGCGCGATGGCCACGCCGGGGCCGACGTGACGCTGGACGACGCCGTGATCGGGACGCTGGGTGCCGCCGTGTCCGACACCGGGGCCACATTGTTCAACGGGTCGCAGATGGTCTATCTGGGCCTTGGCCAGGAATTGCGGTTCGCCCTCCAGACCGGCGCCAATGCGGTCGATGTCACGCCCGCCGTGTCCGCCACCTCCACCGGGGCGGGGAGCGTGGCGCTCCAGGTGGGGGGCGTGCACCTGTCTGCCATGGTGGAGAACACCTTGTCCGACGGGGCGGAACTGGCCACCCCGCAGCGTGCCTCCAACGAGGCTCTGACCTATCTCACCCACGGCGCCACGCTGGAGGTGGACGTGGGCGGCAGTTGCGCCAACACCAACCAACTCGCCTTTGTGAAGATCGACGTGAACCCGGCGACCGGCGGCTGGAGCGTCGGCGGGGTAGAATATGGCGACACGCCGGAGTTTCACGCCGCGGTGCTGGCCAGCCTTGATGCGGGCTATCTGGCCCAGCATGGCGGCGGCACCTTCCAGGCCTCTTCTGCCTGGACCGTCGCCGGCTCCGACGGCTATTACGCCCCGGTCCTCGTCACCCCCTCCGGGCAGGTGTTCCTGCCCGGCGCGGGCAATGCGGGCGGGCAGGAATACATCCACATCTTCGGCGAGAACACCTTCGGATTTGAGGATCTCAGCGCCGCCGAGGGTTCGGACTTCGACTATAACGACATGGTCATGCGCCTCGTGCCCCACATCTGAGGGGCAAGGGGCGCGTTCGGCCCGGGCCAACCGGGGACGGTCGTTTGGTATAGAGCAGTTCCTGCGAAAGGGGATGCCGGGTTCGCGTCGGAATTGGGTTGAAACAAAGAGTTGGCGCACGTTTGGTGAAGGGGAGTTCACCGAAACTGCTCTATGATGCTGGAATCGACAGTCCAGCGGACCGGGCGGAGCGAATGAGGGTCGTTTTCAGCGTTTATCGGCATTTCTACATCAAGATGACCATATTGATGCTGGGGTCCATCCTGGTCTTCCCGGCCATCGAGAATATCAGCAGCGGCGTTGCGGCCCTCACGCTCCTGGATCTCGCCATGATGCTTCTGGCGATTCATATGGTCTCCACCGGCTCCGTGCGCCGGCGCTGGCACCGCATGCCCCTGGTTCTGCTCGGCGTGGCCGCGGTGGTGCTCGATCTCTACGCGGTGTTTTCCCCGGAGCGCAATTTCCTGCTGCTCTCCTCGCTCTTCTTCTGCGGCTTCGTCCTCTTTGCCATCTACAACATGCTGAAATACGTCCTGTCGCCCGGCCGGATCACGCTCGACCGCATCTTTGCATCCCTGACCGCTTATATGACCATGGCCTTGTTCTGGGCGCTCATCTATCGCGCGCTCTATGTGCTGGAGCCCCGGTCCTTCCGCTTCGACAGCACCATCGAGCGGGCCACCGTGCCCTTCTACGATTTCCTCTATTTCAGCTACGCCACCATCACCACCACCGGCTATGGCGACATCGTGCCCAATTCCCACCAGGTGCAGTCCTTCGCCATCGTGGAGCAGATGGTCGGCGTGCTCTATGTGGCCATCCTGGTGGCGCGCCTCACCAATCTCTACGCCCCCGACGCGCCCCCCGCCGACTGACCCGTCCCCCGCCGCCCCTGGCTCCGGCTTCGATGCCCGCCGCCGCCCATCCTCCCGCCGCTCCCGCAAGCCATCCTGCCCGCCCCATGCGGTCCCCCCGCCCCTGTGCACGGCCAGGCCCAATCCTTCTCCCCCGGATTGTCAGGCGCCGGCCGATGGGGTAGGAGAGGCAACATCGACTAGGCACCCGTAGCTCAGCTGGATAGAGCGTTGCCCTCCGAAGGCAAAGGTCGCACGTTCGAATCGTGCCGGGTGCGCCAGTCTTTTCAATCACTTAGATGCTTCGCTTCTTTCTGCTTCCGACCAGCAGGAAGCACATAGGAAGCAAAGGTGGGAAATTCCCACCGTTCCGGGCGACACAAACTCCGAACATGGGGCGCGCGGCGAAATTCCCCACCTTCGCCTAGCTATGCTCGATCACCGCAGCATAGAAGTTGTCGCCCGCCGCCGCAGTGCCGAGGAAGCTGATCTGATTCGAGTTGGTGGCGTTGGCCCTCACGTTGTCGGCTGTGTTCACCCCCGTTATGCGCCAATCCGTGTTCAGCGGTGTGGTGTTCACGCCCACCGGCCGGCAATAGTTTTCGCCGTTCCAGTTCAGCCCGAAAATGACGATGGGCGGTGCGCTGATGTTGGTGGACAAAGGGATATTTCCCGCCGCAGCGCCTGGCAGGAAGGCCTTGTACACGCGGTCTTTGACGTGAAGCACCGAGCGATCCGTGCGCAGCAAGAGGCTGCTTTCGTCGGCTGTCCGCACATCGATGTTCTTCTGTGAGATTTTCAGTACGCCATCCTTGAGCTCTACCCTCGGCGTTGGGGCGAGGTCAGCGCCAGGGACATAGGTGCTGTCGTAGTCGAGAATGGTCCAGTGCAGCGGATCCGCAGTGCCGCCGCCGGTCAGCTCGAAGTGGATGGTGTTGTCGCTTCGCCATCCGTACTCGCTGGTGGCGATGGCGCTTGCATTGCCCAGGCCCCAAGGCTGGGTCGCGCCGCGCATTAGCACCGGCGGCCGATGCGGATAGCTCCGCGCGGTGACGATTTCCCCCACCAGATGGTTGGCGAAATTGCTGACTCTCACATAACCCGACGCCACCCCGCTTTCGGCCACCTGAAGCATGGGGCGAAGCGTGGACAGCGTCAGATCGTCGTCGCCGCAGGTGAGCACGTTCGCGCCGCGTCGGGAAATGTAAAGGCCCGAAGGTCTGGAGGGGTGGTTCCCCATGATCATCGAATTGCCGCCTCCCATGTCTAATTCCCGGGGGTCAGCGCCGAAGATCGGCTTATTGAAAACGTAATATGCAAATTTAGAGGCCGAATAGTTATCGGACGGGCTTGTCATTCTGATGTAATTGGGGGATGTGCAAACGCATGCCGGCATATATCTTTTTAGATATACCAAGTCTTGGAAGGAGTTCTTTATATTATAGTCAACCTTCCAGGCCAGGGCGAGCGGTGCAAATGGGAGCGTGGGGAATGACACGTCCGCTGTAAAGCGACGATAGCTCCCATATGTGCGGAGCGTCACGCTCAGGTCGCCCGTGTCATAGGACATTTTGTGAACGCCCAGGATCTCGGACCACGCGCTATCGAACACCAATTGCTCGTTGGTCAGATCCAGGTCCGTGACGTCATAGCCGGGTTTGGAGAACCGCACCCGGCCGATGCCATCGAACTTTCCGATGATGAGGCGCGGTGTACTCATTTCGGATCGCTCACGATAAGAGTGAAGCCCCTGGCTAGGTCGATCTCACACCCCGGTCCGGGCCGGATAAGGATGCCGAGCTTCTCCAGATCATCGGCACTTGGCATCGTTTCTGCCTGCGGAGCTGGGTCGTTGGTGCTGTTGGGTAATTCCGTCATCGTTTCATGTCCTCTGTCCACGGATTGAGCGGGAGCGCGCTTGCTCGATGATGCCGGGCATCTGGCGCACCAGTTCGCGGGTCGTCTGTTGCAGCATGGGCGCCACCAGGGTGCGCACCTGATCCTCTGTCATCGAGGCCCCGCGCGCGTCGATCTGGAGCACCGGCGCCACCGTGATCTTCTGTTGCGCAGCCGGCGCACCGCCTCGCAGGTCAACCGGGATGCGTCTTCCGTCCGGCAGGGGCACGGCGGCTTCCGGGCCCGCCTCGCCGAAGATGGCCGCCGTCCGCGACACGCCGCCGTTGGCGTAGCGCTTCAGCCGGCGCGGCCCCTGCGCCGTCATCACGCCACCCTCGGCAAAGCCGAACATGGAGAAGAGCGAACCGATCAGGCCACCCGCCTTGCCGCCGGAAGCAGCGGAGCCGAACAAGCCACCCAGCGGGCCGTCCCCCAGAAGCGCGGCTTGAAGCACCAGGTCGGCGAGGCGCTTGGTGATGTTGGCAAGCGATTCGCCCCAGCTTTGCGTCCCGTCGATCAGGCCGGAAATGGTGCTGGAGGCGATGTTGCCCAGTTCCTGCTGTGCCTGATTGAGCCGCTGCTGATCGGCATAGGCCGTTTCGAGCGCGGCCGAGAGGGTGCCGTATTGCTCGGCCAGGTCATCAAGCTGCTGCGTCTGTGCCGGCGTCAACGTGATCTGCATCCGCTGCGCCTCGGCAATGGCCTGTTGCTTGAACCGATAGGCCTCGGCCGCCTGCGTCGTCATGCTGAGCGCGGCCTGTTCCGTCTGGAGGTCGGCGATGCGCTGCTGTGCCGCCGCCTGGAGGTCGGCATAGCCACGCTTCAGGGTCTCGCCCGCGCGCTTGACGTTGCTCAAATCGCCTTGACCGGCGAGCCCAGCCGGGCGGGGCGTGGGTAAGGGTACGGTGGCGGAAGCGGTGTTTCCAGAGGGCAAGCCCACGTCGAAGGTGGTGGCGCGGGTGCGAGGCGTGGGCTGCGGCTGCGCCTGCGACGATGCGGGGGACCGCTGCGGCAGTTCGTCGGGCGTCGGAAGGTGCTTCTGCATCTCCTGGAGAAGCTCGATAATGCCAAGGATGGCGCCCTTCACCTTGGTGCCGATGGTGGTGGCGAGCGCCTGGAAGCGCCGGTCTATCTCTTCGGCCCGCTTCACCATTTCAGCGTCCAGCACGGCGCCGGTGTCGCGCGCCTCTTGCCGCATGCGTTCGATGCTGTTGCGGCCCATTTCCAGGAAGCGCACGAATTGCTCTCCGCCGGTGCCGCCGAATATCTCATCAGACACGCGGATCTGCGAAGCCTTGTCCAGGTCGCGAAGCCGCTCGATCACCTCGCCGAACAGGGCGGCCGGGTCTTTCAGCTTCTTCTTGAGCTCGTCCGCCGTGTAGCCCAGGCGCTGGAAGGCCTCCGCGCCGCCGCCGGCGCCGGTGACAATGAATTCGTCCGCGCGAAGCTGCATCTCCTTGATGCCGTCCGTCAGGCCGTCCACGCCAACGCGGGCTTGTTCCGCAGCGAACTTGAGTTCCTGGAAGGCCTCGACGCCAAGTCCGGCGCGTTTGGCTTCCGCGCTCATCTCAGCCACTTCGCTGACGGCCTGCTTGATGGTGGTGAGAACGCCCGCGATACCGGCGCCACCGATTCCGACTGCGTTCAACCCCGCAGAAAGGCCCGCCGCCAGCCCCTTGCCAGCATTGGCCATTGCGGCTTCGAGGCGCGGCGCGGATTCCTGCGCCCGCTTTTCGATGGCTCGCAGGTTGTCATTGGCGATCTTGCGGCCCTTCGCCATGTTCTTTTCGAAGTCGCGGATGCGGGCTTCGAGCGCGACGACAAGGCGTTCCTCTGCGGCTGCGGCCATCACATCACCATGAGTTCGGGCGACCAGTCGTCGCTATCGTAGATGGAGCCGCCTTCGCCGAAGCTGGCGCGGCCAACGGCCATGGCGCAGGCCACGGCGCCGTCAATGCGGTCGCGGCTCTTGCCCTTGTTGAAGAAGAGGTTCCCGGCGCTGTCCTTCTGGGTCGCGATGTTGTCGAAGTTCCACCGCAGCACCGGGTTGCCGCCGTGCGTGAAGCGCCGGCCGAGAATGGCGCGCTCCAGTTCCTTCACGGCCGGTGCCATGGTCACCCAGCCCTGCCGCATCTCGACGGCGGGAAGGCCGTCCTCCAGGAGGTTGTTCAGGGTGTTGCGCGCCATGTACGGATCAAAGGCGATCTCGCGCACCTCGAAGCGCTGGCAAAGGTCGCGCACCACCGTCTCGACGTGGCGATAGTCCACCACGTTGCCAGGCGTGGGCGTGATGAAGCCCTGTTCCGCCCACGTGGGATAGGGCACGCCGTCCCGCTCGGCCCGGGCGCGAAGGTTGTCCTCGGGACAGAAGAACCAGGGGTGGACGAAATAGCCGTCTTCCCCGTCGCGCCAGGCGGCCACGATGCAGGTGAGGTCACCCGTGGAAGACAGGTCCACACCAAGCCAGCACGGCGCGCCTTCTAGCGCCTCGAGGTCCACCGGGCCGGCGCCGGCGTCATAGACGGCCATATCCACGAACGGATCGGCCGAGTGATCGAGCCAGATGTTCAGGTTCAATTGCCGGAAGGCCTCCCGGTCGCCAGGGCGTTCCTTCGCCTCCCGTGCCAGTTGCCGCAGGCCAGCAATGTCGGGATAGCCGTGGGCAAGGCCCGGATTGACGGCGCGCCACACGGCCTCGTCCGTCCAATCGCAATCGCGATCCGCCTCGAAGAGGATCGGCAGGCAGGAGGGATCATCGATCTCGCCGCGTGCCACCTTCCGGGCATAGTCGATGATGTCCCACGCGATGTTCTCCTGTCCCCGGCCGGCGGTGGTGGCCACCACCAGGAGGGAACCGGGCGTCTTCACAAGGCCGGACCGGAGCACATCCCAGAGGTCGCGCTTCTTCCACGCGTGCAATTCATCGGCGAGGACAAAGGCCGGCGTGCGCCCGTGCTGCGTGCCGGCGTCACAGGAAATCGCCTCATAGAAGCTGGCATGCCGGGTGCTCACCAGCCGGTTCTTGTAGTCCTGGAGCGCCGACACCTTGGACACCGCCCGCGTGGCGCGCACGATGCCAACGGCCTCCACATAGGCAAGCCGGGCCTGCTTTCGATCCGCGGCCGCGCTGATCACCTCGCCGCCGGGGACCCGTTCCGGTCCCACCGTGTGAAGCAATGCCAGGGCCGCGGCGAGCGAGGTCTTCCGGTTGCCGCGTGGCAGAAGCATGGGGACGGTCTTCACGATGCGCGTGCCGTCCTCGTGGCGCGGCCCATAGATGCGGCGCACGATGCGCTCTTGCCAGGGATCGAGCCGGAAGGCGTGGCCGGGGACGGTGCTCTTGGGGTGCTTCAACGCCCGCAGAAACCGCACCGCCCGATCGCCATAGCCGAACGGATCGGGGATCGGCGAGCCGTCAAAGATCCAGGTCGGGTGCGTCTTGGTCATCATCGTTCCTCACGGCGGGGCGCGAGCGGCTGGCCGGCGTCAAGCCGAGCTCGGAAGCGATCTGCCGCGCCTGCGTCATGCCATCGGAGCGGATCGCAACGGCCGGGTGCTTCTTCGGCCCGGTCGCGCTCATGTAGATAAGCCCCTCTTTCGCGATGATCCGGGAGGCCTCGGCCACCAGCCCCACGGCGGTGCAGTAGCTTTCGAGCATGGCCAGGTCCGCCACGGTCAGCGTCCGGCGCTCGTTGATCAGGATGGGCGCGACGCGGCGCCATTCGCCCTTCGCATCCCTCGACAACCAGGCGGGAGGCGTCGGAAGGCTCGTCACCGGGGAGGAACCGGGGAGGGTCTCTTTCGGCTTGCGGCCCTTCATAATGCTTCCTCTGTTACCGTTTGGGCCTGAAAAGGCTGTGAGGGCTCCATCACGCGCAAAACCCCTCCGCCGGTCCCCAGGCCACTCGGGCAAGTCGGCAACCACCCCCCGGGGTCAGGCTGGCGCCGTGGCGCCGCTGGCGACGGTGCGGATGTCCAGGCCCTTGCGGCGGCCGATCTCCTTGAGCTCCTTGATGTCGTGGGCGATGCCATCGGAGAGCACGCGGTCCTTCACCGTGAGCCCGTCCAGCCAGCGCACGCGGAAGACGACTGCGGCTTCCCCCTTGAAGCCTTCGCCCTTGAGGTATTCCGTTGTGCTCGCCTGGATCTTCTGCGCTCGCAGGGTGGCGATGGTTGCCCATGTGGCCGTCACCTGTCCGAGGTCATCGCGTTCCTCGGTGAAGCGCTGCACCGTGATGATGCGATCAAGGCTCCCGGCTTTCATGCTGTCACCTCGACCAGGCTATCCACGGTCACGACACCATGGGCTTCTTCCTCATCACGCATGAAGCGGGCAGAGGCGATCACGGCTGATATGGCGCGATAGCCCGTGGCGAGCGTAAGGGGCTGGTGCTCCACTGCCGATGTGATGGCGCCTGCGATGGCACGGGCTTGCGGCATGGCCTTGGCCCAAACGTGAAGAGTGGCATAGACGCGCCGGTGGTTCGCAGCGAGGGTGTTCGCCTCCCTCACCACTTGCCCTTCTCCGATCAGGATGGAGGGGAAGCGGGCAGGCGTGGGCAGGCCGTCTATGATGTCCGATGCAGGGACAAGGGCCGTCACGTCGGTGGTGGCCGTGAGCCTGGCGATCAAGGCGCGCTGCAAGGCGAGGTCCGGTGTCATGGCTGTTCGCCCTTCACCTTGGTGGTTCCGCGCATGCCGAGGATGCCGCGCACCTTCCGGCCAAGGGGCACCTTCTTCTCAGGCCCGCCGAAGATGGATTGCAGGAGCTCGCGCCGGCCGGTGATGGCAAGCTCAAGCTGCGGAATGGGCGTCCCCAGCACCACGGCAGGAGCCCACCCAAGCCAGCCCGTGCCCATCTTGAACAGGTGCTCGAAATACTCGGCCATGGTCACACGCCGAAAGGGGCGTCGCCATTCCCGACACCCTCCTCAGTATCGGAGAGGGGCTTCCCGCCGTTGGCGAGGCGGATCACGTAGCCGATCAGGTCGGGCGTGAGCCCCACCAAGCCGGTGCTGAACACCTCTTCCGTGGTGCGGGGCTTCTCGGCATCGGTGCGGCCGAGGCCGTGGTGCACAACGTCAGACGCCGCCTTGAGGTCGTAAGCCTCCAGCTTGGCCAGGAGCGAGCCGAAGTTGCCGTGCAAGGCCGTGAGGTGCAGCGCGGCCCCCAGCGTGGGCGCCAGGGTGGCGGGCGCACCGGCAAGCGTGATGGAGACGTGCCCTTCAAGCATCAGGTCGCCTCCACTTCCAGGATCTCGGAATTGATAGCGATCTGAAACACCACCCGCGTAAGATCATCCGCGCCGGAGAAGTTGACCTTTCCAGACATGATGACTGCGCGGGCGTAAAAGACGGTGGGCGTTCCGCCATCAGGAACGTCATCGGCACTGATTTTGATGTTGTATTCGCTGTCGGACTTGGTCGCAGCGAGCATCGCTTTCTGTCCCGTGTCTTTGGGGTCGCGGATGCAGGTGAGCGTCAACATGCCCGCATCGCGCGAGCCCTTGCGGCGCTGGATGCGATTGTCATCCAGGGTACTGAAGGACACTTCAGTGGCTTCGTCGCCGAACTCCCCCAGATCCTCGATCTCATGCACACGGACATAGGTGTCTGCCTGGAACTGCGCGAGGGTTTCGGCGGCGGTGGTGGTGCCGATGTAGAACTTCGCACCTGCGGACGTGCTGGTGGCCATGGATCAAACTCCGGAATTGGCGCCCTTGCGGACGGCTTTGGAAATGGCGCGTTGGATGGATTGGGCGGCCTTCTTTCGGCCCAGGCGGAAGGCTGGCCAGAAGAAGGGCTGGGCCTTGCTGCGCTTGGTCCCGTACTCGACCAAGTGGGGGTATCGGGTGTCGCTGTCGCCAACGGTGATCATCACCATGTTGGCGGGCACGACGGCCTCGCCGCCCGGCTGGGAATAGGGAGGCGTGCTTTTGCCACCGGGCGTCACCGTGATGCTTTCGATCAGGTTGCCGGTTTCGCGGGAGGTCTCTGCCAGCCGCTTCATGTCGGCGGCCACGATCTTGCCGGCGCGCATCAAGGCCGGCTGCGTGGCGGCAATGGCTTCCTTGGTGGCGCCGTCAATCATGGCGTCCACCCGCTTCGCGCTGCTGCCGTATCGCCGTGTCCGAATGCGCGCCATGATCAGAACTCCCACTTGCGATAGGGGCCTATCAGGGCGAACACGCCTTCAGGAACGGGCGCGGCATCTTCGTCATAGAGGTGCCCCACATAGAGGCGCATGGCTTGGGCGATGGCGGCGGGAACCGCGTCTGCCGTCTCGAAGTCATCGAGCGGTCCCACATAGCCCTCGATGAAGTCCCGTGCGGTCTCCACCAGCCGTTCAAGCTTCAGATCGTCGCCATCAATGGTGATGTTCAGCGCGTCGTGAAGCGACGAGATGGTGACGATTTCCAGGGTGTCGATCACGTCAGCCATGGGCGGCCTCGCGCTTCTCACGGGACTGCTTCCATCGGGAATGGCAGGTGGCGCACAGGGGCTGCCAGTTGCTGCGGTTCCAGAAGGCCTTCATGTCTCCGCGGTGCGGCTGGATATGGTCCACCACCGTTGCCGGTGCGCCGCAGCGCGTGCATTTGGGATGGGCCTTGAGAAAGGCCTCGCGCTCCCGGTCCCACTTGCTGTCATAGCCGCGCTCACGGGCCGAGGGCCGGCGCTTGTCCGCCTCGGCCTTCCGGCGCCGCTCGCACGGGCACACCTCGCCAGAGGCGATGCGGTGGCCACAGCCGCAGATGCGAGGGGCGCGGACGGGCATCAGTAGAGCCCCAGGATGTCAGTTGCCGTGGTGGCGGCAGCCACCCGCTTGACGCGAAGCGGGAGGATCGTCCCGGAAGGGACGTTCTTGAGCGTCACCGAGGCGGAATCATCCTTGCCGATCACCACCAGGTCGCCGCCGGTGCCGACATAAAGGGCGCGGGTAGCCTGTGCCAGGTCGGCGTTCGCGGGCGTGATCGCGGCGAGCTTTACGGCTTGGTCGGATACCTGGAGCGCAAAGGAATCGAACGGGTCCATCATTCACCTCGTGTGAGCGGGACGGGGAGGGGCGAAGCATCCGCCCGCCGCCTCCCCTGCGGTCCCTATCCCGGGAATCCGCTTGAGCCCTTGGCCGTCGTCTCGGCTGGTGCTCGCGACCTTTCCCGCCTTGACCCCTCATGGCCGGTTCGCACCGCGGGCGCCGGGGAGGCGGAATTCTCGCTGTTGGGCAGGTCGCTAAGTGCCCTCAAGGTACCGGCGCCCTTTGAAGTCAGGAAACGGGACGGCTCGCCGCGTGGCCGAGGATCGCGACCGCCGCCAGCGGCGCGCTCCCGCTGTTGCCGGCCGGCGTGATGGTGAGCCGCGTGTAACGCTTGTGGCCGCGATAGCCGAGCTTCCGCACCACGCCGTCATTGGCGAAGGTGAAGCTGGCGTCCGCCTCGGTGCCGATCAGGTCGGCATCGGCCACGGCAGTGAAGCCGGAACCGGAGGCGTCCGATTCCTCCAGCAGCACCGTGAAGGTGGCGTCCGCGTCGGCGAGGGTGCCGGTGGCGATCACATAGGCCAGGCTGTCGAAGCCGAGCCGGTCGATCACCGTGCCCACCGCAGCGGTGTTGTCCGACACCACCACCGGAGCGATGACGGCGCGGACGGCGATGTTCGATGCAATGTCGCGCATGTGTGTGTTCTCCTTCCGTCGCCGATCAGCTCACGGCCATCTTGAGCTTGCGCAGGGCCTTGGGCTGGATGACGCCACCGCCCACCCGCCGGGTGGCATGAATGCGCGTCACGCCGTCCGTGGCGCGGATGTAGGGGTTCACCAGGATGGTGAGCGCCACGCGGTCCACGATGCGGTAGCCCGTGGCGAGGTCGCCGAACATGATGGGGAAGGCGTCCGCGGCGATGTCGGGCATGTCCACCGCCTCCACCACCGGGCGGCCGAGGATGGTCTCGGGCTGGCCCGCCTGGAAGCTCGGCTGCCAGAGGTAATTCCCCTGTCCATCCTTCAGCTTGCGGATGACGGCGAGGGTGGTGCCGTTCAGCAGCCAGGAGCCGCGATTACGATAGGCGGCGGGCAGCGCATACATGAAGCCGATCAGCGCATCGGCCGAAAGATTGGTGGCGTGGCCGTTGGCCGTGTAGGCGATGCTGGCATCGGTCAGCAGGCCGGTGGGCTCCAGAACGCCGTTACCCTTCAGGAAGGCAAGGCCTTCCTTCTGGCCGAAGTCTTCGGCGAGCGCGAGGCGCACCTCGGCTTCCGCCTGTCCGGCGCTGTCGGCGAGCAACTGGTTGGAGATGTCCACATAGGTGTTCATCTCCTTGACCGGGATTTCCAGCTGGCCGAACGCGGGTTCGGAAGCCTCGGCCGCCTGCGTCTCGCCCTTCCACTTGGCGTTCGTGATGCCGGTGCGCTTGGGATAGATCACGGACGGTGCGCCCGTGGTGCGCACGCTGGCGACGGCGCGGATGGGGGAGAACTCCACCAGGTCGCGCACGAACTCGGTGCTCATCTCGGCCGGGGCGAGATAGCCGCCCTGCGGGTCGGACGACACCGTGAGGCTCTTCAGCTCTTCGGCGGGCGTGGCGTTGCCGTGGCGCAGATAGGTGGCGAAGGACTTCCGCTCAAGCGTCGGTTCGGCGGGCGTGTCCTTCGTGGCCGGGCGGTTCATCTTCGCTTCGATCTTGTCCAGGCGTTCCGTGAAGGGCTTCAGGTCCACCACCGGAAGGGACTTCACCGCCTTGTCGAGGTCGGCGACCTTCACTTCCAGGGCCGCCGTATCGACTGCGGCGCCGTTCTCATCACCGGGCATGCTGCCCTCCTTCGATTTGACTGAAAGGATGCGGGTCCGGCTGGAAGCCGGATTTCGGACAATGCTGATTTCGTGAAGATCGACTTGAGCCAGCACGCGGGCGCCGGATGCGTCCTTGGCGCTCTTGGTGGCGACATAGCCGATGGAGAGCCCACCCTTCCGGCCGGCGATCACGTCGGCATAAGCGGCGCGGCCGGCGGGGTTATCGAGGTTGAGGCGGCCTTTCACGCGAAGGCCCATCTCGTCTTCCACGACTTCATCCCATGCGCCAATGGCGGGGCCGGCGTGCTCGGCCTTCATCTCAGGCGTGCGCAGCATCAGGGAGGCCTTGAACGCTCCCGGCTCCACGATGTCGCGCACCGCGTCCGCCGGCCGGCCGAAGAGCGAGGCGTATCCCGCGATCTGGCCTGCATCCCCGGCGGTGAAGTTGGCTTTGAACTCAAGGTGCTGCATCAGTGCCCCCTCAGGAGGTCACGGGTGGCGATGCCGCCACGACGAAACTCCCCGAGAACGGCGAGGGCCTCGTCATAGGAGTCGCCATCCCACATGCAGAAGCGAGAGCCGTCCGCCTCCACCAGGTCGATGAAATAGAACGCCTCTCTGCATTTGGACGGCGCCAGGTCGTCCCTGATGAATCCGCCGTCGAGCTCCGCCCGTGAGGCAGCAGGAAAGGGGATGATATTCGTCATGTGGCGCTTCCCTGCGGCGCCGCGGCGCCGGGCTGGTTCGATCCGGTGTTCGGGTTCGCGTATTCCTCGCCGCCGGCGCGGGGCGGCAGGTCCAGCCAGTCGCGGCCCTCGTTCGGATTGAGGACGCGCGAGGCGATCAGCGAGTTGATGGCAGTGGCGCGCTCGGTCAGCGAGGCGCGCGTCAGGTCGTCACGGTCGAAGGCTACGCGGTGCGTGGGGAATTCTTCCGGCGTGAAGAGGGCGCGGCGCAGGCACCCTTCCAGGGCACGGAGCCAGGGCTCCAACGTGAACACGAGGAACTCGCGCCCCATTTGTTCACTGTTCGACCAAGTGGCCCGCGTCAGGTCGTAGAGCATCTGCGGGGGGACGCGGAAGGCGCGGGCAACCTGGAGAATCTCGAAGGCCCGCATCTCCTGAAACTGGGCATCCACCGAGCTCATGGTGAGGGGCGAGTACTCGGCCCCGCCTTCCACGATGGCCGTGCCGCCGGACTTGCCGGCGCCGTGGGCAAGCTGCCAGGACGAACGAATGCGGGCGATGGCTTCCGGCGTCACCCGCTCTTTCAGCGAGAGCACGCCAGAGGGCCGGGCGCCGTTGCCGAACAGGCGCGCCGCGTGGGCGTCAAGCGTGAGCGCCAGGCCGATGCTTTCGCGTGCTAGGGACAGCGGCGAGCGGCCGAACGGCGAGCGCAGGTGGATTGTATCCTGGGCTGGAATCGCACCACCGTTCAGGAAATAGCGGCACGCGCCGGTGCCGCTCCCATCGTCTTGTGCGGTCAGGAAGCCGGGCTGAAAATGAAGGATCTCCACCGGCCGGCCGTTCACACGGTTGACCCAGGCCAAGCCGCCCATGTCGTAAGACAAGGCCTGTGCCGTGAGGTCTCGCAGGAAGGTGAAGCCGTCGGTCCAATCGTTCGGCCCGTCCCGCAAGAGCGCGGCCACCGGATGGTCTGTCACCTCGGTCTCGGTGCCGTCCGGCTCGCGCCGCTTCACGGTGATGTCGAGGCACGCGGCGGCTTCGCTGATCGCCCTCACGGCACAGGAGACGGCAGGGACGGTCAGGGCATTTCCAGGCCCCACGGCCACGCCCGCCGCGGTCTGGGCAGATGCGCCAAACAGAGCGAGCAAGTCGGCATCAGGCGATGCGAGCGACTTGCGTTCAAGTCCGAGGAAGCGGCGAAACCTTTCAAGCATTCCTGAGTGAATGCCTGACAAAATCGGCGCGTCAACAATAAATCGGGCGTCTATCCACCTTATTTGATCGGGATTATTTGCGGAGTTTTCTTTCTGTATTTTGCCGTATACGTGGCGCCGAGGCCTGTGCATAACGTGGGTGCGCCACTGTGCGCGCTTACTTGAAGCCCCCTCGCTACACCGCTACACCGCTACACATTATATAAGTCTCTGATATATAGAATAAAAAAAGAACCGTAGCGGTGTAGCGGTGTAGCGCAGTGGCGACCGCCTTCACCGTGCTGACGAGGAAATTCGAAACCGGCGGGGCCGGCCGGCGTCCTCAATGATCCACTGATGATCCTTCAGGACGGAAACCAGATCGTCGGCAATTGCCTTCGTTCGCATGGGTGTCGGGCCAAACTGGAGGATCTCCCGAAAGCCCACCACCGGCGAGCCCCTCGACTTCATCCAGGACAAAAGCTCTTCGGCCTTCACAAGGCGGTTGTCTGTCTTCGCGGAAGAAGAGAGGCGCAAGGTCTCGTTCAGATACCAGTCCACCAAGGTGATAGCGGCGTCCATCTGCGTCTTCGAGATTGAGGGGGCGTTGATGTCCTCCACAATGGTGAGCACCCCGGCAATGCGCGCGGCGTGCTCGGCCGCCTTGGATGCGAAGTCGCGGATGTCGGCGAACACCTCGCCTTTCGCGCTCCCCTCCTCAACCGAGTTGAAGAAGGACACCCAGGACGCTTTCGCTTCGGTGCTCATGGGCAGCGCGCGGGGCTCCAGTTCGTTCCGGGTGCTTTGGGCGATGGGCCATGGCGCCTCCAGAAGGGAAAGCAGGCGGGCGCCGTAAGCCTGGATCGCGGCTTCATCCTCCGGTGTTGGATCGCGATAGAGGCGCGTGCCGGCGATGCTTTCCGGTGCGGCGATCAGCACGCGGGACAAGAGGCCTTGGTCGCGAAGGACGCCATCGCCGAAGAAGCCGGCGGCAACGTCGGGCTGCATCATGAGGTGCACCGAAAGGCGACGGCGCTCATGGATCATGACGCCATCCGCCGCTCGCAGGCGCTTGGATGGCCTGTTATCCCAAAGCTCGGAAAGGCCCGCCGCCGTCTTCAGCCGGTTTTCGCTCGTCATGCCGGCGCCGCCGGAAAAGGTGCCGCCTTCCGAGGCGAACAGGCCAAGGCTCGCATGGGCGTTGGGCCAGGCCTTCAGGATGCCTTCCAGGGTGGCGTCCGAGAAGGTCAGCATCGGGTGAAGGGGCCGGGCCGGCTCGGGGCCGAGGTCCAAGAGCGCGCCCTTCAAATCCTCAATGCCCTTGTCGGATTCGATGCGCTTGCGCTTCGCATGCCACGCCGCGCTTGAGGCCTGCCAGTCTTCCACGTCCGCGTCGAACTTCTCGCGCAAGGCCCGCTCCCGCTTCCGCAGGGGCCATAGGGCCTCATTGTCGGCGCTCGACTTCCGGTCGCCAGAACCTGCCACCGTGATGCAATAGAGGGAAAGGGGGCGGCATTGGCCGAACGGTAGTTGCACGTCCGCGTGCGCTTGAGCGGCGAGGGACGCGGCGGCAAGCACGGATTGGCCGGCGAGCGCGTCGGGCACACACACCTTGCGGGCGATGCCGCCGGCGCCGCGGGAGAGCACCGGGCCGAGGGCATCCAAGGGAAAGGCCTTCGGCGCGGCGCGGCGCGGATAGAGCGGAAGCGGGCCGGTGGACATGCGGGCCTCGGCTTCGGCGAGCGGGATCACGACACTCTCTTCCATCACGCGGCTTTCTTTCGGTTCAAGGGCTGGCGCACGAAGACCTTGGGCGGTTCGGGAGGCGCGAGGATCGCTTGCAGCTCCTTCGCGTGCGCGAGGTCTTCGCCTGACAGCGGCGGGCCGGTGCGCAAGGTCTTCCAAGCGTATGTTGGATCGAGGATGCAGACGCCGTTCGCCCCGCTGGCGAGCCAGCCGAGCGGCGTCCGATATGCGGCCACGGGGCCGCCCTGCGGCTGGTGGAGCGCGTCCTCGCCAAGGAGGATCGCCTTCGCGGTGAGCCGCGCCCATTTGTCGGGCCGGGCGATGGGCCAGGCGATCACGTCCACCACCTCGCCGAAACCGTCGCGGACCATGAGCAAGAGGGCAGGGACGCCGCCGGGGTGATAGTCCCACCGGCGGCGCGCGAAGAACCGCACCTCGGCCTCGGTGATGATCATTTCGCCAATGACGCGATCAGGAACACCAGCCGTGCGAAGGGATGCCAGAGCTTCGCGGGACGGGAAGGCTTGCGCTGCGGCCTCACATTCAAGGTGACTCGGCAGGGGGGCGAGGCTAAAGTCCGGCGCGGGAAGGGCAGTCCAATCCGACCCATCAGCGTCGGAGCGGGTACCAGCCGCTTCGGCGCTTCTCATCTCAGGGCGCGTGTGTGCGTTCATGCCGTGCTAGCCTGTATTTCGGAAGTGGATTTGATGGGCGCGCCAAGCGTCGCGAGCGCCCATTCGTCAAGCGCGGCCGGTGTGTAAAGCACCCGATGCCCGAACTTGTGAAAGGCCGGGCCGCCGCCCTTGCAACGCTTGATCGTCAGCGTGATCTTGGCGAGGCGCACGCCGTGGACGGCTTCGAGATACTGTGATGCTTCTTTAGTTGTGAGGCGGGTTTTCCGAAGATGGGGCGGGAGTTCCATCACTCTTCGTCCTCCTGGATCGCGCCAACAGTAACGGAAGAATTAAGCGCGTATTTCAGGTCGATCATGACAACCGCCAGATTGGCGCGAGCATTGTAGTTGAGTGAAAATATGCTTTTGGCTGCTTGAGACTTGGACACGGCTCCTGCTGTCCAGATCCAAAACGATTTTGGATCAGCACGATTTGTTCCGATCATCTCGGGCGCCATCATGAAATAACCCTCGTCACCGTCTCGTGCGTTGCTAAAGGCCTGCGCAACATCAGGCGGCACACTTCCGTCCCGGGACAAGCAGAGGCGGAAAATGCGAGCCAACTCGCGAATTGCGCCCACGGCGCATGAAAGGTGGTCGAAGGGGGCCAGCAGCCGCACCAGAAGCAGTTCCTCGTCAGAGTAGACGACAGGGCTGCGCGAGATGGGAATGATGATGCTCTGATCGTGCCAATACTGGACGGATCGGCGCGGAAGAGCCGCGTTCCGGGCTAGAGCCGAGATGGTGTGCATTTTCGTAATTCCTACGTGACGCGTATCAATTACACAATGTGTAACTCTCGGTCAACCCACCCCGCCCGTTCCATCCGCACATCTCGGAAGGTCTGGCCTACCGACACCAGTCCCAGAATTTCCTGGATTGCGATCCGCGCGCGGAGCGAGGTGGGCAAATCCCACTCCGGTCGGGATGATCCGACGCCATTCGTCGGATGTTGCCGCCCGCCCATCCTCAGAAAATCCGAGGATGCCGAGCACTGTCGGATTTTGCGATGGTGCCTCACACCGGGATCCGCCGGTAACGGCTGAACAAGCGCGGCTCGATCTCGACCGGAAATGGCTCGTACTTGCAGAAGTTGAGGAAATATTCCCCTTCGGTGCCCTCCGCCGCCATGACGGTCCACTCGCCGCCGGTCACCCGGTCAGCCGCGTGGCAGAAGTTGAGCCACGCCCTGCGGAGCGCGGCCAGGTCGTCACCGTCCGCCGGCGGGCTTGCCACGGCAGGCACAGCGGCGAGCGCCGCGCCGGCGGCAGCGGCGGTGCCCAGGAAGGACCGTCGAGAAGGCATAGAAGGGGCGTTTGCCCCAAGCGTGTGCTCGGACATTGGTTTGCTCCTGTTGATAAGAAACGCGCTAACTGATATGAAAGCGATCATTAGAGCGCATTGAGCGAATGTCAATCAGGAGATATGAATTTGATCACTAGCGCTCAAATCCGCGCCGGGCGCGCGCTGCTCAGGTGGAGTGCCGAAACGCTTGCGGAACAATCCCGGCTTGGAGTGGCGACTATCCGGCGTGCCGAGGCGGCTGATAGAGTTCCATCGATCACTGAAGCGAACTTGGCCGCGATCCGCGCGGCGCTGGAGGCGGCCGGCGTGATCTTCGTTGCGGAGAATGGCGAGGGGCCGGGCGTGCGATTGAGGAAGAAGGGATAACAAAGAGGCCTTGCCCCGTCTCTCCAGCGCTCAAGAGGACATGATGCGCAACTTCGTTGTCATGGTTCACAAGGACAAGGACAGCGCCTATGGCCTGACCTTTCCCGATCTGCCCGGCTGCACCGCAGCCGCCGACACCTGGGCTGGCATTCCCGCCGCCGCGACCGAGGCGCTCGATCTGTGGTTTGAGGAAATGCCCGAGGTGGCGCCCGCGCCGCTTGAGGAAATCCGCGAGCGGGATGACGTTGCCGCCGAGCTCTCGGCCGGCGCCTCCTTGCTGGTGGTGGCCTATATCCCTGCCACGGCCCAGGCGGGAAATCAGGCGCGTTGATTCCGTCACCGAGCCGGGCGCTTCAACGCATCCGCAATCCGCGCCGCCACCCGATCCGCCGCCGCCACCAGCACCGCGTCCAGATGGTGGATATAGCGGCCTGTCACCGAGCCGGTGGAGTGGCCTAGCATCGCGGCCACGGTGGGTTCGGTGAAGCCCAGGTCGTTCGCTTCCGATCCGAAGGAATGGCGCAGGGTGTGAGGCGTGATGCCTTCCAGTTCGGCGGCCCCCATGAGGCGCTTCCAGAAGCCGGGCACGCCCGCATAGTGGCCGGTGCCGCGCACGGCCGGCAGGACAAACGGATGGCCCTTGAAGCGGGGCAGGGTCTCCAGGATCGCCACCACCGGATTGCCGATAGGGCGCACGCTGGCGCCTTCCTTGCTGTCCTCCAGGCGCAGGCATTGGCCGGGAAGGTCCACCTCCGCCCATCGGAGCTTCTGCACCTCGCCCAGGCGGCATCCCGTGAGCGCCAGGAGGCGCACGGCGGCCACGCCCTGCCAGGGCTCCACCGGATTGTCTGCCGCCTCTGCGAGCGCCTGTCCGAGGCTGGCATATTCATCAGCCGTGAGCCGACGCGTGCGCCGATTGTCCGCAGGCCGCTTCACGCCGCGCGCCGGGTTCATGGGGATGATGCCTTCGGACACAGCGAAGGTGAGGATGCCTCCGAGCAAGCCCACCGTGCGCGCCGCGGTGCCGGCGCCGCCTTCAACAATGGCTTTGCCCCGCAGCTTCTTCGTCTTCACCACAGCGGCCGTCTTGCCTGCGATCATGTCTCGCAAGAAGCGATTGATGTCCGCCGGCGCCAGGTCGCGCACCAGCTTGTTGCCGAGCAAGGGGAGGATGTGGTGCTCGACGCGGCCACGGTCCACATAGAGCGTGCTGTCCTTCTTCGCGCGCCCGCCCTTGCCCATGATCAGGCCGCTTTCGGCCGCCTCCAGATAGCGCTGGCATAGATCCTTGACGGTGAGGCTCTTGCGTCGGGTCATGCGGTCTTCGGCCGGATCTTGGCCGCGCGCCACGTCCCCCAGGATGCCCTTTGCTTCCGCCCGCGCCTCGGCCGGCGTGAGTGCGCCGTGATGGCCGATCTTCACCCGCCGCGTGCGCTTTCCGGCGCGATACTGGACGACATAGGTCCGCTGTCCGCTCGGCCAGATGCGGACGCCGAAGCCGTGCAAGTCGTCATCCCACACGAAGTAGTCCGAGGCCTTCACCTCGAGCTCTTCGACTGCCCGCTTGGAGAGCTTCATGGCCCGTTCCGCCCCTGCTTCCTGTGAGGTCGCCGCGAAGGGCAAATGTCGTTACAGGAAGCATATAGGAAGCACGCGGGCGATAATCAGGCAAATTCCCGGAAGCGACTTGAAATCGGACTAAATGAAAAATCCGTTCCAGATCAAATGCTTATAAATGTTCGGAAGCGAGCCGCAAAAACAGGAAATGCCTCCTGATTAACCCTCCGAAGGCAAAGGTCGCACGTTCGAATCGTGCCGGGTGCGCCAGTCTTTTCAATGCCTAAGCTGGTCGGCCCGGTGATCCTTCCAAGGGTCCGGAAGCGCATGGGGCGCATCGTGGGAAAGCCCACTTCGCGTGCCGCCCGCGTCGAAGGCTGGCGGATAACCTGGCTTGAAGGCAGGTTCCAGAGGTTTGAAATCCCCGCCGTTTCCGCCGCCGGTCATGCAAACGAGGGGTCCGCATGCGCGCCCGGTGATGCGGCGCGCGCACGGCCTGGACCGGGGCCGGTTCAGTCGACGCGAAGGGGAAGCGCGTCGCGGTAGCCTGGGCTGGCAAGTGAGCAGATGGCGGTGAGGCCGTTGGCACCGCTGCCGACGGGGGCCATCTTCCAGTTCCTTCCTGTCTTTCGAGCCCGCGCCATTGTGGCCTTTAGGGCGATCGGGGCGGAAGGCGCGAGACGCCCCATCGCCTGGGTCTCCCCGTCCCGCTCTTGCGAGGGGGCCGCATTGCAATTGCAGTGCAGGGGGGAGGATGGCGCAGGCGCGCCTTTGTTCCGGCCCAGGGAAGGACGGCGATCCGCGGCCCCGCGCCACGCACGGGGCAGGGGGGGCAGGGGAAAGTCCGGGGCCCGTCCTTGTGGCACGTGCGCTTGAGGCGCAGCCGGCCTTCGGCGAGATCCGGCCCGGCCCAAGGGGGGCCGCACCGGCGCGCCGCTTACGGTTTTTCCATCCCCTTGGCGGCGAGCAGCGGTGCCATGTCTGGCGCGGCGAGGGTGGCGAGGAAGGCCGCGGCGGTGTCGGGATTGGATGGACTGGGCGCGAGCGCCCCGGCATAGATCGTATAGTTCTGGATCGCGGCGGGCAGCGGCGCCACCAGCTCGGCCCCGGGCACCGCGAGGATTTCGCTCACCTGATGGATGGCCATGTCCGCCTCGCCCGAGACCACCCGCGTCGCCACCAATCCGCCCGGCACCAGCACGGCCTTGGCCTTGATTTCATCGGCAATGCCCATGCGCTCGAACAGGCCGACGAGATAAATGCCGCTCGATCCCCCGGAGGCGGGGTCGATCATCGCCACCTTGCGGGCGGCGCGCAGAGCGGCTGCGAAGGCGTCGGGGGTGGAAACGTCCGGCTTCGGCGCGCCGACCTTCACCGCGACGCCGATGCCGACCTTGGCAAGCAGCACCGGCGTGCCCTGTGCCACCCGCCCGCTCTTCTGCAGGGTGCCAAGGGCGGCGGGCGTGAGAATGAGCACGTCGAAGGCCTCCCCACCCTCCACGCGGCGGGCGAGCGCGCCGGCGGTGTCGTTATCCACACTCACCTGCGTGCCGGTCGCTTCGGAGAACCGCTTGGCGGCCTCGACGACCACTGGCTTGAACGCACCGGTGGTCAGAACCTTCAGATCGCCAGCGGTGGCGTGCCCGCAGAACAGGCCAAGGCCGAGCGCGAGGGTGGCGAGGCGCAACACGGGCGCGCGGCGGGTAAATGTCCGGATGAGGCGGGTCGCGGGCATGGGCGGCCTGAGGGCTGGTTGGTAGGCTGCGCGAGAATAGCGGGTCAGCGCGTCAAATCCTTTCACGGGCGCGTGTTCATGACGGTTTGCGCTCGCGTTGTTCATAGCCGTGGAGGGGCGGTGACCCTTCCCATCTGGTGGGCCGCCAGCGCACGAATGCGATGACCGCCGTGCCGCCGGGCCGGCCGTTCATGCCGATGTCGATCGGACATTCGAGGTCGAATGCCTTCACCTCGGAGCCGTCCTCTTCGCGCTGAGGCTGCGTCTGGGGCGGATCGGTGTCGTCGGTCTTCGGCTCGTCTCCGGGCCACGGCGGGATGGCACATGTTGACGGTCGACCAGAGGAGACCGGGAAGCTGGGCATCACGCCGGGTGGAGCGCTTGCGCCGTCAGCCCTTCAGAGCGATCTATGACATGAGGCTAAAGTGGCACGCAGTACCAGGTTTTACTCGAGCAGCTCCCGTCCTGGGCGCCGGCGCAGTTCCTGAGAGAAAGAAGCGATGCGAGGCGGTTGTTTGTGCGGCTCCTTTCGGTACCTCCTGAAAGGCGAACCCAAGAGCTCGGTGAATTGCCACTGCGGCATGTGCCGTCGCCATAGCGGCGCGTCCTTCCTCACCTACGTCGCCGTCGCGCAAACCTCGTTCCATGTGGAGACCGGGACCTTGGTTCCATACCGGTCGTCCGAGCATGCCGTACGCACCCATTGCGGCACGTGTGGCAGTCCAATGACCTTTGTATTCGACACGGACCCCGAAACCATCTGGGTGACCGCAGGCTCACTGGATCATCCGAACCTATGCCCGCCATCCGAGAACTGGTTCATCCATGACAAGCTGGCGTGGACCACGCTCGACGACCATATCAAAGCCTGGGAGGGGGCGCCGCCGGAGGGCTGACATGCCCCGCTGTTTACCGCTCGGGTTTGCCTGAGGCCCGCCATCTTCGGCGCCCTGGAGCAATCTTTCTGGGAATGGCGACCGCGCGACCGCGGCGGCCGCGTGCACGCCGCCCTCGTGCACGCCCATTGGCGGTGTTCCCCGGCCGCGAGATTGGCCGGCATTCCCCACTTTCTGGCCGAAGTTCACCTTTCGAGCATGGGAGGCCCATGTCTTTATCCACCCAGCTCAAGCAAAGCGGTGTGGGAAGATCATGGGACAGCATATCGACGCGTTTTGCGAGGACTTGCGTGAGAAGTTGACCGGTATCGACGACGCTCTCGGCGCGCTGAAAAGCAGCGTCACGGATCGGGGCGCCCAGGCCGATGAGATGGTTCGGGAACATCTTGGCGCAGTGAAGTCGCGGATTGAGCAGCAGCACGAGAAGGTCGTCGAGGCCAATCGGCACGCCAAGACCTGGATCGAGGAGAAGAAGGACGCCACCGAGGCCGAGATTGCTACGTGGAAGCAGAACCATGAGCGGCAGAAGCTGGAGCGGCGCGCCGAACGGGCCGAAGACTATGCCCGCGCGGCCTCGCAGCTGGCCGCGGCGGCCATAGACGAAGCCGAGGCGGCGGCGCTCGAAGCGTGGCACGCCCGATCTGACGCCGACAGCGCGGGTTAGGCGCAGCGGCCGATCGAAAGAGAGGGGGGCTCGTCTATGGCGTTCGATGCAAATATACTGGATGGCATCGGTTCTGGCGGGGCACGCCATTTTGTGCCGATGCTGGAAATTGCGTTTCGCCCCGAGGGCGTTCGGGCTTGCGCACGGAGCCATTTGGTGTCGATGGCTGAGCACGATCCCCCCGTTCGATCCGGGGTGAACGACAAGGTCCACTCGGCCGCCAAGATCGTGGCGGTGCGGGATGCACTGTTGCGCGAGGGCATTCCGGCAGAGGCGGCATTGGCCGGCACATGGATGAATGCCGCCGCCCCCATCACGGCGGAGACGCGGGTCTCGATGGCCGACATCCTGCGCGTCTACGCCAATGCTGCGCGGCTGACCGCCAGCGGTCACTTCGCCTTCCACGTGGGCGCAAGTCTCCATGTGGCGAGCTATGGGCAATATGGCTTCGGTGTGCTTAGCGCGACGAGTTTTCGGGCCGCCATCGCCTTCGCCACCAAGTATCATCTGGTGTCCGCACCTTTGGTCTCGCTGGGCTTTGAAGAGGCGGACGGGACGGCGTCCTGGATCGTCGAGCCGATCGCCCATCCGCTGGTCGATGAGGGCGTCTATCGTTTTCTCGTCGAAATGCAGTGCGGCCAGAACTTGTCGCTCCACCGGGACGTCATGGGATCGGACTTCGGATTCGACGCCGTGGAGGTCACATGGCCGGCCCCGCACGCCGCCGACAGGAGCGCGGCGGTCCTGGGATGCCAGGTGGCGTTCGGAGCCTCCCGCAATCGGTTCACCTTCGCGGCCGCGTGGCTGGATCGCGAGGCACGCTTCGGCAATGCCATCAGCTCAGCCGAAGTCATTGCTTTGTGCGAGGCGCGCCTGCGGGAGATCGACGAAGCCAGCGGAACCTCCGGGCGGGTGCGCACCGCATTGCTTCGCGGCCGGCTCCTGCCGCATTCCATCGACGCGGTCGCCGATGAGCTTGGCACGTCGGTGCGGACATTGCGGCGGCGCCTCGCCGCGGAGGGAAGTTCCTTCCGCGAGATTCACGACGATCTGCGCCGCGACCTCGCGCTGCGTCTCCTTCAGAAGAAGGGGACGACGGTTGAGGAGGTCGCTTTCGCGCTGGGGTTTTCCGATGCCGCAAATTTCCGGCACGCCTTCCGCCGCTGGACGAACCGTTCGCCCCGGCGGGGATGAATGGGCCGGATGGAGCGAACGCCCTCTGCCCGTCGTCTCCGTTCAAAGGCACGCCGTGACGCCGTGACCTGAAAGGGATCGGGCATTCGCCCGACGGCCTCTGTCTCACACAAGCCGTTTCCGCTGCGTCTTCGCCTTGGAGCGCCGCGAACGGATCGTCGTTGAGGCCATGCGTATCGCTGCGATGGCTCCGGGCTGTTGCGCGCGTGCTCGATCACGCCTGCGTCCGACCTCTCGACCTGATGCCGGGTGCATGGCTGTGGCCGCAAGCCACCGCGCCGCCCGCAAGCAAACTCTTGGAATTGACCATGACGATACATGACATCACGTCAAGCGCGCTGGATATGGACCGGGAATTTGCTCTCCTGATGCAAGGCATCGGTCTATCCCCGGAAGACACCGGCGGCACCATTCGCTTTCTCGGCGCCGATCCCATCTATGGGAGCCGGCACCGCATCGGCGCCTGCATTGCCCTTCCGATGATGGGCGCTGCCGCTGGCGCCGCGACCATCTGGAACATGCGCACGGGGGGGACGCAGGATCTGAGCCTCGACCTGCGCCGCGCCATCCATGGCGTCAACCCGCTCTATCAATTCAAGCCAACAATAAACGGTTATTCTTATCAAATGCCCTACGGCCAGGGCAATAATATGATGTTTGATCTTTATCTGACCAGGGATGGCCGCTGGGTGCTTCCGACCGGCGCCTATCCCCATATGACCGCCGAATGGAGTGCCTTGCTGCGCTGTTCGCACGAAAAGGCCAGCATCGCCAATGCCATCCTGAAATGGGATGCGGAAGATCTTGACCAGGCGGCGGCCGAGAAGAACATGATCTTCGCCATCTGCCGGTCCAGCGAGGAATGGGCGCGCCATCCCCAGGGCGAGCTTCTGGCCTCCAAGCCCCTGATCGAAATCGAAAAAATCAGCGATAGCGCGCCGGAACCGTTCGGCGCGGCGGAGCGCCCCTTGTCCGGTGTCCGCGTGCTCTCGGCGACGCATGTGATTGCCGGCAATGTGGTCTCCCGCACCCTCGCCGAGCAGGGCGCAGAGGTGCTGCAGATCGCTCATCCGCAGGAGTTCGAGCACGAGGTCCTGGCCATCGACACCTGCGCCGGCCACCGGTCCGCATGGCTCGACCTGAAGACGGTGGAGGGCAATGCGCGCGGCCATGCGCTGGCACGCGGCGCCGACGTCTTCGTCGACAGCTATCGGGGGCGGAGCCTGAGCAGGCTCGGCTTCTCGCCGGAGGCATTGGCCGAGACGCGGCCGGGGCTCATCTATTGCTCCATCCGTTGCTACGGCTATGAGGGCGTGTGGGCCAATCGCGGCGGCTTCGACATGGAAGCGCTGTGCGTCAGCGGGTTCACCTTCCGCGAAGGCACGCCCGACAGCCCGAAGTTTCCCCCCACCCTCGTCATGAATGACTATATCGCCGGCTACATGGGCGCGGCGGGCGTGACGGCGGCGCTCATCCGCCGCGCGCGGGAAGGCGGCAGCTATCACGTCAAGATTTCCCTGACGCGAAACGCCATGTGGTATCCGACCCTTGGCCTCGTGGATCCGCATGCGCTGGAGCCCGACAACGAGGCCCATCGGCTGCTCCCGCCTGACACGATCACGCGCCAGACCCCCTATGGGGAGCTCGTTCGACTGGCGCCCGCGGTGCAATTTTCCCAAACGCCTGGCGCCTGGCCCGACGGTGTCGTCACCGTCCGCGGCTCCTGCAAGCCCGAGTGGCTGGAGGCGTGAGACCGATGGGCCTCGAACACGGACGGCGTTCGCCGCGCGGTGACAAAGCCGAAGCCGCGTGCGCGAGGGGGAGCCTCATGGCGCAGGGGGACATGCAGATGCAGCGGTCAGCGGGCCTTGGGCGCGTATTGTGTTGGGCAGCGACGGTTGCGGGCGCCATGATCGGCGGGGCTCCCGCACGCGCCGACCAGGCCATCGGCGAGTTTCACGGGCTTGCAGACGCTCAGAACGCCGGTCCGCCCGCCGAGACTCCGGCCAAAGGCGCCGGGAAGGCCAATGCGGAGCCGGCGCACACTGATCCGTGGGGGCCGGTCCCGACGGACAAAATATCGCTCGTCAATCTCGCCCCGGGCCTGGTCGCCTATTTCAACAATGGGCCCGTCTTCGGCGTGCCCGGCACCGTCACGGGCAGCCTCTCCGAGCGGACGCAGCTCCTGGGCGATTGGGGGGGCTTGCGCACCGAATGGGCCCGCAAGGGCCTGTTCATCGACCTTTATACCACGAGTTCTGTCCAGGACGTCACCTCGGGCGGCACCAAGACGGGAAGTTCATTCGTCCAGAATTCCCAATTGGTGGTCAATCTCGACACCGGGCGCGCGGGGCTGTGGGACGGGGGGCTCATTCATTTCAGCCTCCAATCGCGCTATGGCGGTTCCCCGGCGGATACATTCAACGCGGGCAGCATTGCCCCGCAATATACCGGGCTGGTGGAGCCGGGGCCGACCTTTTCGAGCACCACATTGCCGTCCGAGTATTTCCTCGTGCAGGCGCTGAGCAAGGAGACGGCCCTTGTGGTGGGAAAGATCAGCGACGTCTTTATCCCCGACCAGACCCTCTTCGCCGACAGCTACAAATATTACTTTGCCAATTTCAATTTCAACAAAAACCCCATGACGATCAATTTCTATCACCCGATCGCATGGGCCGCGCTCGGAGTCTACGCGCCAACCCCCTGGCTGGCGTTCGCGGGAGGCGTGCTGGACCCCTATTCCCAGGCGGATAACTTCGCCCAGGACGCGTTCCAGAAGGGAGCGAATTTCTACGCCATGGCACTGGTGTCCTACGACATCGGCGGGTTGCCCGGACAATTCTCGCCGGCCTTCAACTGGTCCAACCAGCCGCAGCTCGACTTGGCCGCGCCCTATGGCGCGGTGACGGTCAGCCAGATCCCTCAGGCCATCGGCGCCCTGCTGGGTGCCAACGGAACCGAGGGTCTTGCCGCCAATTACATCGACAACAGCTGGTTTGCCATCGCCAACGTGTCGCAATTTCTCTATGTGCGGGACGATGCAGCGACGGTCCGGCAGAAGCTGAAGAGCGGCGGTGTCATCAATGGCGTCGGCCTCATCGCCCGCGCGGGCTACGCGCCGCCCCAGACGAACATGATTACCTATAATGCGAGCATCGCCCTGTTTGCGCACGGGTTGCTGGCCGAGCGCCCGTACGACAGTTTTGGTGTCGGCTTTTACTATAACGGCATCAGCGATGACCTGAAGAAGTCGGTGAAGATGATGACCGCCGGCCTCACGGATGTGCAGGATGAGAAGGGTCTGGAAGTGTTCTACGACTTTGCCATCACCCCGGCGGTCCATATGATTCCAGGCTACCAGCACATCTGGAACCCGGTTGCCGCGCAGGTGGCCGCGCAGCAGGACCATGCCGACCTGTTCACGCTTCGCCTTACCGCCGCCTGGTGACGGGGAACAGCCGGTATAGGGGAGGAGGCTCCTGCTTTTTCGCCTTGCCCCTTCCTCGTCGGCGCCTTGCTCCAAACACTCAGAAGTCCATCACGGCCGAGAATTTGAAGGTTCTGGGAAGACCCGTGGAGACCCACCCGTCGTTCACGGCCGCCCAGTAATTCTTGTCGAAGACATTCTCCACCGCGAAGCGCACGGCGAGGGGGTGGCCGAAGGCTTCCGTCTTATATTGGGTGCCGAGGTCGAAGCGGATCCAGCTCGGGATCTGCTGGGTGTTTGCCTGGTCCACATATTGCGAACTGGTGGTGATCATCCGCGCCCATAAGGTGAGGCCGGCAATGGGCTCGGGGTCCCATTCGATGCCGATATTGGTTTGCCAGGTGGGAACACCCACCGCCGCATTGCCGTCATAGAGGCCGTCCGCTGTCTGGGTCAGCGTGCCCTGGGTATAAGCGACGCCACCAAGGAGGCGCAGCCCCTGCCAGAGCTGGCCGAAGACATTGATCTCCACGCCCCGGTTGCGCTGCTCGCCGTTCACGCTGAAGACAGACTCGCCCGCCGCATTGGTGGAAATGATGCTGCTGGGCTTTGTGATCTGGAAAAGACTGGCGGTGGCGGTGAAGGCGCCGAAATCATACTTGATGCCGGCTTCCATCTGTTCCGTCATCATGGGTGGGAACACTTCGCCGGCATTCACCGTGCCCTGGTAGGCAACGGGCCCCTGCTGCAGGCCTTGGATGTAATTGGCATAGAGCGACAAATGGTCGACGGGCTTCACCACCAGGCCGAAGGCGGGTGTCACCGCCTGCTTGTCATAGGCCTGCGAAATGCTGCCATCCGGGTTGAACACATCCACCTTGATTTGCTGGTACCGCACCCCGGCGGTGAACAGGATGCGATCGTCCAGGACGGAGAGCGTGTCGGTCAGCGTCACCGCGGGTGCGTTGATGTCCCAATATTTGGGCGGGTCGTCGCTGAAGCCGAAAGTGGACGGGGCCGCCACCGTCGGCGCGTTGTAAATGTTGGTGTCGAAAGAGAAGAAGCCGTAATAATTACTTTCCTGGTACAGGTTCTGGTACAGGTAGGACGTGTTCAGATTGACCTTGTGGCCGATGGGGCCGGTGGTGAACTCGCCCCGAAGGCCGGCTTGCGCCGAGATGGCATTGCCATTGATGGGGCTGTAATAGGCCGTGGCCGTCGCGTTGCCCGCGCCGTCAAGAACAAAGATGTCGGTGGACAGCATGGACTGCCGATAGGTGCTGCCGCCGATGCCTCCATAGAGTGTCCAGGATGAATTGATGTCATACTCGAACTTGGCCAGCCCATAGGCCGTCCTGGTGCCGGAATATTCCCAATTCTGGTAGATCTGCTTGCTGGCATCCGGCGCGTGGGGAATGGCGATGTCGGAGGCAAAGCCAAAGCCGGCGGCGCCGGTGGGGGCATAGGTCTTCTGGTCGATATAGCCGGCGTCGAAGCTCGCCCGCAGGTCCTCTCCCCGATAATCCAGCGCCAAGGTGCCTGCCCCAAGCCTGGCGGACTGGCCGTCCACGGACGTGTCGCCGTCCATGAAGATGCCGTTGACGCGCACGCCCCATTCCTTGTTGGCGCCGAACCGCCGCCCCACGTCCACCTGGGTGCCCAATTGGCTGTCGGAGAAATAGCTGCCGGTAATGCGCGTGACGGGCTCGTCCGTGGCGCGCTTGGGCACCACATTGATGGAGCCGCCCAGCGAGCCATACTGGGTGTAGCCGGTCAGAAGCGCGTTCGGCCCCTTCAGGACCTCCACGCGCTCCATGGTTTCCACCGGGATGAGGCGATCGGGCGAAATGCCGCCATAGCCGTCGATCAGGATGCTCTGGTTTGTGACGCTGAAGCCGCGGATGAAGAAGACTTCGCCCGCGCCGGCCGACGAGCTGATGCCATTGGTGAAGACCCGCACGGAGGGATCATTGGCCATCACATCGGCCACGGTCACGGCCTGCTGCTCCTGGATCACCTTCGAGGTGTAGCTGGTGATGCTGAAGGGCGCATCCATGATGCTGACATTGCCCAGCACACCCAGGTGCGCGCCGGTGGCCACCTGGCCGCCCGCATAGACAGGCGGCGTATCCCAGTCGTTGATCCCCAGCCCTTCCACGGTGATCGTATCAAGCGCGATGGAGCCGTCGTTTGCCCCCGCCGCCGCCTGGGGGCGGGGCTGGGTGATGAGGACGCTGGTGGCATCGGAAAAGGCATAGGTGAGCCCGGACCCCTGCAGCAGCCGCGCCAGGGTCTGCTCGCGCGTGGCGGAGCCCTGAAATCCCGGCGACGTCTTGCCGGTCGCGATGGCGGCCTCATAGGACACTTGCGTGCCAGATTGCTTGCCGAAGGCCGCGAGGGCGCGGCTCAGCGGGCCGGCGGGGATGTTGAATGGGAATTGCGCGCTGGATTGGGCTTGGGCGGGACGGCCCATGAGCACGCCCTGCACCGGGATGGCGGTGGTCGCCAGCAGCGTTGCGACCATGACCTTGCCGCCAATGCCGGCGACCCCCCCTCTCCCAGACCCCGGCCGCATGTCCCCGCCTCTCCGTCGTTTTCACTGGAGGGCTGGCATGGCCAGGTGGCTCGCTGCTGTCGCCCCTATTGGGCCTTACGAGCGGAGGTCGAAAACCTCCTGCACTTCTCACGCTTTTTTCTCAAAGGGGCGAAATCACCGTCGCATAGGGGCCGATCCGGCGCACTTTCGCGCCGAAGGGACGCACCACCGCCTCTAGGGCGCGGGTGGGGTTGGTCAGGTCGAACACGCCACTCACCACCCGCGATCCGAGGAAGGGGTCGGCGATGACCACCCGGCCGGGCTGCCAGCGGGCGATCTTGGCCACCAGCGCCGAGACGGTCTCCCCGTCCGCGATCACCATGCCCTCCCGCCACGCGGCGATCTGGGACGAATCGCGCACGCCGCGGGAGACCTTGTGCGAGGCGGGATCGAGCGTGATCCAGTCGCCGACGGTCAGGCGCGTGCCTGAGGCCAGCAGCGCGTCGGGCGCGCGCACCTCCACCACCCCCCGGTCGACGCAAATGGATGTGGAGCCGCCATCGCTGGTCATGTCGAACGCCGTGCCGATCGCCGTCGCCGACACCGAGCCCGACAGGACCGAGAAGGGCCGGGCGGCGTCGCGCGCCACCTCGAAAAAGGCCATGCCGTCGAGGAGCGTGACCTCCCGCCGGTCGTCGGAGAAGCGGATCGCCACCGTGCTGTCCGGGCCGAGCGTCACCACGCTGCCATCGGCGAGCGCAACGCGCCGGATCTCGGCCGTGGATGTGGCCTGGTCCGCGCGGGCGTGGCGGATCGCCTCGGGGCCGAGCCAGGCGCCCGCGGCTGCGGCACCAAGGCCGATGACGCCGCCGATCACGAGGGTGCGGCGTGTGGGCAAGCGGGGGTCGTCGGTCGTCTTGCGCTGATCGGCGAGGACCTTGCCGGTCATGCCGTGGATCTGCGCCACCCGCGCCCAGGCGGCGGCATGCGCGGGGCTGCGCGCGGCCCAGGCGCGGACCATGTCGAGCGAAACGGAATTGGCGGGATCATTCTGCAGGCGGATGGCCAGGTCGGCGGCTTCCCGAAACAGCAGGCGCTCTTCCGGCACTTCGCTCATGGACATCCCTCGTGCAGGCGGGCTACCGGGGTGGCAGGGGTCGCGGGCTTCCTATCACTATACGAACGGCACGCGCGCATGTTCAGCGTCCTGAAACGCGCCGCTCAAAGGCCGTTCAGGCGCAGGTCGATGTGCTCGTAAGCCTCCCGCACCAGGGCCCAGACCCGCGACCGGGACAGGCCAAGCTCCGCCGCCACCTCCGCGACCGTCATCTCCTCGATCCGGTGCAGCTCGAAGGCCCGCCGGGTCTTTTCCGGCAGTTCGGCCAGGGCCGCCGCGGTCAAGGCGAGCCTCTGCCTGTCATAGACCGCCGCCTCCTGGGACGGGGAGGGATCGAGGAGCGCCTCGAAGCCCTCGGTCCCAAGGTCCACCCGGTTCAGCAGCCGCTCGCGCCGCAGGTGGTCGATGGAAAGGTTGCGGGCCACCCGGAAGAGATAGGCGGTGGGGTTGCTCACCGGGGCAGTCTCGGCGGGCGGGGACACCAGCACGCGGACGAACGTGTCCTGGGTGAGGTCGGCCGCCATGTCCGCCGTCAGGCCGCGCCGGCGCAGCGCCTGGGCGATGTCCTTGGCGTGCCGTTTGAACAATGTGGCGAGATCCCAACCCACTGAAGCCCCACCCTCCGGTCGTGCCGGTGCCGTCCATGCCTTGGCAGCCGTCGCTCGTTTCAAGGACGGCCGGTTGCGCCGGCATGCCCTTCCAAGAGAGCGTGCCGCATCGCGGGGTGTGATCTAGCGTAGTATGAAATTCCCTTGCAACACCAATGATTTATATCGATTCTAAGGCGCGTCGGGCGGGCCCGATCCGTGCTCTCCATGGCGTTGCGAAATATCGGACATTTCAACTGGTTGAGCCGTCCGGCCTTATTGGCGCCCGGCTCTGCGATATCTGGCGCAAAGCATGTGCCAGAGCGCGACAAGGAGCGGGACGCCGAGCGCGATCCAGGACAGGACCCACCAGATGCCGCCCTCGCCCAGCAAGGCGGAGACCAGGCCGAACGCGGTGAGAAGGGCGAGGCCCAGCGGCCAACCCCATTGTCCCCAGAAGGCCGCAGCACGTCCCTTCACTCCGCCGCCTCCGGCAGGCGGGCGGCGGGGCGTTGAGGACGCGTGTGCCCAGAGGGCGCGGCGCGGCGGTGCTTCGAGAGCCAGAGATAGAGGCCGCTTCCCAGCACGGCGATGGTCACGAGGTCGAGCAGCGCCCAGATGATCTTGAGCGGTAGGCCACCATAATCGCCGAAATGCAGCGGGCGGGAAATTTCCAGCGCCCGCAGGTACCAAGGCATCTCGACCACAGCCGTCAGTTCGCCGGTTCGCGCATCCACCAGCACCGGGCTGAACAGGCGCTCGGCCAGGGGCGTCCTGCCGTGCGCCCACAGCAGATAATGATGGGGACTTCCGAACGGACTTCCGGGGTAGATGACGGTGACCACATGCATGTCCGGCAGCGTGCGGCTCGCGCTGTCGTACGCGGCCTGCACCGAGGCCAAATCCTGCGGCGCGGGTGGCGCCTTGCCCTGCCATGGCGCCAGCATGGCGCGCACCTCGGTGCGCTGCCACAGGTCGAACAGGGGAGAGGCCAGTTCGTTCAGGACACCGGTCGCGCCGACCACCAGCACCCACAGGGCGGTGACAATGCCCAGCAGATTGTGCAGGTCGAGCCAGCGGGTGCGGCGCGCGCGAGTGGCGCGTACGGCACCGAACTTAAGCTTGCGCGTGAAGGGGCCGTACAGCACGATCCCGGACACGAGCGCGGCCACGAAGAGGAGGCCCATCGCCCCCAGGAACAGATTGCCGGTCAGGTCCGCGAACAGATCCACATGGAGGCGGAGCATGAGCGTCATGAAGCCCGTGCGCTGATGCTCGATCGGTTGGGATTGCTCCATCACCTCTCCGCTGCGCGCATCGAAGCGGATGAAATGTTCCAGCCGCGGGTCCTGTTCGATCGCGGCGAACGATGGCGCCATCCACACCACCACCTCGGGCTCTTCATCGTCCTTGAACAGCGAAACGATGGCCTCGCCCGGATACATGCCCCTTGCCCGCTCCACCAGGCGGTCGAGCTGGAGGTGCGGCATGTCGGCCGGCATTTGCGCAGGGGCGGGAGGCGGATCGATCCAGTGGTCGATCTCCTCGTGAAAGATCAGCGGCAGGCCGGTGAGGCAGATGAGCAGCAGAAAGACCGTGCAGACCAGGCTGGTCCAGGTGTGGATGAAGGCCCAGATCCTGAGCGTGCTGGCCGGCATCATCGCGTCCCTTGCCTGCGACCTGAGGGAGGGGGGCAAGGTCGGCACCGCCGCCCCACGGGTGGCGCATGGGAGGCCGTCTTCGTTCACCCGCGGGGCTCCTGCTCTTGGGAGCCCGCACG
The DNA here is from genome assembly GCF_056314145.1 of Aquabacter sp. DMC10. Taxonomy (NCBI): domain Bacteria; kingdom Pseudomonadati; phylum Pseudomonadota; class Alphaproteobacteria; order Hyphomicrobiales; family Xanthobacteraceae; genus Aquabacter; species Aquabacter sp. DMC10. The sequence goes on along the minus strand of NZ_JBQUYX010000001.1, from coordinate 424,422 downwards.
GCTCCCTCCTAGCTAGACGAGCGAAGGAGCGGATTGTCGCGCAAATTATTCACACCGAACTGCCGCGAGCGGCTTTGGGCCTCACCGATGGTGCGGGCGTCACCCGCGCCACCGCCTGAAGGGACGATGGCGCGGACCGGCCGGTCTCAAGCCTCAGATATAGCCATAGGCGGTCCACCCGCCATCAACCGCCAGGACCTGCCCCGTGACATGGGCATTCAAGGGATCGCAGAATCCAAGGACGGCCCGGGCAATATCATCGGGGGTCGCGAGGCGTTTTTGAGGAGTCCGGGCCCGGATCGCCTCCAGGTCCAGCCGGCCTTCCTCCTGCAGCTTGTGGACCAGCGCCGTTTCAACATAGCCGGGCGCCACACAGTTCACCCGAATCCCGTGCTCGGCCCATTCAATGGCCAGGGACTTGGTCATCATGGCGACGGCGGCCTTGGAGGCGCAGTAGGGCAGCCGGTTCGGTGCCGCGACCAGGGAATAGATGGACCCGATATTGACGATGGCTCCCCCGCCGTGGGTCAGCATGACATGGGCCGCCCGCTGGGCGCAGAAGAACACGGCGGTCTGATTGACCCCGATCGTCCTGTTCCAGTCCGCCTCGGTGAGGTCCAGAGTGGGCTTATTGCCGCTCACGCCGGCGTTATTGACCAGCACGTCGATGCGCCCGTGGTCCCGCTGAATGCGGTCAAACATGTCAACCACTTCCGCGTAATCCAGGACCGAGCCGATGAATGGGGCGGCCCCTCCGCCGGCGGCCGTGATGAGGCGCGCGGTCTCCGCGGCCGCGGCCTCGTCCAGGTCGATGATGCAGACATGATGGCCCGCCTGCGCGAGGGCGAGAGAGATGGCGCGTCCGATTCCTGCGCCGCCGCCGGTGATAACGGCGTTCCGACCGTGAGACATCATGTAACTGCCTTCATCCCATTTCCATTGATCTTGCCACCGGGCAGCCCGGCCGCCGGAAACGCTCGATCCTCTTGTTTCCAGGCGTCTTGCCGACGCGAACCGCACCCCGTCGCGCGGATGTGCGCGTCGAGCGCGATCCGATCAGATCGAATCCATCTGATCGGTGAATCGCCTCACGCATGCTCTAGCCGGTCGGCAGAATGCCTTTATCGACGGCGTCGGCCGAAAGCGGCAGGCCAAGGAAGGTGGCGATGCTGACAATCTGGCCCAGAAGCATGTGCTGGCCGTGATGGACCCGGCAGCCCCGCGCCCGCGCGGCAGCCAGCAAGGCGGTGTCGCCGTCCCGCATGGCCGCCTCGCTCACCAGGGTGTCCGGCCCAAGGCGTGCGGGATCCAGGGGCAGCGGCTCTCCGTCGCGCAGCCCCAGGGCCGTGGCGTTGATGACCAGGTCGAAGCCGGCCGGGTCATCGGGACCTGCGCTCACCGAGGCGCCGGGCAGCGCGCGGCGGATCCGCTCTGCGGTCTCCACCGCGCGCTCCGGCGTGCGGTTGTGGATGACGAACTGCGACGGGGCCTCACGCGCAATGGCCAGCGCGATGGATTTTCCGGCCCCGCCGGCCCCCAGCAGCAACACGCGCCGGCCCTTCACGTCGTGGCCCGCACTTTTCAGTCCGGCGACGAACCCCTCTCCATCAAAATTGCCGCCCACCAGCCGCCCGTCTTCCTCCCGCCGGATGCAATTGACCGATCCCACCAGGCGTGCGGCGTTGGAGAGCTCATCGCAGGCCGCAACGACGCTCTCCTTGTGGGGGATGGTCACGATGATCCCGGCCAGGCTCTCCATCTGCCGGACACCGTCCAGGAAGCGCATGAGCCCGTCTGGCTTCACATGGAACGGAACGCACACCGCATTCAGCCCCTGGCGCGCGACGGAGGCATTGAAAAGCTGGGGCGTGCGCACATGCCCGATGGGGTCGGCCAGGATGCCGACGACCCGTGTGTTGCCGTTGATGGTCATTGGCGCATGCCCCCTCAAATCCCGCCCATGCAGATGTACTTGACCACGAGATAGTCCTCGATGCCGTAGTGCGATCCCTCGCGCCCCACGCCGGACTGCTTGACGCCGCCGAAGGGCGCCACCTCGTTGGAAATCAGGCCCGTATTGACGCCGACGATGCCGGATTCCAGCCGGTCGGCAATCCGCCACACGCGGCCGAGGTCGCGCGAGTAGAAATAGCTGGCAAGGCCGAATTCACTGGCATTGGCGAGCGCCACCACTTCGTCGTCGGTCTCGAAGCGGAACAGAGGCGCCAGGGGGCCGAAGGTCTCTTCCCCCGACACGAGCATGTCCGGTGTCACATCCGCCAGGATGGTCGGCTGGAAAAAGGAATGCCCGAGGGCGTGGCGCCCACCGCCCAGCACAATGCGCGCGCCCTTGGCGGTCGCGTCGCGCACGTGCTCCTCGACCTTCTCGACCGCCTTGGCATCAATGAGCGGGCCGATCCGCACGTCCTCCTGCGTGCCGTCGCCGACCTTCAGGCTTGCCACCGCCGCGGCCAGCTTTTCCGTGAAGGCATCATAGACCCGCGCATGCACATAAAGCCGATTGGCGCAGACGCAGGTCTGGCCAGCATTGCGATATTTGGAGGCCACGGCGCCTTCGACGGCGGCATCAAGATCGGCATCATCGAAGACGATGAAGGGGGCGTTTCCACCCAGTTCCATCGAGACCTTCTTGATGGTGCGCGCCGATTGCTCCATCAGCAGCCGGCCGACTTCCGTCGAACCGGTGAAGGTGACCTTTCGCACCAGCGGATTGGAGGTCATCTCGCTGCCAATGGCCCGGGACGAGCCGGTGATGACCGAGAACACACCGGCGGGAACGCCGGCGCGCTCTGCCAGCACGGCCAGCGCCAACGCCGTCAAGGGGGTCTGCGAGGCCGGCTTTACCACCATCGTGCAGCCGGCCGCCAGCGCGGGACCCGCCTTCCGGGTAATCATGGCCGCCGGGAAGTTCCAGGGCGTGATGGCCGCGCAGACCCCGATGGGCTCCTTGGTGACGACGATGCGCTGGCCCTGGACCGGCGCGGGGATGATGTCGCCATAGACACGCTTGCCCTCTTCGGCAAACCACTCGATGAAGGACGCGGCATAGGCGATTTCGCCCCGGGCCTCCGCCAGCGGCTTGCCCTGCTCGGCGGTCATTATGGCACCCAGGTCTTCCTGGTTGGCCATGATGAGATCGAACCAGCGCCGCAACACGGCGGCCCGCTGCTTGGCGGTCTGCGCCCGCCAGGCCGGCCAGGCGGCATTGGCCGCCGCGATGGCTTCGCGCGCCTCCTCTGCGCCCAGATCGGGAACGCTGCCGACTTTGGCGCCCGTGGCCGGATTGAAGACATCGATCGCGCTGTCCGCGCGCACCCAGGTCCCGGCCACGAAACATGCGTCCCGCAGGAGACCGGCATCCTTCAGCTTCACCATCATCCTCTCCTCTTTCGCTTCCAGGCCGAGAGGCGGGACGACCCCGGGCGCGGCGGATGCCGTTTGCCGAAGGTCGTCTCCCTGATGATCCTTCACCGCGAGCGCCTCTCGAGGGGCATCCGGCTATGGGGCAACCGGGGCGCGGGGGGCGGGACGAGCAGCGCCGTGATGGCGCGGCTCACACCGCGATCCATTCTTCCATCAGTTTCGGGTTGGACGTGAGATCGCCGGGCGCGCCCTCGAAGACGATCCGCCCATGGCCCATCACGCAGACACGCTGGGACACTTTCAGGGCGATGGTCAGCTTCTGCTCCACCAAAAGCACCGCGACACCGCGCCGGTTGATGTCCGTGATGGCCTCGCCGACCACTGTGACGATCTTCGGCGCGAGGCCTTCGGTGGGCTCGTCGATGAGGATCACATAGGGGTTTCCAAGCAGCGAGCGGCACATGGTCAACATCTGCTGCTCGCCACCCGACAGGCTCCCCGCCCGCGTATTCCTGCGCTCCTTGAGGCGCGGGAAATAGTCGAACATCTGCTCGACGGTCCAACGCGGGGCATTGTCCTGACCGCGCTGCTCGCCCATCCGCAGATTCTCGTCCACCGTCAGGTTGAGGAAAACCTCCCGCTCCTCGGGAACATAGGCAATGCCACTGCGGCAGATCATATAGGGCCGCGCGCCGGCAAGGTCGCGCCCCTGCAGCCGCACGTGGCCGGAGGTGGGAGGCACGAGGCCCATGATCGCCTTCAGCGTCGTCGACCGCCCCGAGCCATTCCGGCCGAGCAGGCTGACCACCTCACCCCGTTCGATATGGAAATTCACGCCGTGGAGGATATGGCTCTTGCCATAGTGGACGTGAAGCTCCTCGACGCTGAGCACCGCGGGTCCAGGCTGGGTCATCGGCTGGCCTCCTCGCCCAGATAGGCTTCCTTGACGAGGGCATTGGAGCGGATCTGCGCCGGGGTCCCGGTGGCGATGATCTCGCCATAGACGAGAACGCTGATCCGATCGCTCAAGGAGAAGACAACATCCATGTCGTGCTCCACGATCAACAAGGTGCGGCCGCGGCTGATCTCACGGATCAGGCCGACGGTGTATTCCGTCTCTTCGTGCGACATGCCGGCCATGGGCTCGTCGAGCAGGATGACCTTCGGGTCCGAGGCGATGGTCATCCCGATCTCAAGGGAACGCTGCTCGGAGTAGGACAGTTCGCTGGCCTGCGTACCGGCCTTGTGCGTCAGCCGCACCCGCTCCAGCAATTCGTCGACAAGGTTGGTCACGGCGCGCGCCCGGGCCACGAACCGCCAGACCACGAACTCCATCTTGAACCGCCACAGCACCGCCAGCCGCAGGTTCTCGAAGACGGTCAGTCCCGGAAAGATGTTCGTGATCTGGAACGAGCGCGCGAGCCCCTGGCGGTTCACCTCGTTGGGCGCCATGCCCTGGATCTGCCGGTCTTCGAGCAGGATGCGCCCGCTCGAGGGCGCGAACTGCCCGGAGATGAGGTGGAACAGCGTTGATTTTCCCGCGCCGTTGGGGCCTATGACCGCGTGTCGCTCGCCCTCGGTGATCGCGAGATTGACGCCCCGGATGATCTCGGTCGGCCCGAAGGACTTGCGGACCTCATGCAATGACAAAATCGGGTTCGTCATGCCCGTTCTCCCTTGGCGGCGTCATGGCCGCGCACCGCAAGGCGCAGCAAGACAATCCCGATGCCCGCAAGCAGGGTGGGCACCGTCCACGTCTGCCAGGAGAAGGGGAACCATTGCAGGCCGAGGAAACTGATGGGAGGCCAGCCCCCGGACACCGCCAGCGCCCTGTAGTCGCTGGAGAAGAAGCGCTGAGCCAGCTCGATGCCGCACACCGTTCCGGCGACGATCGCAAGGCAGCCGATGGCGCCGACCAGACCCACGCGGGGACGCCGCAAGACTTTCAGGTCACCGCTCTTCAGGCCCCGGAAAATCTCGCCGACGATGCCCTCTGGCAGAAACATCATCACCACCACGAACAACAGCCCCTGATAGAGCAGCCAGGAGCGGGTCATGTCCGACACGGCATAGCCGAAGAAGGTCATCAAGGCCCCGCCGACCGCTGGTCCAAGGAAGACCTTCACGCCGCCGATGAAGCTGTTGAGGACCACCGTGGCCGAGAGCTGCGCATCAAGGACGACATAATTGGCGGCTTCAATATTCATCGCCTGAAGCGCGCCCGCTATGCCCGAAAACATCGCCGAGACGGAGAAGACGAACACGCTCAGCCAGTGGACGTTGTAGCCAAGGAAGCGGAGCCGGTGCGCGTTTTCCCGCAACCCCAAGGTCAGGCGGCCAACCGGGGTCAGCGTATAAAGGTACAAGGCGCCGATGGACAACAATACCCAGGCGAGCGTCAGGTAATAGACATCCACATTGCTGCCGAAGCTTATGCCCCATGCCGGGCTGCGCATGGACGAAATGCCGGCCTCGCCGCCGAAGATCCCCTTCAGATGCGGGGCCAGGGCATGCAGAAGTTCCGACAGTGCCAGCGTAATCATGGCGAAATAGACGCCCGTCCGCTTGGTCGCGAACCAGCCGGCCAGAATGCCGCTCACCAGCCCGAACAATCCGCCCACCAGCGGCAGCAGGGGGGTGGGCAGAAGCCCGTTACCGCCCAGCGCGTTCATGGCATGGATGGTCGCGAACGATCCGATGCCGAAATAGGCGGCATGGCCGAACGACAGCAGGCCCGCGCCCCCGCACAGCAGACTGAAGGCCGACGCGAAAAGCGCGGCGATGAGCATCTGAATGGCAGCGTTCATCAGAGACGGGGTCAACACGGCTGGAGCAAGAACCAGCACCGCGACGCCGACCAGGATAGAGGTGATTTTCAGGTTCATCGCAGTCAGCTCTTTTCACCGAACAGTCCCGACGGGCGCACCAGCAAGATGAGCAGCATCAGTGCGAAGGGGATCGTTGCCGCCAGGCTTGAGACCTGCAGCGTCAAGAGGCCGCCGACACCGCGCGCCCAATCGCCAAGCCCCACCAGCGCGAGGATTTCCGCGGCGCTGACATCGATGCCCACGGCAAGCGAGGTGACGATGCCGATAAGCAGCGATGCCACCATCGCCCCCTCCAGCGACCCAAGACCGCCGATGACCACCACCACGAACACCATGACCCCCAGCTCCAGCGCCATGTTCGGATTGGTGGTGTAGAAGGCGCCCGCCACCGATCCGGCCAAGCCGGCCAGAGCCGCGCCCACGCCAAACACGCCCATGAAGACCAGCGGCACGTTGTGCCCCAGGGCTTCCGCCATCCGCGGCCGGTATATGGCCGACCGCACCACGATCCCGACGCGCGTGGTGCTCAAGAGCAGATAGATGACGATGAACATGAACACCGCCACGCCGCCCATGAGCAGGCGATAGGCCGGATAGGCCACGCCCCCGATGTCGAACGCGGCAAAGTTCAGGGACGCCGGAATGCGGTAGTCCACCGGGAAGTTGCCGAAGAACAGCTTGATCAGCTCTGCGATGATGAAAGACAGACCAAAGGTCAGCAGAAGCTCGTGGGCGTGTCCGTAGCGGTGGACCCGCCGCAGAAAGTAGCGCTCCACGATGACGCCGATGGCACCCACGAGGAGCGGCGAGACGAGGACGGACAGCCAGAAGCCCAGAACGCCCTGCAAGGCATAAGCGAAATAGGCGCCGAGCATATAGAAGGAGGCATGGGCGAAGTTCAGCACGCCCATCATGCCAAAGATCAGCGTCAGTCCGGCTGACACCATGAACAGGAGGAGACCATAGATCGCCCCGTTCAACACAGAGACAAGCAGATGTTCCATTTCAGTCCCCGGCTGACGCTAGATGTGAGAGTGCGCTGGCGACATGATCGTTGACGCACTCCCCCGTTTTTATGTTTTGATCGGATGTCCGGCCGATCAGTTCGGCCGAACCATCTTGCAGTCCGCCTGGACCGGAGAGGAGACCTCGGCCGCGGTGAACAGCTTCAGCGGCTTGAAGCCGAGACGGGTGCCATCCACCTTGTACTTTGCGTCTTCCGAGACGATGGACGCCACCATCGGCAATTGCGCCTGGTGATCGGCCGCCCGCATGGTCATCTCGCCCATGGGGGAGGTGATCTTGGTGTTCTCGATGGCCTTGGCGATGGCGGTGGCGTCGATCTTGCCGTCCGGCGCCTTCACAGACTTGAGGGCCTCGCCGAACATGGCCAGGCCGAAGACGGTCTGGGGCTCGATGAAGACAGGGTAGTGCCCCGTCTTAGCCTTGTAGTCCTCCACGAAGGTGGCGCTGACTTCACCACCGGCTTCCGCATTGAAGGGATGGGCCACCACGTGTCCGATGGCCACGTCTCCGGCATTGGCGATATTGCCGGGCTGATCGAGGAAGGCGGTGCCGAACCGAGCCTTCAGGCCGCTTCCGTTCGCCGCCTTCATCAGCAGAAGCAGGTCGTTCGACCAGTTTCCGGTCATGACCGTATCCACATTGGCGGCGGCGATCTTGGCGGTATAGGGCGAGAAGTCCTGGATCTTGGAGACGTCGTGAAGGGTCTTCTCAACCACCTGGTAGCCGCCGAGCGGAGCATCCGCCACGATGGCATTCTCCATGTCGACGCCCCAGGAATAGTTCTGGTTGATGGAATAAACCCGGGTGCCGAGAATGCCGGCGCCCTTCATGGCCTCGACCAGCGTCTTCACCCGAATGGGGGCGTTGCTGTTGAAGCGGAAGTGATAGAAGTGGCACTTGGCGCCCGTGAGCTCAAGCGCTTCACCGCCCACGTTCAGGAAGATGATCTCCTTCCCGGGGTTGCGCATATTGTGCTTGCGCACGTCTTCCGTGATCTGTCCCGAAACCGCCGACGAGGCCCCCTGGACGATGATGCGGGCGCCATCGGCGATGGCCGCCTTGACCTTGTCCGCCGCACCCACCGGGCCGCCCTGGTTGTCGTATTCGATCAACTGGATGGGCTCTCCCGCCCAGCCGCCGGCGGCGTTGATCTTGTCGATCTGGTAGCGGGTGGCCGCCTTGAAGAGGAGGCCCGTCGAGGCCTGCGGTCCCGAGAGGGTCTCGATCAGGGCAATCTTCATTTGCTCGGCCGCGACCGGCTGGAATGCGGCTGTGGACGCCAGAAGCATGGCCGACGCGGTGATGGTCCGTAGCATAGTCATAGGATCCTCCCTGTTTTATTTAGAGATGTACGCTCGTCTTACGTAGCCGCTCGCGCCTAGCGCAGGTGATGGTTCAAGAGGCGCCAGATGTCTGCCTTCATCTCCAGGTGCGGCATGTGCCCCGCTTCGGAGAACAGGTGCAGCGCGACGGGACCGGGCAGGCCGCGCACATGGCGGGCCGGGATGATCCGATCCTTCAGGCCGAAGACCACCGCGACCGGGATGGACAGGTTCTCAAGCTGCCGGCGCACGCTGAAGGCCTGCGTCCCGCACGGAAAAAGTGCGGATGCGAGCGCGTTCTGGGCCGTGACCAGCCCGTCATCTTCCCGCGCGGCGGCGCTGGCGCGCACGAAACCCTGTCCGAGCGCGCTCGGGTCCGCCACAAGTTCCCGTAGCCACGGCCCGAGGCTGGCTTCGGACCGCGCCCGGCCGAGGCCCTCGATAAAGGCCCCATTGATGTCGGGTCCCAGACCAGCCGGGCTGATGAGGAAGAGGGAGCGCACGTCAAGCTGCCCGCGGCCCGCCAGCGCGGTCGCCACGGCCGCCCCGAGCGAATGCGCCACAAGGTCATGCCGCTGGAGGCCGAGCCCGAGGAGCGTGGCTTCCACGAGGTCAACCATGGCGTCAAAATCGCGGGCCACATGGGCGAGAGACCCGCCGTGCGCGGGCAGGTCCACCCCCAGCACAGGCCGGTTCGTGGCGGCGCCCGCCAGGAACGGGCGCCAGCCGCCATGGTCGGAGCCAAAGCCATGGAGGAGGACGATGGGATCGCCCTCGCCGCGGCGCAGCCAGGCATGGTTCAGCAGGCCATGCGCCGCGACGGCGGGGCTGGCAGGGGGTGGCGCCGCCGCAGGCGCCGGTTCAGGGACGGCGACCATGCTTGGACGGGCATCAAGGGGGGCGCTGGTGCGCTGGGCCAGAACGTCCAGCCGCACCACGCGCCCGCCGGGGCCGCTTCCCTTGATCGTCCGCAGATCGATCCCGTGCATCTCGGCGAAGCGCCGGGCGAGCGGAGACGCCTTCACCTTGCGGGGAGGGGGAGGCTCGGACCGGGTCTGAACAACGACCCCGGCGCCACGGGCATCCTGCGCGGCCGCAACAGGCGTCGTCGCCGGCACCGGCGCCGGATGATCCGGCCCGGCGGTGCCTTTGGGCGGAAGGGCCTCGCCCTCGGCCGCGATCATGCCAATGAGGGTGTTGACGGGGACACCCTGCGAATTGTCCCCCACCAGGATGGAGGCGAGGATGCCCGCATGGGGGGCTTCCAGCTCCATCAGGGCCTTGTCGGTCTCGATCTCGGCGATGGCCTCGCCAAGGGAGATGGCTTCGCCTTCGCTCTTCAGCCACCGGACGAGGTGACCCTCCTCCATTCCGGCGGAGAGCGCGGGCATCAGGATGTCGTGCGGCATGGGAACGTCTCTGCCTTGCTGGCGACCAAGCGATGGGCGAACGGCCAGGTCACGACAGGGCGCGCCCCTGGTCGGCCATGACCTTCCTGACACCGGCCTCGATCTCGGCGGGTCCGGCACAGGCCGCCGCCTCCAACACCTTGGAAATGCTGGGGGACGCTTCGCCGCCATGAACGCGCTGCACCGGCTGGTCCAGGTCATCGAAGCAGCGGTTCTGGATCTCCGCGGCGAGCATGCCGCCGTAGGAGGTGCCGATGGAGCCCTGCTCGACGATCAGCACATTGCCGGTCTTGGCGATGGAGGCTTCGATCGTGTCCCAGTCGAGACCGGCGCGATCCAGGCTTCGCAGGTCGATCACGTCCGCGTCCACCCCGAGGCGCTCGACCACGTCGAGGGTGGGCTGGACCATGTTCAGATAGGTAATGATGGTCACGGCCGAGCCCGAGCGCACGACCTTCGCCTTGCCCAGTGGGATGAAGTAATCGAGATCGTCCACGGGGGCAGGCCCGCGCGTGTTGTACAGGTCCACATGCTCCAGGACGAGCACCGGATCCTTGCACTTCAGGGCGCTGTTCATCAGCCCCACATAGTCGAACGGTGTCGAGGGGGCGACGATCCGCCAGCCCACGGACGTTGCAAAAATGCCGGCCGGATCCATGGAGTGCTGCGAGCCGTATCCGGTGCCCATGGCGATCTTCGTGCGCAGCACCAGCGGCACATCGGAGGTGCCGCCGAACATGTGCCGCGCCTTGCCGATCTGATTGAAGATCTGGTCGGCGGCCACCCACATGAAGTCGGGATACATGAATTCGACCACGGGGGTGTAGCGCCCGTCCATGGCGATGCCGCCAGCAAGTCCCGCGAAGGCATTCTCGCTGATGGGCGTGCCCAGGACGCGGCCGGCGAATGCCTCGCTGAGGCCACGCGTCGCCCCGTTGGTGCCGCCCTTGAGGCGATGGACATCCTCGCCCATCACCACGATGCCGTCGTCCTGCTGCATCCGCCGCTGCATCACGTCCGCGACCACGTCGATGAACTTGGCCTGCGGGGTAATGGCGCCCTTGAACGTCTCCAATTCCTCGGTGCGGACGCCGTCGAATTCGGACAGGTCGCCGCGCACGCCGAAGTCGCGGAAGTCGGTGGAGGGCCAGAGCGTGGGCTTGATGCGCCAGGTCTTGTCCGAGCGCTCCACCAGCTCGCCCGCCACATCGTCCATCAGCTGCCGGGCGCGCTCCCGCAAGGCCGCCACCTGGTCTTCGCTGATGAGCTGCCGCAGCCCCATTTCCCGCGCCAGGAGGTCGATGGGATCACGCTGGCGCCACTGCGCCTCTTCCTCCTTGGTCCGATAGCCGAAGGCGCTGCCGGGCAAGGGGCCATTCTGGTGGAAGAAGCGATAGACATCCGCCTCGATGATGGTCGGACCGCCGCCGCTGCGCATGACCGCCAGCGCTTCCTCGGTCGCCAGCGCGACCGCGAGCGGGTCCATGCCATCCACCTTCCAGGCCGGGATGCCAAAGCCCAGGCCGCGGGCGGACAGGCGGGTCTCCGCGGTGACTTCGTCCACGCGCGTGGAAACCGCGTACCGATTGTTCTCGATGAAGAAGCAGAGCGGCAGCTTCCAGGCTGCGGCAAGGTTCATGGTCTCAAGCACGGAGCCAATATTGACGGCGCCGTCGCCGAAATAGGTAAAGACCGCGTCCCCCGTTCCGGCCCGCCGATGCGCCCACGCCGCGCCCGCCGCCATGGGAACGCCACCCCCGACGATGGCATTCGTTCCCAGATTGCCCGCCTCGGCCCACCGCAGATGCATGGAGCCGCCGCGCCCGCTGCAAAAGCCCTGCGCAAGGCCGAGGATTTCGGCCAGCGTCTTCTGTGACAGCGCGCGGATGTCCGACGAGAACGCAGAGGTGGGAGAAAGACCTTCCGGGGCGATGAATTGCAGCGACTTGGCCAGGAACTGGTGATGGGCGCGATGGGATCCATTCACCTGGTCGGTGGCGCGCATCATGACCGCCGAGCCGGTGGCTCCCCCTTCCTGCCCGATGGCCGAATGTGCGGGACCATGGACGAGGCTCCGGCCCGCCAGTTCCAGGGTCTTTTCCTCGAACGCGCGGATCAGGACCATGGAGGTGAGCATGGTTCCGAGCAGCGCCGGATCGGCAGAGTTCCAGTCTTCACGCGTGGCGCTCAGCTCCCGCCACGGCGCCAGCGGCGCAAGATCGGCATAACGAACCATCGAGGAACTCCAAATCCCGGACGTTTTTGTCATTCTGAAATCAAGGCGGGGCGTAACTTGCGAGTCGGGCGTGGAGGCACGTCGTCGACTGCGCGATACGCTCCATTCTTGTCGATTTTCTATGCCGATTGCGCTGCGGACCTCGGCGCCACCGCGGCTGTTCCGGCGGGCGGACGGCGAAGGATCACGCTGTCGGATCCGCGGGGTGCCACAGCTTGACGGGCGCGCCCTGTTCGTACCCCTTCCCTTTGGGGAAGCTGACCAGTTCGCACTGCATGCCCCAAGGTGTCAGGAAGTAGACCCATGTCTGGCCTGCGCTCGGCCCGGTCTCCCGGGTAATGGGCGCGCCGCAGATCGCGACGTCATGCGACTTCAGATAGGCGAGGGCGCTCGCAAAATCGTCCACATAGAAGGCGAGGTGGTGCCCGCCGACATCGCTGTTGCGTGGCTGGGCGTGGTTCTGATCGGGCGCGTCATATTCAAAGACTTCAAAGTTTGAACCATGGCCGCAGCGCAGGAAGGCGAGCTTTTTCATCACCGTTCTGGGGTGGACGCGCAATTGCCGCGCCATCCAGTCATCGTCCGCGACGAACGGACCGAGTTCGTAAATCAGCTGGCAGCCGATGACGTTGACGAAAAACGCAACGGCCTGACTGAGGTCGGGGACGGTGAAGCCCACATGCTCAAGCCCCCGGAGCCCGGGCATGCGCAGGGCGGCATCCGACCTGCTTTGCTCAAGACATGGCATGGCGCTCCTCCGAACGTGCGTCAGGAATGATGTGCCCTCGGCTGAAGCCGAGGCGGCTGTTCATGGACATAGGTCAGGGGAAGGCTCTGGGGCGACACGCAGTCCGCCGCGCAACCGCACGGCGCCCGCTCCGCCCATCCATCTCCACCCTCGCCAACGATCTCTGCCGTTTGATGATGGGATAGTGTTGATTGGATACGATGTCAACGACAGGAATCCGATTGAGCGGAAAATCACTCCATAATTGGCTATTGGGAATAATATAATACCATCTTTGGATACGTTAGCGTTGCAATCTCTAACGTGGTATCCAATTATCTCAATGGCCACTCGCGACCCACATAGAGCCGAACATGACGCCAACCCGCCCCGCTGAAACCCTGGAAAAAGACACCGCAGTTCTTGGCGTTGCCATCGCTTCCGATCTGCGCACCGGGATTCTCGCCGGCCTCTATGCCCCCGGCACGCGCGTGCGGCAGGAAGAATTGGCGGAGCGCTATGGGACAAGCCGCATCCCGGTGCGGGAGGCGCTGCGCACTCTTGAAAGTGAAGGTCTCGTGGTCCTCGTGCCCAATAGCGGCGCCTGGATCGCAAAGACCGACATCCGGGAGTGTGTGGAGGTCTATAAGATCCGCGAACGCATCGAGCCGTTGGCGCTCAGCGAGAGCATCCTGCACATGGACGCCGCCACGATCGATACGCTGTCCAACATCTGCGCGCAGATCGAAGCGGCGAGCGAAGTGGAGGACTTCCTCAGGCTGGACCGTGAGTTTCATCTTCTCAGCTATCGGTCGGCGCAGATGCCCACCCTGCTGACGATGATCGAGCGGTTTTGGAATACGACCCAGCATTACCGCCGTGAATATTCCCGCCTCATCGGCAAAGAGGGGCAGTGGATCATTCACAGCGAACATCGGCTCATCATGGAGGCCATCCGGCGGCGGGACAGCACCGATGTGCAAAACCTGCTGGCCACCCATATCCGGCGCACGCGCCTGCAGCTTCAGGCCAAGGAAAGCTCGCTCAGCAGCGGTCGTTGAGCGGGCCTGTGCCCCCTCGGCCTTGAAGGCCCGGCCGTCAATCTGGGCCGGGCCTGGTGCCTGTTCGCCTGCGGTTTGTCATCGGGGTGGAGCGGTGGGGCCACGCCATCCTTGACCGCAGGCTCCGGGGCGCCCCCATCATCACTTCAATGCCATCCGCCTTTCCGCGCGCCGCAAGATTTCGCCGGCGGAAAGGAGGGGGCCTGGAAGAGAGGGAGCGCCTGCCAGGAGGAGTAAGAGGCGACCTAGATGTTCGTCTTGTCCGCGCCCTTCAGCGCCAGAATGCTGCGCGCCTCGTCGGGTGTGGCAATGCCGAGCCCGAGCCCCTCGATGATCTTGCGGGCGAGGCGAACCTGATCGGCGTTGGAAGTGGCAAGCTTGCCGGCTCCCGCCCACAGCGAATCTTCCAGGCCCACCCGCACATTGCCCCCCATGGCGGCGGCCATGGCGGCGATGGGCAACTGGTTGCGCCCGGCGCCGAGCACGGACCAGCGATACTGGTCGCCGAACAGCCGGTCGCACGTGCGCTTCATGTGCATCACGTCCTCGGGGTGAGGGCCGATGCCGCCCAGCAGGCCGAACACCGACTGGACAAAGAGCGGCGGCTTCACCAGCCCGCGCTCCAGGAAGTGCGCGAGATTGTAGAGATGGCCGATGTCGTAGCATTCAAACTCGAAGCGCGTGCCGTTATCGTAGCAGGTGGACAGGATATATTCGATGTCCTTGAAGGTGTTGCGGAACACGAGGTCGCGGGTGTTTTCCAGGTGCTGGCGCTCCCAGTCGAACTTGAATTCCTTGTATTTGTCCAGGAGATGGAAAAGGCCGAAATTCATCGACCCCATGTTGAGGGAGGCCACTTCCGGCTTGAAGGTGGCGGCGGGCAGCACGCGCTCTTCCACCTTCATGTAGGGGCTGCCGCCGGAGGTGATGTTGATGACAGCCCCGGTCGCCTGCTTGATGCGCGAGAGGAAGGGGGCGAAGGCCTCGGGGCGCTGGTCGGGCTGGCCGGTCTGCGGGTTGCGGGCATGCAGGTGCAGGATGGCCGCGCCGGCCTCAGCCGCCCCGAGCGCATCGGTGATGATCTCATCCGGCGTGATCGGCAGGTGGGGGGACATGGTGGGCGTGTGGATCGCGCCGGTCACCGCACAGGTGATGATGACCTTGCGGGGGGGCTTGGCCGGGGCCGAAGTCTGCGGGTTGCTCTGTGTTTCAGTCATTTTCGCCATCCGTGGGTCTGGGTTTCATCGGGGCGGCGCCGGTCGGACGACCGAGCGCCGCGCCCTGATCCTCATTGGCCGATGTCGCGCTCGGCCTTGCGCTTGTGAGCGGCGAGGGCCATCAGCCGCCGATCGCGCCAGAGCTGGCGCGCGGCGAGTCCGTCTTCCGGCAGGCGCGACCGGCGCTCGGCGAGCACCGTGCCGAGCACATCTCCCGCCCAATCCACGCGGCGCCATTGGGTGGGCGCGATGCGCTCGTAAATCTGCTGGTAGCGCGCGACATAGTCCGCCACCCCGCCGGGCGCGTTGAGGTCGATGGTCTCGAACGGACCCATGAAGCTCCACCGCAGGGCGAGACCCTCGCGGATACCCACATCCACATCCTCGACGCTGGCATATCCATCCGCCACCAGGCGGAAAGCCTCCTCCAGCAGTGCCCCCTGCAGGCGGTTCATGACGAACCCGTCCAGCTCCCGCTGCATCACGATGGGAGACTGGCCGGCCTCCCGCATGATGGCGGCAGCGCGCGCGATGGTGGCAGCATCGGTCCAGGGCGCGGGGACCACCTCCACGGCGGGCACGAGATAGGGCGGATTGATGGGATGGCAGACGCACACCCGATGACGCCCGGCCAGGGCCTCGCTGAAGAGCGAGGGCAGGATGGCGGATGTGGACGAGGCAAGGACGGCCTCCGGCGCCGCCAGCCGGTCCAGCTCCGCATAGAGCGGCAGCTTGATCGCGAGATCCTCGGGGGCATTCTCCTGAACATAGTCTGCGCCATCCAGCGCGTCCGCATAGGAGGGGCTGGCGCAAAGTCGGCGCCGTACCGTCTCGGGCGAGGCGCCCATCAGGAGATCATTGTTGGCAAGGTCCGGCAGGACGCCTTCGATATAGGCAAGGGCGGCCTCGGGCGCGCCCTGGGCCTGGTCCGCCAGCGCCACATCGAAGCCCGCCCGCGCGAAGGTGATGGCCCAGGCGCGACCAATGAAGCCGGACCCGATGATTGCAACCTTTGTCATGAATGTCGCCTCGTTGAGGACTGGAGATCGAAGCTGAAGGCGGTGGCGGGGAGGACCGGGCCGCAAGCCGGTTTCCGCCGGCCTGTGATCCCCCCGTCACATTGAAACGCCTTGGGATTCAAAGTCGGGGAACCGGCGCTAGAGCCACAGGACCTGCCGGCGCAGGTCGATGTCCCTTGCCAGCGGGCGGGCGGGACCCTCATGCACCACCTCGCCCCGCTCCAGGACCACGGCCCGGTCCGCCAGGTTCAGCACCACGTCGAGGTGGTGGTCGACGATGATGAGGGTCAGCGTCTTGCGCAGGGTATCGAAGGCATCGAACAGCTCTTCCGTCACCGCCGGAGACAGACCCTCGAAGGGCTCGTCCAGAAGCAGCACGCGGGTATCGCCCATGAGCGCGCGGGCCACCGCGACCATTTGCTGCTCGCCACCCGAAAGAAGGTCGGCGGGCTGGTCCCGGCGCTCCTTCAGGCGCGGGAACAGCGCATAGATTTCCTCCTCGGAGAAGTGATGGCCGGCCCCGGTGATGCGCTTCAGCTTTCCAAGTTCGAGATTGTGGCGCACGCTCATGCCGTGGAACAGGGCTCTGCCCTGCGGCACGTAGCCGACACCGCGCCGGGCGATGACGGCAGAGGGCTGGCGCGCCAGTT
Source organism: Aquabacter sp. DMC10 (assembly GCF_056314145.1). Taxonomy (NCBI): domain Bacteria; kingdom Pseudomonadati; phylum Pseudomonadota; class Alphaproteobacteria; order Hyphomicrobiales; family Xanthobacteraceae; genus Aquabacter; species Aquabacter sp. DMC10. Next base: position 407,543 of record NZ_JBQUYX010000001.1, on the reverse strand, counting down.
CCTCGCCCGCCAGCAGGATCGAGCCGGACTGCGGCTTCACGATGCCGGTGATGGTCTTCAGCAAGGTGGACTTGCCTGCCCCGTTCCGCCCGAGCAGGGCCAGGATTTCCCCTTGCCTGGCCTCCAGCGAGACCGACGAGAGGATGCGGCTCTTGCCATAGAAGGCATCCACATTCTGCAAGGCGAGAAGCGTGGTGTCGGTGGCGCAGGAGACCAGATCGCGGGATGCCAGCGCGGCCGCGCCCGAGCCGATATAGACCTCCTGGACCTTCGGGTTGGAGCGGGCGTCCTCCACCGTCCCCGCCACCAGGACGGCGCCATCGGCCATCACGGTGACCGCGTCGGCCAGCTCAAACACGCGATCAATGTCGTGCTCCACCAGCAGGACCGGCACCTCGCGCGAAATCTGCTTGATGAGGTTTGAGACGCGGGTGCGCTCCGCGGCCGCAAGGCCGGCGAGCGGCTCGTCGAGCAGGAGCACCCGGGGCCGGGAGGTGAGGGCGAGCCCCATGTCCAGCAGGCGCTGGCCGCCATAGGAGAGCGCGCCCGCCTCCGCCTTCTCCATGCCGGCGACGCCAAGGAAGTCCATCATGGCGCGGGTTTCCGCGGTCACGTCAGCCAAGGCGTGGGCGTCGGTCCAGGGGTCGAAGCGTCGCTTGTGGGTGGCCTGGACGCCGAGCCGCAGATTTTCCTCGACGCAGAGCGTGGGAAAGAGATTGGTGATCTGAAACGACCGGGACAGGCCCCTCATGCACACCTCGTTGGGCGTCAGTCCATCGATGCGGCCTCCGGCAAGCCGGATCTCCCCGGCCTGCGGGGCAAACATACCGGAGATGAGGTTGAAGGCCGTGGTCTTGCCGGCGCCGTTGGGCCCGATGAGCGCGTGCAACGTTCGGTCCTTGACGATGACCGTCCCGTTCTGCACCGCTCGAATGCCGCCGAAGGACCGGACAAGGCCCTTGGCCTCCAGCACGATCTCGTCCCCCTTGCCACCGGCACCGGCCAGCAGGCTTGCCGGCAAGGGGCGTACCTGCGCACTCGCGCGCCCGCCCATGGCGGCGGCCTCCACGCGGCGCCTGCGCAAGGGGGCCATCAGGCGCCCTGCCACCCCCACAAGACCGGTCGGGGAGAAAACGATGAAGCCCACGAACAACAGGCCGAAATAGAACAGCCAGTTGGGCGTCCACATGGACAGGAATTCGCGGAACAGCACGTAGAACAGCGCGCCGAGCGCCGGGCCCAGGAAGCTGCGCATGCCGCCGATGACGACCATGGCGAGAAGCTCGCCCGAAAAGCTGATCCCGATGGGGTCGGCGGAGGCGAACCGATGGTTGAAGGCGGTCAGCGCCCCGGCGAGCGCCGTCACCGACGCCGACAGGACAAAGCAGGCGAGCTTGTAGCGCGTGGTGTTGTAGCCAATGAAGCGGGCGCGCTGCTCGTTCTCGCGGATCGCCACCAGCACCGTCCCCAGGGGGGAGCGCACGAAACGCTGCAGGCCATAGACCACCAGGAACACCACCCCCGCCACCACGGCGTAAAAGCTCTGTGAACTGTTGAGGTTGAGGCCCAGCACCGTGCCCCGCTCCACTCCGCCGAGCCCGTTCTCCCCGCCGGTCAGGGCGGTCCAGCGGAATGCGATGGAAAACAGCAGGGCAGTGAAGGCCAGCGTCAGGAGCGAGAAATAGACGCCGCGCCGACGCAGCACCACGAAGCCGATGGGCACGGCGCAAAGCCCCACCAGCGCCATGGCCGGCAGGGCCAGCACCAGGCCGAAATCCGGCAGAAGCCGCTGCTGAAGAAGGGCGGCGGCATAGGCTCCAAGGCCGAACCAGGCACCGTGGCCGAACGACACCAGGCCGGTGTAGCCCACCAGCAGATTCAAGGCCATGCAGGCCATGGCCAGCAAGACCACGTCCGTCGCCGAGGTCAAAGTCAGCCCCATGGCGAAGAGCGCTGTCGGCAGCAGCAGCAGGCAGGCCGCCGTGATGAGCAGGTTTGCATGGCGCTTGATCATGGTGCCTGCCTCGGGGATTGCGGAGAGGGACGGAGATGTGGTTCCCAAGCCCTTGGAAGGGTCCAGCATGAGCGCCTCACTCGAAACGCAGGATGCGCTCGCCGAACAGCCCGCGTGGGCGCGCCAGCAGGACGATCAGCATCAGCAGATACATGGAGGCCTCGGCGGCCGGCGGCATGAAGAAGACGGTCAGGCCGCGCACCAGCCCCACCAGAAGCCCCGCTAGCACCACGCCCCAGAAAGAGCCGAGCCCGCCGATCACCACCACCACGAAGGCCGCTGTCAGCACCTCCGCGCCCATGGCCGGGTGAACCCCCGAGATGGGCGCCAGCATGACCCCGGCGACGCCGGCCAGCCCGATGCCGAGCGCCGCTACGGCGGTCAGGTAGGGGGTGAGCGAGATGCCCAGCGCGCCCACCATGTCCGGGTTCTGAACGCCCGCCCGCACCACGCGCCCGAAGGCGGTCCGCTGCAACAAAAGCCACAGGCCCAGCACCGCCACGGCCGCCACCACGAGAATGGCGATGCGGTAGCGCGAATAGATGAAGTCGCCGAGGAACACCTGCCCGCGCAGGAAGGGCGGGATGGAGAAGGGAATGGGGGTGGCCCCGAACAGCATCCGCAAGGCCTGCTCGATCACCATGGCAAGGCCGAAGGTCAAAAGCAGGGAGAGGATGGGATCGGCGCGGTAGAAGCGGGAGAACAGCGTGCGTTCGACCACCATGCCGATCAGCGCCACGGCAATGGGCGAGACCAGGAAGGCGGCGGCAAATCCGAACCGGTTGCCCACCTCCACGGCGATGTAGGCGCCGATGGCATAGAAGCCGCCATGGGCGAGGTTCACGATGCCGCCCAGCGAGAAGATGAGGGAGAGGCCCAGCGCGATGAGCAGGTAGGTCACGCCCACCATCAGGCCATTGAGCAATTGCTCCAACAGAAAGACGAGTTCCAGCGCCATGAAGCCATGCTCCTGCCGCGAGCTCCGCCGCCGGAGACGGCGGGCCGGGCCCGCGAGGGACAAGGAAGACCCGGAGCCGGACAGCCGGCTCCGGGGGAGGGAGGGGCGGGGACAGGAGGCGAGGCCACAGGAGTGACGTTCAAGGACCCGTCGAAGGTCAGGCCCAGACACCGCCAGACACCGCACAGGCAACGCCAAAGTTCCCAACGCCCAGCCGCGGCGGCCCCTCGCGCCCCGCGCGGGAGGCCGGGCGTGTTGCGCTCACACCGGCGGGAAGGTGCAGGCGTTCTCTTCCGGCGTCGGCGCGATGGCGCTGAGCGCCGTGTCCGGCCCCGGCACGGCCTTGCCCAGCTTCATGATGTCCCAGACTTCCTTCACCTCGGCTGCCGGAGCCGCGGTGACCGTGTACATTTCCTGGATCAGCTGGTGATCCCACGCCCGGAAGTAGCCCTTGCGCTCCTTCAGGATGTCGAATTCGGGCTCTTTCTCGAAATAGGTGATGAGGTCGGTGCCCGCGGTGCTCTTGGTTTCCGTCATGGCGCGGGCCACGACCATGGTCGCGACATAGTCGCCCCAGGCCTGGTTCTCCGGCGGCTTGCCGAACTTCTTCACGAAAGCCGCCACGAACGCCTTTGAGGAGGCCGCGGGCACGTCATGGTGCCAGATCAGCGGCCAGATGCCGCCAAACGTGCCCTTGCCCGCGCCCCACGCCACCGCCGTGTCGAAGCCGAAGCCGCCATAGGGATATTGCAGGCCAAACTCGGCATATTGCTTGATGAAATTGGTGATCTGGTTGCCCGCGAGGTTCGAGATGACCACGTCGGGGCGCGCCTGCCGGACTTTCAGCAGATAGCCGGAGAAGTCGGTGGCGTCGGTGGGCACCAGTTCGTCGGCGATGACCTGGCCGCCATTGGCTTCCACATAGCGCTTGCCGACCCGGGACAGATCGTGGCCGAAGGCATAGTCGGCGGTCAGGAAGAACAGCTTCTTGCCCTTGATGAGCCCGTCGCGCAGCATGGCCGCGCCCACCGCCTTCACATATTGGGTGTTGGCGCCTTCCACATGGAACATGAAGCGGTTGCAGTCCTTGCCCCGCAGGGCGTCGGAATTGCCGCCGGTGTTGACGAACACCACCTTGTTGCGGGCCGCCACCTGGGAAATGGCGAGCGCCGAGGCGGACGAGATTTCGCCCACGATCACCGTCGCCTTGTCGCGCTCGATATAGCGCTGGGCCTTGGAGGAGGCGGTCGCCGGATTGACGCTGTCCTCCATGATGAGCTTGACCTTGCGGCCGTTGATGCCGCCCGCCCCGTTGATTTCCTCCACCGCGAGCTGGACACCCATCTGGCCGTAGGCGCCGAGCGGGCCGAGGAAGCCGGTGAGGGGGGTGAGATGCCCGAAGATGATGTCTTCCGACTGGGCGTGAACGATGGCCGGCATGCCCACGCCCGCCAGAAGGGCGGTGGCGCCGGCGCCCTTCAGGAGTGTGCGCCGCCCCAGCGGCGCGGACGCAATGGACGCGCGAAACGAAGTCTCTTTCACCGCGGATCCTCCCCTTATACCCGCTGCTTGGGGCGACAGTTTTCTCTGCCTGCCTGCATCGGGATGATTGCCGATCATGTCGGCGATCTGTTATCTGTGATCACACATAACAGACGAGCATCATGGAAGACAAGCCAGCGCACGACGATCTCTCCTTTCCCCGGTTCGGCACGCAGGCGGGCGGGGAGCCGTTCGACACGCGCGTCAACCGGATCGTCCGGCAGACGCTGGCGGACCAAGTCTATGCGGATCTGAAGGAATTGCTGCTGGAGGGGCGCGCCGTGCCGGGCGAGCGCTTCACCTTGCGCGGGCTGGCGGGCGCCATCGGCACCAGCCCCATGCCGGTGCGCGAGGCCGTCTCCCGGCTGGCGGCGGAGAATGCGCTGGAGGTTCTGCCCAACCGGGCGGTCCGTGTACCCCTCATGTCACGGGCGCGGTTTGCAGAGCTGCGCCTCATTCGCACCAGCCTGGAAGGACTGGCGGCGGCCACGGCCGCCACAACGGCGAGCGCGGAGGAAATTGCCGAGATCGCCCGATTCGAGGGCCTGTTCGCCGCCGAGCGCGACGAGGCGCAGCCCGATGGCCAGAAGGCCATGCGCAACAACAAGGCGCTGCATTTCACGCTGTACCGCGCGGCCCATCTGCCGACGCTGTTCCAGATGATCGAAGGGCTCTGGCTTCAGATCGGTCCTGTGTTGAACCTGGATTTCTGCGCCGGCCCGGACCGCGTGCGGCAGGGCGAGGCTCACATCCACCACGCCGCCCTGGTGCGCGCCCTGGAGGCACGCGACGCGGAGGGGGCGCGCGCCGCGCTGGTGGCCGACATCTGGAGCGCCGGCGACTTCATCCTGTCGCGCGGCATCCTGCCCGACTGACCCGACATCCCGCCCCGAGCGAACCACCCAAGGAGAAAGAACATGGACCTCGGCATCACCGGCCTGCGCACAATCATCACCGCAGGGGCGGGGGGCATCGGACTTGAAATCGCCCGTGCCTTCCTGAAGGAAGGCGCCCGGGTGGAGGTGTGCGACGTCGATGAGGCCGCCCTGGCCGCCCTGCCGCGGAATGCGCCCGGCGCCCATGGCGTCGCCTGCGATGTGTCGGACCGCAAGGCCGTCGACCGCTTCATGGGCGATGCCCTGGATCGTCTGGGCGGTTTGGATGTTCTGGTGAACAACGCCGGCATCGCCGGCCCCACCGGCCGGGTGGATCAGATCAGTCCCGAGGATTGGGATCGCACGCTTGCGGTCGACATTACCGGCCATTTCAATGTCACGCGCCTTGCTGTCCCGGCTTTGAAGCACAGCCAGAACGCCTCGATCATCGGCCTGTCTTCGGCGGCCGGCCGCTTCGGCTTCCCCCTGCGCTCGCCCTATGCGGCGGCCAAATGGGGCGTCATCGGCTTCATCAAGTCGCTGGCCATGGAGCTCGGGGAATTCGGCATCCGCGCCAATGCCATCCTGCCCGGCTCGGTGGACGGGGAGCGCATCCGCTCGGTGTTTGAGAACAAGGCCCGGGAGCGCAATCTCTCCCTCGAGGAGGTCCAGGCCATGGCGTTGTCCGCCACCTCCCTGAAGCGCCTGATCCCGCCCCAGCACCTGGCCAATGTGGCGGTCTTCCTGGCCTCGCCCCTCGGCTCCAGCATTTCGGGCCAGGCCATCGCGGTGGACGGCGACATGCAGATGCTGGTCTGACACCAGCCCTTCTGGCCAGTTGTCCCGCGTACGCGCGCCACGGTGGCGGACGGCGCTGCCGATGCAGGAGCGAAGGGTCGGCCGGGCATCGGCGAAGAAGCCGCCGATGGCGCCGTCCCTAGAGGGAGAAGGACCTGACGATGGGCTTTTTCAAGGCGTCGTCCGCGCGGGTTCCGAGGTCTCGGTCCCGGCCGAACCATGCGCCGCGAACGCCCCGCTCTGGGCCTGATTGGATACATTGAGTGTGGTGTGGCTCAAAACTGCTCTAATTTTCGTGAAAATTCGTAGGATATTCTCGGCTTTCGACCTTTGACAAAGGTCGATCGGATACATTAAGCCTCCCTTCCTACGGCGCCGCCGTCGCTGCCCGGGGCCTGTCCACGGGCCGTGGCGGGCTGGGTGAGGACGGTGCTCGGGCGCGTCGGAGAACGGCGCTGCTCCATCTGTCCCGTCCGCCAGCTCAGGCCGCAGATGAAGGGATGTGCTAGAGATGACTGCCCCCGCGCTCGATTTTGAAACCAGCCTTTCGGGCCGGACCCTGATGCTCACGGGAGCCACCGGCTCCATCGCCAGCGCCATCGCCCGGCTGGCGGCTGCACGCGGCGCGAACCTTGTTCTCACCGACCTGCATGAGCCGCCGCTGCAGGACCTTGCCAGGGAATGCGCCCCGGCAAAGTCCCTTGTGTTCGCCGCCAACCTTCGCGACCCGGCGGCAGCGACCCAGGTGGTGGAACGGGCGCGGGCTCAGTTCGGATCGATCGACATGTTGATCCCCGCGGCGGGCATTTACCGCCAGCGGCGCTTCAGCGAGATGCAGGAGCAGGAATGGCGGGAGACCATGGAGGTCAATCTCGACGCCGTCTATCGCATCATCCGGGCTGCCATTCCCGTGCTTTCAGACCGCAGCGCCATCGTCAACATCACATCCATCGCGGCTCATCGGGGCAGCGCCGAGCATTCCCATTATGCGGCGACCAAGGGCGCCCTTCTGAGCCTCACGCGCAGCCTGGCGATGGAGCTTGCGCCCCGCACCCGGGTCAATTCCCTCTCCCCCGGCATCATCCGCACGCCCATGGTGGATGACCTCCTGGCGGCGAAGGGCGACGCCCTGCTTGCGGCGACGCCCCTCGCGCGCCTGGGCGAGCCCGAGGAGGTCGCGCGCGCCGCGCTCTTCCTGGCCAGCGACGCCGCTTCCTTCATCACAGGCGAAACGCTCCATGTGAATGGCGGTCTCTATATGGATTGAGCCGCGGCGGCGTCTCGCGCGGGGGCGGCACTGGGCCATGGCCTGCCGCCACCCCCGTGCGCCCCATGGGGGGGCGGGATGCACGAGGGTGCCGGATGCCCTTATGTTTTGTCCCCGGCCGGGGATCATTGCGCGGTGGCGCCTCCGTCCACCGGCAAGCTCACCCCGGTGACCAGGCGGGCCACTGGCGAGGCGAGATAGACCACCGCCTCCGCCACATCCGCAGCGGTGGCGATCCGCTTGAGCGGGATGGTGTCCATGGCGAAGGCCCGGTAGGCCGGGTCCTCCAGGAACGGGGCGGTCATGGAGGTCTCCACGATGGTGGGGGCGACGGCGTTCACCCGGATGTTGCGGGGCGCCAGCTCGATCGCGAGTGCCTTCGTCAGGCCTTCGACGGCGTGCTTCGTCATGCAATAGACCGAGCGCTTCGGCGCGCCCACATGGCCCATTTGCGAGGAGATGTGGATGATGGCGCCGCCGCCGCCGTCCGCCATCATCCGTCGCGCGGCGGCCTGGCTCACCTTGAAGGCCGCGCGCACATTAAGATCCAGCAGCAGGTCCAGCGTGGCATCGTCCACCTCCTCCACCCGTTGCAGCTTGTTGGTCCCGGCATTGTTGACCAGCACGTCAAGGGCGGGCAGTGCGGCGATGCTGTCCAGGAATTGGGGAGAGGTCACATCGGCGACCAGCGCCGTGATGATGCCCCCCGCGCGGGCGGCCTCTCCGGCCAGGGTCTCCAGATCCTGCGCCGTGCGTGCGGCCGCAATGACGCGGGCGCCAGCGGAGGCGCAGGATAGGGCACAGGCACGGCCGATGCCCCGGCCCGCTCCGGTCACCAGGACGGTCAGGCCCGCGAGGGGACGGGCGCGGTCGAATGGGGGCAGGGCCGTCGGGCATTCGGCAATCAAATTGGTGGCCATGTTGGCTGCCTTTCTCAGAACTGGGTGTCGTCGCCGCCCTTGAGGGCGAGCATGGCGCGGGCGTCGTCGGGGCTGGCAACCTCAAGGCCCAGGCCCTCGATCACCTGACGCGCGAGCCTCACCTGGTCGGCGTTGGATGTGGCGAGCTTGCCGCGTCCCGCCCAGAGCGAATCCTCAAGACCCACCCTTATGTTGCCCCCCATGGAGGCGGCCATGGCGGCGATCGGCAACTGGTTGCGGCCCGCCCCCAGCACGGACCAGCGATACTGGTCGCCGAACAGCCGGTCGCACGTGCGCTTCATGTGCATCACGTCCTCGGGATGGGGGCCGATGCCGCCCAGCAGGCCGAACACCGACTGGACAAAGAGCGGCGGCTTCACCAGCCCGCGCTCCAGGAAATGCGCGAGATTGTAGAGATGGCCGATGTCGTAGCACTCGAACTCGAAACGGGTTCCGTTGCCGTAGCAGGTGTGAAGGATATATTCGATATCCTTGAAGGTATTACGGAAGACGAGGTCGCGGGTGTTCTCCAGATGGGTCCTCTCCCAGCCGTGCTGGAACGAATTGTACTTGTCGAGCAGGTGGAACAGCCCGAAGTTCATCGAGCCCATATTCAGCGAGGCGACCTCCGGCTTGAAGGTGGCGGCGGGCAGCACGCGCTCCTCCACCTTCATATAGGGGCTGCCGCCGGAGGTGATGTTGATGACCGCCTGCGTGGCCTGCTTGATGCGCGAAAGGAAGGGCGCGAAGGCCTCTGGCCTCTGGTCGGGCTGGCCGGTCTGCGGATTGCGCGCATGCAGATGCAGGATGGCGGCCCCCGCCTCGGCAGCGGCGAGGGCTTCCGCGACGATCTGATCGGGCGTGATGGGCAGATGGGGCGACATGGTGGGGGTGTGAATCGCCCCCGTGATCGCACAGGTGATGATGACCTTGCGCCCGCCGCGCGGGGGCACGGCGGTGGTGGTGGAATGCGTCATGGGCTTTCCTCTCGATGGTGGGCGCGGGCGCAGCCGGGCCAGTGCCGGGACACGCCGTCCCGCGCCTCTCGTCATTTCAAAGCATGTGATGGTCTGGATGGTGCGCCCCGCGGCTGGCCTTGGCCGGGCGCGTCCGGGGCTATTTGGCGTCGAGAATGGCGACGGCGCGCGTCCATCCCGCCGAGCCACCGCGCACTTTCACCGGAAAGCAGCACACATCGAACCCGGTGGCGGGAAGCGCTTCCAGATTGTGCAGCTTCTCAAGATGGCAGTAGCCGATCTCCATGCCCGCGCGGTGGCCTTCCCAGACGATGCTGGCATCCCCCGTCTCGGCGAAGCGGCGGGCCATGTGGCTGAAGGGCGCGTCCCAGCCCCAGGCATCGATGCCGGTCAGGCGCACGCCCCGCTCCAGCAGGTAGAGCGTGGCCTCCCGGCCCATGCCGATGCCCACGTCGATATAGTCTGGATGGCCGTAGCGGCTGCCCGCGCGGGTGTTCACCAGCACGATGTCGAGCGGCTGCAAGGCGTGGCCGATGCGGGCCAGTTCCCGCTCCACATCGTCGGCGCTCACCACATAGCCGTCGGGCAGGTGTCGGAAATCCAGCTTCACGCCACGCTGGAAGCACCAGTCCAGCGGCACCTCATCAATGGTGATGGCGCGCTGACCCTGATCCATGGTGGAGTGATAGTGGTAGGGCGCATCCAGATGGGTGCCGCTGTGGGTGCGCAAGGTCACCGTCTCATTCCCCCAGCCTTCGCCGCCCGGCAATTGGTCCCGCGTGAGGCCGGGGAAGAAGCGGAAGATCTCGGCTGTGTTGTCCTGGGGGGATTGGTACTCGATCCGCGGGCCGAAGCCCGGCTGGTCGACGGGCGTTTCGTTGTCCAGCATGATGGAAATGTCGATCAGCTGCCTGGGCATGGTTCACCTCTCGTTGAATGGGGGATGGGAGTCGGGCGGCCGGCTCATTCGGCGTTGGGCGACAGCCGCCTTGCGGCCTGCGCGGGATCGGAGCGCGTGAGGCGGCCGAGGCTCTCCAGTTCATGGTCGAGTGCGCCGATGGAGCGGCCGCGCGTCTCGAAGCCGAACACAAGGAAGGCGAGGGCCACCAGGGCGAACCAGCCCGCCAGATAGAGGAAGGCTGGAACCACCGCGTCCAGGGTCGCCTGTGGGGTGACCACGTTGGACGAGCCGATGATCCAGGCCAGGCCCAGCGGCCCGATAATCTTGCCGATGCCCCCGAAGCCGTAGGCGGACCCCATGCCGGTGGTGCGAAGGCGGGAGGGCCACACCTCGGCGGCATAGGGGCCGACCACCGCGAAGCCGCCATCCACGAAGATGTTGGCAACGATCAGGGTAAGCCAGAACAGCGAGACGGGACCGATGAAGGCGCTGTGCAGCATTGCCGCCGTCACCAGGCTCGCGGCCGCGGCGATGCCGATGAGGATGCCGCAGGGCCGCCGACCGATGATGTCGGTGAGCCAGGCGAACAGGAAGCGCCCACCCAGCCCGCCCAGGCTCACTGCCGCCATGTACCAGGAGGCCGCGCCGGGGGTGATCTGCAACAGCAGCACGAGCAAGGTCGGCGCCCACATGGTCATGCCGTAATGGCCGGTCTGGATGCCCAGATTGGTGAGCCAGGACACCGCAAGGCTGCGGGGATAGCGGAACAGGCCCACCAGGCTCGCCTTCTGCGGCCGCGCGGCGACCATGTCGGCGGCCGCGGGCGCCGGCACCTTCTCCGGCTGCGTTTCAAGCGCCCAGGCGATGGAGCGACGGGCCGCCTCGACCCGGCCCTGTGTCATGAGCCAGCGGGGCGATTCCGGGATCCAGGCGCGCAGGAGCAGCAGGGCGAAACCGGGCACCATGCCGACGATGAACAGGCCGCGCCAGCCAATGAGCGGCGGCAGCGTGGCCGCCGCCAGGGACGCGAGCAGAAGCCCCACCGGAACCGCCGCTGTGATGAGCCCGCCAATGCGGCCTCGCAGGCGCGCCGGCACGAATTCCTGCACCAGCGGCAGGTCCACGCAATAAAGGCCGCCAGCGCCGAACCCGACCAGGAAGCGCAAAGCCGCCAGAAAGACCCAGCCCCCGTCGGGGGTGAAGGCCAGGGCGCCCGTGGCTATGGAAAAATTGGCGATGGTGGCCGAGAATACCGCGCGCCGGCCGATGCGGTCCGCCAGCCATCCCCAGAACACAGCGCCCAGCGTGGCGCCGACGCCCGATGACAGCAGGACGATGGCAGACTGGCCGAAGGTCAGTCCCCAGGGCTTCACAATGAAGGCCAGGACAAACCCAATAATGAACAGGTCAAAGAAGTCCAGCATGTTGCCGCCCACGGCGGCACCGATCAGCTTATACTGATTGCCTGTCAGCCGGGGCTGACGATCCAGCATCTCGAACATGAGCACCCTCCCGAGTGATGACTTTTTCTTGTGATTGATGGTGATGCGGCGATGGCGACCGCCGCATGGCCGGCTGTCCGGCTGGTCAGGACCAGAATGCGACGACACCCAGAACGGTGAGGCTCAGGGCGCCGAGCGCGAGGGCCGCCGCCCCAAAGCCTTGGCGGAAAGCGGCCATCTGCTGCGGGCACGTGATGTCGACGTGCTCCAAGCAGGTGAGAACGAGGTGGCACGGCAGCGCCATCATCACGGGAGAGGCCACCCGCGCATGATGCGGCGCCTGATGCGGTAAATGGCGCGGTGCGCCCGGCGCTCGGGCGCCGCGATCCTCCCGCATGCTTGCTCCCCGCACGTGTCGTGTTCTTATTGAGCAGGGATTGAATAGCGCGGCGCGACTTGTTGTCAACCCTTATTGACTGTAACTTGAATAAGAGCGAGGGCGCGGGGATCGATGTCGGGCGATAAGGCAGGGGAACCGGTGGTGCAGAAGGCCGGGCGGGAAAAAGCCCCGCCTGCGCGGACGGCGGCGGGCGCGAAGAGCGCGCCCCGGCGTCGCCTTGAGCCGGAGGCGCGGGCGCGGATGATCCTGGAAGGGGCCATCGCCTTCTTCGCCGAGCGTGGCTTCGATGGCCAGCTGCGCGACCTCGCCGACATGCTCGGCGTCTCGCAGGCGCTGATCTTCACCTATTTCGGCAACAAGCAGACCCTTCTGGAGCGCGTCTATGACGAGGTCTATCTCGCACGCTGGCGCGAGGATTGGATCGACCTGCTCAAGGACCGCACGCAGCCGCTGGATGAGCGTCTGGTCGCCTTTTATCGGGATTACCTAACGGCGCTGGACGAGCCCATCTGGATCCGCATCGTCCTGTATTCCGGCCTTGCCGGCAACGAACTCACGCACCGCTATGTGTCGCGGCGGGTGGAAACCATCCTGCGCACGATCATGGAGGAACTGCGCCATGCCTATCCCAGCGCCCTGGCGGGGGTCAGCGAGGCGGATCTCTATGATCGTGTCATCGATCTGCAGGGCTCGTTCATCTACGGTCTTGTGCGCAAGCACGTCTGGCGGCTGCCGGTGAGCACGGATAATGCTCAGCTCAGCAGCCAGCGGGTGCAGCATTTCCTGCAGGGCCTGCAGGGAATGCAGCCGACGGAGCCAGCATCCCCCCGCAAGGGGCGGGGCCCGGTCAAACGGAAGCGGCCCGAGGTTTGAAACTCCCTGGGGGATGGAGGCGCGGCGTGTCGGACTTGACGCTTGCTCACGCGGGGGCTGGGCTCATCGCTTCGCTCAATGACATCGTCGGCGCGCGGCACGTGCTGACCCATCCGCGCCGGACCGCGCGCTACCGCACGGGCTTCCGCTTCGGTTCCGGCCCGGCTCTGGCTGTGGTGGAGCCGGGCAGCCTGGTGGAATTGTGGCGTGTGCTCCGGGCCTGCATCCAGGCCGGCACCATCGTCATCACGCAGGCCGCCAATACCGGCTTGACCGGAGGCTCCACGCCCTTTGGTGACGACTATGATCGCCCGGTGGTCATCGTCAGCACGGTCAGGCTCAACCGCATCCGCCTCATCGACGGTGGCCGGCAGGTCATCTGCCATCCCGGCGCGCGGCTCTATGAGCTGGAGAATGCCCTGAAGCCTTTGGGGCGCGAGCCTCATTCGGTCATCGGCTCGTCCTGCATCGGCGCCTCCGTGCTTGGCGGGGTGAGCAACAATTCGGGCGGGTCCCTCATTCGCCGGGGCCCCGCCTATACCGAGCTGGCGCTGTTCGCGCGCGTCGATGACGCCGGCCAGCTGACCCTCGTCAATCATCTGGGCGTCGATCTGGGCAATGACCCGGAGGCCATGCTCGCTGCCCTCGATCGGGATGATTTTGGCGAGGACCGCATCCGGCATGATCCCGCCGCCTTGGCCTCCGACCGCGAATATGCCGTGCATGTGCGGGATGTGCAGGCCGACACTCCGGCCCGCTACAATGCCGACCCCCGGCGCCTGCACGAGGCCTCCGGCAGCGCCGGCAAGGTGATGACCTTCGCGGTTCGCCTCGACACCTTCCCGCTGGAGGAGAAGACCCAGGTCTTCTACATCGGCACCAATGATCCGGCAGAGCTGGAGGCAATCCGCCGCCACATGCTCATGCACTTTGCAAACCTGCCGGTGGCGGCCGAGTATCTTCACCGCACCGCCTATGATATTGCCGCCACCTACGGCAAGGACATGTTCCTCGCGATCCAGCATCTGGGCACCGCCCGCTTGCCGGGGCTATTTGCGGCCAAGGCGCGCATCGATGCGCTGGTGGCGCGTCTGCCCTTTCTGCCCGCCGGCCTCACCGACCATCTCATGCAGGCGGCCAGCCATCTGTTCCCCTCCCACCTGCCGGAGCGCATGACCAAGTTCCGGGATGCCTATGTCCATCATTTGATGCTGAAGATGAGCGGGGACGGCATTGCAGAGGCGCGGGCGCACCTGGCCACGGTCTTCCCGTCAGCCTCCGGCGACATGTTTGAATGCACGCCGGAAGAAGGGACGAAAGCCTTCCTGCATCGCTTCGCTGCCGCCGGCGCCGCCATTCGCTACCGGGAAGTGCACAAGAGCGAAGTGGAGGACATCGTCGCCCTCGACATCGCCCTGAAGCGGTCGGACCTGGATTTCGTCGAGGTCCTGCCGGACGACATGAGTGGCCCGATCATCCATAAGCTCTATTACGGGCATTTCTTCTGCCACGTGTTCCATCAGGATTATATCGTGCGCAAGGGCCACGATCCCATCGCGCTGGAGCATCGCATGTGGAAGCTGCTGGATGCGCGCGGAGCCCGGTATCCGGCGGAGCACAATTTCGGCCATCTCTATGAGGCCCCTGCGGAGGTGACCGACCACTACAAGGCGCTTGATCCGTGCAACTGTTTCAATCCGGGGATTGGCGGCACGCTGAAGACCCTGCGCTGGGTCCCTCCCGCACAGCGGTGACCGCCCACGGCCCGGTCCTGGCATAGGAGGACGCGGAGAGTGCGCCCGCCTCTTGCCGGGCCATCCCGCCCGGGCGAGCAGGGGGCGCCGCAGCGTTCGTTCGAGAGCCTTGCCTTATTTCTGGGCAGGGCGGAAGGGCGTCAGGCGAGATCGGAGGCACCTTGGCGCGCGCCGTGGGTGGCGACAATTTTCTTCATGGCTTCAATGAATTGGCGCCGTTCTTCCGGCGTGAGCATGTCGACGGTCACGGCATGGGCGCGGCGTGCGCCGTCTTCCATCTCCTCCAGCATGCGGCGGCCTTCGGCGGTCAGAGCGCAGCTTTGCGACCGTCGGTCCATGGCTGAGGTGCCGCGCCGGACCAGCCCGCGCGCCTCCAGGCGTTTCAAGGCGCCGGTGGTGGTGGTGCGGTCGAGGGCGACCATGCGCGACAAGGTGGTCTGATCGGCCTCCTCGCGGTCCGCCAGCGCGGACAGCAGGCTGTATTGCACGGGCGTTACGCCGAACGGGGCACACAGCTCAGAAAACAGGCTGACATGGATCTGGTGGACCCGCCGCACCAGAAAGCCGGGGCGGTCCGACAGCGGCCAGTCCTCCGCGGCGGCGGGCGGCGAAGGTGTTTCATAAGCATTTGATTTATTGCGTGATTTCGTCACGTCTCGCGATCCTTCTGCCCCGTCACGGGGATTGAAATTGATCTAAGTCAAATCCTGGCACGCGCCCTGCATAAGGGGAAATACGAAGCATGCTTCGCTTTTCCAATGCGGTCCCAGCACCGCGCATGCATGGACGGAGACCCCCGATGGCTGATCCTGCGGGATACGATATCCTCCTCAAGGGCGGGCATGTCATCTGCCCCGCCTCCGGCATTGATGGCATTCGCGATGTGGCGGTGCGCGACGGGCGCATCGCCGCGGTGGAAGAGACCATCCTGCCTTCCAGCGCCGCCGAGATCATCGATGTCAGCGGCAAGCTGGTCCTGCCGGGCATGATCGACACCCACGGCCATGTCTATCAATACGTCACCGGCCGCTTCGGCCTGAACCCCGACATGGTGGGCGTGCATTCCGGCGTCACCACGGTGATCGACCAGGGCGGCCCGTCCTGCATGACCTTGCCCGGCTTCCGCAAGTTTATCGCCGAGCCGTCCGACACCCGCATCTATGCCTTCCTCTCCGCCTATCTGGTGGGCGGGCTCGAAGGCCATTACTACCCCAACCTTTACAGCCCGGACTGCGTGGACATCGAGGCCACCGTTCGCTCGGCGGTGGCCAATCGCGACATCGTGCGCGGCATCAAGGGGCATGCGGAAATCGGGGGCTTCGCCCGCTGGGGCATCCGCGTCATGGAAATGGCGGCGGAGATCGCGCGGCGTGCCGAAATCCCGCTTTATGTGCATTTCGGCACCCTGTGGGGCCTGCCGGAGAGCGGCGCCAATGGCGAGGATGCGGACACCATCCTGGAGCGCGTCATCCCGCTCCTGAAGGAAGGCGACGTGCTCGCCCATCCTTTCACCCGCCATCCCGGCGGCTTCGTGAACCAGCAGGGCGAGGTGCACCATGTGATCCAGGCGGCGCTCGATCGCGGCCTGAAGGTGGATGTGGGCCACGGCAGCCATTTCTCCTATCGCCTGGCCAAGAAGGCCATTGCTGCCGGCGTGGTTCCCCACACGCTGGGCGCCGACATGCACGGCTACAACACCCATGTGCCCGCCCCGGCCGGGACGCCGGAAGAGCACTATGACGACGAGAACCACCCCTTCAAGGGCCAGGCCCGCTTCAGCCTGACCCAGGCCATGAGCTCCATGATGGCGCTCGGACTCTCGCTGGAGGAGGTGGTGCCCATGGTCACCATCAATCCGGCCAAGATGATCGGCCTGACCGATCGCGTGGGCTCGCTCACGGTGGGCTATGCGGCTGATATTTCGGTGCTGGACGACCATCGCGGCCGCTTCCTGCTGCGCGACAACGAGGACACGAAGGTGGTGGCCGAGCGCCTGCTCACTCCCGCCTTCTGCCTGCGCGCCGGCAAGAAGTTCGACGCCGACGCCGTCATCCTGCCCCAGGCGGTGGCGGCGTGAGCACGGCGTCCGCAGCGGCGGCTCATCCCGCCCCGCAGGAGGTTTGGGATACCCTGTCCCAGGCCGAGCGGGATGCCGCCTACAACAACAATGCCGCGGTGAAGACCAGCGCGGCATGGGTGGAGGCGCGGGACATTGCCGCGCCTCTCTTCCGCGCGGCGGCGAAGGCCCATCTGGACATTCCCTATGGCCCCGGCGCCCGGCAGAAGCTGGATCTCTATCCTGGCGCGGCCGGTGCCCCCTGCCTCGTCTTCATCCATGGCGGCTATTGGCAGCGCAATTCCCGCGAGCTGTTCGCCCATTATGCCGAGGGGCTGCTCGCCCATGGCTGGTCGGTGGCCATGCCCAGCTACACGCTGGCGCCGGAGGCCCGCCTGCCGGCGATCGTCGCGGAGATGGGCGCGGCGCTCGACCTGATCGCGGAACGAGGCGCAGCCTTTGGCGCGGGCGGACCGGTGGTCGTGGCCGGCTGGTCGGCCGGGGCGCAACTGGCGGTGATGCAGCTCGATCATCCCGCTGTGACGGCCGGGCTCGCCATATCCGGCGTCTATGAGCTGGCACCGTTGCGCGACACATTCCTCAACGGGGCGCTGGACCTGTCGGAGGCGGAGATTGCCGCCTGTTCCCCATTGCGCCATGTGCCTTCCGAAAAGCCCTTGGTCATCGCCTATGGCACGGCGGAGGTGCCGGCGCTGGTGCACGATTCCCGCGCGCTTGCGGCGCGCCGCGTTGCTGCCCACGCGCCGGGTGCGCTCCTGCCCATTCTGGGGGCCGACCATTTCTCCATCCTCGACGAATTGCGCCGTCCCGACGGCCAGTTGGTGCGCGCCGCGCTGGACCTGATGGGGAAGGCGGCGACATGAGCCCGACCCAGAAACAAGAAGGCGTCGGCGCCCGTCTCCCCCGCAAGGAGGATGACCGCCTCATGCGCGGTCGCGGCCAGTTCGTTGGCGATATTCGGCTGGCGGGGATGCAGGACGTGGCCTTCGTGCGCAGCCCGCTCGCCCATGCCCGCATCCGTGCCATCCATGTGCCCGACGATCTGAAAGGCCGGGTCTTCGTGGCGGATGATCTGGAGGGGGTGAAGCCCATCCGTGCCGTGTCCGGCCTGCCGGGTTTCAAAGTGTCGGAGCAGCCGGTGCTCGCCACCGGCAAGGTGCGCCAGGTGGGCGAGTTGATCGCCATGTGCGTCGGCGACACCCGCGCGGAAGCCGAGGACATGGCCGCCCGCGTGGAACTGGACCTGGAAGAGCTGCCCGCCCTGCACGACATGCTGGCCGCCCGCCAGCCGAGCGCGCCGCTGGTGCACGAGCAGTGGGGAGACAACGTCTTTCTCGAAACCCTCGTCAACATCAATATGGAGGCCGCCTTCGACGCGCCGGTGAAGGTGTCGCGCACCATCTCCACCGCCCGCCAGTGCATGGCGCCCATCGAGGGGCGGGGGACCGTGGTTCATTTCGATCATCGCGCGGACCAGCTGGTGGTGCACACCGCCAGCCAGATGCCCCACATCGTCCGCTCGGGCCTCTCCGAATGCCTGGGGCTGGAAGAGGGCCAGATCCGCATCATCTCCCCAGATGTGGGCGGCGGCTTTGGCTACAAGGCCATCCTGCTGGCGGAAGATGTGTGCCTCGGCTGGCTTGCCCGAAAGATCGGCCGCCCCGTGCGCTGGCTGGAGGATCGGCGCGAGCACTTGACCGCCGGCGCCAATTGCCGGGAGCACCATTACGAGATCACGCTTTATGCCGAGCGCGACGGCACCCTGCGCGGCATCGATTGCGAAGCGTGCGTGGATAGCGGGGCCTATTCCGCCTATCCGTTTTCCGCCTGCCTTGAGGCCGCGCAGGTGGCGAGCATCCTGCCCGGGCCCTATGCGTTCCCCTCCTATCGCTGCCGCACCTGGTCGGTGGCCACCAACAAATGCCCGATCCTGCCCTATCGCGGGGTGGCCCGCACCGGCGTGTGCTTCGCCCTGGAAGTGGCGCTGGACGCACTGGCGGCGGAACTGGGCCTTCCCCCGGAAGTGGTGCGGCTGAAGAACCTCGTGCGGCCGGAGCAGATGCCGTTCGACAACATCACCAACAAGCACTTCGACAGCGGCGACTATCCCGAAGCCCTCCGGCAGGCGCTCGACGCCATCAATGTGGACGCGGTGCGCGCGCGCCAGCGGGCGGGCGAGCCGGACGGGCGCCGCATCGGCTTGGGCCTGTCCATCTATTGCGAGCAGGCGGCCCACGGAACCTCGGTCTATTCCGGCTGGGGCATTCCCATGGTGCCCGGCCACGAGCAGGCGGGCGCCCGCCTGACGCCGGATGGCGGGCTGGAACTGCGCATCGGCGCCCATTCCCACGGCCAGGGTCTGGAAACGACGCTGGCGCAGGTGGCGCATGAAATCCTCGGGCTTCCTGTTGCCCGTACGCGGCTTGTCCATGGCGACACCGCCATGACCCCCTATTCCACCGGCAGCTGGGGCTCGCGGGTCATGGTGATGGCCGGCGGGGCGGTGGCCACCGCATGCACGGAGCTGGCCGAGCGCATCCGCCGAATCGGCGCTCATATGCTCCAGGCCCGGCCTGAGGACGTGCGGCTGGAGGGCGGGCGCGTGGTCGGCCCCTCCGGCGACATCCCCATCGAGCAGGTGGCACGCACCTGGTATCGGCGGCCGCAGGACCTGCCAGGGGAGGTGGACCCCCACGGGCTGGAAGTGACCGCCGGCTACAAGCCGCAGCGCGACAGCGGCACCTTCAGCTATGCCGCCCATGCGGTGGTGGTGGCGGTGGACCCCGAGCTCGGCGAGGTGGAGATCCTCGACTATGCCATCGTGGAGGACGGCGGCACGCTGGTGAATCCCATGGTGGTGGATGGCCAGATCCTGGGTGGCCTCGCCCAGGGCATCGGCACCGCGCTCTATGAGGAAATGCCGTTCGACAGCGCCGGACAGCCGCTGGCCTCGACGCTGGCGGATTATCTCCTGCCCGGCGCGCCGGAAGTGCCCATGCCCTTCATCGGACACATGGAGACGCCCTCGCCCTATACCAAGTTCGGCGTGAAGGGCATTGGCGAGGGCGGGGCCATCGCGCCGCCCGCCGCCATCGCCAATGCCATCAATGATGCGCTGCGCCCCCTCGGCGCGCAGATGCTGCGTTCGCCGGTGACGCCCCGGCGCATCGTGGAGCAGGTGCTGGCGGCCCGCGCCGGCGAAAGGAGCGCGGCATGAAGCCCGCCCCCTTCCGCATGGCGCGCCCGCGCACCGTCGCCGAGGCCGTGTCGCTCCTCGCCGAAAGCGGGGACGGCGCCAAGGCCATGGCCGGCGGCCAGTCGCTCGGCCCCATGCTCAATCTGCGCCTCGCCACGCCCGCGCTCATCGTCGACCTCTCCGGCATCGACGCCTTGCGCACCGTGCGGGAAGAGACCGGGCACATGGTCTATGGCGCCCTCGTCACCCATGCGGACTTGGAGGATGGCCGCGCGCCGGACATCGCCCCGCACGTGCTGCGGCGGGTGGCGGGCGGCATCGCCTACCGGGCCGTGCGCAATCGCGGCACGCTGGGCGGCAGTCTCGCCCATGCCGACCCCGCTGCGGACTGGGTGAATGCCCTGTCCGTTCTCGGCGCCGAGGTGGAAGTGGCGGGCCCTTCCGGCGCGCGCCGGCTTGCCCTGGATGCCTTCCTCACCGGCGCCCTCGCAACGGCGCTTGCGCCGGGAGAGATCCTCGTTGCCGTGCGGGTGCCGAAGCTCTCCGCCACCGCGCGCTTCGGCTATGTGAAGCATTGCCGGAAGGTGGGCGAGTTCGCCCATGCCATCGGAGCTGTCCTGGTGGACCCCGTGGCGGGGACCGGACGCGCGCTCATGGGCGCCATCGACGGACCGCCCCTCGTCTTCCCGGAGGCCACCGCGCTCTTCGGCGGCCGCATGGATGCGGGCTTTGCCGATCGCTTCGATGCCGGCGCCGCCGACGCGGCGCTTCGCGCCATCGGCATGGGGGATGCGGTCGACCGTCACGTGCATGTGGAGGTGCTGCGCCGCGCCACCCGCCAGGCCGCCGGCCTCCTCACTGACATACGGAGCGCCGCATGACCGCCGCGCCAGCCCTCAAGGCGGCCGCGATGGCCTCCGAACCGATGGTGTCCCTGACCCTGAATGGCCGACCGGTGGCGGCACCGGCGGAGGCGCGCACCAGCCTCGCCGACTTCGTGCGAGACACCCTCAACCTCACCGGCACGCATCTGGGGTGCGAGCACGGGGTGTGCGGGGCCTGCACCCTTCTGGTGGATGGCGAGCCGGCGCGGGGCTGCCTTGCCTTTGCCGGGGCCTGCCAGGGAGCGGAGGTCGTCACCATCGAGGGGCTCGACGACGATCCCATCGCCGCCGAGCTGCGCGCTGCCTTCAATGCCGAGCATGCCCTGCAATGCGGCTTCTGCACGCCGGGCATGCTGGTGTCCGCCCGCGACCTGGTCCTGCGCCTGCCCGAGCCGGACGAGACGCGCATCCGCCTCGGGCTCGCCGGCAATCTGTGCCGCTGCACGGGCTATGCGGGCATCGTCAAGGCGGTGGCCGGCGTCATCGCCGCACGGCGGGCGCGTGGCATCGGGCCGCTCGTCGCCGAGCGCCGCCTCGGCCCGGTGGGCGCGCGTCCAGGGGAGGGGGGCGACGCGGCGGTGCCGGTGGCCGCTCCCGTCCAGACGGCTGTCGCGGCCGCCACCGCTGTCCTGGCCGATGACTTCATCCCGGCCCACCGTTTCGAGCAGAGCTTCGAGGTGCCGTATCCGCCGGCCGACGTGTTCGCCTTCTTCGGCCGCATCGAGGAGGTGGCCGCTTGCCTGCCGGGCGCCGTCATCGCGCGCGTGCCAACGCCCGATCTGGTGGAGGGCGGCATGCGGGTGAAGCTCGGCCCCATCGCCACCACCTTCCGCGGCACCGCCCGTATCACGCGGGACGCGGCGGGCGCGCGCGGCACCATCCATGGCGCCGGCGGCGACGGGCGCTCACGCACCGAAGGCCTCATCGCCTACGCGGTCACACCCGGCGCGGCGGCCGGGACGGCACGCGTGGCGCTTAGCGTTGGCTATACGCTGAAGGGGCCGCTCGCCCAGTTCGGCCGGCCGGGCCTTGTGCGCGAGGTGGCCTCCCGCCTGATCGCCGACTTCGCCACGAACCTCAATGCCCGCCTTGCTGGCGCTCCCGTGCCCACCGGCGCGCCTCGCGGCCTTGATCCGCTGCGGCTTCTCCTCGCGCTGATTTCCGACCGCCTCGGGCGCCTGTGGCCCCGCGGCGGCGCTTCATCCTGACCCGCCTGCCCCTCGAGACTGGAGACCACCCATGTTGCTTTCCCGCCGGACAACTCTCGCAGCCCTCGGCTTCAGCCTCATGGCCGGCACGGCCCTGGCCGCCGACACCATCAAGATCGGCGTCAACGAGCCTCTCACGGGCGCCTTCGCGGCTTCCGGCACCTATGTGGTGAACGGCGCCAAGATCGCCGCCGACGAGATCAACGCCAAGGGCGGCGTGCTCGGCAAGAAGATCGAGCTCGTCATCGAGGACAATAAGAGCAACCCCACCGAGGCGGCGGCGGTGGCCGAAAAGCTCATCACCTCCGACAAGGTGCCGGTGATGATGGGCGCCTGGGGCTCTTCGCTGACGCTGGCCACCATGCCGAAGCTGGAAGAATATTCCGTGCCCATGCTGGTGGAGACCTCCTCGTCCGGCAAGATCACCACTTCCGGCAATCCCTTCATCTTCCGCATCTCGCCGCCCTCCGCCGTGGAGGCAGAGGCATTCGAGCCCATCGCCAAGAAGCTCGGGCTGAAGAAGGTGGATTTCCTCGTCATCAACAATGACTGGGGCCGGGGCGCCGCCGCCGACTTCTCCAAAATGCTGAAAGCCAACGGCGTGGAAGTGGGCCTGGTCGAGACCATGGACCAGTCCGCGCAGGACATGAGCGCCCAGCTCGCCAAGCTGAAGGCCTCCGATGCCGACACCATCATGGTGACGAGCGCCGTGGACCAGCTCACCCTGCTGTTCAAGCAGATGGCGGCGCTCGGCCTGAAGAAGCGCATCATCACCACCGGCGGCTCGCAGAATCCCGACCAGATCATCGCACAGGCGGGTGCGGCGGCTGATGGCACCATGCACCTGACCACCTTCCTGCCCTGGTTCCCGGAGAAGACCCCGAACCCGCAGGCCACCGCCTATTTCCTTTCCGAGTGGAAGAAGCGCGGCTTCGACTTTGCCGGCGCCACCGAGAGCTTCCGCGGTTATGACGGCATCCGCACGGTGGCGGCCGCCATCGCGGCGGGCGGCGGCACCGATCCGGCCTCCATCCAGAAGGGCTTCTGGAAGGTGGACTTCATGGGCCTCAACGGTCCCATCAAGTTCGACAAGAGCGGCCCGGCGGGCAAGGAGAGCGGCCAGTCCAAGCCCAATGTCTATCTCATCGAGATCTCCGGCGGAAAGGTGAACCAGGTTCAGCTCGGCGGCTGATCCTGCCTTCCCGCACCGGTCCCAGCCCATAGGCGGGGGCCATCGGACGGAAGAGGCCGGTGCAGTGCCCGGCCCCTTTTGTCCCTCCGTCCAACGCCAGATCGGACAGGCCAGATGGACCAATTGCTGCAACACATCTTCAACGCGCTGGTGCTGGGCGGCACCTATGCGCTCCTGGGCATCGGCCTGACCTTGATCTTCGGCATCATGAACGTGGTGAATTTCACCCATGGTGCGCTCTATACGTTCGGCGGCTATGCCATGTATCTGGCGGCGGTGGCGCTGGGGCTGAACTTCTTCGTGGCGCTGCCGGTGGCGCTGGTGGCCGGTCTCCTTTTGGGCGCGGCCATCGAGTTCACGCTACTGCGTCCGCTGCGCCGCTCCGACATTGACACCACCATGCTGGTGATGATCGGCGCCGGCATTATCATGCAATCGGGCACGCTCTGGGTGTTCGGCGGCGTCGCCAAGGCCGTGCCGACGCCCTTCCCGGCGCAGCCGCTCACCTTCGGGCCGGTGTCGCTGTCCTATGTGAATTTGTTCGTGCTGGCCGCCGCGGTGGCGCTGATCGCCATCACCTATTTCACCATCAACGGCACCAAACTCGGCCGCGCCATGCGCGCCACCTTCCAGGACCATGACACGGCCGCCCTGATGGGCGTGAATGTCTCCCTCATCTACACCGCCACCTTCGCCATCGGCTCGGCGCTGGCGGCGGCGGCGGGCGCCCTGCTGGGGCCGGTCTATGTGGTGACGCCGCAAATGGGCGAGCTGGCGGCGGTGAAAGCCTTCGCCATCGTCATCCTGGGCGGGCTCGGCTCCATTTCCGGGGCGACCATCGGCGGCTTCATCCTGGCGTTCGCCGAGGAACTGGGCGCCGGCTACATCTCGTCCGGCTATCGGGATGCCATGGGCTTCCTCATCATCATCGCGGTGCTGCTGGTCAAGCCCACCGGCCTGTTCGCCCGCGCGGAGCGGATCGGATGACACGCTTCATCGCCCCCCTCATCCTCGTCGTCCTCGCCCTGCTGCCGCTCGGGCTGAGCGACCCCTATCTGCTCAATGCCCTGATCGTCACGGGCATCCTGACCATCTGCGCCATGAGCCTCAATCTGCTGCTGGGATTCACCGGGCAATTGAGCCTCGGCCATGTGGCCTTTTTCGGCATCGGCGCCTATGTGAGCGCGCTGACCGCGCTCGGCTTCGATGTGAGCCTGCCCTTCGGCCTGCGCGTGACCCATGAGGCGGGGTCCCCGCTCTTGGGCTTCGTGCTGGCGGTGGTGCTCACCGGCCTGTGCGGCTATCTCATCGGCCGCCTGTCGTTCCGGGTGCGAGGCGCCTATTTTGTCATCGTCACCATCTCGTTCGCCGAGGTGGTGCGGCTCGTGGCTCTCAACTGGGTGGAGCTGACGCAAGGCCCGCTCGCTCTCACCGCCATTCCCAACATGGTGCTGCCTGTGCCCGGTCTTGGCGAGGTGGCGCTGCGTTCCAAGATGCAGAATTATTACCTGGTGCTGGGCGTGGCGGTGGCGAGCTATCTCATCATCGCGCGCCTGGTGGCCTCGCGCTTCGGGCGGGCCATGCGCGGGCTGAAGGAGAATGAATCCCTCGCCCTTTCCCTGGGCATCAACGCCACCCGCACGCTCACCGTCGCGGCCACCTTGTCCGCCGCCATGGCGGGCGCGGCGGGCAGCCTCTATGCCCACTACCTGCGCATCATCGACCCCGACGTGTTCCTGTTCTCCTACACGGTGACCATGGTCATCATGGTGGTGTCGGGCGGCAAGGGCACGCTGGCGGGCCCGCTGGTGGGCGGTCTCATCTTCGGCCTGCTGCCGGTGGCGCTGAGGCCGGTGATGGCGCCGGAAGCGCAATGGATCGTCTATGGCGCCATCCTCATCGCCATCCTGTTCCTGATGCCGCGGGGCATCGTGCCGGCCCTCGACGGGCTCGGTGCCCGCTTGTCCGCGCGGCGCAAGGCCAATGCCAAGGGCGGCGGCTCGCTCCCCGCCGAGATGGGAGCCAATCCATGAGCGCCATCCTGAATGTGGAGCATGTGGGCATGCGGTTCGGCGGCCTCACCGCCATCGCCGACCTGCATTTCGATGTGCAGGAGGGGGAAATCCTCAGCCTCATCGGCCCCAACGGCGCCGGCAAGACCACGGCCTTCAACATCATGACCGGCTTCCTGAAGCCGACGCAGGGCCGCGTCCTGTTCCGCGGCCGCGACCTCTCCCAGACGCCGCCCAACCAGATCGCGCGCCTCGGCCTTGCCCGCACCTTCCAGCGCACCAGCGTGTTCGCGGACGACAGCGTGCGCGACAATGTGCTGATCGGCCTGCATCGCTACCAGGAGGAGGCGGGCGCCTCTGGCCTCCTCAACCGCCTGCTGCCCACTCCCGGCGCGCGCCGGGCGGAACGGGCGGTGCGCGAGCGTGCGGATGCCATCATCGACCTCGTCGGCCTGACACCACGGGCGGGCGAAAAGGCCGGGTCCCTCTCCTATGGCGAGCAGCGCCTCGTGGGTTTCGCCCTCGCCTTGGCGGTGGAGCCCCGCATGCTGCTCCTGGACGAGCCTGTCTCCGGCATGAACGCCTCGGAGACCCAGGGCTTCGTGCGCCTCATCCGCAAGGTGCGGGAGGAGGGCGTCACCATCCTCCTGGTGGAGCACGACATGCCCATGGTGATGGAAGTCTCCGACCGCATCGTGTGCCTCAATTACGGCCGGCTGATCGCGGAAGGCCCGCCGGCGGCGATCCGCACCGATCCCAAGGTGATCGAGGCCTATCTGGGCAAGAGCGCCGCAAAGCTGGAGCACAAGGAGGCAGCCCATGCTTGAGATCACCGATCTCGTCTGCGGCTATGGCCAGGTGGCCGCGCTCAAGGGCATCTCCCTCAAGGTGGGCGAGGGGCAATTGGTGGCCCTGGTGGGCGCCAATGGCGCCGGCAAGTCCACCACCCTGCGCACCATTTCCGGCTTGGTGCCGGCGCGCGCCGGCTCCATTCGCCTGAAGGGCGACGACGTGACCCGCGCCGGCCCCCAGCGCATGCTGCGCCTGGGCGTCGCTCACTGCCCGGAAGGCCGACGGGTGTTTCCCCACATGAGCGTGGTGGAGAACCTGGCCATGGGCGCCTATCTGCGCAGCGATGCCGGGCTGAAATCCGATTACGAGCGCATCTACACCAGCTTTCCGCGCCTCGCCGAGCGCCGCCACCAGATGGCCGGCACGCTCTCGGGCGGCGAGCAGCAGATGCTGGCCATTGGCCGCGCCCTCATGTCCCGCCCAAGCCTCGTCCTGTTCGACGAGCCTTCGCTGGGGCTGGCGCCCAACATCGTCGAGCAGATGTTCGCCATCATCGGCGCCATCCGCGATGCCGGCACCACCGTGCTGCTGGTGGAGCAGAACGCCTTCGCCGCACTGGAACTCTGCGACTATGCCTATCTCCTGGAGGCGGGCCGCATCGTCATGTCGGGCAAGGGCGCCGACCTGATCGACGATCCCCATGTGCGGGCGGCCTATCTGGGGAACTGAGGCGCGGCCGCTTGGCCTCGTTTGCCGTGCGCCGGCCCCTCACGCGCGGGCCGCCATTGCTCCGCGCCGAGGCTAGAGCGCGATCCGACCAGATGGAACCGCGATGCGTTTCAACGTGCGGATCCGGCTCTAGCGGCTGAGATATTCCACCAGCAGGTCCCCCGTGGCCAGGATATGCGCCCGGAGCGCGTCGCAGGCGCGCTCGACGTCCCGCATCTCGCACAGGCGCAGGATGTCCCGGTGTTCGATCTGGGACTGCTCGGAATGGTGCGTCTCTTCCCAGGTAAACCTGAGATAGCGCTCGAAATTCAGCCGCAGGTGATGGATGAGGTCGAGCGTGCGCTCCTTGCGGGCGGGGGCATAGAGGCGGGCGTGGAACCGGGCATTGAGCTCGATCCGCGCATCGACGCTGTCAGCCGCGTCTAGATCGTCCAGCGTCCGGGCGCACTGCACGAAGTCCGCGCGCACCATGTTGGGGATGGCCCACCGCAAGGCCTGGCATTCCAGCAGGGCCCGGAGCTGCGTGACCTCCCAGGCCTCGTCCGCGCTGAGCTTTGCCACGCTGACGCCGCGCCGCGGCTCGGCCTTCAGGAACCCCTCCGCCGTCAATTGGCGGAAGGCTTCACGGACGATCATCTGGCTCACGCCATATTGGGTGGCGAGGGCATCCTGCCGAAGCCGTTCTCCGCCGCTGAGGCGGTTGTGCATGATCGCGTTGCGCAGTTCATCGCACACGATCGTCGCGGCGGTCCGGGCGAGGGCCGGCCCCGCGCGTTCGTTTTCCGCCTGATCTGGCTTGACCATCTCGTCCTTCATTTCAAGCGATAATCCGGCACGCTGTCGGAGCCGGAGAGCTGCCATTTGCGGGCATAGATAGCCTCTCCCCGGGCCGTGATAAACCCTTTCCGCCATGGAAAGTTGAAGGAACACGTCTGCGCGCTCCGGCAAGTGGGGTTGACGGGCGCGGTTGTCGGTCATATTTAGCGATTATCGCTAATTAAGACGGGCTGTCCTTCTCCATGATCCGCCTCGCCGACTTTGATGCCGTGACCTTCGATGTCTATGGCACGCTTATCGATTGGGAGCCCTCCATCGCCGCCTTCCTCGGCCGCTGGGCCGGGCAGTCCGGCGTCGTCGCCAGCGACGAGGAGCTCATCATGGCCTTCGATCGCGCCCGCGCGGACATTCAGAAAGAGCGGCCCGCGCACCTTTATCCCGAGGTTCTGCGCCTCTGCTTCGATCGCATCGCCGCTGAGCTGAAGCTGCCTGTGGATGCGGATCTGCGCGAGGCCTTCGCCGCAACGCCCCATCACTGGCCAGCCTATTCAGACGTCCCGGCGGGGCTGAAGGCGCTGCAGGCGCGCGCGAAGATCGGCGCCCTCTCCAATATCGATAATTCGTCCCTCGCCTCCTCCTGCGCCAAGATGAGCATCGCCTTCGACATCGTGGTCACCGCCGAGCGCGTGGGCGCCTACAAGCCGAGCCCGGAGCATTTCCAGACCGCGCTCGCCGATCTCTCGGCACAGGGCATCCCGCCCGCGCGCATCCTCCATGTGGGTCAGAGCCTGCGCGCAGATATCACGCCCGCCAATCGGCTCGGCCTCACCTGCGTCTGGATCAACCGGCCCAACCGCCTGCTCGGCCTTTCCGGCGAGGGAGCGGCCGAGGCGCGGCCGGACCTCACCGTCTCAAGCCTTGCGGAAATGCTCGAAGCCATCGGCTGACGTCCACACAAAAACCAGAGGGGACATCATGAAACACGCTTTTTCGGCCGCCATGGGCGCGGTCATCGCCACGCTCGTCCTCGCCCCCGTCGCGCAGGCTCAATCGAGCGATGCGGTGCTGGACCGGATCCGTGCCAAGGGTGCCATCTCCATCGGCTATCGCGATGCCTCCATTCCCTTCTCCTTCGTGGATGCGCAGGGCAAACCGCAAGGCTATTCCACCGACATCTGCCTGGAAGTGGCCAATACGGTGAAGACGGCGCTCAACCTGCCTGACCTTCAGGTGAAGATGGTGCCGGTCAATTTGCAGAACCGCATTCCGCTGGTGGCCAACGGCACCGTGGACATCTCCTGCGAGTCGGCGGTCAATACCATTGCCCGGCAAAGCCAGGTGGACTTTTCCTATCCCTTCTTCATCTCGCACACGCGCCTTCTGGTGAAGGACAAGTCGGGCATCGGCGAGTTGAAGGACCTTGCCGGCAAGGTCATTGCCCTGCCCATCAATTCCGTGCCCGAGCGCCTCATCCGCGGGATGATCGAGAAGGATAAGCTCAACATCCGCATCGTGCCGGTGAAGGACAATGCGGAAGGCTTCCTCGCCCTATCCACCGACCGCGTGGACGCCTTCGCAACCGATGACATCCTGCTCTTCGGCTTGCGCGGCAAGGCGCCCAATCCTTCCGACTACAAGGTGGTGGGAGCGCCCTTGTCTTATGATTACTATGGATTCCTGGTGCAGAAGAACAGCACCGTCTTCCTGTCCCTGGTGAATGCCACCCTCTCGCGCATGGCCCGCGACGGCCGGCTCCAGGCGCTCTACGCCAAGTGGTTCGCGCCCATGGGCGTGCCGCTCTCGCCGGATCTCGAGACCATCTTCCAGGTCATTGCCATCCCGGAATAGCGCGTTCCGCCAACGTCTTGCGCCCTCACAGAAGAATGCCGCGATGACCTATTCCTGGAACTGGGGCGTCCTCGTGCAGGACCCTTATCTGCAATGGCTCGTCTGGGGCCTTGCCCTCACGCTTGCCATCTCGCTGGGCGCGCTGGTCATTGCGCTGTCGGTGGGAACGGCCGTCGGCATCCTCCGCAGCTCGGACCACGCCGTCCTGAGCGCCGCAACGGGCGCCTATATCAGCCTCTTCCGGAACATCCCCCTGCTGCTGCAGATGTTCCTGTGGTTCTTCGTGGTCCCGGAACTGCTGCCGGAGGGCGCCGGCCGCTGGCTCAAGCGCGATCTTCCCTACCCGGAAATCGTCACCGCCATCATTGCCCTCGGCCTGTTCACCAGTTCGCGCATCGCCGTCCAGGTGAGCGCGGGCATCGATGCGGTGCCGCGGGGCCAGCGCATGGCGGCCAAGGCGGCGGGGTTGTCGCAACTGCAGGCCTATCGGCTGGTGCTGCTGCCGCAGGCGCTGCGCATCATCATTCCCCCTTTGACCTCGGAAATCCTGACCATCTTCAAGAATTCGTCGGTGGCCCTGGCCATCGGTGTCTATGAGCTGACCACCCAGACGCAGCAGATCCAAAGCATCACCTATCAGGGTTTCGAGGCCTTCACGGCGGCCACCGTCCTCTATGTGGCCATCGCCATGACGGTCACGGTCATCATGCGGGCCATCGAGCGGGGCGTCGCGCTGCCCGGCACCACGTCAGGGGGCCTTCATGTCCGCTTTTGATCTTGCGCCCATCATCAACTCCCTGCCTTTCTTGCTTCAAGGCCTGGGTCTCAGCATCCTGCTCACCGCCATCGCCATGGGGGGCGGCATCGCCCTCGGGCTTGTCATCGCCCTGGTGCGGCTGACCCGTGTGCCGGTGCTCGCGCCGCTGGCCGCGCTCTATGTGAACGGCTTCCGCGCCGTTCCGCTGATCCTGGTGATTTTCTGGTTCTACTTCCTGGTTCCACTTCTGGTGGGGCGCTCGGTGGGCGCGCTCTATTCGGTGCTCATCGCCTTCGTCATGTTCGAGGGGGCCTATTATTCGGAGATCATGCGGGCGGGCCTGCAAAGCGTGCGGGTGGGCCAATGGCAGGCGGCCAAGGCCTCGGGGTTCGGCTATCTCCAGACGGTGCGGCTGATCGCCTTGCCCCAGGCCCTGCGCAACATGGCGCCGCTCATGGTGACCCAGGGCGTGATCCTGTTCCAGGACACCGCGCTCGTCTACGTGGTCTCGCTCCACGATTTCATGACGTCCGTCAGTATTGTCGCGAACAATACGAACAGTCCCGTTGAGATGTACGTGTTCGCGGCGGTCGTCTACCTCGCCATCTGCCAGGCCGGCAATGCGCTCGCGGGGCGGCTGAAGCGCGCCTCCCGGGCCGCATGAGGCCGCCTTCCACACACCCTCCAGCCATGGATGTGCCGATGACTTCGCATGAAATGATCAAGGTGGAAGGGCTGGGCAAGAGCTTCGGCCCACTGGAGGTGCTGAAGGATTGCAGCCTCACCGTCCGCCGGGGCGAGGTGGTGGTTATCTGCGGCCCATCGGGGTCCGGCAAGAGCACCCTCGTCAAATGCATCAACGGCATCGAGGACTTCCAGCGCGGCCAGGTGCTGATCGAGGGCGAGGCGCTGCCCTCCCGGGGGCGCGCGGCGGCGCGCATGCGGGCGCGGGTGGGCATGGTGTTCCAGCATTTCGAGCTTTATCCGCACCTGACCGTGCTGGAGAATATCTGCCTCGCCCCCGTCCATGTGCTCAAGCGCCCGCGCGCGGAAGCGGAGGCCAAGGCGCGCGGCCTTCTCGCCCGTGTCGGCCTTGCGGACAAGGACGCCGCCTATCCCGCGCAATTGTCCGGCGGCCAGCAGCAGCGCATCGCCATCGTGCGCGCGCTGGCCATGGACCCGGTGGCCATGCTGTTTGACGAGCCCACCTCGGCGCTTGATCCGGAAATGATCGGCGAAGTGCTGGCGGTCATGCTGGAACTCGCCCGCGAGGGCATGACCATGATCGTGGTCACCCACGAAATGGGCTTCGCCAAGGCCGCCGCCGACCGGGTGGTGTTCATGGACAAGGGCGCCATCGTCGAGATCGACGAGACGCAGGCCTTCTTCGCGGCGCCCCGCTCGGAGCGCGCCCGCCTCTTCCTCTCCCGCATCCTGGCGCACTGACATGACACCCTTTTCCATCCCCACGCCCGAGGACATTCTCGACGCCCGCCGCGCCCTGGCCGGCGTCGCCGTGGAAACGCCGCTGCTGTGCTCCGACGCGCTGGACCGGCTGACCGGCGGCACCATTTTCCTGAAATGCGAGAACCTCCAGCGCACCGGCGCCTTCAAGTTCCGGGGCGCCTATAATTGCCTGTCGCGGCTGGACCGGGCGGCCTATCCCGGCGGCGTGGTGGCCTACTCCACCGGCAATCACGGGCAGGCGGTCGCCACGGTGGCGCGCATGCTGGGCCTGTCCGCCACCATCGTCATGCCGCAGGACGCCCCCGCGGTGAAGATCGCCAAGGCCCGCGCGGCCGGGGCGCAGATCGTGCTCTATGACCGCAACCGCCAGTCGCGCGAGGAGATCGCCGCCGAGATTGCCGCCCGCGCCCCGGTGGCCGTCATACCGCCGGGCGACCATCGCCACATCATTGCCGGCCAAGCCACCGTGACGGTGGAGAGCCTCGACCAGTTGGGCACGCAGGTGCCGGACGTGATCCTGGTGCCTTGCGGCGGCGGCGGTCTTTCCGCCGGCACGTGCCTCGCGGTGGAAGCTGCGGGCCACCGCGCCGAGGTGTGGGCGGTGGAGCCGGAGGGCTTCGATGATACGCGCCGCTCGCTGGCGAGCGGCGTGCGCGAGGTCAATGCCGCCCTGTCCGGCTCCCTCTGCGATGCCCTGCTGGCCCCGATACCAGCCGAATTGCCCTTCTCCATCACGCAAAGCCGCCTCGCCGGCGCGCTGACCGCCTCGGATGCGGATGTGCTGCGCGCGATCCGCTTCGCCTATGACGACGTGCGGCTGGTGACCGAGCCGGGAGGCATCATCGCGCTCGCAGCCTTGCTTGCCGATCCCGCCCGCCTACGGGGGAAGACCGCCCTCGTCATCGTCTCCGGCGGCAATGTGGATCCCGCCGTGTTCAAGGCCGCCCTTGACCTCGACCCCACCCCGCTGGGCTGGGCCGCTTAGAGCCGGATCCGAGCCAATTGAATCTCATTGCGATCCAATGGGCTCGGAGAATCCGCCTCTATTCAATGATTTAGAGGGCGATTTGCCGACCAGATGGAACCGCATCGCGGTTCGATCTGGTCGGATCGTGCCCTCGGCGCCAGATCGCTCCACCGCCCCTCATTCTTTCGCATCAAGGACACCGCCATGCCTGCCGCCCTCGACAGATTCGCCGCCCTCGCCACCGACCATGCCCCCGGACAGGAGGTCCGCCAGGGCGCGGGAGACGTGGGGCGCCTCATGCGCGGCGAGGTGATGCCGGGCCGGCTGGTGGACTTCTCCCACGGCGACGTGGACGCCTTCACGCCGACGCCCGGCGCGTTTGAGGCCTTCTCGCAGGCGGTGGCAGCCGGCGGGCGGCAGGCCTATACGGAATATCGGGGCGCGGCCGACATTCGCGCCGGGCTTGCGGAAAAGCTCGCCGCCTTCACGGGTGCGCCCGTCTCGGCCGATGCGGGCACCATCGTGACGCCGGGCACACAGGGCGCGCTTTTCCTGGCGCTCGGGGCGCTGGTGGGACCGGGCGACCAGGTGGCCATCGTCCAGCCCGACTATTTCGCCAATCGAAAGATCGTCCAATTCCTGGGCGGCGCGCCGGTGCCCGTGCCCATGAACTATCTGGGCGCCTCGGCGGAGGCAGGCATCGATCTCGACCGCCTGCGGGAGGTGTTCGCGGCGGGAGCCAAGGTGTTCCTGTTCTCCAATCCCAACAATCCCACAGGCGTCGTTTATTCCCGCCGCGAGATCCAGGCCATTGCCGATCTTGCCGCCGCGTTCGATGTGACGGTGGTTGCCGACCAGCTCTATTCCCGCCTGCTCTATGATGGTGAAACCTATACGCATCTGCGCGCCTGCGGCCTCGCGGAGGAGCGGGTGGTCACCATCATGGGGCCGTCCAAGACGGAATCGCTCTCGGGCTATCGGCTTGGCATCGCCTTCGGCGCGCCTTCCGTCATCGACCGCATGGAGAAGCTGCAGGCCATCGTCTCGCTTCGGGCGGCCGGCTACAACCAGGCGGTGCTGCGCACCTGGTTCAACGAGCCCGAAGGCTGGATGGCCAACCGCATCCGCCTGCACCAGGTCATCCGCGATGACGTGCTCGACGTGTTTCGGGCGGGAGGGCTGGAGACGCGCACACCGAAGGCCGGGAGCTACCTCTTCCCCACCTTGCCGGAGCTGGCGGTGAGCCTCCCGGATTTCGTGCGCCTGCTGCGGCATCAGGCTCATGTGGTGGTCACGCCGGGCACCGAGTTCGGCCCGCATGAGCACAGCATCCGCCTGAATTTCTCCCAGGACCATGCTGAGGCCGTGGCCGCCGCACGGCGGATCGTCGCCATGGCCACCCTTTATGGCAGGTGACCGGACCCATGAGCAGCACCGACCTTCCCCGGCCCCAAGGCCACTACCTTCCCGCCCGTCGCCATCTGGATATGGTTTTCGTCTCCGGCATGACGCCGCGGCGGGACGGCGTGCTCCTCCATACGGGGCCGGTGCCGTTGGATGGGGATGCGGCAGCCAGCATCGCAGCGGTTGAGCTGGCCACCGAAAATGCGCTACGGGCCGCCGAAGGGCTTCTCGCGGATGGGGAGTGCCTTGCTTCGGTGCTCAGCCTCACCGTCTATCTCAACGCCCCCGTTGGCTATACGGCGCATTCCCGGAGTGCGGACCACGCCTCCCGGCGTATCGCGCAATGGATCGGAGCCGCCGATCTGCCGAGCCGCGCGGCCGTTGGCGTGGCCTCCTTGCCGGGCAATGCGATGGTGGAGATCACGCTGGTGGCCCTGGTGGGCGTCAGGACGTGAAGGCGAGGTCGCGGCGCGGCCTTTTCCCGCCGCGACCTCCAGGGCGGGGGACGCGCCGGGGCACACGGCCACGGGCTGTCTTCAATGGGCCATGCCCATCATGGTCCGGCGCAGGTCGTCCGCGCTGAAAGCCTCGTGCTCCCGGTCGAGGGTGCGCACGATGGCGCCGTGGGAGAGGACATAGGCGCGCGATGCCAGGTCCACGGCGCGCAAGAAGCTTTGCTCGGCCATCAGGATGGTGAGTTGCCGGGATGTCTGGAGATCGCGCACCGCATCGAACACCTGCGAGACCACGATGGGAGCAAGGCCCACCGAGGGCTCGTCAATGATGACCACGCGCGGCGAGGTCATGAGCGCGCGGGCAATGGCAAGAAGCTGCTGTTGGCCGCCGCTCATGGTGCCCGCACGTTGCGCCCGGCGCTCCCGCAGCAGGGGGAAGGTCTCGTAGCAGAAGGCGAGATTGGCCGAGAGGTCGTTCCGCGCGCGCGGACAGCTGCCGGCCAGCACGAGGTTTTCCTCCACCGTCAAAGTGGGGATGAGCCGCCGGCCTTCCGGAACCAGGGCGACGCCTTCATTGACGATGCGGTGGGGGGGAAGGCCGGTGAGGTCCAGCACCTGCCCGTCCCATTCCAGCAGAATGCGCCCCTTGGTGGGCCGGACGAAGCCGAGGACTGTGTTCAGGAGCGTGCTCTTGCCGTTGCCATTGGTGCCGAGCAGGGCGACGAACTCGCTCTCGCGCAGCTCCAGCGAGACATCGTGCAGCACCGCGACCGCGCCATAGCCGGCGCTGACCCCTTCGATGATGAGCCTATTCACCGAAATACACCTTCTGCACGAGGGGATCGCTGGAGACGGCCTCGGGGGACCCGTCGGCGATCAGCTGGCCCGATTCCAGGCAGATGATGCGGTGGGAGAAGCGCATCACCGCATGCATGATGTGCTCGATCATGATGACCGCCACGCCGGCCTCGTTGAGCCGTTCGAGAATGGCGAGCACATCGTCGATCTCGCGGTCCGAAAGGCCGGCCATGGCCTCGTCCGCGATCAGCACCTTCGGTGCGGCGGCGAGCGCCCGCGCCAGTTCCAGCTTGCGCAATTCCAGCTGGGTGAGGCGGCCGGCATCGTCCTCTGCGCGCCCTGCTAGGCCGACGGAGGCGAGGATGTCCATGGCGGTGTCGCGCGGGGCCTCCACGTGCCGCACGTGGTCCAGCGGCACCAGCAGGTTTTCCAACACCGTCATGCCGGAAAAGGGCTTGGGGATCTGGAAGCTGCGCGCAAGGCCGAGGCGCGCCCGGGCGCTCGGCGAAAGGCCGGTGATGTCCCGCCCCAGGAAGCGGATGCGCCCGGCATTGGGCGTCAACGTGCCGGTGAGGCAATTGATGAGGGTGGTCTTGCCCGACCCATTGGGGCCGATGATGCCGAGCCGTTCGCCGGCATGGAGCGTGGCGGTGATGGGGCCGAGGGCCCGCAAGGTGCCGAACTGCTTCTCGACGGCTTCTGCAACGAGGATGGGCTCGCTCATGGCGTGCGTCCTTTCCGCAGGCGGTCGACGAGGCCGAGAATGCCCTCGGGCGCGGCGGCGACGAAGGCGATCAGCACCACGCCCACCAGCAGGATGTTGAGCTCGGAGGAAATGGTGATGGTGGCCACTTGCTGCAGGCCGCCCAGCAGCACGGCACCGATGATGGGGCCGGGCCAGGATTGCCGGCCGCCGATCAGCGGCATGGCGATGGCATTGAGCGCAAGCGCCAGCCCGAACACGGTCTCAGGCTCGATGAAGGAGGCATAATAGACCAAGGGTGCCCCGGTCATGGCCAGGAGCGCGCCAGAAATGGCGCAGGCGGCCAGCTTCAGCCGAAAGGTGGGCACGCCCGCGCATTCGGCGGCCTCCTCGCTCGCCCTGAGCGCGCGGAAGGCGCGGCCCACCGACGACACCTCGATCCAGCGCGCCACGGCGACGGCAAACACCGCCACCGCCAGCATGATGAGGAAGACGAACTGGATCTGCCCGCCCGCCCAGGCCGGCGCCTCGGGCGGCAGGAGGGCAAGGCCGGAAGCGCCGCCCAGGAAGTCCACATTGATGACGATGGTGTGCGCCATCACCACCAAAGCGATGGTGCCAATGGCGAAATAGACCCCCTGCACCCGCAGGGTCATGTAGCCCATCATCAGCCCGAGCACGCCGCCCACGAGGCCCGCCGCCGGCAGGGCCAGGAACACGGAGGCCTCGAATGCCTTCAGCAGCGCGGCTCCGGTATAGGCCCCCGCGCCATAAAAGGCGGTGGCGCCGAAATTGATGTAGCCGGCATAGCCCCCGAGCACATTCCAGCCGGTGGCCAGCGCAATGGACTGGATGATGATGAAGGCCGAGAAGAACACATAGGGGTTCTCGACCGTGCGCGTGAGCGCGAGGCCGGCGGCCAGCACGGCGAGGGCGCCGAGGCCGAAGGCCAGCGTGCGGCGCCGTTGCCGCTGCGCGGTGTCGGTCTTGGCTGCGGAGGAGGCTCTCATGAGCGAGGTTCCGGCGGTCATCGGCGCGCTCCGAACAGCCCTTGCGGGCGCAGGGCGAGCGTGGCGAGGAGAATGGAAAAGGCGACGGCGGGGGCCCAGGACGGGCTGGCAAAGGCCGCCACGAGGGATTCCGACACCCCGATCAGGATGCCGGCCGCGATGGTGCCCGGCAGCGAGCCCATGCCCGCCAGCACCACCACCGCGAACACCCGCCCGATCATCAGCCGGCCGCCGAACGGGTCCACCGGCCCGATGATGATGAGGGCGGCGCCGGCCATGACCGCGGTTGCCGCCGCGATGCCGAAGGCATGGCGCTTGATCCAGCGCGGATCGATGCCGCTCACCGACAGGCCGCGCTCGTCATGGGCCACCGCGCGGATGGCGATGCCCGCATGGGTCTTGTGCAGATAGAGCCAGAGGAGGGCCACCATCACCGGGGCGATCAGCGCCGGCACCAGCAGCCGGTAGGGCAGGGACAGGAGGCCGATTGTCAGGCTCTGACCCACATAGGCCACCTGCACCGCCTGCTGATTGGTGCCGAACTTGATGAGCAGCAGCGTCTCCACCACGAGCGAGACCCCGAAGAACAGGGTGAGCGCATTCATGGTGTCGGCGGCGCCGCGGCGCTCGAACACGCGGGAATAGAATTCGTAGAAGCCAAGGCCCGCCACATAGAAGGGCACCAGGGCAAGGACCGCCACGAGGATGGGATCAAGACCATAGGAATTGCCCACCGCCACCACATAGGCCCCGGCGATGACGAAGGCGGGATGGGCGATGTTGGGAATGTGAAGCAGGCCGAACGTCACCGCGAGGCCGAGGGCCAGCGCGGCATAGATGCAGCCCAGCATCACGCCAGTGCCCACCGCATTGACCAGTTGGTCCAGGAACATGGCAAGGGGCCTCTATTTCAAAGATGCGGCGTCAGGGCCGGGCCTGTCCCGGCCCTCCACAGGGCTTGGCAAGGACTGTCTCAACGCAGCCCATGGATGCCCGGGACACGCCCGGGCATGACGGCTCGGACCGCGTGCAGGTCAGCTCCGCGCCTTCATGAAGGGCGCCATGAGGTCGCCGGACTTCAGCGCCGGCGGATCGAGGATGACTTGGCGGCCCGGCTGGCGGAACTGTTCGATGTCATTGCCCTTGATGCCCTGGAACTGGGTCATCAGCACCCGCCGCTCCGTCCAGTCGCCCAGCTCATTGAAGGTGGCATCGCCCACCAGCGTCTTCACCGGATTGGCGTGCAGCCATTTGGCCATGGCGGCATTGTCGGTGGAGCCGGCACCCTTCACCGCCGCCGCCAGCATCTCGCCGGCCGCATAATAGAAGGGGGGGATGTAATAACCGAGGGCGTCCAGCTTCTCGGGCACCGCGATCGCCGTGTAGCGGTCGAGGAACTTGGTGACGGCCGGCGTCAGCATGGTCTTTTCCGGCAGGAACAGGTTGAAGTTGACGATGCCGTTGAGCGCCGGGCCGAGGGCCTGGAGGGTGGAGGCATATTGCGGCCCCACCATGCCGCCGCCGAACAGCTTGACGCTGTCGCCCACGCCCACTTCCGACAGGCCGCGAATGAGGGCGGCGCTGTCCGGCGGGTAGGAGCAGACGAACACGGCGTCCGGCTCGGCCGCGCGCAGGTTGCGCAGGATGGCGGAGAAGTCCGAGGTGTTGGGCGGATAGCTCTGGTCGAACACCACCTCCTGGCCCAGCTCCTTCACCGCGAGCTTGCCGCCTGCGGCGGAGACCTTGGCGAATTCCACGTCGGCATTGAGAATGGCGATGCGCTTGCAGCCATTGGCCTTGCCCAGCTCGAAGAAGCCGCGGGCCCAATTGATCTTGGCGTCCGGCCCCCAGGGGGCGCTGTGGAAGTAGCGGTCGCTCTTCACGCCCTCGTTGGCGGCCAGCGCGAACATGCCGATCATGAAGCGGCCACGCTGCTTGATGAAGGGCATGACGGGGGCGGACAGCACGGCCCCATAGGGCGACAGCAGGATGTCCACCTTGTCGATGTCCACGAGCTTGGAGAAGATGCTCGGGATCTGCGAGACCGTGCTCTGGTCGTCATAGGTGACGATCTCCACCTGCCGGCCCAGAAGGCCGCCGGCGGCGTTGATGTCGTCGCGCCAGATCTGCAGTCCGATGAGGCCCGCCCGCGTGGACGAGAGCGGCCCGGTCATGGAAAAGCTCGTGCCGATGCGGATGGGGCCGGACTGTGCGCGGCCCGAGGTCCAGATGGCGGGGGCGGCGACGGCGAGGCTGGTGGCGGCCGCAAGCTTGCCGAAGCTCCTGCGTGAGATGGTCATGATGTCCTCCCGGTGGTCTGTTTCGGCCTTGCGGGACATCCCGGGCCGCTTCTTTCTTGATGCGTGCGCCAGCTTGTGCCGGCGCCCGCCAGATGCGCTCCAACTCACGGATAAAGAATGCGTGATCCGATCAGCCTGAAGCGCAGGCTGATCGGCGCATGCTCTAGAGCGCGACGGTCGGATACTCGCGTCCGGTCCAATGCTGGAGCCGCGCCGCGAATTCACGCTGAAACGAGAGCGGTCCGCTGCGCCGCATATAGTCTTCATCATAAATCGCAATGAAGATGGTCAGCGAGAGGAAGAAGTGCGCGCCCATCTCGAACAGCGCCACATAATCGTGATTGATGAGTGCCTCGCGCTCCTCCGGCGTGAGACTGTTCACCGTGGTCCGTTCCACCTCGTTGAGGCAAGGTCCGATGGACTGCTCCCAAGTGGCCACGAAAGAGCGGGGGTCCTCCTTGTAGCGCTGCAGATATTCGGGATTGCGATCCACGGTGAAGAGGAACTTGTTCACATAATACTTGCTCATGCGCGCTCCTCCTCGG
The DNA here is from genome assembly GCF_056314145.1 of Aquabacter sp. DMC10. Classification (NCBI taxonomy): domain Bacteria; kingdom Pseudomonadati; phylum Pseudomonadota; class Alphaproteobacteria; order Hyphomicrobiales; family Xanthobacteraceae; genus Aquabacter; species Aquabacter sp. DMC10. The sequence goes on along the minus strand of NZ_JBQUYX010000001.1, from coordinate 367,701 downwards.
GATACCAGGTCAGATAGGCCTCGCGGGTGTGGTAGAGATCGAGGCTGTCCACATAGGCGGCTTTGTGCTGCGGCCCGGCGATCCCCATCATCAGGATGAGGTCCATGAAGCCGTGGGTGGCGTTGCCGCTGCGGCTCATGGTCTCGTGGGTGACGTTCTCGAGGATGGCGTCAATGTCGCCATTGGCGAGCCACTCGATGGCCTTCACGTCGAACTCGGGATCAGGCCCATGCTCACCGAACTGGCGCGGCCCGCCCAGTTCCAGCGACAGATGGCCGGACCCCACCGCGGCGATGCGCTTGTCTGTGGGATAGGCGTCGATCACCTCGCGGATCGCCCGGCCCAGTTCCCAGAAGCGCCGGGGGGAGGGCAGGGGCGGGGCGAAGATGTTGGTGTAGATCGGCACGATGGGCAGGTCCGCCTGCGGCCGCGTGGTGATGATCGGGCAGATGATGGAGTGGTCGATCTTCAGTTCATGGCTGAAGGAAAAATCGAAGCCCCGGTCCATCAGGCCCTGGTGCATGAAGCGCGAGAGGTCCTCATGGCCCTCCAGCACATATTTGGGCAGGCCGAACTCGCGCTCCTCATTGTAGAAGGTGGCATCGTAGCGGGCGGCCTTGCCGATCAGGAAGGTCGGGTAATTGTCCAGGAAGAACTGGTGGAAGTGGTCGGCGCCGACCATGACGAGGATGTCGGGCTTTGCCCGCGTCAGCGTCTCCCGGTAGGCTTCGACCTTGCGCTTCCACTCCGCCGCCTGGGGGATTTGCTCCTCCACCGGCGCGGTCGTGGCCTTCAGATAGAAGGGATGGTGGGTGGTGGCCAGGACGGCCGCCAGGGTGGCCATTGTTTCCTCTCCGCTTGCTTTTCTGGATCACGCGATACTTTGGCGTCACGCGTTTTTTCTAAGGTTCAGCAAAGGGTCAGGCAGGCTCGACGTGCAGGTGCCGGGTCGGCCATGCGCCGGGGTTCGCCGCCAGTGCCGTCCGAATGGCCGCGCCATTCTCGTTCACCGTGGGCGCGGCCTTCACCGCCCCCGCGCGCTTCCCATCGAAACTATAGGCCGGACGCACCGTCCGCGAGGCCCCTTCCACGCGCTCCGACACCGGGACGATCATGCCGAGATGGTTCACCTGCGGATCATCCACCACGTCGGGAATGGTGTTAATGGGGGCATAGGGCACGTCGAAGCCGGCGAAGCGCTCCACCCATGCGGCACGGTCCTTCTGCCCGAACACGGCGTTCAGCGCTTCCGCCAGTTCCAGATAATTGTCGATGCGCTTCTGGCGGATGGCAAAGCGCGGGTCGCTCGCCAGGTGCGCGGCGCCGGTGGCCTCCACCAGCGCGTCCCAGAACTTATCCAGCGAGGACAGATGGAAGGCGAACAGCTTCTCGTCCTTGCAGCGCACGATGAAGGCCTGCGCCAGCCGCGGCCGGTCGACGCCGGAGGGCAGTTCGCCGAGCGCGAAATAGCCCATGAAGGGCTCCACGGCGAAATGCATCATGGCTTCCAGCATGGAGATTTCCACCAGCCGCCCACGCCCCGTGCGGCCGCGCTCCACCAGCGCGCCGGCAATGCCGAGGGACGCATAGATGCCGGTGATGGCGTCCGCCAGCGCCGGGCCGATGAAGCGCGGCTGCTCGGGGTCGATGGCAACGGAAAGAAAGCCGCTCACCGCCTGCGCCACCGAGTCATAAACCGGGCGCTTGGCATAGGGGCCGTCCGGCCCGAAGCCGCTGATGGAGCAATAGACGAGGCGCGGATTGATGGCCCGCAGCGTCTCATAGTCGGCCCCGATGCGGGCGGCCGCGCCGGGGCGGAAGTTCTGGATATAGACGTCCGCTTCCCGGATCAGGTCATAGAAGACGGCCCGATCCGCCTCCGCCTTCATGTCCAGGCCGATGCTGCGCTTGTTGCGGTTATAGGCCTGGAAATGGGCGCTGTAGAAGCCGCTCTTGAAGCTGCGATAGGGATCGCCATTGCCGGCGCTCTCCACCTTGATCACGTCGGCGCCGAGATCGGCCAGCATCATGCCGGCGCAGGGGCCGGTGATGAAGGTGCCCTGCTCGACGATGCGCACCTCGTTCAAAACCCCGAACATGGCAGCCCTCAATTCTCGTTGGCCACGAAGCCCTCGGGGGCCGGGCCGTCATAGCTGATGGCGGAGGCCGCCGCGTGGGACATCAGGAAGCCGATGGGGTGCGTCTGCTCTTCCAGCAGGTGCCCGATGAGCCCTGCGGTGCGCGCCAGCAGCGGCACGCCGCGCAGCGCCAGCAGCGGATAGTCGGCATCCAGCAGAACGGCCGGAATGGCGGCCGAGATGTTCATCACCAGCGGGCGGTTCACGAGCTCGGGGAGCATGCGCTCCACCTCCAGGGCCACCTGGCAATGGGCGCCGTGCAGGCCCAGCTCCCGGGCGATGGCAAAGAGGCGCAGCGCGCGAGGGTCGCCGTCCTTGTGCAGGGGATGGCCGTAGCCGGGAATGGCGCGCTTGGCCGCCCGGTAGGCCCGCACGGTCTTGGCGATGGCCTCCTCCAGCGAACCGCCGGAGGCCTTCTGCTCGTCGAGGATTTCGGCGAACAGGGCGCCTGCCGTGGCCGAGGCGCCCAGAATGACCGATCCGCAGCCCAGGAGCCCCGCGGCCACCGCGCCCTGAAGGGCCTCCGGCGCCGAGGCGAGCGTCATGCGCGCGGCCTGCACGGAGGGCACGAGGCCATGCTCGGCGATGGCCACCAGCGTGGCATTGAGCATGGCTTCCTGGGCCGGGCTCGGCAATTGGCCGGTGATGAGCAGCCAGGTGTGGGCCGTGAAGCTGATGCGCCCGATGAGATCCTCAACCAGGTCGTGGCCCCGCACGATGATGGTCTGCGGGTTGGAGCCCGAGATGGCGGTTGTGGGGGCGGTGTCGGCACCAATTTTCAAAGCACGTTCTCCCCGGCGGGATGTCTTCCCGCCACGTTGGTCACGGCCGCCGGTGCCCTCGAACCCGGTGGTTCGCAGGCGTGTGGAAAGGTGAAGGGCTGACGGCGTTTCCGTATTATTTCGCTAGGCGAATTTTTATTCGTAGTTAGGTTGAGGCTTGCGTGTTTGACTGTCAAGCGAATAGTTCCCTTCGCTGGTGCAGCAAGGAGCGCAGCGTCAGAGGCTTTCTTTGGCAGGTTGACAGACGAACAGGAATGCTCAATCTCGAAAGATATTTCGCCTGACGAAAAGTGGGGTCGACAGCGGCATGAGTGAGGAAGGGGCAGGGGACGGCAAGGAATATGTGGAAGCGCTGGCGCGCGGCCTCGCCGTGCTGGAATGCTTCGACGACCTCCATCCCGAGATGTCGCTGACCGACGTGGCGCGCCGCACAGGCCTTCGCCCCGCAACCGCGCGGCGCAGCCTCCATACCCTGGCGGCGCTGGGCTATGTGCGGGAGATCAACAAGCGCTACGTGCTGGCCGCCCGCGTGCTCACCCTGGGGGCTGCCTATCAGCGGGCCTCCCATGTGGACGAAGCGCTGATGCCAGAATTGCGACGCCTGGTGAACATGTTCGGAGATGCCTCTTCGGTGAGCGTGCTCGACGGGCCGGATATCCTCTATGTGGCGCACTGTTCCGAACAGCGCGCGTCCCGGCCCATGGCCCGGGTCGGCGTCACCTATCCCGGCTATGCCACGTCCATGGGGCGCGTGCTGCTCTCGCGCATGCCGCAGGAGGCCATCGACATCTATCTGGCGCAGCTGCGCCCGACAAAGCTGACCGAACATACGGAGACCGACCCGGCGCGCTTGCGCCAGATCCTCTCGGAAGCCCGCCAGCAGGGCTACGCCGTGGCGGTGGATCAGTTGGATTATGGGGTGACATCGTTGGCTGTGCCCGTCCGCGATCCGTCGGGACGGGTGGTGGCGGCCATCAACAGCTCGGGCTATTCGGGCAAGATCACCGCCGAGCGGCTCGTGGCGGAGCGGCTGGCGGAGTTGCAGGTCTCTGCCACCCGCATCACGCAGACCTTCAGCCGCTTCCCGGCCCTGCTCCATTCCTTGAGCTGATGTCCGTCAAAATGGCCAGCCCTTGCCTTGGTGAAGGCCGCCGAATGAGCTTGTGACCGAGCCGATCCGTTCGCTTATCCCACCGCTGCGCCGCTCTGGCGTTGCACGCTCGCGGCCTCAAGGCCCGGCGGCGCCTTTAGGTGGAGATAGGTCGGGTCGAAACCCGCCAGCGCCTTCAACCCCTCCCAGTCCAGGATGTCCAGTTCCCGGCTTTTCAAGGTGATGAGGCCGAGCGCCCGCATGTCCTGGAGGATGCGGTTCGTGTGAACCGCGGACAGGCCCAGCGCATCGCTGAGATCGGACTGGGTGAGGGGGAGCGGAAAGCGTGATTCTCCCGCCAAGGCCACCGCCCGCATCTTCATATACATCTCGCAGAACAGGTGCGCCGCCCGTTCCAGGGCGGAGCGCCGGCCCATGTTCACCATCCATTCCCGGAACATGGAGGCATCGATGAGCGTATCGCGCCACAAGAGCGCGCCGATGCCTGGATGCTGGGCGATAAGGCGGCGCACGTGCTCGTGGGGTGTGAAGGCGGCTGTGCAGTCGGAGACGGACGTCAGGCCGTGATCCATGACCTTCAAGTGCAGGCTCTGAAGATCGGGCATGTCGCCGGGAATGTGGAAGGACAGGATCTGCCGCTGACCGTCGGCGAGGGTTTTGTGTCTGCAGGCCCAGCCGCTGATAATCAGGCAGCAATGGGATGGGGTGCTGCCGTCCGCGACGATCTCATGCCCACTTGGAACGAGGCGCGTCACCAGGGACAGCTCCTCGATGCCCCGCCGCTCCGTCTCGGTCAGGTTTCCAATCGCTTCCAGTTTTCGGATGAGATGCGTCGTCGCCGAATTCATCGCCTGCGCCTTTCATTCCAGGCGGAAGCAAGCGCCCAGTCGCCAGAGCCTGAGGATACGATCTGGCGATAACACGAGCCTAACACAGGTTTCCTGCAGATCCTCGAAATCAATATTTGCAAAAGGAAGGAACAATAGTGGAGGGGCGCTTCATTTGGCCTTCATTTATCCATCTCGGCCGGATTCATGAGCGTTTCTGAGGCTCTACGCCTCGCCTCCTTTGGCGGGCGATGGCCGGGCAAGGGTCTCCAGCCCCTTGTGCAGGCGTGGCCATCACCCGCGCGCGCGGCTCCATGCGGAACCCTCCAAGGTTTCAGCCCGCGCCGTCTCGAGGAGACCCTGCTGGCGACGCATTTCTCCCGCCAGGGGGACATGGAGCGGCCGGCGACCTCTCTGGTCGGGCATGCCGAGAAGGCCAACCTCGCACGGCCTGTTGTTCTCCCAGCCGGGATAGTCGGTGACCGGATAAAGACAAATGCCCAGCACAGGCACACCCGCCTGCCGCGCGGTGCGCACCTCGTCGCAGACATAATGCAGCCAGGCCACCCGTGCGCTTCCCTCCGCTCCTGTTTCGGCCAGGAAAAGGGGTTTTGCGTAACGGGCGTAGACCTCGCCGAACATCTCGGCCAAGGGACGAAAATTGTGGCAGCCGAGCGGGAGCGCGCCGCCTTCCAGCACCCACTGATTCTGCGGATAGAAGTTCAGGCCGAGAATATCGAGGGCCTCCGGGCTGCCTCCCAGTTCCGGCGCCAGCCGTCCACACAGCATGTCGAAGGCCTCGAATTGCGAGGTTCGGCGGGCTTCGGCGGCGGCCGCATCGACAGGCGTCGCGCCCACCACATGAATGAGGGGTTCGGCTTGGATGAAGCGGGCGCGCGGCACCTCGGTCAGGATCTCCGCCCGGGCGGCCAGGGCCGCCCGGACCAACTGGCGCTTCAACTCGGCGCCACGTGCCACGCCGCAGGGTCCCATATGGCCGAGTTGCCCCCCGGCCCAGGCCCAGAAGGAGATCTCATTTACGGTGCAGAACCAGGGCGCCGGCCCGCTTTCCGAGGCAATGACCCGGGCCGCCGCGCGGGCAAAGCGGGCGAAGCGGTGAACGAAGTGGGGGGACCAGATGTCCAGGTCGGTCGGCCATCCATAATGGCACAGGTCCCAGATCACCTGCGTGCCCGCTGCCTGCGCAGCCCTCACCATCGGCAGAAGGCTGCTCCAGTCATAGCGTCCGGGCTGTTGCTCGATGAGATGCCAACGCAGGCCGTCGCGCACCGACCGGATGCCCAGTTGCGCCAATTGCCCATAGTCGCGTGCGGCGAGGGTGTCGTGCCGGGTGGCGGACAAGAGGTCGAGCTGTTCACCGTTCGCGCGCCGGTGGGTGGAGCATTCAAATCCCCCCATGAAGAAACTGGCAAATGGCGTCTCCAGCCGCATGCACTGCTCCCTGTCCTCCCCCATGATGTCCGCCCCTCCCTGCATCCCGGCAGGGCAGGGCGCGCCGATGAGAGGCGTCACGGACGGCCGGCTGCCGAGGGGATGTGAGCGGTCTCGGCCATCCCGCGGCCGGCAGGCAGGGGAGAGGAATGGCGCCGCCGGTCCGCCGGAGCCGTTGTGTCCGCCATGAGGTTTCGCATGGCGGCCCATGTGCGGTCCCACGACATGCCCGCAAGGTGGGCATCCACCGCCTCCGCCCAGCTGCTCGTGCCGTCTTCCAGCTTCCGGGCATTCAGCAGGTCCTCAAGGGCCGCCGACATGTCCTGCACATCGGATGCAATGCGCACGAGCTTCTTCTCGCCATAGGGGCGCACCACATCGGCGATGGGCGTTGAAGCCACCCGCAGGCCCGCCGCGAGGAATTCCGGGGTTTTGGTGGGGCTGATGAAGCGGGTGGCCTCGTTCAGCGCGAAAGGCATGAAGCCGCAGTGCCATCCTGCGAGATAGTCGGGCAGGGCGTCATAGGACTTGCCTCCGAGCCAATGCAAATTCGCACGGCGCGGCAGGGCGGCGGGATCAATCTTCACCACCGGGCCAATCATGACGAAATGCCAATGGGGGCGCGCGTCCGCAAGCTCCTCCACCAGTCTCAGATCCATGCGCTCGTCGATGACACCGAAAAAGCCGATGCGGGGCGAAGGGATAAGGCGCTGGTCGTCGGGCTCGGTCCGTGCTTGGCGCGCCCTGGCGAAATGGGCGGCGTCCACGCTGGAGGGAAAGGCGTGCACACGACCGTGGCGCCGGCGCTTGGCCTCATAGAGGCTGACGCCTCCGGTAAAGATCAGATCTGCGCGCACAAAGAGTTCATCTTCCAGTTCAAGAAGCTCCGGCGGCGCTCCGAGGAAGGCGGATAGCTCATCCATATTGTCGTAGACCACGAGATCGGCGGGGATGTTTCGCGCAAAATCCATCGCTTGCGGGGTGTAGAACCAGAGCGCGCGGCCGCGGGCATTCCGCTTGGCCAGAAAGGCCCGGAGCAGCGCGGCCAGTTCCTGTGCCGGGGCTGCGGCGCACCGTGTGTCGAGCACCGGTAGCAGAACCGTCACGGGCCCGCGCACATGCTGCTCCAACCGGGCGATGCAGTCCTGCTGGAAGACCGGTTCTTCCATGAACATCACAGTATAGGACTGCGCCGCGCGCGTCAGAAGATGCTGCGGCCGTTGATAGACGAAGTCCCATCTCAGATGTGAAAAGCAGATCAGATCGGGGCGGTGCGACGAACGGGCGGGCGGCATGGCTATCCTCTGCATCGCGCGGGTGGGCTGGCCCGGAGAGTGCGCCTGGGACATCCCCGCGACGAAGCGTGGAACTTCGGCTCGCCGGGGCTGGGCGCGGGGTCGATGGACCGAGATTGCCTTCATTATTGTTTGATGTTTCGTATTGAAAAATAACAAATGTTAAATTTGACGGAAAATTAAAAGTCATTACGCGCGGAACAAAGCGTAACTGAAGTAATTTATTGATCGGACCCGTGGCGTTTTCGACGCGTGAAAGTCTCGCTGGGTTTAATGGTGCTTTTCGGCTGCCGATGCGTGGCTGTGAGCTTTGCCGATTTCGGAGAGCCTTCATGTTTGATTGGTTGATCGTGGGTGCCGGGTTTGCCGGGAGCGTCCTGGCCGAACGCCTGGCAAGCGAGCGCGGGGAAAAGGTCCTCGTGATCGACCGTCGGCCGCATATCGGCGGGAATGCCTACGATTTATACAATGATTTCGGTGTGCTGATTCATAAATACGGACCGCACATCTTTCACACCAACAGTTCCGACATCTTCGGCTATCTGTCAAAATTCACGCAATGGCGGGAATACGCGCATCGGGTGCTGGCCGAGGTCGATGGAAAGCGCGTGCCGATCCCCATCAACCGCACCACCGTCAACATGTTGTACGGATGCGACCTGACCTGCGATGCGCAGATGGACGAGTGGCTCGCCGCCAGGGCCGAGCCGCGGGCGGACATCCAGACGGCCGAAGATGTGGTGGTCAGCAAGGTGGGCCGAGAGCTCTACGCCAAGATGTTCCAGGGCTATACGCGCAAGCAGTGGGGTGTGGACCCCTCCGAACTGGACAAGTCCGTCACGGCGCGGGTTCCCACCCGGCTCGATACGGACGATCGTTACTTCACCGATGCGTTCCAGGCCATGCCGAAGCTCGGCTATACCCGCATGTTCGAGCGGATGTTGAGCCATCCCAACATCACCCTCATGCTGCAATGCGATTATCAGGACATCGCCGATCATATCGCCCATCGCCGCATCATCTATACCGGTCAGATCGACGAATATTTTGGTTTCAGGTTCGGCGACCTGCCGTATCGCTCCCTGCGGTTCGACCACGTCACCCTCGACACGGAATGGCATCAACCCGTGGCCGTGGTGAACTTTCCGCAAACCCAGGACTATACCCGTGTCACCGAATACAAGCATCTGACGGGCCAGGAGCACAGCCGCACTGCGCTCACCTATGAATATCCATCCGCCGTCGGCGATCCCTATTATCCGGTGCCTCGGCCGGAGAACCAGGCGCGCTATCGCCTGTATGAGGATCTCGCGCGCAAGACGCCGGACGTCTGGTTCGTCGGCCGGCTGGCCACCTACCGCTACTACAACATGGATCAGGTGGTCGGCCAGGCGCTCGCCACCTACCGGAAGATTCAGGCCACGGTCCCGGTGGCGGAGGGGCGGCCGCGTAAGCCCAATGGTGGCGTGGCCGATGTCCCGCGGCACGGGGTGGCCCCCATTTGACCGCCTTAGCAGTGGGCTGAGCGGAGGGGGACGGCCCTGCCAGGGCTGTGGAAATGGCCCTCGACTAACATAAGTTAAAGCGGTGCCGCGAAGCTCTGCCTAGGGTCCTCGATGTTGAGGTGCGCACCCACCGCGGGCGGGTGCAAAGCTTAGGCGGCAGGCAGGACATGAGCCCGGGATCGCGGTCGGCCAGCCTCATTTCTTCCCCCCTTCTGCTCTATCTCGATGGCAGCGCCCACCCCATTTCCTCCCTGGGCGAGGCGGGTCGTTTCATTCGCGACCATAGGGAGCATCCTCACGTGGCGCCGGGGGCGCTGCTCCTCAGTCTTCTGGACACTGCGCAGACGGATGAGATGCGGGCGCGCGCCTGGAGCGACTTTGCCACCTGGGCGCTGGTGGCTGGGCTCATGCGGCCACCGGTCCGCGACGGCGGCACCTGAGCGACAGGTGTCCTGTCACCGGGCGTGGTGTCGCGGCGGCGGCGGGATCATCGCAGCGCGCGCCGGCACCGGGCGGTGTCTGTTCTTCGCTGGAAACTCACAAAAATCCGTTGAAGATTCGCGTCGTCATCGATAAATTGCGCGTCGATCAGAATAAAAGTGGGAGGAAAGGGTGGCTCGACGATTAATTGATATATCAATTCCATTGCAAAATGACGTTCCGGCAGATCCGCCGGGTGGTCATCCTGTGATCGAATATTTGGATCATCAGGCCAATCTTGCGCGCATGCTGTCGTTCTTCCCCGGCCTGAAGGCCGAGGACTTGCCGGACGGGCAGGGTTGGGCGGTGGAACGGGTGACGCTATCGACCCATAACGGCACCCATCTGGACGCGCCGTGGCACTATCACCCGACCATGAACCGGGGCGAGCGCTCTGCCACCATTGACGAAATCCCCCTCGACTGGTGCCTCCAGCCCGGCGTGAAGCTGGACTTCCGCCATTTGCCGGACGGCTATGTGGTCACCGCCGCCGACGTAGAGGCGGAATTGAAGCGCATCGGCCATGAGCTGCAGCCTCTCAACATCGTCCTTGTGAACACGTCCGCCGGCGCCAAGTTCGGGCAGGCGGACTATGTGGCCTCCGGCTGCGGCATGGGCTACGAGGCCACCATGTACCTGTTGGAGCGCGGCGTCCGCGTCACCGGCACCGACGGCTGGAGCTGGGATGCCCCCTTCGTCCACACCGCCCGCAAATACAAGGAAACGGGCGATGCCTCGCTGATCTGGGAGGGGCACAAGGCCGGGCGCCATCTGGGCTATTGCCATATCGAGAAGCTCCACCACCTGGAACAGCTTCCGTCCACGGGCTTCACCGTCTCCTGCTTCCCGGTGAAGATCGAGCGGGCCTCCGCCGGCTGGACCCGCGCCGTCGCCATCATCGACTGACACCGCAAAGCGTGGCGGCGTCCGCGCCGCCACGCCCGCTGCCCCTCAGGCGGCTGCGCGGGCCTCCTGGACTTTCACGGAATTGGCGAGGATCCCGATCTTCTCGATCTCCAGCTCGATCCGGTCGCCGTCCTTCAGCAGATGGCCATTCTCTAGCCCGCAGCCGAAACCCACCGTGCCCGAGCCGATGAACTCGCCGGCCATGATGGTCTCGTCCTGGGTCATGTGGGCGATGATCTCCTCGAACGAGAACAGCATGCCGCGCGAGACGTTGTCGCACACGGTCTCGCCATTGATCCGCGCCTGCATGCGCAGGCTATAGGGATCGCCGATCTCGTCGGTGGTGACGATCCAGGGTCCGAAGACGTTGGAGCCGTTGAAGCTCTTGCCCTTGGCCGGGCCGAGGCGGCCGGCCATCTCCACGCGCTGGATGTCGCGGGCGGAGAAGTCGTTGAAGATGGTGAAGCCGAAAATGTGCTCGCGGGCGCGGGAGGCGGGAATGTCGCAGCCCTTGCGCGAGGTGATGCAGGCCAGCTCCAGCTCATAGTCCATCACCCGGCTGTAGCGCGGCCACAGCACGGTCGAGCCCGGCGCGCCCACTGCGAAGCGGTTGGTGATGTAGTAGATGGGCACCTTGCGATAGACCTCGGGCAGCTCTCCCACAGGCTCAGAGGCGATCCGCTCCGCCTCCGCTAGGTTCCCCTGGAGGCGCGCCTGCATGGCGGCGCTGCCCCGGGGCGACTGGAGGATGTGCTGGGGGAAGGACATGCCGTCGCGCATCTGGCGCGGCATCGGCAGCGGCGCCAGGAGGCGGGCGTCGGTGAGGGCGAAGGAGAGGTCCTCCTCTCCCGCATGCGTGTCGAACACCGCGCGGGCGAGGTCGAGGGCGCGTTCGCCACCGTCGATCAGATCGAGCATGGAGGCAAAGGCCTGCGTCGGGCTGCCGCCCCGCGCCGCCGCCGCCGCCAGATCGAACAGGCGCGTATCGCCGTCATGGACGACGGCCACTTTCTCCAGGCCCTGGTGGACCGCGGTGGCGAGTTTCATGCTTGCTTCCTTCCCCAAAATATAGAACAACAAAATATCGATAAAAACGCCAAGTCAAGACATCCGTCGGGCATTGGCGGGATAGGGAGTGAGGCATGAAGCGCGCATTTGGCGTGATCGCGGCGTCATTGGCCATGGTGCTGACCGCAGGCGCGGCGAGCGCCCAGCACAAGATCAAGATCGGCTGCACGGCGACCTCGGACTGCATCTCCGCCATGGTGGCCACCGACGAGGGCATCTTCCGCAAGCACGGCATCGAGGCGGAGATGGTGCGCATCGGCATCAACTCCAACATCCCCGCCGCCATCCTGTCCAATTCCATCCAGGTGGGCGGGCCCACCTCCACTGTGTTCCTGCAGGCGGTGGATGGCGGGCTGCCCCTGGTGGCTCTGGCCGGCGCCTCCGTCATGTCGCCGCGCACGAATCCCAATGTGGCGGTGTTCGTGCGCAACGGGCTCACCATCACCAAGCCGCAGGATTTCGTGGGCAAGAAGGTGGGCGCGCCGGGGCTTGGCGCCTATCTCCACGTGCTCTTCGTCAAGTGGCTGATGGACAAGGGCGTGGACCCCAACAAGGTCAATTTCGTCGAGGTCACCTTCCCCACCATGCCCGACGTGATGCGCTCGCAGGCGGTGGATGCGGTGGTCAGCTCAGAGCCGACGGTCACGCGCATGACCAATGCCGGGGTCGGCACGGTGGCCTTCCGTTATGCGGCGGAACTGGACCGCAAGGACCCGGTCATCTTCTACGCCGCCGCGCGGACCTGGGCCGAGCAGAACAAAGAGGCCGTGGCCGCCTTCCGCGCCGCCATCGCCGAGGGCGCGGTGATCGCCAATAATGACGAGGACAAGGCCGTGGCGGCGGTGGCCAAGTTCACCGGCCAGCAGCCGGACCTGGTGCGCTCGGTGACGCGCAATCTCGCCGACCCCAACCTGAAACCCGAGGATCTGCTGTGGTGGATCGATGTCATGAAGCAGCAGCACCTGCTCCAGGGCACACCCAACGTGAAGACCCTCGTCTTCCCCTGAGAGAGACCGCATGAGGCCTGCTCCCGTCCCCCCTCCCGCACCTCTCCAGGGTGAGGAGACGCTCACGGCGCGCGCCATCGTCGCGCTGGAGCGGGACATCCTGTCCGGCGCACTGGTGCCGGGCAGTCGTCTCGGGGTGGTGGACCTGGTGAAACGCTATGGCATCGGGGCGACCCCCATGCGCGAGGCGCTCTCCCGGCTCACCTCCAGCGGCCTCATCCTGGCCATCGGGCAGCGCGGCTTCCGCGTCGCGCCGCTCGAGCGCACCGATCTGGCTGATATCACCCATGTGCGGGTGACGCTGGAGACCGAGGCGCTGCGGCTGTCCATCGAGCGGGGCGGGGATGGCTGGGAGGCGGACATCGTGGCGAGCCTTTATCGCCTCAAGCGTTATGTGGAGCGCCACGGAACGGCCTTTGGCGAGGGGGCGGAGGAGTTTGACGCCCACCACAAGACGTTTCATTCCACCCTGGTCAGCGCCTCCGGCTCGCCGCGGCTCACCCAGTCCATCTCCAACCTCTATGACCAGGCCTATCGCTACCGGCGCGTGATGATGCGCCGCTTCTCCGATCCGGTGCGCTTCGCCAATTCCCATGAGACCCTCGCCCGGCTGGTGCTGGAGCGCGATTTCGAGCCGGCCCGCACGGCGCTGGCCGCTCACATCCGGTCGACCCTGAGATACATCTATCCCGAGGCGGACAAGACATGACCCTTGCCGGCGCGGCCCCGTCCGCCCCCTCTGCGCTCTATCGCTTCCAGAATGTGGATCTCTCGCTCGGCGGGAAGCTGATCCTCAACGACATCGCCATCGACGTCCGCAAGGGCGAGATACTGTGCATCGTGGGCGCATCCGGATGCGGGAAGACCACCTTGCTGCGCCTCGCCGGCGGCCTGTTCAAGCCGTCCCGCGGATCCGTGCTGTTCGACAACGCCCCCATGACGGCGCCCCGGCAGGACGTGGCCATCGTGTTCCAGGACTATGGCCGCGCGCTCCTGCCCTGGCGCACCGCCACCGGCAACATCTCGCTGGCGCTGGAAGCGGCCAAGGTGCCGGCCGGGGAGCGTCCTCGGCGCATCGAGGCCTGCCTCGGCAAGGTCGGCCTCTCCGGCCATGCGGACAAATATCCCACCCAGATGTCTGGCGGCATGCAGCAGCGTCTTCAGATTGCCCGGTGCCTCGCCCAGGAGCCGCAAGCTTTGCTCATGGACGAGCCCTTCGGCGCCCTCGATGCCATGACGCGCCAGTCGCTCCAGGACGAGGTGCTGGCGCTGCACGCGGAGACCGGAGCGACCATCGTCTTCGTCACCCACGATCTGGAAGAGGCGATCTATCTGGGCGACCGGGTGGTGGGGCTGCTGCCCCATCCGGGGCGGGTGGGCATCGACATTCCCATCCTGCTGCCGCGCCCGCGCAACCAGTTGGCGACGCGCGAGGACCCGGAATTCCTGCGCTTGCGGCGGGTGCTGTTCGACTTCATCGAGACCTCCGAGGGCCACCGCGCATGAGGAGCGATCGCCTCAAGGGGCTGCTCCTGCCGGCCGCCTGCGTGCTGGGCATGGAGGTGTGGCTGCGCCTCTTTCCCATCGCCTCGGATTCGCTCGCCCCGCCTTCCGCCGTCCTGGTGGCGCTTGCGCGGGGGCTGGCGGATGGCTCCATTCTCGCCGCCACCGGCCAGACCCTTGTGGGGGCGGTGAGTGGCCTCCTCATCGGCGGGGCCATCGGGCTCATCCTTGGCATCGGGCTCGGCCTCATGGGCTGGCTGGACCGGCTGCTGGAAGTGACCATCGAATCCGTGCGCCCCATCCCCTCCGTGGCCCTGCTGCCAATCGCACTCATGATCTTCGGCTTCGGCTATGCGATGGAGATGTCCATCGTCGCCAAGACCTGCCTGTTCACCACGCTCATCTTCACCCGCGCGGCGGTGCAGGGGGTGGAGCCGCGCCTCCTGGAGGTGGCCCGCGTGCTCCGGCTCTCGCGCCTTGCCACTGTCACCAAGATCATCCTGCCGGCCGCCTTGCCCAACATCTTCGTGGCCTTTCGCCTCGCCGCCGGATCAGCGCTCATCGTGGCGGTGACGGTGGAGATCACGCTCAATCCGCAGGGGCTCGGCTACGGCATCATGACCGCCCAGCAGGCGCTGCGGCCGGACCTGATGCTGGGCTATCTCGTGTGGATCGGCATCGTCGGCTATGGCTGGAACGCCGTGCTCCTGTTCGCCCAGCGCCATCTGTTCGGCCGCGCTGCTCTGTCGGAGGCGATGCAATGACCGCCACCTCCAAGATCCTCTGGCGCCTCGCCAGCTTCGCGGTTGCGGCCGGGCTGATCGTGGTCTGGCAGATGGTCGCCAACGCCCAACTGGTCTCGCCCATCTTCCTGCCCGGTCCCGACAAGGCCTGGGCGGCGCTGGTGAACGGGTTCGCCAATCGGGGCCTCGGCGACAAGCTCATCGGTACGATCCGGCACATGACGTTTGGCTGGTTCGCGGCGTCCATCGCGGCGGTGGTGTTGGGCTCGCTCATCGGCACGTCGCGGCGCGCGCGCCTCTATGTGGCGCCGGGGCTGGAATTTCTGCGGCCCTTGCCGGTCTCGGCCATCATTCCGGTGGCCATCGCGCTTTATGGCCTGTCCGAGAGCATGGCCATCTTCGTCATCGCCTTCGGCACGCTCTGGCCCATGCTGTTGGCCACCATTCACGGCTATGGGGGCGTCGAGCCACGTCTCCTGGAGGTGGCGCAGGCGCTCAACCTGTCGCGCCTGAAGACCATCACCAGCATTTCGCTCCCCTCCGCCTTGCCGGACATATTGGCGGGCATGCGGGTGAGCCTCACCGTGGCGCTCATCCTGTCGGTGGTGTGCGAGATGGTGGCGGGGCTCGACGGGCTCGGCCAATGGGTGCTCGTGTCCGCCCGCATGTTCCGCGCCCCGGACCTGTTTGCCGGCGTCATCCTGCTCGGGGCCCTCGGCTATGTGGCCGCGACCCTCATCGGCGAGGTGGAGCGTCGTCTTCTCGCCTGGCGCCCGACCCGTTGAGCGGGCGGGCGCCAGGGCGCGCGCACTACAGGGGCAGGCCTTCGCTCTGGGCGATGGCGATCATGACGCCGCGCATCTCGGCAAGGCCCCGCAGGCGGCCGATGGCCGGATAGCCGGGATGGGTGGGCTTGCCTACGTCGTCCAGCAATTCATGTCCATGGTCAGGGCGGAAGGGGATGCGCCAGTCGGCAAGGCCGGCGTCCTTGCGCCGCTTCTGCTCGCGCAGGGCTGCGCGCACCACGCCCACCATGTCCACGTCGCCGCCCAGGTGATCGGCTTCCATGAAGGAGCCGTCGGGATATTTCACCACGTTGCGCAGATGCAGGAAGTGGATGCGGTCGGCGAACCGCTCGGCCATGCGCACAAGGTCATTGCCGGGACGGGCGCCCAGCGATCCCGTGCACAAGGTCAGGCCGTTGCTGCGGGAAGGATGGAGGGCGAGCACCGCCGCAAGATCGTCCTCTGACGACACGATACGCGGCAGGCCGAGCAGGGGGCGGGGCGGATCGTCGGGATGGATGCCCATGCGGATGCCCACCTCTTCGGCGGTGGGGATCACCTCATGGAGGAAGCGGCCGAGATTCTCCCGGAGCCGCTCCGCCGACACGTCCTTGAAGCGCGCCAGCATGCGGCGCAGGCCCGGCAGATCGTAGCGGTCGAAGGCACCGGGCAGGCCGGCCATGATGTTGGCGAGCAGCTTGTCGCGGTCCGCCTGGGTCGAGGCCTCGAACCAGGTCTTGGCGCGGGCGAGGACCTCCGGGGCGTGGTCCGCCTCGGCGCCCTCGCGCTCCAGCATGAACACGTCGAAGGCGGCATATTCGTCGGAGTTAAAGCGCAGCGCATTGGCGCCGCCGGGCAGGGGATGGCGCAGCTCCGTGCGCGTCCAGTCCAGCACCGGCATGAAGTTGTAGCAGACCGTGGTGACGCCCTCGGCGGCGAGGTTGCGCAACGAGGTGCGGTAATTGTCGAACAGGGGCTTCAGGTCGCCTTCGCCGATCTTGATGGGCTCGGCCACCGGCAGGCTTTCCACCACGCTCCAGCGCAGGCCGAGGGCGGGGTCTGCCGCGATGAAGGCCTTGCGGGCCGCGATGGCCTCGCGCGTCCACACCTCGCCTGCCGGCACCTCGTGCAGGGCATTGACGATGCCGGTGGCGCCGGCCTGGGTCACATGTTCGAGGCGGATGACGTCATTGGGTCCCCACCACCGCCAGGTCTGTTCCATGGCGCAAACTCCTTTGGCGCGTCCCGCCGGGGACGCTCAGATGTCGTTGACGATCAGTTCGGCATGGGTGGCAGCGAGCGTGTCGGCCACCTTCAAGACTTCGGACAGATGTTCGCGGGTGGCCCGCTCCGCCTGGGCGACGTCGCCGGCCTTGACCGCCGCCAGCATGGCCTTGTGCTGGGCGATCAGCGTGTCCACCGGGGTCACATTGGGCAGCGAGAGGAAGCGCAACCGGTCAAACTGCACCTTCTCGCGCTCCAGCACGGACCACACATTGCCCACATCGATGCCATCCGCGAAGGCGCGGTGGAAGGCATCATCAGCCAGGGTGAAGCGGGCAGGGTCGTCGCGGGCAGCCTCCTGGTCGGCGAGGGCCTCGTCCAGGCGGGCGAGGGTGCCACGCGAGAGGCCGCTTTCTGCCGCTTGGCGCAGGATCGCCACCTCCATGGCCTCCCGGACGAAGCGGGCCCGCCGCACGGCGGAGAGCGAGATGCGGGTGATGAAGGTGCCACGCTGCGGCCACACCTCCACCAGCCCTTCTTCCACCAGGCGCAGCAGCGCCTCGCGCACCGGCGTCCGGCTGGTGCCGAAGCGGCGTGCCAGCTCGTTCTCGGAGACCCGCGTGCCCGGCTTCAGGCTGAGCACCACGATGTCGGTGCGCATCTCGTCATAGATGGCCTCCACGCTCATGGGCTGCGTCGCCACGCGCGGCATGTCCTTCGCCGACGAGAGGGGCAGGGAGCGGGAGGGGCCGGTCGGCATGGTGGGTTCCTGCTCAGGCGTCCCAGCCGAGATGGCTCAGGAAGTCGCGGGTTCGCGCGGCGAGCGGCGCCTCGAAGATCTGCTTCGGCGGCCCCTGCTCGATGATGGCGCCCTTCTCGAATACCACGACATGGTCAGCAACGCGCCGGGCGAAGGTCATCTCATGGGTGACCACCACCATGGTCATGCCGTCGTCCGCCAGCGCCTTCATGACGTTGAGCACCTCGCCGATGGTCTCGGGGTCAAGCGCGGAGGTGGGCTCGTCGAACAGCATCACCTCCGGCTCCATGGCGAGCGCGCGGGCAATGGCCACACGCTGCTGTTGGCCGCCGGAGAGGTTGGCGGGATAATTGCCGGCCTTGTCGGAAAGACCCACCTTCTTGAGCAGCACCTCGGCGCGAGCGCGGGCCTGCCCCTCGTCGAGGCCGAGCACGGTGGTCGGCCCCATCATGATGTTCTCGATGGCCGTCTTGTGGGGGAACAGCTCGAAATTCTGGAACACCATGCCCATGCGCTGGCGCACCTTGCGGATGGCGGCCTTGTCGGTGGGCAACGGCACGCCGTCGAACAGGATGGAGCCGCCATCGATGGTCTCCAGCGCGTTGGTGCAGCGCAGGAGCGTGGACTTGCCAGAGCCCGACGGCCCGATGAGGCAGACCACCTGCTGGCGCTTGACCTCCATGGAGACACCGGAGAGCGCGACGAAATCGCCATAGAGCTTGCGCACGTCGCGATACTGGAGAACCGTATCGGGCGCGGCGGCGGTGGATTTTGCGGCGGCGAGCGTCATTCCGTGACCCCGAACTTCTTGTGGATCCAGTCCGCGAGCTTGGCCTGGGGATAGCCCAGCAGCCAGTAGATGGCGGCCATGGCGGTGAGCATCTCGATGACGCGGAAGGATTGCGAGCGGATCTGCATGGCGGTGTGGGCGAGATCCCCCACCGCGATCACCGAGACCAGCGAGGTGTCCTTGAACAGCGCCACCCAGGTGGTGGCGAGCACCGGCAGCACGCGGCGCATGGCCTGCGGCAGCACCACCTTTCGGAACGCCTGCCCCTCGCTCATGCCCATGGCGAGGGCCGCTTCCGTCTGGCCCTTGCGGATGGACTTGATGCCGGAGCGGAACGTCTCGGAATTATAGGCGGTGTTGTTGAGGCACAGCGCCACGAGGCCGGTGACGAAGGGCGAGAAGGCGATGTCGAACACCATCGGCATCACATAGAAGGCCCAATAGACCACCAGGATGATGGGCAGGTTGCGGAACAGCTCCACGAAGCAGGTGGCAAGCAGCGCCACCACCTTGAAGCGAGACTCCCGCAGCATGGCCACCACGATGCCGCAGGGCACCGCGATGAGCATGGTCAGCACGGTGAGCGCGATGGTGACCAGCGCGCCCTGCGCCAGGGCGCCAGCGCTGGCGGGAACGATCGACCAATCCAGATTCATGACCGCCCCAGGAAGCCGATCCGGCGATAGAGCATGTCGACGCCGCGGGTGATCGGGAAAAGGATGATGAAGTAGAGGACCATGGCGGTCGTGAAGACCTCCACGGGCGTATAGGTCTGCCCCGCCACCGCATCAGCCCGGCGCATGAGCTCGGGCACCGCGATCACGGTGGCGATGGCGGTGTCCTTCACCGCCAGGGTCAGCATGTTGCCGAGCGCCGGCAGCATGCGCACCACCGCCTGGGGCAGGATGATCTTGCGCACGATTTGGGCGCCGGACATGCCGAGCGCGAGGCCCGCGCGCACCTGGCCGGGCCGCACGGATTCGATGCCGGCGCGGATGATCTCGGCCACATAGGCGGTCAGGTTCAGGGACAGCGCCACCATGGCCGAGAAGAAGGGCGGCAGGTTGATGCCGGTGGCGATGGGAAAGGCGAAGTAGAACCACACCAGCACCACCAGCACCGGAATGGCGCGCATGGAATCGATGTAGAAGACGAGGATGGTGCGCAGCCAGGACGGCCCGTAGCGCCGCCCGAGCGCCACCGCCGTGCCGCCGACCATGCTGCAGGCGGCCACCGACAGCGACAGCATCACGGTGACGGCAAGGCCCTCGGCCAAAAACCGCCAGCTGTCGATCACGGGAAGAAAATTCAGTTCCATTTCAAGGCCCGTTGCGGCGCCGTGCGCCGGGGTGCGGGAGGGCGCGCCGGGCGCTGATGATGGTCAGGCCCCGGCGCGCGCCGGTCGTCACATGGTGGTGACGATGCGTTCTTCTTCAGCCTGGAGCTGGGGCAGCATGGGCTCGGTGACAGCGTTCAGCCAGGCGAGGAAGGCGGGCTGGTTCTTGTCGATGGCGAGCCCGATGGCGTTGGCGGCCTCGGTGCTGTCCTGGCAATTGTTGGCCTGGGGCAGGGCGGTCAGGCCCTTCACCTTCTTGTTGAGCGCCACCCACGGAATGCGGTTGATGGGGGTCACGTCGGCGCGGCGGGCCATGATCTCCTCAACGGGGGCCGCGGTGCCGGAGCTCGACACGCCGCGCAGCTTGGCATTGGGGAAGCGCTCCTTCACCCAGTTTTCCTCGCCGCCGCCGGTGAAATAGGCCACCGTGATGTCCGGCTTGTTGAAGTCGTCGATGGACTTGGCGTTGGCGACCTTGGGATTGTCGGCGCGGCCGAAGACGCAGAGCGCAGTCTTGGAATAGGTGACGAAGTCCACCACCTGCTGGCGCTGCTTGGTGACCGAGAGCGGCGAGATGGTCATGTCCACCTGATTGGCGGCCAGCACCGGCACCTTGGTCTCGTGGGAGACATTGACGGTGACGAGCTTCACGCCGAGGCGCTTGGCATATTCCTTGGCCAGCGTCCATGCGGGGCCTGCCCAGGCATCCCCCGAGCCGGTGGTGTTCTCGATGAGCCACGGCGGATTGGAGAGCACGCCGACGCGCAGCTCGCCCGCCTTCTTGATGGCATCGATGCGCGGGCTGACGCCGGGCGCGGGCACCTCCTGCGCCTGAACGGCGCCGGCGGCGAGGCCAAGGCCGAGCAGGGCTGCGGCCGCGGTGCGGGTGAAATTCCTGAGCATGGGGTCTCCCTGGGGCCATCTGGGGGGTGGAGCACCCCCTCTGGGTTCTGATTTTTCATGTACGCTAGTATACAAGTCGACAGGGCGCAAGAGTGCCGGTGCCTCGTCCACTGCGGGGCGCGCGTCAGGCATGCAGCAAGGAGGACAGGAAGGCGCGCGCCTGGGGCGAGGTGGGGGCCTCAAAGAAGACGGCAGAGGGCGTGTCCTCCATGAGCCGGCCGGCTTCCAGGAACAGGACGCGGTCCGCCGCCTCCCGCGCAAAGCCCATTTCGTGGGTGACGGTGAGCATGGTCCGCCCCTCGCGGGCCAGCGCGCTCATCACCTCCACCACCTCGCCGACGCTTTCCGGATCGAGCGCGGAGGTGGGCTCGTCGAAGAGCAGGATGTCCGGCTCGGGGGCGAGGGCCCGGGCGATGGCGACCCGCTGTTTCTGCCCGCCGGACAATTGGCTCGGCAGCTTGGCGCCATGCCCGTCCATGCGCACCTTGGCAAGGCATTCCGCCGCCCGCTCCAGCGCGGCCGGGCGTTTCATCCCATGGGCATGCACCAAAGCGAACGCCACATTCTCAAGGGCGCTGAGATGGGCGAAGAGGGCGAAGTCCTGGAAAACCATGGCCGTGCGCCGGCGGATGTAGCGCAGGATGCGCGCTTCTTCCGTCAGCGTCACGCCGAACAGCGCCACGCGCCCGCGATCGGCGGTTTCAAGCCCGTTGAGGCAGCGCAGCAGCGTGGACTTGCCTGAACCGGAGCGCCCGCACAGCACCACGCTTTCCCCCTCGCGCACGGCGAAGGAGATGTCGGACAGGGCGGTGAAGCCGCGATAATCCTTGCCGAGGCCTTCGACCGTGAGTACCGGCGCCTCTTGGTCTTCACCGGCCATGGCGGCCCCCCTTGGCCATGCGCTGCTCCAGCCGCTCGCCCAGCTTGGACAGGCCAAAGCAGACGACAAAGTAGAGTGCGGCGACGGACAGGTAGATCTCCACATAAAAGCGCGACCATTGCGGGTCCTGCGCCGCCACATTGGCGCTGGCGACGATGTCCATCACGCCGATCACCGCCAGCAGCGAAGTGTTCTTGAAGGTGCGGATGAAGTCATTGGTGAGCGCGGGCATGGCCTGGCGCAGCGCCTGGGGCAGTTCGATGCGGGCCATGATGGTGAAGGCCGGAACACCCAGGGAAAGCGCCGCCTCGCGCTGCGAGCGGGGCAAGGAGGCGAGGCCCGCCCGCACCACCTCCGCCGCATAGGCGCCGAAGAAGACGATGAGCGCGATCTGGGCGCGGATCAACTCGTTGATCTTCCATTCCGGCGGCAGCAGCAGGGGCAGGAGAAGCGAGGCCATGAACAGCACATTGACCAGCGGCACGCCCCGGATCGCCTCGATATAGACCACGCTCACGATGCGCACCGCCGCAATGCGTGAACGCCGGCCCAGGGCCATGGCGATCGCAAGGGGCATGCCGAACAGGATGGTGCCGGTGAACAGGAGGAGCGTGATGGGCAGCCCGCCCCATTTCAGGGTCGAGACCGGCGTAAGGCCCATGACCCCTCCGCCCATCAGGACCACGCCCGCGATGCCGCCCGCGATCCAGGCCCACACAAGCTGCGGACGCCAGCAGGCGGGCAGCATGGAGGCGCTAAGCAACGCCAGCAGGATGAGGCAAGTGGCAAGGCTGCGCCACTGCTCGTCATAAGGATAGCTGGCGAACAGGATGAAGCGGTATTTCTCCCCCACCACCGCCCAGCAGGCCCCCGCCGCCGCGCGGCAGGCGGCGGGATCGGTGGCGCTCCACACCGCATCCACCACGCCCCACATCAGCAATTTGTAGGCAACAAAGCCGAGGGCCGGCACGCCGAGCAGCGTCAGCAGGATGCCAACCGGCCCGTCTCCAAAGATGCGCCGGCGCCAGCCGGCATGTGGCACCGGGCGCGTCTGGGAGGGGGCGAGGGATGGGGCGGGGATGCTCATCTCGACACCTTCCGCTGCAAGGTGCGCTCATAGGCCTGCATGATGCCGGCAATGGCGAGGCTGATGAGGAGATAGACAAGCGACATGAGGACGATGGCCTCCACCACCTTGCCGGTCTGGTTGATGGTGGTCTTGCTGATATTGACGATGTCGGGATAGCCGATGGCCACCGCCAGCGAACTGTTCTTGATGAGGCTGATATATTGCGCCGCCAGCGGCGGCAGCATGCTGCGCACCGCTTGGGGAACGAGGACGAGGCGATAGACGAGGCCGGTCTTCAGGCCGAGGCTGCGAGCGGCCTCCGCCTGGCCGGCATCCAGCCCCTGCAAGGCGCCGCGCACGATCTCGCAGATGAAGGCGCCGATATAGAGGGACAGGCCGAGGAAGAGGGCGATGAATTCCGGCGAGAGCGTCAGCCCGCCCTTGAAATTGAAGCCCTGGAGCACAGGCAGAGACAGGAGGGTAGGCCGCCCGGCCATCAGCCACACCAGCGCCGGAAGGGCCAGGAGCAGGGCGAGGCTCGGCAGCAATACGGGCGCGCGCCGGCCCGTGCGCTCCTGTCGCCGCGCGGAAAAGCCAGACCAGACCCCGCCAAGGAAAACCGCCAGCAGCGCAGCGAGTGCGAGGCCTTCCACCGGTGCCTGCCCGTCGAACCAGGGGATCTGCACGCCGCGATTGCTCAGGAACAGGCCGGGCACCGGCTCCATGGCCTGCCGGGGGCCCGGGAAATTGCGGGCGATGGAATACCAGAAGATGATCTGCAGCAATTGCGGCGTGTTGCGGAAGACTTCCACATAGATACGCGCCAGCAGGCGGGGCAGCCAGTGGCTGGAAAGCCGCATGAGGCCGGCGGCGAAGCCGATGAGCGTGGCCGCGGGGATGGACAGGGCGCAGATGAGCAGCGTGTTCAGCACTGCCACGATGAAGGCGCGCAGGAAGCTGTCGGAAGGCGTGAAGCCGATCACCGACTGGCCGATGCCGAAGCCCGCCTCGTGGGTGAGATAGTCAAATCCGGTGGCCAGCCCCTTGGCCTGCAGGATCACCGCGCTGTGCCAGGCGAGGAGTGCGCATGCGAAGGCGAGGGCACTGAGTGCCCCGCCTTGGGCAAGCAGATCCAGCCGCCGCCGGGCCCCCCGCGACAGGCGGCTGGGCTTTGGCGGCGGCAGCCGGTGTGGCGCGAGGGCGGACATGGAGCGCTCCGAGGCCCGGTGCGAGCGAAGGGGGCGGCTCAGTTGAAGGGTGGGCTGTAGAGGAGGCCGCCCTCGGTCCACTGGGCATTCCTGCCGCGCGGCAGCTTGAAGACGGAGGCCTCGCCGAAGCTGCGGTCATAGATTTCGCCGTAATTGCCCACCTGCTTGACGATCCGATACGCCCAGGCCTCGTCGAGGCCCAGCGCCTTGCCATTGCCGGGCGTCACGCCAAGAAAACGCTGCACCTGCGGGTCGGGTGAGGTCTTCATCTCGTCCACATTGGCGGCGGTGATGCCGGACTCTTCCGCCTGGAACAGGGCGTTGACCGTCCAGGTGACGATGTCCTTCCAGGCCGCATCATCCTGGCGCACCACCGGGGCCATGGGGTCCTTGCCGAAGGTTTCCGGCAGCAGGACGAAGTCGCCGGGATTGGCTGCGAGCGTCGCTCGCTGGGAGGCAAGCGAGGTGGTAGATTCCACGTTCACGTCGCAGCGGCCGGAGAAGAAGGCCTGCGCGCGCTCCTGCGGGTTCTCGATGGCGATGGGGGTGTAGGTCATCTTGTAGCGGCGATAGACGTCCGCCACCACCTTCTCCGAATTGGTGCCCGGCCCGACGCAGACGGTGGCGCCGTTGAGATCCTTCACGCTTTTGGCGCCCAGGGCCTTGTTCACCATGAATCCCTGGGCATCATAGAAGGTGGCAGGGGCGAAATCGAAGCCCAGCGAAGTGTCGCGCAGCAGCGTGTGGGTGACATTGTTGGTGAGCACATCCACCTCGCCCGACTGCAGCAGCGGGAAGCGGGTCTGGGTGGTGGTCTTCACGAACTGCACCTTGCTGGCATCGCCCAGCACCGCAGCGGCGATCGCGCGGCAGGTGTCCACGTCGATGCCGGACCAGTTGCCCTTGGCATCCAGCAGCGAGAAGCCGGCGCGGGCGCCGTGAACGCCGCAGATCACCGTGCCGCGCTGCTTCACCGTTTCGAGCGTGGCGGCGTGGGCGAAGGAGAGCGTGCCGAGCGTCAGGGTCAGCGCCGCCGCGGCGGCGCGGGAAAGGGTGTGCATCATGGTCCTCGTCTGGTCGGTTGTCGGCGCTTTAGCCGTTTCTTGTTCCGGGAAGGGTGGGGAAGGCGGAGAGGGCCTTCATCCGGGCCGCGAAGGCCCTCTGGATGTGCTCCTGCATCAGCGCCTGGGCGCGGGGGGCGTCGCCGCCGGCGATGGCGCGGAAGAGCGCCACATGCTCGTCCAGCGTCTCGCGCACCCGCTCGTCCGAATATTTGCGGCCCTGGCGCAGGATGAGGCTGAACTTGCGGGAGACCTGGGCATAGAGCGCGTGAAGCTGCGCGTTGCCCGCGGCGCGCATGAGCTCGTCATGGAAGGCCCAGCCCTTCAGACGGATGGCGTCGAGGTCCGGCGCGGTCTCCTGCTGCAAGGCTTCAAGCGCGGCGCCAATCTCGGCGAGGGCGGGGGAGAAGCCGCGCTGCGCCACCAGCAGCGCCGCCATGCCTTCCAGCGCCACGCGCACCTCGAAAATGTCCCGCACCTCCTCGATGCCGGGCTGGTGCACGAAGGTGCCACGCATGGGCACGATGTCCACCATGCCGTCCCGCGCCAGCGCCTGGAGCGCCTCGCGGATGGGGGTGCGGCCGATGCCCGTGCGCTCGGCGAGGGAACGGGTGGAGATGGACGACTCCGGGTCGATCTCACCGGACAGGATGAGGTCGAGAATGACGCCATAAGCGGCGGTGGAGTGCGATTGATTATCCATCATGACACTGACATAACAGCGTCATTGAAGCGGCACGTCAAGCTCTCGCTGGGCGTTTTGGGGAGATGCCATCTTGCTCGACCATGCCGGGGCCGTGCCCGCGATCGGCTTGCGCACGCGCCTTGAGACGCCCTGCCTGGTGGTGGATCTCGGCGCCCTCGAACGCAACATCGCCCGCATGGCGCAGATGTCCCAGTCCACCGGGCTGGCGCTGCGGCCTCACGCCAAGGCCCATAAGAGCGCCGCCATCGGCCATCTTCAGATGGAAGCCGGCGCCTGTGGCCTGTGCGTTGCCACGGTTGGGGAGGCGGAGGCGCTGGTGGCGCAAGGCCTTCTCGACCTGCATGTGACCAGCACGCTGGCGAGCGCCGACAAGGTGGCGCGGCTCGGCTCCCTGGTCCGCCAGGGCGCGCGGGTGAGCTGCGTCGTCGATTGCGCCGAGATGGTGGACCTCTTCGCCAAGGCGGCCGCGCAGTTGGGGATCGTCTTTCCGCTGCTCATCGACGTGGACATGGGCCGCCATCGTGCCGGCGTCGCGGATGCCTCGGACGCTCGCGCGCTGGGCGCGCGCATCGCGGCGGATCGGGGCCTGCGCCTTGTTGGCGTCCAGGCCTATGCGGGCCATCTCTCCCACATGCGCGCCTATGCCGATCGCCTGAAGGGCGCGCAGGAGGCTGCGCGGCTCATTGCGGCCATGCGGGAGGCGCTGGCGGACCTGGTGGCCGGACCGTTCATCGTCACGGGGGGCAGCACCGGCGCGGTGATGATCGACCTTGAGATGGGCGTCTTCACCGAATTGCAGGTGGGCAGCTATGTGTTCATGGACACCGAATATGGCTGCGTGGACCTGGACGGCAGCGCGGGCGCCCCATTCGAGCCGGCGCTCTTCCTCCAGGCCGCCGTCATCAGCAATCGACACCCGGGCTTTGTGACCACCGATGGCGGCGACAAGCGGTTGGCGAGCAAATATGGCGAGCCGCCGCGCATCATGCGGGGCGCGCCGGCGGGCGCCACCTATCGCGCCCTCAGCGACGAGCATGGCCGCGTCGACCTTCCCGATGGCCACATCTTGCCGCTCGACGCGCGGGTGGAATGCGTGATCCCCCACTGCGATCCAACGGTGAACCTGTTCGACCGCCTTCATGTGGTGCGCGGTGAGGACCTGGTGGCCGTTTGGCCCGTCACCGCGCGGGGCACCTGACATGCCATGCGCGGGGCGCGATTCTCGTTTCCCGCGTCGCGCCCTATAGCTTGCCCGATCGCCCGTTCACCGGCGTGATTCGCAAACAGGCACCGGCCCGCGTGTGGCGGTCGAACCGATGACCCGAAGGGCGCGGTCGATCGGCTGCCGCCGGACCGCAAGCCAAGGGTCTGAGGAAACGTCATGTCGCTTTTCGCCAAGCTGAAGCAGCGGGCTGCCGAGAACCGGCCGGTGCGCGTGGGGCTCATCGGGGCCGGCAAGTTCGGCTCCATGTATCTCTCCCAGGCCGAGCGCGTGCCCGGCGTCCATCTGATCGCGGTGGCCGATCTCTCCCCCGCCCGCGCCCGCTCCTCGCTCGCCCGCGTGGGCTGGGCGACCGAACGCTTCAGCGCCCGTTCCCTGGACGAGGCGGCGAAGGCCGGCACGACCTTTGTAACCGACGATGCGGACGGCATGATCGCCAGCCCGTTCGTCGACATCGTCATCGACGCCACCGGCAGCCCGGCGGCGGGCATTCACCACGCGCTCCAGGCCTTTGCCGCCAAGACGCACATCATCATGGTGAATGTGGAGGCCGACGTGCTCGCCGGCCCGCTCCTGGCGCGGCGGGCGGCGGAGGCGGGGGTGATCTATTCCATGGCCGCCGGCGACCAGCCCGCCCTCATCGCCGAAATGGTGGACTGGGCGCGTACCATCGGGCTGGAGGTGATCTGCGCCGGCAAGGGCACCAAGTATCACCCGGTCTATCATGCCTCCACGCCGCAGACGGTGTGGGGCCATTACGGCTTTTCCGACGCCCAGGTGGCATCGGGCGATTTCAACGCCCAGATGTTCAATTCCTTCCTGGACGGCACCAAGTCTGCGCTGGAAATGGCGGCGGTGGCCAATGGCTGCGACCTCGTTCCCCCCAGCGACGGCCTGCTCTTCCCGCCCTGCGGCGTCGACGACCTGCCCCATGTCCTGCGCCCCATGAGCGAGGGTGGAGTGCTGGAGCGGCGGGGCACGGTGGAGGTGGTGTCCTCCATCGAGCGGGACTTCCGTCCTGTCTTCCGCGACCTGCGCTGGGGCGTCTATGCGGTGTTCGAGGCCTCAAGCCCCTATGTGCAGGAGTGCTTTGCCCAATATGGCCTGAAGACCGACGCCTCCGGGCGCTATGCGGCCATGTACAAGCCCTACCATCTCATCGGCCTGGAGCTGGGCCTCTCGGTGGCCAGCATCGCCGTGCGCGGCGAGGCAACCGGCGCCACCGGCGACTGGCGCGGCGACGTGGTGGCCACCGCCAAGCGTGACCTCAAGGCGGGCGAGACCTTGGACGGGGAGGGCGGCTACACCGTCTATGGCAAGCTGGTGCGCGCGCCCGATGCGGTGCGGCTCGGTGGCCTGCCCATTGGCCTCGCCCACCACATGGTGCTGAAGGTCGACGTGCCCGCCGGCCGCATGGTGTGCTGGGCCGATGTGGCGTTCGACCCCGCCAAGCAGGCGATCCGCGTCCGCCGCGAGCAGGAGGCCCTGTTCGCCGCCGAATGGGGCCTCGGCTGAGGACCGGCGGGTGGCGGCGCCCCTCTAAAGGGAGGCGCCGCCGCAGATGACGATCTGCTGGCCGGTGATGCTCGCGGCCCCCTCCGAGAGCAGGAAGGCCGTGGTCGCGGCCACTTCCTGCGGCGTCACGAGGCGTCCCATGGGCGGCATCTTGGGCGCGAGGGAGGCGCGCTTGGGGTCACGCAGCATGGGCGTGTCGGTGGCGCCGGGGGCGACCACGTTGACGGTGATGCGGCGGGGCGCCAGCTCGATGGCGAAGGAGCGCGCCATGCCGACCAGGGCGGCCTTGGTGGCGGCATATTGCGCGCGTCCCGCCGAGCCGGCGGCGGTGCGGCTGCCGATGAAGACGATGCGCGCGCCCTCCGCCATGGCCGGCGCTAGCGCTTCTACCATCTGCTCGGCCGTATCCACATGCAGGCGCCACATCTGGCGGGCATTGTCCGGGTCGAGGTGGCCGAGCGTGCCCACCCGCAGGATGCCCGCGGCATGGACGAGGGCGTCGACCGGGCCGAGCCCGGCGAGCGCCGTGGCCAGCGCCGACCGGTCGAACAGGTCCACCGGCACATGGGCGAGGCGATCGTGGGACAGGGCCGGTGCGCTGCGGCTGAAGCCCACCACCTCCCAGCCCTCGCCGAGCAGGCGACCGGCGATGGCCTCGCCGATGCCGGAACTGACGCCGGTGACGAGCGCGCGCCGCGCGCGCCCGCCGAGATCTGACGCCACAGGGCTCATCCGTTATAGGCCCGCGCCTGGGCGCGGATCTTCTCGGCATCGAAGTCGTTGATCTCATTGATGAGATCATTGGTGTAGATCTTCGAGACGTCCTTGATGTCCCAATCGTTCATCTTGGCTTCGGTGATGAATTCATCGGGGCGGATGGAGCCCATCTTGGCGTCCGGATAAGGCGGGGTATAGAGCTTGATGCGGCGGCTGATGGCTTCCAGCACCGATTTCACCGCCTGCTCCTCCGTCGAGCCGCGCGGGGCGGTCTCGGGATAGAGCTTCAGGAAGGCCTTTGCACCCGCCGCCGGATTGGTGAGGATGAAGATGGAGGCCTTGGCGGTGGAGCGGCCGAAGCCCACAAAGGTGGCGCGCTCCTTCTCGATACGGGGCTTGAGGCCCATGAGGAACTGCCCGCCGATCATGGGCAGATTGTTCGGGCGCTGCACGAATTCCAGCGTGATGCCCGCGCCGTCAATGATGCCGAAGCCGGTGTCGTAATAAGCGAGCGCATCAATGGCGCCGCGCTGGAGCGCGACACCTGCCGGAACGCCGGCGCCCACCGCCGTCCACTTCACGTCCTTGTCCGGGTCGATGCCCAAGGATTTCAGGACGTTGCGGGTGACGGGATATTCGGTGCCGCCGAAATCGGAGACGCCGATATTCTTGCCCTTCAAATCCGCATAGCTCTTGATGGCGGCGCCCGGCTTCACCGCCACGTCCCACTTGTAGGGATAGGTATATTCATAGAACCAGAGCGACTGGCCCCATTCCCCCTTCGCCAGGATCGGCAGGGCGTAGGAGGGCACGCCGATGCCCACGTCCACGTCGCCCTTGTCGGTGGCCACCTGCACATTGGCATTGCCGCCCAGCGCCAGCGCCTGGACCTTGAAGCCTTCCTCGGCATTGTAGCCAAGGGCCTCGCCGATCAGGAGATTGATGACGCTGGCGTTGATGGACTTCAGCCCGACGCCCACCTTCACCGTCTTGGCCGGCTGGGAAAAGGCCGAGCGTGGCCCGAGCGCAAGGGCCGCCGCAAAGACGCTGCTCGCCTGGAGCCATTGCCTACGCGTAATCATGGTCCTGTTCCTCCCTGACAATGCTTCGCCGGGCGTTCCGCCGGCTTTGTCCCGCGCGGCCTCACTTGCGGCCGCGATCTCCCCAATGAACGATCCGCGCTTCCAGTCCCCGCACGATGCCGTGCAGCAGGATGCCAAGCGCGCCGAGAATGACCAGGGCCGCGAACACGCCGGCCACATCGGTCACCGCCTGCGCCTGCGTAATCACCACGCCCATGCCCTGCTGGGCGCCCAGGAATTCGGCGACGATGGTGCCGAGCAGCGCATAGACCACCGCCATGTCGAGGCCGGCAAAGATATAGGGCGCCGCATTGGGCAGCTTGACGATGCGATAGGTCTCAAATCGCGAGGCGGAGAGCGAGCGCATCAGGTCCACCCGCTCCGGCTCCACCGCGCGCAAGCCGGTGAAGCTGTTGATGAGCATGGGGAAGAAGGCCAGCAGCGCGGAGATGGCAACCTTCGAGCCGTCGCCGAAGCCGAACCAGATGACGATCAGGGGCGCAATCGCCACCTTCGGCAGCGACTGGAGGGCGAAGGCATAAGGCATCACCAGCTTCTCGATCAGCCGGCTCTCCGCCATGAGCGAGCCGAGCAGCAGGCCGAGGCCGGAGCCGATGAGAAGGCCCAGCGCCGCATTCTTCAAGGTGCCCCAGAGCGGCAGGTAATAGCCGAGCGGACTTGCCGGGCTGACCGCGATGCCGGACCACAGGGCGTTCCACACCGCCATGGGGGTCGGCAGGATATAGGAGGGGATCTCCATATATTTCACCGCCGCCCACCAGCCGGTGAACAGGATGATGAGGCCGATCAGGGTGATGCCCTTGCCGCTGAAGCTCTTGCGCTCCTTGTGCTTGCCCGCCGCGACGCGAGGCTGAGGAGCGGCCTGCTCGATGGCGACCGGGTCCACCACGATGGGGGTCTGGGCCTGGCTCATCACTCGTCTCCCTGGGCGTTGAGCAATCCCCGGATCTCCTTGGCGAGAGCGGGGTAGGCGGGGTGGCTGATGATGCTGTCATTGGAGCGGGGGCGGGGTATCGGCACCTCCAGCTCCCGGATCACCCGGCCGGGGCGCGCCGACATGACCACCACCCGGTCAGCGAGGAAGATGGCCTCGGAGATGGAATGGGTGATGAGCATCACCGTCTTGCGGCTCGCCTGCCAGATCCGCTGCAGCTCGAGATTCATGCGCTCGCGGGTGAGTGCATCCAGCGCGCCGAAGGGTTCGTCCATGAGCAGGACGCGGGGCGAGCGCACCAGGGCCCGGCAGATGCCGGCGCGCTGCTGCATGCCGCCCGACAATTCATAGGGATAGCGCTGGCCGAAATCCTTCAGCCCGGCCACGTCCAGCAACCGGTCGATGTCCTCGGCCTCGCCCTTCTGCTTGCCGCCCACGCGCAGCGGCAGGGCCACATTTTCGCGGACGGTGAGCCAGGGCAGCAGGTTCGCCGCCTGGAACACGACGCCCACGTCCCGCGAGGGGCCGGTGATGGCGCGTCCGTTCAGAGCCGCCTCCCCGCTGTCATAATCGTCGAGCCCGGCGAGGATGCGCAGCAAGGTGGACTTGCCGCAGCCGGAGGGACCGACCACGCAGACGAACTCCCCGTCCCGGATGTTCAGGTTGATGTTGGACAGCGCATGCACGCTGCCGCCGGCATATGTCTTGTCGAGCCCGCGGATCGTGATCAGATCCTGGGCGGTCCCGGCCGTGGGATTTGGCATCGGTGTCACCTGCGCGAGGGCTGCCATGGGCGTCTTCCCTTGAATGGTCTGTTGCGCTCAGCCCTGCGCGGCCCAGTCGGGCGCGACGCGGACGTGCTTGATGGCGCGGCGGTAATAGGTGAAGGCGATCTCAAGCCTTCCGTCGGGAGCCTGCGTGATCGCGGGGTAGGAGAATTCCCGGTTCAGCCCGTCCTTGGAATTGTTGGTCATGCAATAGCCGTCGCCTTCCTCGAGATTGCGCATGACAGGCCAGGTGCGGCCGGCATCGCTGGACAATGCCAGCGTCAAGGGCGCGCGCGGGGCGCCCCAGAAGGCGGTGCGCTCAGGCATGGAGGCCGGGGCCGGAAGGGTGGCCGCGGCGGGGCCCTCGTCCTCGATGTCGTCATAGAGGCCGGTGCGCCGGTCGGTGGCGTCGAGGCGGCTCGACGTGTTGAAGACGAGGGCGATACGCCCGTCCGCCAGCACGCAGGCCTGGATGGAGGAATTGTTGTTGGGCAGGCCAAGGGGCTCCGGCGCCGACCAGTTCCGCCCGTCCAGCGAGCGGCTGGCATAGATGAAATCCGCCCAGCGGCTGCGATAGAGCGCAAGAAGGCCCTCGCGCGTCTTCAGCACATTCATGTGCACGCAGCCAAGCGAGCCGGGCACCACATGCTCGGTCCAGGTGCGCCCTTCGTCGGTGGAGACCCGCACCGCGCTCACGTCGAGGTCCCCCACCCATTTCTGGCCGGGCACGCTCACGCAGTGGAAGACCGGAACCACGAAGGCCCCGTCGTCGAGCACCACGGGCGGCTGGCGCACGAAGACGCCATGGCCTTGCGGGGCCTCGAACAGGGTTTCCACTGGCCCCCAGCTGGCGCCGAAATCGTGGGACACCCGCTTGCGCACCATGGAGGTGTCCTGGTTGCCGCCGATCTGGGCGGTCCACAGCAGCCAGAGTTCGCCGGCGGGCGTGGTGAACAGGATGGGGTTCTGCTCGGAGCGGCCAGCGTCGTCGGAGAGCTTCTCCGGCGCGCTCCAGCGATCAGCACCCCGGGAGAGGCGAGAGAAATAAACGGAGATGTCGGGGATGCCTTCCTGCGTGCCACCGAACCAGACGCAGGCGAGGTCGCCATTGCCCAACACCGCCAGATTGGCGGCATGGTTCTGGACGCAAGGAGAGGGCAGATAGGCCTCCGTGCGGGCCGGATCGCCATCGCGCGGGCCGAGGACGCCGCTGCGCTCGGAAAGCCCCGCCGGTTCGATCTGGGTGGGATGGGCGCCCATCAATAGGCCTCCTCATAGATGGCGAGGATCTCCTCGCGGCTGATGTCGCGGGGGTTATTGTCCAGCAGGCGGCGGATGGCGTGTGCTTCGCTGGCCATGGCCGGCAGGTCGTCGCGCGGGACCTGGAGGGCCGACAGGCTCATCTGGCAGCCAAGGCTCGCGCAATAGCCATGGGCGGCGGCGCGCACCTCGTCCTGCCGAGCGGAGGCGGCAAGCCCCAAAGCCGTCAGCACCGAGGTCGTCTTCTCCGGCATGGCCGGGGCGTTGAAGGCGAGGGTATGGGGAAAGATGAGCGCGTTGGCGGCGCCGTGGGCGATGTGGTGTCGCGTGCCCAGCGGATAAGCCACCGCATGGCCGGCCGTGGTGTTCACCGGGCCGAGGCAGAAGCCGCCATAAAGGGCCGCCAGGGAGAGGCCCGCGCGGGCCTCCAGGTCAGCCCCGTCCGCAATGGCGCGGCCGAGAAAGCGCCCCACCAGCGTGATGCCTTCCAGCGCATACATGTCGATGAGCGGATGCGCCTTGCGGCTGGTATAGGCCTCCACGCAATGGGCGAGGGCATCCACGCCCGTGGCGGCGGTCACCGCGGGAGGGACGGTGGCGGTGAGGAAGGGGTCGATGATGGCCATGTCGGCCAGCATGTGGCGGCTTTGCACCGCCAGCTTGTTCTGCGAGGCGGGATCGGTGACGAGGGCGCGGGTTCCCGCCTCGCTCCCCGTTCCGGCGGTGGTGGGCACCTGGATCAACACAGCGCCCTTGCGGGCGACCTTGTCCGGCCCCACCACCTCGGCGAGCGCCTGACCCGAGCCGGCGAGGACCGCGACAAGCTTTGCCACGTCCATGGCGCTCCCGCCGCCAAAGCCGATGACGAGATCGGGCCGCAGCTCCTCGGCAAGCGCGAGAGCGGCCTCCAGATTGGGCACGTCCGGCTCCGGCCTCACGGCGCCGAAGATGCGGACATCGCCGTTCAGGCCGAGCACATCCACGCGGCCGGCATTGAAGGCGTCAGCCACCACCAGGATCCGGCTGAGTCCGCGCTGGGCCGCCCATTCCCCCGCAAGGCGCGCGCGGCCGACGCCGAGTTCGATGATCGCTGGCCGTTCAAGGGTGAGGGGCGCGGCCTGGCCGAGGACCTGACGGTGAGGGGCGTGAAGGGTCATGCGGGCAGGCCTTTGCGAGGCAGGCGGTGGGCCGCCGTCGGCAGGAGCGGGCGCGGGCGCAGCGGCCGGCGCGCGTGCTGGAGCCAGGGCGCGTGGACCTGGAGGGGCTGGGTTGCAGCCTGGATCTGACGCAGTGGACTCATTGCTTACCTGCAATCCGTGGGCCGGACAAAAGGGCAGGGCGCCTCAACGGCGGGGCGGAGTCTGTCCTCTCGTACATGGCGCTTCCTGTCTGGCCTCTTGGGACCTTGAGCTTATGGAAGCGCATTCCGAACAACATGTCAACATGTTGTAATTTGATTT
Organism: Aquabacter sp. DMC10; assembly: GCF_056314145.1. Lineage (NCBI taxonomy): Bacteria > Pseudomonadati > Pseudomonadota > Alphaproteobacteria > Hyphomicrobiales > Xanthobacteraceae > Aquabacter > Aquabacter sp. DMC10. The sequence goes on along the minus strand of NZ_JBQUYX010000001.1, from coordinate 333,184 downwards.
CATTGTCTGGCGGAACTGAGCGGTGACATCGCGATAAAACAGGGGGAATGACCTAACGTCAGAGGGTGTTCTGGGCGAAGTTCACGCGCGGTGACGCTCTTCCTTAACTTGTAAATATTTGTCACGCCAAGTTGTTGCAGCGCGCGTCACCTGCCGTCGGCGACGGGCTTCGCCCGGGCCCGTGCGGCAGGCATCTGGCCGTCCGGCCCCTTCACGCTCCTTCGCGCCCGCCGCCGAAGCGCGGGAGGAGGCGGATGTAGAGCAGCTCGCTCAGCAGCTCCACCAGGGTCTGGGTCACGATGACGGCCGGCAGGATCGGCATGGCCCCAGGCAAGGCAAGGGCGAGGGGCAGGATGACGAGGGCGTTGCGTGTGGCGGTGCTGAAGGCGATCGCGCGGGTGGCGGGGAAATCCAGCCGAACCATGCGCCCCGTCGCCCAGCCGATGCAGGGGGCGAGGAGCGCGAACGCCAGATAGACCGGCGCCACCTGCAGGGCGGTGCTGCCCGCCGCCCCCAGTTGCGGCAGCACCGACGCCACCACAATGAACAGGACCAGAGCCGTGGCGGGCACCGGGAGAAGCCCTGCGGCTTCCATCACCGGAGCGAGGCTGGGACGGCGGGAGGCTGTTAGCTGGAGGGCGGCCGCAAGGGCGAGGGGAACCAGGATGAGCCAGAGGAAGGCGTGGAGAAAGGGCCCCACCTTCAGGATCTGCCCCGCCGCTTCTCCCAGGAACACGGTGAGATAGACCGGGAGCAGCACCATCTGGGCCACCAGGAGCAGCGGCGTTGCCGCCAGCAGCGCGCGCGCATCGGCCCGCCCCAGATGGGCAAAGGTCACCACATAGTCGATGCAGGGGGCCAGCAGCACCATGAGCACGCCCAGGCGGATTAGCGGATCGGCGGGCATGAAGGGCAGGAGTGCGGCCACCAGGAGGGGCACCAGGACGAAATTGCCGATCCCCAGCGCCAGGAAAAACCGCCCCCGCGCAAAGGCGCGGCCCAGGTCCGCCAGCGGCACCTGGAGAAAGGTCACGAACAGCATCACGGCCAATGCGGGGGTAATGGCGCCTTCCAGCCGATTCGTGCCGGGAATAAAGGCGGCACCCAAGCCAGCGAGCAGGATGGCACACAGGTAAAGCCGGACCTGCCGGGCTTCCAGAACATCCCGCAAATGGGCCATGGCAAAGGGATCTCGCAATGTCCCGCCTGTTTAGGGCGAGGGGCGCGGTCGGGCAAGCCAGGCGCCAGGGGCAGGGGCAAAGGGCAACGCGCACGAGGCAAGGGGGCAGGGAATATTGACGGGGCGAGTTATCTGACTAAAGTCAGGTTATGGCCCTTGATCCCCTCTCCCGCATCCGCCGCTTCAACCGCATCGTGACCGCGGAGGTGGGCGCCCTCGACACCTCCTTCCTCGGTCGCGGCCGCCCGCTCGGGGCGGCGCGGGTGCTCAATGCCATCGGCCGGGGGCAGTCGGACGTTCTGGCCATCCGGCAGGGACTGGGCCTGGATTCCGGCCTCATGAGCCGCCTCCTGCGGTCGCTGGAGGAGGAAGGGCTCATCGAGACCGTGCCACATGCCCAGGATGCGCGCCGCCGCGTCGCGCGTCTCACGCCTGCGGGGCAGGCTGAGTTCGAGGCCTATGAGCGCTTGTCCAATGCACAGGCGGAGGGCTTCCTTGCCCGTCACGGCCGGCCGGACGAGCTGCTGCGCGCCATGGATCTGGTGGCAACCGCCCTGGGGCGGGCGCACATCGTGCTGGAGGAGATGGACCCGCGCAGCCCGCCGGCGGTGCATTGCCTCACCGCTTATTATGCCGAGCTGGCGCGCCGCTTCCGCACCGGCTTCGACGTGACGCTGTCCTGCGATCCCCAGGCCGAAGACATGATCCGGCCGCGCGGCGTGTTCCTGGTGGCGCTGTCCGACCAGCTTCCCGTCGGCTGCGTGGGCCTGAAAGGCCACGGCGGAGACATCGCCGAGATCAAGCGGCTCTGGGTGGCCCCCGCCGCGCGCGGGATCGGGCTTGCCCATCGCCTCATGGCGGGGGCGGAGGCGGTGGCACGGGACTTGTCCGTCCAGGTGCTGCGCCTCGACACCAACAGCGCCTTGCCGGAGGCCCAAAACCTCTATCGTTCCACCGGCTGGCAGGAAATCCCGCGCTTCAACGACGATCCCTATCCCGACACGTTCTTCGAGAAGCGGCTGTGATCCTTGCGCGTCAAAAGCGCTGCGGTACCAGGTGGCGGGCATAGTCCGCCTCCACATAGCCGTCGGGCTTTTGGCGCTTGGGCAGCTCGATCTTCTCCCGCGGCACCTCGCCATAGGGGATCTTCGAGAGAAGGTGCGAGATGATGTTGAGCCGCACTCGCTTCTTGTCGTCGGAATGGGCCACGTGCCAGGGCGCCCATTCGGTATCGGTGGCGGCGAACATGGCGTCCCGGGCGCGGGAATAGTCGTACCAGCGCGCATAGGATTCCAGATCCATGGGCGAGAGCTTCCAGATCTTGCGGGGATCGTCGATGCGCTGCTCCATCCGCCGGGTCTGTTCTTCCGGCGAGACTTCCAGCCAGTATTTCAGCAGGACCACGCCGGAATCCACGATGGCCTGTTCCACATAGGGAACGGTCACCAGGAAGTCTTCCGCCTGTTCTTCCGAGCAGAAGCCCATCACCCGCTCGACGCCCGCCCGGTTGTACCAGGAGCGGTCGAAGATCACGATCTCGCCTGCCGCCGGCAGATGCGGCAGGTAGCGCTGGATCAGCATCTGGGACTTTTCCCGCTCGGTGGGCGGGGGCAGGGCGATGACGCGGAAGATGCGCGGGTTCACCCGCTCCATGATCGCCTTGATGACACCGCCCTTGCCGGCGCCATCGCGCCCTTCAAAGACGATGCACACCTTGGTTCCGGCGTGCCGCGCCCAGAGCTGGAGCTTCACCAGTTCCCCATGCAGCACCTTGAGATGCTGCTCGTACTCCTTGCGCGTCATGCGCTCGGGGGCATCCATGGGCGCCTCCTCTCCCGTTGCTTGATGGTCTTTTCCCCGTTGGCGCGGGGAGGTTCGTCACGCCCAGTTGAGGTAGAGGCCCACATCGCCCGGCATGCCGCCCGGCCAGTCGATAATCATGGCCTTGAGCTTGTAATTGGCGGGCCTGAGGTGGTCGCGCCACATTTCATAGGCCTGCCGGGGACGGCCGATCAGGGTGTCAGGCCAGCCCTCTTCCGCATTATTGATGGCGCGGCCCTTGTCGGTGCACAAGGTGTTGGGGAAGCGCATCACCATCAGCTCGGTCTCGCCACGCTGGGCGGCCAGACGCAGCTTGGTCTGGAGGTCCTCGGCGATCTGCGCGAGGAGTTCGGGCGTCAGGGACAGGGGCTCGGACAGCGTCTTGGTGAGTTCCGCGCGGGCCTTGTCCGCGCGGTCCATGGCGGCGATCTCGGAGGTGAGCTTCGCCGCTTCCAGTTCCTGCATGTAGCTGCGCAGGTCCCCGGCCGACATGAAGGTCTCGTCGCCCAGATGAGAGTGTGGCTGGTCGACGGCAGAGGATGTGCTCATGGTATGTCCCCGCTTCTTTGTGGTGCGCCCGGGGCCAAGCTTCAACGCCCCGGGACGCCTGTCCTTGCGCCGGATCAAGCGGCGGGGCAGCAGCGCGCCTCGATGGCGCGCTCAGGCCATGATGCTCAGGCCGCCATCCACATAGAAAGTGGTCCCCGTGAGCCGGCGGGCGAAGGGCGTGGCGAGAAAGGCGGTGGTCAGGCCCACATCGTCAATGTCCACCAACTCGCCGATGGGCGCGCGCTGGATGGCGGATGTCAGCAGGCGGTCGAAGTCCTTGAGGCCCGAGGCGGCCCGGGTTTTCAGGGGGCCGGGCGAGACCGCATGCACGCGGATCTCGCGATGGCCCAGTTCATAGGCCAGATAGCGCACCGCGCTTTCCAGCGCCGCCTTCACCGGACCCATGAGGTTGTAGTTCGGCACCACCTTGTCGGCGCCATGATAGCTCATGGCGATGAGCGTTCCGCCCGCGGGCATCAGCGGCTCGGACAAGCGCGCCATGCGCACGAAGGAGTGGCAGGACACATCCATGGCCAGCTTGAAGCCTTCGGCGGAGGAATCCACCAGGCGTCCCTGGAGATCGTCTTTCGGTGCGAAGGCGATGGAGTGGAGGGCGATGTCGAGCCCGCCCCAGGTGTCGCGCAGCTGGTCGAACACCGCCTCCAGCTGGCCGGGCTGGGTCACGTCGCAGGGCGCCAGGATGGTGGCCTCCAGCTCCTGCGCCAGGGGCTCTACGAAGGGGCGGGCCTTCTCGTTCAGATAGGTGATGGCAAGGTCCGCGCCCAATCGGCGAAAGATGCGGGCACAGCCATAGGCGATGGAATGCTCGTTGGCGATGCCCAGGATCAGGGCGCGCTTGCCCTTCAAGGCCGCGCCCAGGGCGGCCTCGTCGGTCAGGAGGTCGGGCGGCGTCTCACGCATTGCAGCGGCCTTTCGGCAGGGGAAAAAGGGGAGACGCTCCGCCCTCAGGAGGCCAGGAGCGCACGCATTTCGCGGACGATGGTCCATTCCTCGTCAGTGGGGATCACATAAGCCTGCGGCCCGTTTCCCCGCGTGATGCAGGTGGCCCCGGCCGCATTGGCCTCCGGGTCCAGCTCGAAGCCAGCCCAGCGGGCGGCGTTCACCACCTCGGCGCGGGTCGCCGCGTCGTTCTCGCCGATGCCGGCGGTGAAGACCAGCGCGTCCAGTCCGCCCAGCCCGGCGACCAGTGAGCCCAGCTCCCGGTTGATGCGATAGACGAAGAGGTCGATGGCGCGGCGGGCATCCGGCTCGGCATCGGCCTTCTCGCGCAGCTCGCGCATGTCGTTGGAGATGCCGGAGACGCCCAGCAGTCCGCACTTGGTATAGAGGAAGTGCTCGGCCTCGTTGGCGCTCAGGCCCAGCTCCCGCTGGATGTAGAACACCACGCCGGCATCGATGGTGCCGCAGCGCGTGCCCATGACGAGGCCGTCGAGCGCGGAAAACCCCATGGTGGTGGCCACCGAGCGGCTGGCCTCATAGGCACACAGGCTCGCCCCATTGCCCAAATGCGCCGCCACCACGCGCCCCTTGGCGAGGCGCGCCGCGTCGACGTGGGGAAACTGGGTGGCCAGATAGGCGTAGGACAGGCCATGGAAGCCATAGCGCCGCACGCCCTTTTCGGTGAGCGCCTTGGGGATGGCGAACAGCCGGGCGATCTCCGGCTGGGTGTGGTGGAACGACGTATCGAACGCCGCCACCTGCGGCAGGCCCGGCACCCGGCGGGCGATGATGCGCACCGGTTCCAGGCTGCGCGGCTGGTGGAGCGGCGCCAGCGGCGAGTAGGTGTCCAGCTCGGCAATCACATCCGGGGTGAGCCGCACGGCGCTGGTGAAGTGGGGACCGCCATGCACCACGCGATGCCCCACGGCCGTGAGCTGGTGGCCGCCGCGATGCGCCGAGAGCCAGTCGGACAGATAGGCCAGGGCTTCCTCGAAGCCGAAGGCGCCCGCGCCCGGCCAGCGCTCCTCGCCGACCACCGCGCCGTCGTGGTCCTTCACCTTGAAATGGGGCTCGGTTCCAAGCCCCTCGAACAGGCCGCGATAGATGCGGTTGGGAACGTCCGCGCCATCATCCAGGAAGACCTGGAACTTCAGGCTGGAGGATCCGGCATTGATGACCAGTTGAACCCGCGCCATGGATCAGACCTTCACCGCCGCGGCCACCACGGCGCGCTGCGCCTGGGCCAGAAGGGACGCCACCGCGCAGGAGGCCAGCCGCGTGGTCCGCGAATCCGCCCGGCTGGTGAGGATGATGGGCACGCGGGCGCCGAGCACGATGCCCGCCGCGTCCGCATCCGCCAGGAATGTGAGGCTTTTCGCCAGCATGTTGCCGGCTTCCAGGTCCGGCACCACCAGCACATTGGCGCGCCCCGCCACCGGCGAGCGGATATGCTTGATCTCGGCCGAGCCCAGGTCCACCGCATTGTCGAGTGCAAGCGGACCGTCCACGATGCCGCCGGTGATCTGGCCGCGATCGGCCATCTTGCAGAGGGCGGCCGCCTCGATGGTGGAGGGCACCTCGGGATTGACCGTCTCCATGGCGGAGAGGATGGCCACGCGCGCCTCCTGGAACTTCAGGGCGCGGGCGAGGTCGATGGCGTTCTGGACAATATCGCGCTTCTGCGTCAGGTCCGGCGCGATATTGACCGCCGCATCGGTGATGATGAGCGGCTCGGGATGGGACGGCACGTCCATCAGGAAGCAGTGGCTGATGCGCCGCTTGGTGCGCAGGCCGGTGTCGCGGGCGACCACGGCCGCCATCAGTTCGTCGGTGTGAAGCGAGCCCTTCATGAGGGCCTCGGCCTCGCCCGCGCGCACCAGCGCCACGGCCTTTGCGGCGGCATCGTCGCTGTGGGCGGCATCGACGATGCGCAGGCCGCTGAGGTCGGCGCCCAAGGTTGCGGCCGCGGCGGCGATCTTGGATTGCGGTCCCACCAGAATGGGGGTGATGAGGCCAAGGCCGTGGGCATCCAGGGCCGCGCCTAGGGAGGCGTCATCGCAGGGATGAGCCACCGCCACGCTGAGCCGTGGCAGGGCACAGGCTTCCGCGATCAGACGCTCATACTTGGCATGACGGGGCGAGTCCGGCGACGATGTGGTCTGCGCCAAGGGCATGGGGTTCTCCCGCTTCGCGGTCCCGACTGGTAGGGGGCGCATCGGTCGCGGACCATGACCTGTATCAAACCAGTACTGCATTGCAGCAAACGGGCGTCGCTTTGGGTGAAGTGGCCCTATGGGGCGCCTCCTTCGGCGGCTTCTGGAGGCCGTGGCGCGCGCCCGAAGTCGCATGCCCCGGCGAACACGCGTGCTGCACGAATGCCGGCCGCGCCTGCCGTGTTCGGCGCACCCGGGGCAGGATGCGCCGTCGTGCGATCAGGCCGGCCCTGATCGCACGACGGGATGGGGTGGAGATGGCCTATGCGGCAACCGGGCTCCACTCCAGGCCGCCCGCATAGCGCCAGGCCATGCGACCCTGATCGTCGAGGGCGAACAGGGAGAGCCAGCCATTCTCGAACAGGTCGCGCACCTCGCCATGGCGGGACAGGACGTCGGAAATCGCCGTCCGTGGCGCCTCGATGCAGACGGAGAGGCGCAGCGGTTCATGCACGTAATCGGTCCCGTCATGCACCGATTGCCAGGGCAGGCCGGTGCGCAGAAGGCCGCCATTGCCTTCCACGACGCCCATGCCGCCGGTGACGTTGTGCAGGAGCTTGTTGCCGCCGCCGAACACCTGCGGCGCGACCGTCGAGCCGTAATATTGCAGGCTGATCCAGCTGGCCACCACCACAGGGGCGGTGAGGATCAGCTCCAGGGTGCCGAAGCCGGTGTCCGCCCGCCAGTCATAGTCGTGCAGGAAGGCCCGGCCCTTCAGGCTCTTGCCGGCGGTGCGGGCGCGCGGGGCGGCGATGAAGGCGCTGCAGCCCGCCAGGCCCCATTCGGGCCGCGTCTGCGCCCAGTCCCGGCTGCGCCGGGGCACGTCGCTTTCCCCCCGCGCCTGGGGCAGCCGCACGGCGCGCTCCGTCCGCGCCAGCCGGCCGGCGGCCTCCAGCCAGGCCTTCGCCTGCGCCAGCTGCGATGCGTGGGCCCGCGAGGGCTGGTCGTCGGCGTAAAGCGTCACCGCATCGGTGGTGGTGTCGTGGAGCGCCGCCACGAACAGCGTGTCGGCGGGAATGGCGATGGCGGGCGCCAGTCCCGTCCGCACCTGCGGGTCGTTCAGCAGCGCGGCGAGGAGGCGGGCGTTCACCTCCCCCGAATAGCCCCCGCACGCGCCACAGTGCAGGGCGCTGGCATGGGGATTGTTCACGACGCTCGCGCCATGCCCTGCCAGCAGGACAAGCGGGGCGAAGTCACCGGTCAGGGACATGGCCTTCAGCACGGACTGCGCCGCCTGGATCCGGCTCGGCAGGTCGAGGGCGGGGGACAGGCGCGGGGCGGGGTCCTGGGTCTCACCCTTGGACCCCAGGGCCAGCGCATCTTTCGTGAGCTTGCCTGCATAAAGCGGCCCGGTGGCTTCCACGAAGGCGAAGGAGGAGACCGCGGCGAGCTTGAAGCGGCCCCAGGCGCGCTTGGCCCGTGCCTTGACCCGGCTGGAGGTTTCCCGCGCCGATCCCGCTTCGCCCGTGCAGGACCACAAGGTCGGCGTCAGCAAGGCCGGGAGCCGCCATTCGGCCACGTCCGAGCCAAACCGCCGATGCCCGGTGCGCAGGCCGAAGAAGCCGGCGAAGCCCAGCGTCCGAATGCCCGGGTCGAGGCTCTCCAGCGCCCGCCGGAACACCTCCGAGCGCACATCGATGCAGAAGGCGGCCTGCAAAGCGGGCCGTCCGTCCGTGCCCGGGTGACCCGGCTCGGCCAATGTCGCCGCCAGCGACCTCTGCGCCGCCCGTTCGGCCGCGTCCTGGAGGATGGCATCGACCATCAGGTCCGGTGCGACAATGAGGGGGGATGCATGGGCCTCCCGCGCCGCCTCCCATTGGGCGGCGATCTGCCCGCCGTACCGCACGAACAGGGCCTCCTCGAAGACGAGGCGAATGGCCAGGAGATCGGTCAGCGTGGTGTCGCTTTGCCCTTCCCGCACCGCTTGCCAGGACAGGTAGCGTCCGTGCTGCGCCCAGCCGCCGAGGGTCATCAGCATCTGGTGGAAGAAGGTCTCCGCGCTTTCGCCCGTTAGGCCCAGGCGATGGGTCGCCCGGGCAATGGCGGCCAGGGCGTCCTCGGGGGCCCGCGCCACATGAAGGGCAAAGCCCGGCAGGCCGGCGATCTCCGGCGTCAGGTCATGCATGGCCACCGCCCGCCAGGCGGCATAGGCGCCGGTGCCCCGGGGCCCCGTCCAGATGGCTTGCCCCTCGTCGAAATAGGCGCTCGCCCAGGCGCCGAACCGGTCGGCGATCAGGCCGGGCCAATCGCGGCCGGACGCCTGCGCCGCAAGATCGGCGAGGGTGGGCAAGGCCCGCGGCGGCGGGGTGTCTTGGGTGACCGCCTCCTTCAGCGCCGCAAGATCCGCCGGCCGGTTCTGCGCCGGCGCATGGGCCAGGGCGGCCTCTAGGTCGGCATCCGTGAGGGTGCCGTCCGCGATCTTGTCGGCATACCAGCTGCGGGGCAGGGTGAGGGAGATGCCCGCCACCCGCGACAGGCGCGCCGCCGCCTGCGGCAAGGGCTCTCCCGCCTGGCCGAGGAAGGGGTTGACCGCCACGGTGGCGCTCAGGGGGAAGGCCGGCGGAATGGCCGCGGCGGCGCGGGTCGCGGCGGCAGCGATGGGGCCGAGGTCCGCGGGCTTGGGAAGCGGGGCGTGGAACATCTCAGGTCTCCTTGAGGCTCCGGTCGGATCAGGATGGGCTGTGGGTGGACCAGCCGCCCGCCAGCCGGTCGAACACCGCATTGGCGTAGAAGCCGTTGGACAGGTGGACGCGCAGGCCCGCCGCGGCGGGGTGGTAGGCCCACAGGGGGAACATGGCCTGCACCACCGCCACCAGGCCGAAGCTGGTGACCGCCAGGATCATCAGGCCCCATTCGAGCGCACCGGGCGCAGGCGCCGCGGGCAGGAGGCCGGCGGTGACATGGAGAACGATGAGTTGCAGGGCGAAATAGGCGGCCGATGTGGCCAGCGCATAGGCGGCCGTCCGCCGGGTGAGGGCCCAGGGCGCGGCATCGGCGAAGCCCTGCGCCAGCATGTAGGCGACACCGAAGATGAGGATGGCGCCGAGCGCGATGGCCTGGGGTGACTTGTGGACGAGGCCGAAGCCGAGGCCCACCAGCACATAGATGGCCAGCGCCGCCAGGAAGGCCCGGCCCACCGCCCGGGCATCGGGCACCGCCACCGGGCCCGGCCGACGGATCGCCGCCACCCGCTCCACCGCGCCGCCCGAGGCGAGGAAGGAATGGGCCTTGTAGAGCGAGTGCGCGAGGATGTGCAGCAGGGCGAGGGGAAACAGCGCCAGCCCGCATTGCAGGATCATGAACCCCATCTGCGCGATGGTGGACCAGGCCAGCGAGGTCTTCACCGCCGGCTGGGTGAGCATGACGAGGCTGCCGAACAGCGCCGTGAAGCCGCCCACCATCACCAGCACCGCCAGCACGCTGGGCGCCAGCAGCAGCACGTCGGCGAAACGGATGAGCAGGAAGCCGCCGGCATTGATGACGCCGGCATGGAGGAGGGCAGACACCGGGGTGGGCGCCTCCATCACCTCCACCAGCCAGCCATGGGTGGGAAATTGCGCCGACTTGAGAAGCGCCGCCGCCATGAGCAGGCCGGCGGCGGCCGCCGCGAGGCTGCCCCCCATGCCGAGCTTTGCCTGCGCCAGGATGGTGCCGATGTCGGCGGAGCCGTAGGCGGCAAGGAGCAGACCGGCCGCGCCCACCAGGGCGGCATCACCCAGGCGCGCCGTGATGAACTTCTTGCGCGCCGCCCGCCGCGCGCCGGGCCGGTCGGGATAGAACAGAAGCAGCCGGTGCAGGAACAGGCTGGTGGCGATCCAGGCGCACGCCAGCTGGGCGAGATTGCCCGCGCTGACCAGCAGCAGCACCGCGGCCAGTGTCAGGCAGAGCCACCCGGTGAAGGGACCCTGCCGTGCCTCGCCGTCGAGATAGGTCCGGGCATAGCGCACCACCACCCAGCCGATGAAGGCCACCAGCACCAGCATGGCCACACTGACGACATCCAGGCGGGCGGACAGGCCCACGCCGAAGGCGCCGAGCAGCGGGCTCTCCCCGGACCCGCCGAGTGCGAGCAGTCCTGCCGAGGCGACGGCGAGGCCGAGCGTCGCCAGGGCAGCGGCCTCCGCCAGGATGGGAATGCGCTTGGGGCGGGGGGCGGTGTCGCGAAAGCAGAAGGCCGCGCACAGGAGCAGCGGGACAGGGGCCAGCAAGGGCAGGAATGGAGCGGGCAAGGTCGCTTCCCCTTCGATCTGAGGTTCGATTGGGGGAGAGTCCTAAGGGCAGAGATGCATCGATAAAAATTCATTGTTTCGCTTCTATCATTCGTTTTTATAGAAGGATGCGTGACCTCAACTTCAACCATCTCCGCTATTTCTGGGCCGTCGCCCATGCCGGCAGCCTCACCCGCGCGGCCGAGGAGCTGCACCTGTCCCAATCGGCCCTCTCGGTGCAGATCCAGAAGCTGGAGCACCAGATGGGCCATGCCCTGTTCGAGCGGGTGGGCCGCAAGCTGGTGCTCACCGAGGCGGGGCAGATTGCGCTCGACTATGCCGACACAGTCTTCAAGGCCGGCGACGAGCTGATGAGCACGCTGCGCGGGCGCCACGTGGCCAGCCGTCCGGTGCTGCGGGTAGGGGCGCTCACCACCCTGTCGCGCAATTTCCAGCTGGAATTCCTGCGCCCGCTGGTGGGACGCTCGGATGTGGAGCTGATCGTGCGATCCGGCAACATCCGGGACCTCCTGGCCCAATTGGAGGCCCATGCCCTCGACGTGGTGCTGGCCAACAGCGCCGCGCCGCGCGATGCGCGCTCCCCGTTCCGCAATCACCTCCTCGACGAGCAGCCTGTCAGCCTGGTCGGCCGCCCCCGGAAGAAGCGGCGGACGTTCCGCTTTCCCGATGACCTGAGGGTCGAGCCGGTCCTGCTCCCCAGCCTCGACAGCGAGATCCGAGTGGCCTTCGACCGGGTGGTGGAACTGGCGGGCATCCGGCCCACCATCCTCGCCGAAGTGGACGACATGGCCATGCTGCGCCTGCTGGCACGAGAACGCGAGGGCGTCACCCTGGTGCCGCCCATCGTGGTCCGCGACGAATTGAAGGCGGGCATTCTGGTGGAGCAGTGCCGCATCCCCGAGGTGTCGGAGCGCTTCTATGCCATCGTCACCAAGCGCCGCTTTCCCAACCGGCTGCTGGCGGATGTGCTCGGCATCGCTGCGGAGGCCGGGCAAAGACCCTGAGGCCGGCGGTGTCAGCGCGGATTGAGGTGCGGGGTCGTTCCCAGCAGCAGCAGGACCAGTTCGGCCTGCCGGCTGGTGCCCGTCTTTGCGAAGATGCGCTTCATGTGCGTGCGGATGGTCGCCGCCGCGACCCCGAGCCGCGTCGCGGTGTCCTCGATGGTCAGGCCTTCCATCAGGGCCTGGGCGACCTTGGCCTCGGCAGGGGTGAGATCGAACAGGCCGTGGAGCAGGCGGCGCGTGGGCACGTCGGGGGCTTCCACCGGGGTCAGGGTGACAAGCGCGTTGCTGGTGGGGAAGAGGTCGTGCGCCTCGCGGCGGATGGGAACGAGATTGGCGATGTAAGCGGGCCGCTCTTCCGTCGCGCGGATGGGCACCGACCTGACGCCGGACGGCGTCGGCCGCGAGACCTCGTCCAGCCCGGCGTGCAGCAGGGCATTGGCCGCCGGATCGCGCAGGACGAAGCGGTCGGAGCCCCCGGTGGTGAACACGTCCGTCCTTTGCTGGAGCAGGTCATTGGCGGCCAGGATGCGCCCGCCTCTCCCGAGCGAGGCGGCGGGAATGCCAAGGGCCGCTAGCGTGTTCACCCGGTCCCGCTCGCGCTGGAGGCCAAGCTGGGCGGAGATCAGCGCCGCACGCGCCATATGCGGGCGCAAGGCGTCGAGCCGGTTCAGCGTCGCGCGCTCGAAGGGCGCAGACTCCAGGGCACGGTTGAGGTCGAAGACGAGCATCTCGCCGGTGGGCAGAAGGATGACTGATCCCGCTGTCCAGCCGATGCCATGGGGCCGCAGAAGCTCGTTATAGATGGGATCACTGGCATGCTCTTCGGGGGTGAAGACATCCAGGTCCGAGAGCCAACCGGCATGCATGCGGGCGAGGGAGCGGGCGGGCCGCACGTTGCGCTCCTGCATGCGCTGGTCGGCGGCCAGTTTCAGGATGGGATCATAAGCCGGGGTGGCGATCCAGCGCATCTCCCTGGCGCTGTCGATGGTCATTAAAGCTCCGCCCCAAGATCCCGTCAGAGTGCACAGGCCATCGATAACCTTGGGCCAATACACAGGCAGGACAGAGGCCTCGTAGATATCGTCTATTAACGTTACGTAATCTTGCAGGCGCACGTCGTTCAAGGGACCGTCCTTTCCGCCCTGGTTCAATCAGAACATCGGTTCAGGTTCTTGGAAGACCAGTCCGCAGGCGCAGCATGCGTGTTCGTCCTGCGAACTATGCGGGAAGCGCAGGCTGTCTTTCAACCGAAAATCGGTGTGTCGGCAAAGGGCCTCCTTACGCCGGGGCCACCATCTGGCAGCTCTGGCCGCCATCCACCGGCAGGCACACGCCGGTGATGAAGCGCGCCTCGTCGGAGGCCAGGAAAAGGGCGGCGTTGGCAATGTCCCAGGCATTTCCCATCCAGCCCATGGGGATCATGGCCGCGCGCTTTTCCACCATCTCGGCCATGGAGGCATACTGGCCCGCGATCTGTTTGTAGATGAGGGGCGTGTCCACGGCGCCGGGCACCACGCAATTGGCCCGGATGCCCTGCCGGGCATATTGCATGGCGATGGCGACCGTCGCCTGGTTCACCGCCGCCTTGGTGGCGCAATAGGCGAAATAGGGATAGCCGGTCCAGCGGATGGAGGCGATGGAGGAGATGTTGATGATGACCCCGCTGCGCCGCTCCACCATGCCCGGCAGCACCGCCTTGCAGGTGCGATAGACGGAGCCGAGATTGAGCGCGACGGACGCCTCGAAGTCCTTTTCGCTCAATTCCGCCGGCCCGCCCATATGGGTGACGCCCACATTGTTGTGCAGCACGTCGATGGCGCCGAAGCGGGCGGTGGCCGCTGCCACGGCTCGGCTGACGGAGGCGGTGTCCGTCACATCTGCCGTGATCGCCTCCGCCGAGCCGCCCTCTGCGGCGATCAGGCCGGCGGTCTCCTCGGCCGCAGCGGCATTCAGGTCCACGCACACGACCGACGCGCCGTCCCGCGCATAGGCCACCGCCGCGGCCTTGCCGTTGCTCCAGCCCTCCCCCGCAGAGCCGGCCCCGAACACGAGGACGGTGCGGCCCGCAAAGCGCTGGCGTGACAATGCCGTGTTGGGCTTGGCGGTGTTGGACATGTTGGCGTTGGACATGGCGGCGACCTCCCTGTGTGCCGCCCGGTGGGCAGGCTTGCCGTTTTGGCGATGGCACGATTGAAGAAAGTCCATACCACCGGGAAAATGGTGCGGCAACGTTGGGAGGCCGCGCCCCTTTCCTTCCCGGAGTGCTTGAAATAAAAGACTTCGTGGCTGCGAGGTAGCAAGGTCTGGACTCCATATTGTGGAGTGGTTGGAGTGTGGGGGCGATCGGCATGAGCCATCTGGTTGATGCGGAGGGAGAAGGGGCAGGGGATGCCGCCGGCGCCCAGAGCGTCGAGCGCGCCACGTCGCTGCTCATGCTCCTGGCGCGCTACCGGTCGACCGGGGCCAGCCTGCGCGAGGTGGTGGCCGAGAGCGGCCTCAAGCAGCCCACCGCCCGCCGCCTGCTCCTCGCCTTGATGCGCAGCGGCCTTGTGGAACAGGACGTCGAGACCCGGCGCTACCTGCTTGGGCCGGCCTGCTATGTGCTCGGAACCCTCGCCGGAGAGCGCTACGGCGTCCACGGCATGGCCGTGGAGGGGCTCGTCGCCCTGGCCCAGGCCTCGGGGGACAATGCCTTCCTCACGTTGCGCAGCGGCACGCTCGGGGTCTGCGTGCACCGGGAGGAAGGCAGCTATCCCATCCGCTCGCATGTGCTGTCCGCCGGAGATCGGCACCCGCTTCTGGTGGGCGCCGGAAACCTCGCCATCCTGGCCGCCCTGCCAGACCAGGAGGTGGACTTCATCATTGCCGCCCACGGCGCGGCCTGTTTTTCTCGCTATCCCCACCTCTCGCAGGACGGCATTCGCGCCGGTCTGGAGGAGGCTCGCCGTCGCGGCTTTTCGGTCAATCGCGGCGCCATCTTCCCCGGCTCCTGGGGCATCGGAACCGTGGTTCGGTCCGTCGAGGGGGCGCCCATCGCGGCCTTGTCCATCGCCGCAATCGAGGACCGTCTCGGCCCGGAGCGACAGGAGGCGCTGGGAACGGCCCTGTTGCAGGAGGCCCGGGCGCTGGAAGCGCGCATGGCCGCGCTTGTGACGTCGCCGGTGGTGCGCGGCGGGCCGCTGCGGCCGGCCCGGAAGTTGAACATCAACCCTGCCTGAGACAACAACGTCCATAACCCATCAAGGGGAAACGCCATGACCTCGCCCGTCCGCCATATGGTCCATCCCGGCCCCGTCGCCGCGGAGCGCATGCCCAGCTTCGGCGGCCGCATGGAGCGGCTGGAGCTGACGCTGGAACCCGGCCTGACCTTCTGCGAGGCCATTGCCCGCCCGCTGGAGGCGGCCGGCATCACGGCCGCCGGCCTGGAGCTTTCCGGCGTCGCCCTTGCCCCCTTCCGCTATGTGCGGCCGTCCTTCTCCCCCGATGCGGAGCACGTGGCCTTCTATAGCGAGACATTCGAGGCTCCCGCCGGCACCCCCATCGCATCGGCCCGCACCACGTTCGGCTATCGGGACGGCAAGCCCTTCGTCCATTGCCATGCCATCTGGGAGGAAGGCGGCGTGCGCAAGGGCGGCCATCTCCTGCCCTTCGAGGCGGTGATTGCCGAGCCTGGACAGGCGATCGCCTATGGCTGCCGGGAGGTGGCCATGGTGGCCTTGCCCGACACCGAGACCAATTTCACCCTGTTCGGCCCCACCGCCGCCGAGGGCGTGCACCGCCCCGATGGCGACTGCATCATCGCCCGCGTGCGGCCCAATGAGGATCTGGTGGGCGCCATCGAGGCCCTGTGCCGCCGCCATGGCGTGACTCACGGGCGGGTGCGCAGCGGCGTCGGCAGCATCATCGGCGTTCAGTTCGCGGATGGCCGCACCATTTCCGAGCACCCCACCGAGATCCTCATCGTCGATGGCGCCATTGCCCCCGATGCCAACGGCCAGCCCAAGGCGGAGATCGGCATCGAGCTCATCGACACGCGGGGCGATGTGCACACGGGCAAGTTGGCCGCCGGCCAAAACCCCGTGCTCATCTGCCTGGAACTGGTCCTGGAGCGCACCGGCGGGGCGCGCTGAGGCGTCCCGTCAGGCCGGTTCGGCGGCGCGGGCGAGGATGGCCCGGGCGCGAATGCGCACCGGCTCGTCCACCATGGCCCCATCCACCGCAGCGGCGCCCTCGCCACTGGCCAGGACGCGCTTCGCCCAGGCGATTTCGGCCGCGTCCGGCGCGAAGCCCGAACGAATGGCGGCGATCTGCTTGGGATGGATGGCAAGCTTGCCGGAAAAGCCCAGCGCGCGGGCATAGCGGGCATCATCCAGGGCTTCCCCCGCATCGTCGATGGCCGTGGTGACCCCGTCGATGGGCGCGCGGCAGCCGGCAAGGCGCGAGGCGAGCACCAGTTCCATGCGCGCCGGCAGCAGGGCGTCGCGCACATGGGCGCAGCCGAGGTCCGCGCAGAAATCCACCGAGCCGAAGGCCAGCCGCCCCACCGCCGGATGAGCGGCGAGCGCGCGCGCCTCAGCGAGGCCAAGCGCGCTTTCCACGAGAGCGATGATGGGAATATCCGGGCCGACCTTCGCCGCCACCGCGTCCAGCGTTTCGACCCGTTCCGCCTTGGGCAGCAGGACGGCGGCGGGTTTCAGGCGGGCGATGGCCGCAAGGTCGTCCCCATGCCACGGCGTTCCCGCCGCATTGATGCGCACCAGGACGGGGCCGGTGCTGAAGGCGAGCGTCAGGGCCTCCCGCGCCATCTCCTTGGCATCGGGGGGGACGGCGTCCTCAAGATCCAGGATCACCGCATCCGCGCCCGCCGCCGCCGCTTTGCCATAGCGGTCGGGCCGGTGGCCGGGGACAAAGAGAGGGATGGTGAAGTCCAGGCCGGGATGGGGGGCGGGCAGGGTGCTCATCAAAAGGACCTCGGCAGGCCCAGCACGTGCTCGGCCACGTAGCTGAGGATCAGATTGGTGGAGATGGGCGCCACCTGATAGAGCCGGGTCTCGCGGAACTTGCGCTCCACGTCATACTCGCAGGCAAAGCCGAAGCCGCCATGGAACTGGAGGCAGGCATTGGCCGCCTCCCAGGAGGCCTTGGCCGCCAGGTATTTGGACATGTTGGCCTGGGTGCCGCAGGGCAGGTTGGCGTCAAAGAGCCGGCACGCCTCGAACCGCATGAGGTTTGCCGCCTCCACTTCGATGAAGGCTTCGGCGATGGGAAACTGCACGCCCTGGTTCTGGCCGATGGGCCGGCCGAACACCATGCGTTCCTTGGTGTAGGCGGTCACCTTGTCGATGAACCAATAGCCGTCGCCGATGCACTCGGCCGCGATCAGCACCCGCTCCGCATTGAGCCCGGTGAGAATATATTTGAACCCCTGGCCTTCCTCGCCGATCAGGTTTTCCGCCGGGATTTCCAGATTGTCGAAGAACAGCTCGTTGGTCTCGTGATTGACCATGTTGAGGATGGGCCGCACCGTCAGCCCCTTGCCGATGGCCTCCCGCAGGTCGACGATGAAGATGGACATGCCCTCGGACTTTTTCTTCACGTCCTCAAGGGGGGTGGTGCGGGCCAGCAGGATCATCAGGTCGGAATGCTGGATGCGGGAGATCCACACCTTCTGGCCGTTGATGACGTAGCGGTCGCCCTTTTTCACCGCTGTTGTCTTGATCTTGGTGGTGTCGGTGCCGGTGGTCGGCTCAGTGACGCCCATGGACTGGAGGCGGAGCTCGCCGGAGGCGATCTTGGGCAGATAGCGCTGGCGCTGCTCTTCCGAGCCATGCCGCACCAGAGTGTTCATATTGTACATCTGGCCGTGGCA
Organism: Aquabacter sp. DMC10; assembly: GCF_056314145.1. Lineage (NCBI taxonomy): Bacteria > Pseudomonadati > Pseudomonadota > Alphaproteobacteria > Hyphomicrobiales > Xanthobacteraceae > Aquabacter > Aquabacter sp. DMC10. The sequence continues at coordinate 315,359 of NZ_JBQUYX010000001.1, read as the reverse complement.
GGCGCCCGAATTGCCGCCAGCCCGGTTGATCTCCTCCATGATGACGGAAGCTTCCGTCAGCCCGAGTCCCGAGCCGCCATATTCCTCCGGGATCAGGGCGGCCATCCAGCCGGCCTTGGTCAGGGCATCGACGAAGTCCTCAGGATAGCCGCGCGCCTCGTCCACCCGCCGGTGATATTCGGCGGGAAACTGGGCGCACAAGGCGCGCACCGCGTCGCGGATGTCCTGGAACCTGTCGCTGCCAATGGTCTGCATGTGCCGTGGTCCTGTGCGCCCCGCGCGTAGACGGCCGATGGCGGCCGGGGAGGGGAAGGCATGCATAAGGAGTGATGCGCCATAAAGCGAATATCACTTTTCGTCGGGCGCTATAGCGAAACCCTATGGCGGGGCGGATGCAAAGGCTGGCTAAAGCCCGGCGGCAGCGTCTTGAACCCGTCGTGCAATGGCCGATAGTGAGGACGGCACGTCAAGACATGCGCCGGGTGCTCGAAGTGGGGCCAAGCCCGCCGCCAAAGAGGGAAGACCATGGCCAGCACCGTTGCCGACCTCATCGTCACCACCCTTCACCAAGCCGGCGTCCGGCGCATCTATGGCATCGTGGGCGACAGCCTCAATGGTTTGACGGAGGCCATCCGGCGCACCGGCGAGATGGATTGGATCCATGTGCGCCACGAGGAGAGCGCGGCCTTCGCGGCGGCCGGCGCGGCGCAGATCACCGGCGAGCTGGCGGTGTGCGCGGGCTCCTGTGGGCCGGGCAACCTGCATCTCATCAATGGCCTGTTCGACGCCCAGCGCAGCCGCACCCCCGTGCTGGCCATCGCCGCGCAGATCCCCTCCTCGGAGATCGGCGGCGGCTACTTCCAGGAGACGCACCCGCAGAACCTGTTTCAGGAATGCAGCGTCTATTGCGAGATGGTCTCCGACCCCGCCCAGATGCCGTTCGTGCTGGAAAATGCCATCCGCGCCGCCGTGGGCAAGCGCGGCGTTGCGGTGGTGGTCATCCCCGGCGACGTGGCGCTGAAGGCCGCCCCCACCCGCCAGCCGGCGCCGTGCCTTCTGCCTGCTCTGCCCGAGGTGCGCCCCGCTGAAGCCGAGATCGCCAAGCTGGCGGCGCTCATGAACGGGGCCGCCAAGGTCACGCTGTTCTGCGGGCGCGGTTGCGCCGGCGCCCATTCCGAACTGATGGCGCTCGCCCAGAAGCTCAAGAGCCCTATCGTCCACGCCTTGGGCGGCAAGGAGTTCGTGGAATACGACAACCCCTTCGACGTGGGCATGACCGGCTTCATCGGCTTTGCCTCCGGCTATGAGGCCATGCATTCCTGCGACCTGCTGGTGCTGCTCGGCACGGACTTCCCCTACAAGCAGTTCCTGCCCACCGGCATCAAGATCGCCCAAGTGGACCTGCGGCCCGAGCAATTGGGCCGGCGCTGCGCCATCGATCTCGGACTGGTGGGCGATGTGCGCCTCACCCTGGAGGCGCTGCTGCCCAAGCTCGCCGAAAAGACGGATGCCACACATCTGGAGACCCATCTGGCGCATTATAAGAAGGTGCGCGCGGGCCTCGACGATCTCGCCCAGGGCACCGGCGGCCATCCGCCCATCCATCCGCAATATGTGGCGCGGCTCGTCAGTGAGGCGGCGAGCGATGACGCCGTCTTTACCTTCGACGTGGGCACGCCCACCATTTGGGCTGCCCGCTACCTGAAGATGAACGGCCGCCGCCGCATGGTGGGGTCCCTGGTGCATGGCTCCATGGCCAATGCCATGCCGCAGGCCATCGGCATCCAGGCGGCCTTGCCCCAGCGGCAGGTCATCTCGCTGTCGGGCGATGGCGGCTTCACCATGCTGATGGGCGACCTCATCACGCTGAAGCAGCACAAGCTGCCGGTGAAGGTGGTCATCTTCAACAATGGGGTGTTGGGCTTCGTGGCCCTGGAGATGAAGGCGGCCGGCTTCGTGGAAGTGGGCACGAACCTGGACAATCCCGACTTCGCCGCCATGGCGCGCGCCATGGGCATTCACGGCGTGCGGGTGGAGGACCCCGGCTATTTGGAAGGCGCCGTGAAGGAAGTGCTCGCCCATGACGGCCCGGCCGTTCTGGACGTGGTGACCGCCACGCAGGAGCTTTCCATGCCGCCCACCATCGGGCTGGAGCAGGTGAAGGGCTTCAGCCTGTGGATGATTAAGGCGGTGATGAGCGGGCGGGGCGACGAGGTGCTGGACCTCGCCAAGACCAACTTCCTCTCGCGGTAAGCCCGGCGCTGTCGGTCAGGAGGGGGTGGTCTGGTCCTCGTCCCAGGCCTCCGCCTCCGCCTGGTCGGCAATGAGCACCACGCGGGCTCTCAGCACGTGAAGCCGACGGCGCGGCAGCCGCACCGAAAGCTGCTGCTCGCCGGTGGCGCCGGGTGGGTGGCCCTTCAGCCGCTCGTAATGACGGCGGGACATGAGCAGGCCCTGTCCCGCCCGCGCCCGGCCCAGCAGGGCCAATTGAAGCGCCCCGGCCAGCTCCCGCACCCGCGGGCGCAGGCCATAGCCGTCGAAGGCGAGGCGGAAGGTTGCGGCCACCCGGTCGGCGGCGCCCCGGCGCTCGGCGGTTTCCAGGAATTGCGCCACATCCCGCGACCATCCTTCCTCCAGCAGCGAATCCGGCTGAAGGAACAGGAGCCAGGGCGTGCGCACCGCGGCCACGCCCGCCCGCAGCCGCTCCCCCATGGCAGGCCCACCCTGAAGGAGCATGCATCCGGCGGCATCGGCGATGGCCGAGGTTCCGTCGGTGGATCCCGCATCCACCAACACCACTTCACGCAGAATCCCCGCCGTGACGCCCGGCACCAGGGCGGAGAGCACGGGAACCAGCTCCCGTTCGGAATTCGAGGTGGGAATGATGACGGAGATCAAGCCGGGACAACCCTTTCGTTCTCCAAGCTATAAGGCCTGTGCGAAGTGTCGTCGATCCATTCGCGCAGCTGCGAACCACATTTGCCGCAGCGCACTCTTGACAGGGGTCGGCCGGCAGGGCCTGCATCAGCCTGCCCCGTTTCCGATCGCCGATGGAGGTGGCCGGTTGCCGCTCGATTCTCTGGGGGCGGCATCGCCCTGGCCTTCTCGGTCGGAAAAGCGTGGCTCAAACTGGCGCAATCACCTCAGGTGAGGCTGCAAGAGGGAGGCTGCCGGTGCCGAATCAGGCCCGGGAGCGGCAACGCGCATCACGACATGGCGCCTGGAACGCATCCGGGCGGGGAGGAGATTGAATGTCTTTCGACAGCTGGGACAAGGATGAGGCAGGCCGCCTGAAAGTGTGGCCGCTGCACGCGTTCACCACGGCCATTTTTGACGGCAAGGCGGGCGGCGTCCGGTTCGAGGTGGGCGTGGCCAAGGCGCCGGGCCTGCCGCTGCCGGCGGTGCAGATCGCGCTGGATGCCGAGCAATTGCGCGCTCTGGCGGAGGCGCTAGTGGAGGTCGCCGACCGCATCGATCCGCCAAAGCCGAAGAATTGACCATGAGCCGGCGGCATTTCCTCCTGTGTGCGTCGGGAGTGTGTGCCGCCGTGGCGCTTGCGTTGTCCGGGCTCTGGCTTGCCGGACCGGCCGCCGCCCAGAGTGTGAGGCGGGCCACGCCGGTGGCCACCTTCGAGGACCTCAATCGCGCGTTGAAGGCGTGCTGGCGGCCCCCATCCGACAGTCCGGGCTCGGTTATCACCTTCCGGTTCGGCCTGGATGTGCAGGGGCGGCTGAAGGGAAAGCCGCTGGTGACCTATTCCCGCCTGACGGGGGACGGCCTGGCCCAGCGGCGTTTCTTTGCGGCGGCGCTCACGGCGTTGGACGCCTGCACGCCCGTGCTGCTTGAGCCGCAGTTCGCGCCCATCGCGGCAAACCGCGTCTTGACGCTGACCTTCGCTTCGCCGGCCCCCACGCGCGACACGCCCATCTGAAAAGGACGCCACGGTCACGGGGCCGGCTTGAACGCGCCTTATTCGGCGGTGGCGATGACGGTTTCCGTTTCCTGCTTCTTCGGCGGGCCGCCGCGCGCCTGCTCAGCGGAAATCATGCGGATCAGGGCCAGTTCGGTGCGGATGACGCTGGCCTCGTCCGCCAGGGTCTCCAGGGCGAGCGCGACGCGATCCACAGCATTCAGGCCCTTGCGGGCCGTCTTGCGTTGATCCAGCACCTGCCGCAATCCGTCGAAAATTTCCTTCACGCCAGATGCCATTTGCATTCCCATCCCGATTGTCCGGCCGCTCGCCGCACGGTCCGGCCCATGACGCCAACGCCGTGCCGCCGGGAGCCATGCCGGAACCGCCCACCCGGATCGCCCGCATTCCGAGCTGTGTGCGCCCCCTGCGCCCCGTCGGCCGCGCCCGCATCATAGGAGAGGCGGTGGGGAGGCGGAAGTCCGTTGAGACGCCGTCATGTTCTTATTCCAGCTTGATGCAAGACCATCGGGTCATGCTAGCTTGCCGCGACCGCACCGGAGCGGCCGGTGTTTCGGCCGGTTTTTGAAGGAAGATCATGGGCCTCGTCTTGTTTGCCTGGGAACTGGGGGAGGGGATGGGTCACGTCTCGCGCCTCCTGCCGGTCGCGGAGGCACTCGCCGATCGGGGCCATACTTGCGTCTTCGCTGTCCGTAACTTGGTGCTGTCTTCAAAGCCCATCCGAGACCTCGGCTTCTTCGTCGTTCAGGCACCCTATCCTCCTACCCCCATCGGGCGACTGCCCTTCAGCATTGGCGCCTATGGCGACATCATGGGGATGGTGGGGTTCGATGAGCCCCAGCGGCTCGACGGGCTGGTCTATGGCTGGCAGTCGGTGCTCGATATGTTCCGCCCCGATCTGGTGATCGGCGATTATTGCCCCGTCCTGGCTCTGACCCTTTATGGCAGCGGAACGCCGCTGATGATCCTGGGCGACGGCTTCACCTTGCCCCTCGCGGTGGGCGAGGCGTTTCCAAGCTTCCCCGGGCGCGCGCCGAGCCTGAAGGAGGAGCAGATCCTCACCAGCATCGCGACCGTCCAGGCGGGTCGTGGACGTCCGGCGCCCCAGGCCCTACCGGGCCTGTTTGCAGAGGCGGACGGCCTGGTGGTCACCTTGCCGGAGCTCGATCTTTATGCCGAGGGGCGGGGCGATGCCGCGGTCGGGCCGCTCCTTCCGCTACCTCCGCCGGCGGCTCAAGCCCCCGTCCGCACCTGGTTCGCCTATCTCACCGCCGAACATGTGCATACCAGCACCGTCCTGACGACCCTGTCGCAGCTTGATTCGGACGGCTGCGCCTATGTGCGCGACATTCTGCCGAACGAGCGGGAGCGCCTGCGCAAGCTCGGGGTCAAGCTGCTCGACAGCCCGGGCGACCTCAAGCAGCTGGTGCCGGAAAGCGCCATGGTGGTGCATCATGGGGGCCTTGGGACCATCGAGATGGCCCTCGCCATGGGACGTCCGCAACTGCTGGTACCCCGGCAGTTGGAGCAGACATTGAATGCGGGGCTGGTGGGGAAGTTCGGTCTGGCGCTGGGGCTGGCGGGGGGGCTGAAGCCCGACAATGTGCACGCCGCCTACACGCGCCTTCTGAATGACAGTGCCTTCGCTGCCTCGGCCACCTTGTTCGCCCATGGGCTGACATTGCGGGAGCCGGCCGGCAGTCTCGATCGTGTCGTGGCGCGGGCGCTCACGCACTTGGGTGGCGGCTGACCGGCTGTCGCGCTGGCAATGGATGAACAAGGGGCGCGCCGGGGACAGGTGTCCAGGGCAGGACCAGTGAGGCGTACATGCAGATCATAGCCATCACGCAGCGCAAGGGTGGTGTGGGCAAGACCACACTGGCGGTCAATCTCGCCGGTGAGCTGGCGCGGCGCGGGCGCAGCGTGACGCTCGTGGACGCCGATCCGCAGGCTTCCGCTTTCGATTGGGCGCTGCCCCGCCGGCTCGACTTCGTGGTGCGCAACGATGTTCCCACCGTCGCCGGCGGCGTGGCCTGGGTGAAGGGCATCTACAAATCCGGGACGGATTTCGCCATCATCGATTCGCCGGCCGATCTCGGCTCGGTGTTCAAGTTGTGCGTTGAGGTGGCCGACCTCCTGCTCCTGCCGTGCGGCCCCTCTTCGCTGGATCTGAACGCCACCAAGCAGACCGTGGCCCGCGCCGCCGAACTCGCCAAGCCCTTGCCCGAGGGCCAGCCTCCGACACTCCTCGTGCCCACCAAGGTGGACATGTCGGTTCTGGAGGGCCAGCAGATCGCGCCCGAGCTCGCCAGCCTGGGACACGAGGTGGCGCCCCATCTCAGCTTCGATATTTCCTTCGTGCGGGCATTCACAGTGGGCCAGACCATCAGCGCCTATGCCCCCGGCTCCTCCGCGGACCTGGAAATGCGGGCCTTGGCCGAGACCGCGCTGCGGGCGCTGGGCCAACCGGCGCGCCGGCCATTTCGGGCCCGATAGGTCGCAAGATGTGTTGCCCGCCGCCGGAAAGGGGGTAGCGGGCGGTAGCGGGAAGCGTCGTGAAATGCATGTGGGCAACTTTTTCGCCTGCGCTTGACAGGTCGGGGGGCGAAACCCTAAATGGCGCCTCCCATGGATCGGGGCCGTAGCTCAGATGGGAGAGCGCTGCAATCGCACTGCAGAGGTCAGGGGTTCGATTCCCCTCGGCTCCACCAGTTAATTTCCTGATCCAGCCACCAAGAGTGCCCGTCCGAAAGGTCGGGTCGCGCTCCGGCGCGTGGCGTCAGGTCCAGCCCAAGACGCGCTTTCCACCCGCCTGAGGCGCCCTCCGCCGGGGTGACGTGAAAGACACGATGGGCAGGCGTTTTGCCGAAGTGCGGCCGCAATTGGACGGCGCAGATTGATTGTTTCGCCACTTTCACGCTTTATCCACTCTCGCGGGCCGAGACTAGAACGTCGCTTGCCCCAGGAAAGCCAAGCCGTGAAGAAAGTCGTCGCCATCTGCGCAGCCGCCGTGACCGGAGCCATCGGGCTTGGTCTGGCCTTCAGCCTCATGCCGCTGTCTGCGTCCGAAACGCCGCCCGCCACTCCCGTCACCCTCGCGACGCCTGCTTCCGCCAGCGCCCCGACTCCGAGCCATCCCAGCCTCCCGGCCTTGCCGTCGCCGGCTGTGACGGCGGCCATGTTCCAGCCGGCCGCCACCCCGGCGCCTGCGTCCATGGCTGCGGCCCAGCCCGCCGCGGCGCAGACGCCCGCCGCGCCGCTGGCGGAAGAGCCGGCAGTGCCGGGCAAGCGCCTGCCCGCTTATACCTATCTGGAAGTGGACGCCCCTTATGTGGCGCTCACCTTCGACGACGGCCCCAATCCCGAAACCACGCCCAAGCTTTTGAAGATCCTCGCCGACCGCAATGTGAAGGCGACCTTCTTCATGCTGGGCAACCGCGCCGTGCAGGCGCCGGACGTGGTCAAGGCGGTGGCCGCTGCCGGCCATGAGATCGGCAATCATTCCTGGAGCCATCCCCAGCTCACCAAGCTGCCCGTGGCCGCGGCCGACAAGCAGGTGGAAGACACCTCCGCCCTGCTGGAGCAGCTCACCGGCACCAAGCCCGTGCTGATGCGCCCGCCCTACGGGTCGATGAATCCCAGCCTCCAGGCCCATCTCTACGAGAAGTTCGGCATCACCCAGATCTTCTGGTCGGTGGACCCGCTGGACTGGAAGATCCGCGATGCCCAGTCGGTCTATGACCAGATCATGAAGCAGGTCCGTCCGGGCGCGATCATCCTGTCCCATGACATTCACCCGACCACGGTGGCTGCCATGCCGCGCGTGATCGATGCGCTGATCGCCAAGGGCTACAAGATCGTCACCGTGTCCGAGCTCATCGCCCACGGCCGTCCGCCGGCCCCCAAGGTGGTGGCGCACGCCGATCCTCAGCCCAAGAAGAAGCCCAAGCCCGCCACGCCCACCATGGGCGCCAGCGCGAGCACGAAGCCGATCCCGGCTTCCGCCCCCGGCGCGCCCATGGCGATCACGCCGGCCGTTGCGGCGCCTGCGGTGACCGGGTCCATCACCCGGAACTGAGTGCAGGCGACCAGAAACGAAGAAGGGCCCGGACGGTGACGTCCGGGCCCTTTTCGTTTCCGGTCAGAAAGATGTCAGCCCGTGACGTCGATGACCACCCGTCCGCGCACCTGGCCGGCGAGGATCTCGTTGGCCAGGTCCGGTAGCCGGGACATGGGCTCGACCCGGGTCATGGCGGCAAGGGGGCCGGGGGCAAGGTCGCGCGCGAGGCGGGCCCAGGCGCGCTCCCGCTTCGCCATGGGGGTGGCCACCGAATCGACGCCCAGCAAGGCGACACCCCGCAGGATGTGGGGGAGGACCGTGGCCGGCAGGTCGGCGCCGCCCGCAAGGCCGCAGGCGGCCACCGCGCCGCCATAGGCGGTCTGGGAGAGGACATTGGCAAGGGTGGTGGAGCCCACCGCATCCACCGCGCCGTCCCAGCGCTCCTTCTGCAAGGGCGCCCCCTTTTCAGCGAGGCTTGCCCGGTCCACGAAGCCGCTGGCGCCCAGCTCCGACAGATAGGCGTGGGTCTCGGGGCGGCCGGTGGCGGCGGTCACCGTGTAGCCGGCCTTGGCTAGCAGCGCCACGGCCACTGAGCCGACGCCGCCGGCGGCGCCGGTGACGAGAACCTCGCGGCCCCCCTGGGCGATGGCGCCCCAATCCTCCAGCGCGTCCACGCACAAGGCGGCGGTATAGCCGGCCGTGCCGATGGCCATGGCCTGCTCGAAGGTGAAAGCCTCGGGCAGGCGCACCAGCCATTCCGGCTTCACCCGCTGGAAGCGGGTATAGCCGCCCCATTCGGTCTCCGAGAGGCCGAAGCCGTTGACGATCACCTTGTCGCCGGCCTGCCACTGGGGGGAGCGGCTCTCCACGACGGTGCCGGCCAGATCGATCCCCGCCACCATGGGAAGCCGGCGGGCAATGCGGCCCTTGCCGCTCACCGCGAGGCCGTCCTTATAGTTCAAGGTCGAGCAGGTGACCTCCACGAGAACGTCGTGGCCCGGCAGGTCCTCAAAGGACAGGGTCTTGAAGGCGGCGCGCGGCTTGCCGCCCTCATCCTCGATCACCAGCGCGGTGAAGGTCTGCGCCATGGGGGTCCTCCTGTTTGCCCCGTTCGGGGCCGTTTGCCGGGAGCGAAGGCTGGCCCATCTCCCGGCGGGCCGCAAGCCGGACGGGAGCGTCAGCCCGCCGCGCCACCGCCCGCCCCGCGCGGGAGAATGGCCCGTTCCACGAAGGCGATGACCGCATCGGCGAAGGCGTCGGGCGTGATGCCGCGTCGGCGGTATTTGGAGCGCTTCACGTACCAGTCCTGGAGCATGGGCTTGATGAGCGCCGCGGTCATGGCCGCGTCGTCGAGCGCGAAGACGCCGGCCGCAGCCCCTTGCGTGAGCGCGTCGCAGATGAAGCCTTCCGTTCGCCGTTCGCTGGCCACCGCCATGGCGCGGGCCTCGGGCGGGAAGGTCTTGGCTTCCATGTAGGAGAAGGTGAACCAGGCCAGCATGGCCTCGGTGAGCACCACATGGGTGCGCAAGAGCCAGTTCAGATGAGCGCGGGGGCCGTCGAGATCCGCGGGCGGCGCGCCGAGCACTTCTTCCACCACGGTGGACACCGTGCCGAGGATCATGCGCAGCAGCGTCTCCTTGGAATCGAAATAGGCATAGAGCGCGCCCATGCTGAGGCCGGATTGTTCCGACAGGTCGCGCAGGCTCATGGACTGGAAGCCGGCATTGTTGGCCAGCGTCAAGGTGGTCTCGACGATGCGGGCCAGCCGGGCCGTGGCCACATGGACCTTCTTGACCCGGATGGTGGCATGGTGGCGGGCCAGCATGCGGGCCGCCATGGCCTCCATGGACAGGTCGAGGCCCGCCATGGCGCCTTCGGTCGCGCGCGGATCGATGGTGTCTTCCGGGGTTTTGGCTTCCATGGGGCTTCCCCGCGCCGGCTCGGTCACGGGCGCATCCTTCCGGTTTCCTCTTGCATGCCCGTTGCGTGCCTGTCTATAAAGCGAGCGCTCGCTCTATAAACATAAAACGAAACATCCCCGACGGGAAGCGGCTGGACGGAACGTTGAAGAGGAGGCACGCCCCATGGGATTTTCCGTGACGCTGGATGGCCGGACCGCGCTGGTGACAGGCGCATCCAAGGGCCTCGGCGCCTTCTTTGCGGAGCGGCTGGCGCAGTCCGGTGCCCGCGTGGCCGTGGCCGCCCGCAACAAGGCCGAATGCGAGACCGTGTGCGCCCGCATCCGGGACGCCGGGGGCGAGGCCCTGGCCCTGGCGGTGGACGTCACCCGTGCGGGCTCCGTTGACGCGGCCGTGGCAGAAGTGGTGGAGACGTTCGGCCGTCTGGACATCCTGGTGGCCAATGCGGGCGTCACCGCCACGACGCCGCTCCTCGACCTCGAGGAAGAGGCCTGGGACCGCATCCTCGACACCAATCTGAAAGGCGCCTTCCTGGTGGGCCGCGCTGCCGCGCGCGCCATGGCCGCCGCCAAGACCGGCGGCACCATCGTGACGGTCGCCTCCATCCTGGGCCAGCGCATCGCGGGCCAGGTCTCCGCCTATTGCGCCTCCAAGGCCGGCCTCATCCAGCTCACCCGTTCCATGGCGCTGGAATGGGCGCGCCACGGCATTCGCGCCAATGCGCTGTGCCCCGGCTATGTGGAGACGGACCTCAATCGCGACTTCTTCGAGAGCGAGGCCGGCAAGGCCTTGATCCGCCGCATCCCCTATCGCCGGCTGGCGAAGCTGGAGGATGTGGCGGGACCGCTCCTGTTCCTGTGCTCCGACGCATCTTCCTACATGACCGGCTCCACCCTGGAAGTGGATGGCGGCCACCTCGTTTCCTCTCTGTGAGGCTTGAGACCCATGGACTTCACCATTTCCCCGGCGCTGGAAAGCCTGCGCGAGCGCATCGCGGATTTCGTCGCCCGCGAGATCCAGCCGCTGGAAAGCGACCCGGCCTCCTATGACGCCCACGAGAACATCGCCCACGCGCCACTGCAGCGCCTGCGCGCCAAGGCGCGGGAGGAGGGACTGTGGTGCCTCCAGCTGAAGCCGGAGAATGGCGGGCTGGGTGTCGGCCGCATGGGCATGGCGGTCTGCTATGAGGAGATGAACCGCTCCATCTTCGGACCGGTGGTGTTCAATTCGGCGGCGCCCGACGACGGCAACATGATGGTGCTGGAAGCGGTGGGTACGCCGGACCAGAAGGAGCGCTGGCTCGCCCCCATCGTCAGGGGCGACGTGCGCTCCGCCTTTGTGATGACCGAGCCTCACCCGGGCGGCGGTTCCGATCCCTCCATGATCCAGACCCGCGCGGAAAAGCAGCCGGACGGGTCCTATCGCATCTATGGCCGCAAATGGTTCATCACCGGCGCGGAGGAGGCGGCCCACTTCATTCTCATCGCCCGCACCTCCGATGATCCGCGCACCGGCCTGTCCGCCTTCATGTTCCACCGCGACCAGCCGGGCTGGCGCATTCTGCGCCGCATTCCCATCATGGGGCCGGAGGAGCATGGCGGGCATTGCGAGCTGGAGTTTGATGGCCTGACCATTCCGCCGGAGGATGTTCTCAAGGAAGAAGGTTGGGGTCTGCGCATCACCCAGATCCGCCTCGGGCCGGCACGCCTCACCCATTGCATGCGCTGGCTGGGCCTTGCCCGGCGCTCGGTGGAGATCGGCCGCGACTATGCCGAGGTGCGTCACGGCTTCGGCGTGCGGCTCGCCGACCGGGAGAGCGTCCAGCTCATGCTCGGCCGCACCGCCATGGCCATCGAGATCGGCCGGCTTCTGGTGATGAAGGCCGCGTTCGAGCTGGACCAGGGGCGCCTCGCCCGCAAGGAAATCTCCATGGCCAAGATCCAGGCGGCCAATACGCTGCACCAGGCGGTGGACATGGGCCTCCAGCTCAACGGTGCCCGTGGCTATTCCAAGGACACGGTGCTGGAATGGATCTACCGCTATGCTCGCCAGGCGCGGCTGGTGGATGGCGCCGACGAGGTGCACCAGATGGTTCTCAACCGCTTCCTGGAGAAGGAAGGCGATGCCTTCTGGCGCTGGCCGGTGGCGACGGACGGCGCGGCATGAGCGAGGCCGCTCCTTCCGCTCCCCTCGGCTTCGAGGAGGCCCGCCTCGATGGCTTCCTGAAGGAGGCGATTCCCGGTCTTGCCGGCCCCATGCGGCTGGCCCGCATTGCCGGCGGGCAGTCCAATCCCACCTTCTTCGTGACCTATGACACCCGTGCCTTGGTGCTGCGCAAGCAGCCGCCGGGCGATCTCCTGCCCTCCGCCCATGCGGTGGATCGGGAATACCGCATCATGCGGGCGCTGGCCGACACCGACGTGCCGGTGCCGCCGGCGCTGCTCTATAGTGACGACCGCAGCATTGTCGGCACGCCTTTCTATGTGATGGAACGCGTGGAAGGGCGGGTCTTCCATGACTGCACGCTTCCCGGCGTCGATCCGGCGGAGCGCGGCGAGATGTACCGGTCCATGGCCCGCACGCTGGCCGCCTTCCACAATGTGGATTTTGGCGTGGTGGGTCTTGGCGACTTCGGCAAACCGGGAAATTTCTATGCCCGCCAGGTGACCCGCTGGAGTCGCCAGTGGGACCTCTCGCGCACCCGGGAAGACGCCAATATCGACCGGCTTGTGGAATGGCTGCCTGCCCATATTCCCCAAGACGATGTGTCCTCGCTGGTGCATGGCGACTATCGCATCGGCAATCTCATGTTCCACCCGACCGAGCCGCGGGTGGTGGCGGTGCTCGATTTCGAACTGTCCACGCTGGGCCACCCGCTCGCCGACCTCGCCCATTCCATGATGGCCTGGATTTCCAAGCCGGATGAATATGGCGGTCTCGCCGGCCTTGATCTTGAGGGCCTTGGCATTCCGAGCGGGGCGGACTACGAAGCTGAGTATGCCGCTGCCGCCCGCCACGGTGCGCGGATGACGAACTTTCACATGGCCTTCGCCCTGTTCCGCTGGTCCGTGATCTTCGAGGGGATTGCGGCCCGCGCCAAGGCGGGGAATGCGTCATCCGACAACGCTGCGGAAACGGGTCGGCTTGCGGCTGCTTTCGCCGGCAGGGCCGCCGATTTGATCTAGGGACGGAAACCGGCGCCACGGAGGGATCTACACGATGCGCAAAAAGGTTTACCCGGACGCGAAAAGCGCCCTGGAGGGCGTGCTCGCCGACGGCATGATGATCATGGCCGGTGGTTTCGGCCTCTGCGGCATCCCCGAGAATCTGATCGCGGCCATCCGCGACAATGGCGTTAAGGATCTGACCGTCGTCTCCAACAATTGCGGCGTCGACGATTTCGGTCTCGGCCTGCTGCTGTCCAACGGGCAGATCAAGAAGATGCTGTCGTCCTACGTGGGCGAGAACAAGCTCTTCGAGAAGCTGTACCTGGCGGGCGACCTGGAGCTGGAATTCAACCCGCAGGGCACCCTGGCCGAGCGCATCCGGGCCGGCGGCGCGGGCATTGCCGGCTTCTACACCAAGACCGGCTACGGCACGATCGTGGCCGAGGGCAAGCCCACCCGCGAGTTCAACGGCGAGCATTATGTGCTCGAGACCGGCCTCGTGGCGGACCTGTCCATCATCAAGGCGTGGAAGGCGGACAAGGAGGGCAACCTTGTCTACCGCAAGACCGCCCGCAACTTTAACCCCATGATGGCCACCGCCGGCAAGATCACCATCGCCGAGGTGGAGGAGATCGTCGAGGTCGGCGAGCTCGATCCCGATTCCATCCACACCCCGGGCATCTATGTGGACCGCATCGTCCTGAGCCAGAATCCCGAGAAGCGCATCGAGAAGGTGACCACCCGCAAGCGCCCCGAGGAGGTGAAGTGATGGCCTGGACCCGCGACGAGATGGCGGCGCGCGCCGCCCAGGAAATCCGTGACGGCTTCTATGTGAATCTGGGCATCGGCATTCCCACCCTGGTGGCCAACTTCCTGCCCCAGGGCATGACGGTCAGCTTCCAGAGCGAGAACGGCATGCTGGGCATCGGCCCCTTCCCCTATGAGGGCGAAGAGGACCCCGACCTTATCAATGCCGGCAAGCAGACCGTGACCGAAGTGGCGGACACCGCCTATTTCTCCAGCGCCGATTCCTTCGCCATGATCCGTGGCGGCCATATGGACCTGTCCATCCTCGGCTCCATGCAGGTGTCCGAGAAGGGCGACATCGCCAATTGGATGGTGCCCGGCAAGATGGTGAAGGGCATGGGCGGCGCCATGGACCTGGTGGCCGGCGCCAAGTCGGTCATCGTGCTCATGGAGCATGTGGAGAAATCCGGCGCGCCCAAGCTGGTGGAAGCCTGCACCCTGCCGCTCACCGGCACCCAGGTCACCGACATGGTCATCACGGATCTTGCCCGCTTCGAGTTCACCAAGCGCGGCGGCACCCTGGTGCTCAAGGAACTGGCGCCGGGCGTGACGCTCGACGAAGTGCGGGCCAAGACCGCCGCCAAGTTCGAGGTCGGCCTCGACTGAGGCTGAGCCCGGCTGGTCCGGCCCTGGCGCCGGTCCGGCCGCCTCCTTTCCCGGAGCGGCACGCCGCTCCGGTTTCCCCCGGCGAAGCGATCACGCGCCGCCCCCTTGGGGTGACAGCGCAATGGCTTTGCCATGCCCGGGCGGGTCCCGGGCGGCGTGCGCGCCATCATCTTGAGAGGCACATCATGACCACACGGCTCGCCATTATCGGAACGGGTCTGATGGGCGGGGGCATCGCCCTCGACGCGGCCCGCCATGGGCTCTCCGTTCAGGTCTATGATGCCCGGCCGGACGGGCCGGAGGGCCTCAAGGCCCGCGCGGCCGGTGTCTATGCCCGCTGGGTCAAGACCGGCCGCATGACCGAGGCCGATGCCGCCGCGGCGCTGGAGCGGCTGCGCCCCGCCGCCAGCCTTGCCGACCTGTCCGCAGCCGATCTGGTCATTGAGGCCGTGTTCGAGGACATCAAGGTCAAGCGGGACCTGTTCGCGGCGCTGGAGCCTCATCTCGGCGCGGACGCGGTGCTCGCCACCAATACCAGCGCGCTGAAGGTCGGGGCGCTGTCCGACGGCTTCGGCTTTTCCGATCGCGTCCTCGGCCTGCATTATTTCAGCCCGGCGGAAGTCTCGCCGCTCGTCGAGGTGGTGCGCTCGGAGCGCACCAGCGGGCGCACCATCGAACGCGCCATGGCCTTCCTGAAGGAGACCCGCCGCACCGCGCTCCCCTGCGCCGATCGGCCGGGCTTTGCCATCAACCGCTTCTTCTGCCCCTATTATAATGAGGCGACCCGCCTCGTTGAGGAGCGCATCGCCGGCCCCGCCGACGTGGACCTGGTGGCGCGCGAGCGCATAGGCGCCGCGGCGGGCCCCTTCACAGTGATGAACCTCATCCGCCCCGCCGTTGCCGCCCATGCCCAGGCCAATCTGGTGCCGCTCGGCCCCTTCTATGTGCCTTCCCAACTGCTCCAGGACCAGGGCCGCAGCGGCGCCGACTGGCCGGTGGAGGACACGATGCCCGATGCCGACCTTGACGCGGTGGAGCGCCGCCTGCTCGGCGCCCTGGCGGTGCCGGCCCTGGAACTGGCGGAGGAGCGCGTGGCCGCGCCCGCGGCGGTGGACCAGGGCGCTGTCATGGCGCTGAAGTTCAAGGAGGGCCCCTTCACCCTCATGGCCCGCTATCCCCGCGAAGCGGTGGCGGCGGCCGTGCACGATGTGTGTGATCGCATGGGCCATCCCGAGCCGCGCCTGCCCGTGCCCCTGCCGGCCTGAGATCCAAAGCCGGCTCTGCAAAGAGGCCGGCCCCTGAAACGCGGCGCGGCCGTTCCGGCCGTCGCCAGGAGGAACCGCACATGAGCACCCCCGACGTTGTCTTCCTGTCCGGCGCCCGCACCGCCATCGGCGATTTCGGCGGCGCGCTGAAAGATGTGCCGCCCACCGCGCTGGGCGCCCATGTGGCCAAGGCGGCCATCGCCCGCGCGGGCCTTGAGCCCGCCGACATCGGCCAGACGGTCATCGGCAACGTCATCCATACCGAGCCGCGCGACATGTATGTCTCGCGCGTGGTGGCCATGGAGGCGGGCGTGCCCAAGGAGACGCCGGCCCTGACCGTGAACCGGCTGTGCGGGTCTGGCCTCCAGGCCATCATCAGCGCGGCGCAGATGGTCAAGCTGGGCGACGCGTCCTTCGCGCTCGCCGGCGGCGCCGAATGCATGAGCCGCAGCGGCTATCTGATGCCCGGCGCCCGCTGGGGCCAGAAGATGGGCAATCTGGGCCTCGTGGACATGATGGTGGGCGCGCTCAGCGATCCCTTCGGCAATGGCCATATGGGCATCACGGCCGAGAACATCTCCGAGCGCTATGGCGTCGACCGGGCCGCGCAGGACGAGGCGTCCCTGGAAAGCCATCGCCGCGCCGCCGCCGCCATCGCCGCCGGGCTCTTCAAGGAGCAGATCGTCCCCTTCGAAATCGCCTCCCGCAAGGGCACCGTCAGCTTCGACACCGACGAGCATGTGCGCGCCGATGTCACCGAGGCGGATCTCGCCAAGCTGCGCGCCGTGTTCAAGAAGGACGGCACAGTGACCGCCGGCAACGCCTCCGGCATCAATGATGGCGCGGCCGCCGTGGTGATCGCATCCGGCGAGGCGGCGAAGGAGCGGGGCCTCACACCGGTGGCGCGCCTGGTCTCCTATGGCCTGGCGGGGGTCGACCCCTCCGAGATGGGCATGGGCCCGGTCCCGGCAGTGAAGACCGCCCTGGCCCGCGCCGGGCTGTCGGTGGCCGATCTCGACGTGATCGAATCCAACGAAGCCTTCGCCGCCCAGGCCTGCGCGGTCAGCCGCGCCTTGGGGTTCGATCCGGCCAAGGTCAATCCCAATGGCGGGGCCATTGCGCTCGGCCATCCGGTGGGCGCGACCGGCGCCATCCTCACCGTCAAGACCATCTATGAACTGCAGCGCACGGGCGGCCGCTATGGCCTCATCACCATGTGCATCGGAGGCGGCCAGGGCATCGCCATGGTGATCGAGCGCCAGTGACGGCCCGGTGAGACGACGGCGGGGCCCTCTGCCCGGGCCCTGCCGCACCGGCTAAGGATCAGGGAAGTATGGGGGTGCGTAGCGGCGCGCCGCGCGGGATTTTTCCCGGTCGCGACGCGCCGCTTTCGTCTTTCACGCTGTTTCAACCAGATCGGATCAGGCTCTAGAGTGAAGCGTGATTCGCGCGGGGCTGGGCTCCCGCGCTTGGCAGGCATGGGGCGGTATCGGCATGGGCGAGTGGTGCATGGGCGCAGGCAGGGCGGAGCTTTGCCGCCAATCCAGTGCGCCCGGCACCGGGCAGCCGGGCCGGCCCGCACTCCGTTCCTTTGCGGTCCCCCTCCGGCTTGCGCCCCCTGTTGTGGCGCTGTGCGCGCCGCTCCTGATGGGCGGCACGCCAGCCGAGGCGGCACCTTTGATGGATGTGATGGCGGGGGGCGTCAGCCCCGCCGCCTTGGTGGCCGGCTGCGCCTCGCTGGCGGCGCTCGGTCTGGCGCTGGCCTGCGCCTGGCGGAGCCGCGCGGCGGCACGGGCGCAGCGTGCGGGCACTCGTGCTCTGACATTGGCCCGGGCGGACACCCTGGCGCTGGCGGCCCTTCTGGGCGCGGGAGCGGACGGCGCCGCCGTCTGGCTGGGCGGCACGGAGCCGCCTTTTCTGATGGGCGCCGCCGGAGGCCTGCGGAAACTGGGCGCGCCGGTCGCGGGCGAGGTGCCGGACCTGTCCGCCTGGCTTGGGGCGGGCGTGGTGGAAAATCTATCGGCGGCCCTGGAGGGCCTCTTCCTGAGGGACGAGGGCTTCTCCCGTGACCTGTCCGTCGCCGGCGTCATGATGTGCGTCGAGGGGAGGGCGGTGGCGGGCAATCGCGTCGTCACCACCCGCCCGCTCAGTGCCTCTGCGGCGGGCGAGGTCTCGACCTTGCCGTTCCAGGACCTGTTCCGCGCCTCCACCCTGCCGGTGTGGCAGCGCGATCTGGACGGCCGTCTGGTGCGCGTGAACCCGGCCTTCGCCGCCGCCGTGGGTGGCGCCAGCCCGGAAGAGGTCTGCGCCAAGGGCCTGGAACTCCTGGACCAGCCCGCCCGCGAGGCCTCCGCCGCTGCCCGGCGCAAGGGCGAGCCCTACCAGGCGCGGGTGCGTGTGGTCGCCGGCGGGCGCCGGCAGATCCTGGACGTGCTGGAAGTGCCCGGTCCCCAGGGCAGCGCGGGCCTGGCGGTGGACGCCACCGCCGCCGAGGCGCTGCGCGGCGAGATCGAGCGCACCATTGCCGCCCATCGGCGCACGCTCGACCAATTGGCCACGGCGGTGGCCATGTTCGGCGCGGACGAGCGCCTCCAGTTCCACAATTCCGCCTATGAGCGCCTGTTCGAGCTCGACCCCGCCTTCCTGGACGAGCGCCCCACGGAAAGCGAGATCCTGGAGCGCATGCGCCTGGCCCGCCGGGTGCCCGAGCAAGCGGATTTCCGCGCCTGGCGCGAGCATTTGCGGGAAGCCTATCGCGCCATCGAGCCGGTGCACGACTGGTGGCATCTGCCCGGCGGCCAGATGCTGCGGGTGGTCGCAACCCCCAATGCCGAAGGCGGCGTCACCTATCTGTTCGAGGACCTGTCCGAGCGCATTTCGCTGGAGAGCCGCTACAACAGCCTCATCCGCATCCAGGGCGAGACGCTCGACGGCCTCGCCGAGGCGGTGGCGGTGTTCGGCTCCGACGGGCGGCTTCGGCTCTATAATCAGGCCTTCCTGGCCCTGTGGTCGCTGAGCGCCCAGGCGCTGGGCGAGCGGCCCCATATCGATGCGGTGGCCGCCATGTGCCGGCCGCTCTATGGCGAGACCGGCACCTGGGCCCGCATCCGCTCGGTCATCACCGCCATCGAGCATCGCCGGGGCGAGCATCTGCGCCTGGAGCGGGCCGACGGGCGGGTCCTGGACGGCGCCGCCCAGCCGCTCCCCGATGGCGGCACCATGGTGACCTTCCGCGATGTGACGGACAGCGTGAAAGTGGAGCGCGCCCTCATCGAGCGCAACGAGGCGCTGGAAGCGGCGGACGTGCTGAAGAACGCCTTCGTGGGGCACGTCTCCTACCATCTGCGCACGCCGCTCAACACGCTGATCGGCTATGCCCATATGCTGGGCGAGACCGCCATCGGCCCGCTGAACGAGCGCCAGCGCGAGTTCCTGGATCACGTGCGGCAGTCCTCGGACACCCTGCGCGCCCTCATCGATGACATTCTCGACCTTGCCACCATCGATGCCGGCGCCATGGCGCTGGATCTCGGCGACGTGGATGTTCGGGGCACCCTGGAAGGAGTTGCGGAGGCGGTGCGTGACCTGTTGGAGCAGGTGGGTGTCGGCCTGCGCATCGAGGCGCCCGCCGATGTGGGGCGCTTCGTGGCCGATGGCCGGCGCGTCCGGCAGATCCTGTTCAATCTCCTGTCCAACGCCATTGCCGCCTCGCCGTCCGGCAGCACAGTGGTGCTTAGCGCCGAGCGGCGGCCCGATGCCCTGGTGCTGAAGGTGCGCGACGAGGGGGCGGGCATCCCTCCCGAACTGGCCGATCGCCTGTTCGATCGGTTCGAGACCGGGCCCGCCGCGGGCGGACGGGGCGGGGTCGGCCTTGGCCTGTCCATCGTGCGGTCCTTCATGGAACTGCATGGCGGCACGGTGAGCCTTCAGCCGGCCTTGGGCGGCGGGACGGTGGCCGCCTGCGTCTTCCCCCTTGATGCTCCCCGCCAGAGCGAGGCCGCCGCATGACCGGTTCCATGTCTCGCCTTGAGGATGCGGCCGAGGCCGGTTCCGGCACCTTCACCCTCGATCTGCCCGGCCTGTTCGCCACCCAGCAGATGGCGGCCATGCTGGCGCCCTGGCTATCGGCGGGCGACGTGGTGGCGCTCAACGGCGATCTGGGGGCGGGCAAGACGGCCTTTGCGCGGGATCTCATCCGCGTGCTGGCAGATGATCCCGCCCTTGAAGTGCCGAGTCCGACCTTCTCCCTGGTGGTCTCCTATGACCTGCCCCGCGCCAAGGTGCTGCATGCGGACCTCTACCGTCTGCAGGAGCAGGAGGAACTGGAGGAGATCGGCTGGGAGGAACTGACCGACGGGGCCATCGCGCTGGTGGAATGGCCGGAGCGGGCGCCCGCCTATCTCCCCGCCGACCGGCTCACCATCACCCTCACCCTCGCGCCCGAGCTGGGGCCTGAAGGGCGCCGCGCGCATCTGTCGGGGACCGGGGCGTTCGCCCAGCGCCTCGACCGCCTGCATGCCTCGGAACTCCTGATCGAATCCAGCGGTTTTGCCGAGGCCGAGCGGCGCTACATGCAGGGCGATGCGTCCTCGCGCTCCTATGCCCGCCTGGTCCTGCCGAACCGTTCCGCCGTGCTCATGAACGCGCCCCGCCGGCCGGACGGCCCCCCGGTGCGCCGTGGCCTGCCCTATAGCCGCATTGCCCATCTCGCCGAGGATGTGCGCGCCTTCGTGGCGGTGGCGCGCGGCCTGAAGGCCGCCGGCTTTTCGGCGCCCGAGATCTATTCGGCGGATCTGGAGCGCGGCCTTCTCATCATTGAGGATTTCGGCGACGAGGGGGTGCTGGAGGGCCATCCGCCGGAGCCGGTCAGGGCGCGCTACGAGGCGGCGGTGGAAGTGCTCGCCGCGCTCCATTCCAAGCGCCTGCCCAGCATCCTGCACATCGCGCCGCAGAGTGAATATGTGATGCCGACCTACGGCATCGAGGCGTTCCAGATCGAGCTGGAGCTGATGCTGGACTGGTATCTGCCCTATCGTAACGTGATGGTGGACCAGGTGGTGCGCGACGAGTTCACCATGCTCTGGCGCAGTGCATTGTCTCCCGTCTTGTCCGAACCTCAGACCTGGGTGCTGCGGGACTATCACTCCCCCAACCTCATTTGGCTGGAGGGCCGCGAGGGCCTCAACCGCGTGGGGCTAATCGACTTCCAGGACGCGGTGCTGGGGCCGGCGGCCTATGATGTGGTCTCCCTGGCGCAGGATGCCCGGGTGGATGTGTCCGAAAGCCTCGAACTGGCCCTCGTCGGCCATTATGTGAAGTTGCGCCGGGACGCCGACCCCACCTTCGACGCCCGCGCCTTCGCCCATCTCTATGCGCTGATGGGTGCACAACGCGCCACGAAGATTCTTGGAATTTTCACCCGGCTCAAGCTGCGCGACGACAAACCGCAATATTTGCGTCACCTTCCCCGGATTAGGCGGTATCTGGCGCGGTGCCTCGGACACCAGGAGCTCGGTTCGCTGCGCATGTGGTACGAGGCGGTCCTGCCATCGAAGGAATTCCAGACGTGACCAAATTGCGCAAGGCCATGGTGTTGGCGGCGGGGCTAGGCACCCGCATGCGCCCCTTGACCGATACGCGGCCGAAGCCTTTGGTCGAGGTGAATGGCCGCCCCTTGATCGACCATGTGCTGGAGCGGCTCGCCGAGGTCGAGGTGGAGGAGGCGGTGGTCAATCTGCACCACCATGCCGACCTGCTGGAGGCCCATCTGAAGGCCCGGAAGGGGCCGCCCCGCATTGTGCTCAGCGACGAGCGCGATGCGCTGCTGGAGACCGGCGGCGGCGTCCGCCGGGCCCTATCTCATTTCGGTGATGCGCCGTTCTTCGCCATCAATTCCGACACCATCTGGATCGAGGGCATGCGGCCGAACCTGGCCCGCATGGAAGCCGTGTTCGAGCCCGAGCGCATGGATGTACTGCTGCTGTTGGCCTCCACCGCTTTGTCCATCGGCTATGACGGGCCGGGCGACTTCCTCATGGATGCGGATGGCCGCCTGACGCGCCGGCCGGAGCGGGTGATGGCGCCGTTCGTCTATGCGGGGGCCGCCATCCTGAAGCCGGGCCTCTTTGGCGATGCGCCGGATGGGGCGTTTTCCCTCAACCGCATCTTTGACCAGGCGCGGGAGGCGGATCGCCTGTTCGGCATCCGCCTGGAAGGCATCTGGATGCATGTGGGGACGCCGGACGCGATCGCGGCCGCCGAGGATGCCATCCATCGCTCCAGCGACTAGAGTATTTCCCAGCACGGCGGACCCCGGTTCGCGCGAAGGACGTGCGCCCAAACAAAAAGCGGGATCGCATCCGTGTGTCCGTGAGGCGCTGACGCGATCGCGTGTGCCTCGCTCGGGCCGGGGCGAGCCTTATTCCAGCATGCGCGAGGGAGGCCGATGTCCTTGAAGCGGGTTCTCTCCATTCCGCCGACGGCGCCTTTCCTGCCGACCTTGGCCCGCGCCCTGCTCGACGGTCGCCTCGTTCCCGGCTTTGCGCCGGGGGGCGATCCTCTGGCCCTTGCCTCCGCCACCATCTATCTGCCCACCCGCCGCGCGGGGCGGGCCTTCGAGGCGGCGCTCCTGGAGGCGTCCGGGGCCGAGGGCCTCCTGCTGCCCCGCATTATCCCGCTGGGCGATGTGGACGAAGATGCTCTGGCCTTCTCAGAGGAGGCGCCGTTGTTGGCGCCCCCCCGGGCGGTGGATGGGGTCCATCGGCGGATCGCCTTGGCCGCGCTGGTGGCCCGCTGGCGGGATGCCCTTGCGGCCGGCTCGGACCAGGCGGCGGTGGCCGCGGGGCCGGCGGCCACCATTGCGCTGGCGGATGCGCTGGCTGGCCTGTTCGACCAGATGACCATCGCCGGAGCGAAATGGGACCGGCTGGAGACCCTCGCCCTCGACGAGCACGACACTTATTTCGAGTTGAGCCGCCAGTTCCTGCGCATCGCCCGCGCGGCCTGGGAGGGGCATCTGGCCGAACAGGGCCTGGTGGAGCCCGCCGTGCGCCGCGACGTGCTGGTGGCGGCGGAGGCGCGGCGCCTGACGGAGCTCGGGGCGGCGGCGGGGCCGGTGATCGCCGCCGGCTCCACCGGTTCGCTGCCCGCCACTGCCCGCCTGCTTGCCGCCATTGCCGGCCTGCCTCAAGGCGCCGTGGTGCTGCCGGGACTGGATTTCCATGCCGAGGACGATGCCTTCGCCGTGCTGGCCGAGGATGGACCGGGAGCCGCGCCAGACCATCCCCAGTTCGGTCTCGCCCATCTGCTGGAAACGCTCGGCATCACCCGCGGGGATGTGGAGGAGATCGGCGTGCGCACGTGCCCGCCGCGCGAGCCTCTGCTCAGCGAGGCCATGCGCCATTCCAGCACCACGGATCGCTGGGTGGACCTGTCCGCCCGCCTTCCCGATGCCGCCCTTGATGCCGCCATTGCGGACGTCACGCTGATCGAGGCGGCCGATCCGCGGGAGGAGGCGCTCTCCATCGCCCTTGTCCTGCGCTCGGTGCTGGAGCGGGCCGGTGCGCGAGGCGCGCTGGTGACGCCCGACCGGGACCTGGCCCGCCGCGTGACGGCGGAATTGAGCCGCTTCGGCATCGAAATCGACGATTCCGCCGGCGAGCCCTTGGCCGAGACGGAGGCCGGTCGCTTCGCCCGGCTGGTGGCGCAGGTGGTGGCGCAGGATTTCGCGCCGGTGCCCCTGTTCGCCCTTCTGAGCCACCCCATGGCGACCTTCGGCCGCCCATCGGACGAACAGGCCGAGGCGGTGGCGGCGCTGGAACTGGTGGCCTTGCGCGGCCCGCGCCCACGGACCGGCATTGCCGGCCTCCGGCAGACCGTGGCGGCCTTCGACCGGGATCGCCTGCATCGCACCGATCCCCGCCGCCGCGTTGGCCCTGAGCAGCTTGAGCCCGCGCGGGACCTCGTGGAGCGGTTGGCGCAGGCCTTTTCGACCTTTCCTGAAGGGCGGGGCGACCATCCGCTCCCTTGCCTCGTGGAAGCCCATCGCACGGCCATGACGGTCCTTGGTGGGCCGCCGGACCTGGAGGCGGACGAGCCGGGCCGGGCGCAACTGGCCGATGCCTTCGATGCGATCCTTCAGGCCGCGCCCTATGGCCCCTCCCTTTCCGTGCGGGACTATGCCGAGACGGTGGGTGCGCTTCTGGCCGACCAGATGGTGCGTCCACACGCCCGTCCTGGTGCGCGGCTGCGCATTCTGGGCCCGCTGGAGGCGCGACTGCTGGATGTGGATCTGGTGGTCCTGGGCGGGCTCGTGGAAGGCGTATGGCCGCCCCAGACGCGCACCGATCCTTGGCTTAGCCGGCCCATGCGCGGGGAACTGGGCCTGGAATTGCCGGAGCGGCGCATCGGCCTGTCCGCCCACGATTTCGTGCAGAGTTTCGGCGCCCCACAAGTGGTGCTGGCCCTCCCCGCCAAGGTGGAGGGCACCCAGAGCGTGCCCTCGCGCTTCGTCCAGCGCCTCGCCACCGTCTGCGGCGCGGAGCGCTGGACGGCGGTGCGGGCCCGCGGCGAGGTCTGGCGCGCGGCGGCCGCGGCGCTCGATCGGGCGCCCCCGGTGCCCCGCGCCGTGCAGCCCGCGCCGGCCCCGCCCTTGGCCCTGCGCCCGCGCCAGCTCTCGGTGACGGAGATCGAGACCTTCCTGCGCGACCCCTATTCCATCTTCGCCCGCCATGTCCTGGCGCTCCAGCCGCTGGAGCCGCTCGATGCCGAGCCCGGCGGGGCCGAGCGGGGCACCGCGCTGCATGATGCGCTCGGCCAGTTCGGCATCGCCTTCCCGGACGAACTGCCGCCCGATGCGCTGGACCGTCTCATCGCCTATGGCCGTGCCGCTTTCGCGCCACTGGAGGTTTTTCCCGCCGAGCATGCCTTGTGGTGGGCAAGGTTCGAGCGCGTGGCCGGTTGGGTGGTGGCATTCGAGCGGGAGCGCCGTGCGATCGTGCGCAAGGTGGTGGCGGAGACGGGCGGCGCGCTCGACATTCCGCTCACCAAGAGCGGCTTCCGGCTGACCGGGCGCGCGGACCGCATCGATATTCTCCAAGACGGCGCTCTCGCCATCGTCGACTACAAGACCGGAACCGCGCCTTCGACGCGCCAGGGCCGCACCTTCTCGCCCCAATTGCCGCTGGAGGCGGCCATGGCGGCGCGGGGCGGCTTCAAGGCGGTGCCGGCCGCGCCCGTCAACGACTTCTTCTATGTGGAACTGAAAGGCGGCGCGGAGCCGGGACGGGTGAAGCCGGGCGTCGCCAAGGACCAGGACGCCACCTCCATGGCCGAGGAAGCGCTTGGCCGGCTCACGGACCTGCTGCTGGCCTTCGAGGACGAGGCGCAGGGATATCGCTCACTGAGCGCGCCGCAATGGCGGGGGCGGTTCGGGCCCTATGACCATCTGGCGCGTGTGCGCGAATGGGCGCTGGGCGCGGAGGAGGAGGCGTCATGAGCAGCGCGTCCGACACCGCCAAGGCCCCGCCCGCACAGACCGCGGCGCTTCTGGCCGCCACCCGCCACCAGAGCGAGGCTTCCGACCCAGAGGTCTCCGCCTGGGTGTCCGCCAATGCGGGCTCGGGCAAGACGCACGTGCTCTCCCAGCGCGTGATCCGCCTCTTGCTGGCCGGCACGCCGCCGGGGCGCATCCTGTGCCTGACCTATACCAAGGCGGCGGCCGCCAATATGGCGAACCGCGTTCTCACGACCCTCGGGCGCTGGGTGTCGCTGCCCGACGCGGCGCTGGACGAGGAGATCGCCCGCACCGATCATCGCCGGCCGACCCCCGAATTGCGCGCCACCGCTCGGCGCCTGTTCGCGGCGGCGCTGGAGACGCCCGGCGGCCTGAAGATCCAGACCATCCACGCCTTCTGCGGCGGCCTGCTGCATCAATTCCCCTTCGAGGCGGGCGTTGCCGCCGGCTTCCGCGAACTGGACGATGCCGGCCGGATGGACCTCCTCGCCCGCATCCGCACCGATCTCATCGTGGAGGCCACGTCCCATCCCCACACGCCGCTCGGCCGGGCGCTGGCCCATCTCATGGGAGAGACCGGCGACAAGGGCATCGACGATCTCATCGCCGCCTCGGTGGATGCCCGCGCCCGCATCCTGAAGCTGGCGCAGGAGGCGGATGCCCGGCGCGCACAGATCGCGGCGGGGCTGGGGCTCGACCCCTCCGTGACACGCGACGGGCTGCTGCGGCAGGTGCTGGATGGCCCTCATCTGCCCAGCAGCGAATGGCAGGCCGTGGCGGCGGAGATCACCGCCTGCGGCAAGGCCACCGACCAGAAGCGGGCGGCCTCCCTGCTTGCCGCCGCCGCCGCGGGATCGCCGGAGGAGGCGCTGGCCGCCTATCTCGGCGTCTTCCTGAAGGCCGATGGCGGCCCCCGCACCGACAAGGACCTTCTGACCAAGGGCGCGCGCGAGGCGCTTCCCACCATTGCGGCGCGGATGGAGGCGGAGCGGGACCGCGTCGCCCTCCTGGAGGACCAGCGCCGGGCCGTGGAGGTGCTGGAGCGTACCGATGCCGCGCTCACGCTCGGGGCCGCCGCCTGCGCCCGCTACGAATCCGCCAAGGCTGACCGGGGCTTGCTGGACTTTGACGACCTCATCGCCCGCACCGCCGCGCTGCTCAACCGCGTGCCGGCCTCCTGGGTGCATTTCAAGCTCGACCGTGGCATCGACCATGTGCTGGTGGACGAGGCGCAGGATACCAGCCCGGCCCAATGGGCGGTGGTGCACGGCCTGATCGATGATTTCTTCGCCGGGGCCGGAGCACGCGGACCGCTGCGGCGCACCCTGTTCGTGGTGGGCGACGAGAAGCAGTCCATCTTCTCCTTCCAGGGCGCCGATCCCCGCACCTTCGGCGAGATGCGGCACAAGGTAGCGCGGGAGGCGGGTAATACGGGCTTCCGAACCGTCCGGCTGCCCCATTCCTTCCGCTCGGCGCCCGGCGTGCTGGCGGCGGTGGATGCGGTCTTCGCCAGCGAAGCGGCGCGCGCCGGCCTGTCCGACGACGACGCCAAGACCGTGCATGAGGCGATACGCACCGATGCGCCCGCCCTGGTGGAGGTGTGGCCCACCATCAAGCCGCCGGAACGACCCAAGGTTGATGACTGGCGCCGCCCGCTGGACGAGGTGCCGGGCGATGATCCCGTCAACATGCTGGCCCAGCGCATCGCCGATTTCGTGCGCCGGGGCATTGCCGAGCGCCTCGCCATTCCCTCGCGCAAAGGGCGTCCCATGCAGGGGCGGGACGTATTGGTGTTGGTGCGCCGCCGCGGGAAGCTGTTCGAGGCCATCATCCGCGCCCTCAAGGGGGCGGGCGGTGGCGTGGAGGTGGCCGGCGCCGACCGGCTGGTGGTGGCCGACCATATCGCCGCGCTGGACCTGATGGCGCTCGGCGACGCGCTGCTCTCGCCGGACGATGACCTGGCGCTGGCCGGCGTTCTGAAGGCGCCACTGTTCGGGTTCACCGACGACGACCTTATGCGCTGGTGTCCGGGGCGTTCGGGTCGGCTTTGGGACGCGCTTGCGCTCGCGGCGCCGGAGGAGGGGCCGCTGGCGGATGCCTTGGCCCGGCTGGAGCGCTGGCGCGGCGAGGCGCGGCGCCTGCGGCCCTTCGACTTCTATGCCCGGGTGCTCGGCCGTGACGGCGGCCGCCGGTCCATGTTGGCGCGCCTCGGGCCAGAGGCCGCTGACGTGCTGGACGAATTCATGGCCCTTGCTCGCACCTATGAAAGTGGGGAGGCGGCGACACTCGCCGGCTTCCTCGCCTTCCTGCGCCGGGGGGGCGCGGAGACCAAGCGCGATATGGAGACCGGGCGCGACGAGGTGCGGGTCATGACCGTGCACGGCGCCAAGGGGCTTGAAGCGCCCATCGTCGTCCTCGCCGATACGGTGGACGTGCCCCGCCCGCGCACTTCGGAGGGCTTCCTCACGCTGCCCTCCGGCCTGCCGGTATTGGCGCCCCGCAAGGCGGAAGACCCACAGGTGCTCGCCTCCGCCCGCGCCGAGGCGGCGGCGCGGGAGAGCGAGGAATATCGCCGGCTGCTTTATGTGGCCCTCACCCGGGCCGAGGACGCCCTGGTGATCTGCGGCGCCGAGACCCGCGCCGCCGCCAAGGACAAGCCACACGCGCGACCGGAGGGCTGTTGGTACGACTTGGTGCTCCAGGCGCTCGAGGATGAGGCGCATCCCGTGTCGGCGCCTTACGCGTCCGAGGAGGTGTTGCGCTGGCGTCGGCCGGACAGCCTGCCGGCCAGTGGCGATACCGCCCCCGCGGCGCCCCCGTCCGTCTCCGCGCCGGCCTTCATGCCCGCCACCGCCCGCCTGTTCGAGATGGATGAGCCTGATGCGCTCCGCCCGTCCCGAGTGATGGCCCGGTCAACGCCGGGAGCGACCAGCGGGGCAGGGGGCCTCGACCCGGTGGTGCGCGGCGATCTCATCCATCGCCTGCTGGCCGGGCTTGCGGAGATCGCGCCCGCCGAGCGCGCGGCCGCCGGGCTGCGCATGCTCGGCCATGCCGCCGCCAGCCTGTCGGACGAGATGCACCAGGGGCTGCTGGCCGAGGCCGCCGCCGTGCTGGGCCATGGCGAGCTTGCCGAACTCTTCGGGCCGGGCAGCCGCGCCGAGGTGCCTGTGGCCGGGCGCTGGACGACGGGGAAAGGCCGTGTCCACGCCGTGACCGGACGAATCGACCGGCTGGCGGTGACGGAGCGCCGGGTGCTGATCGCCGACTTCAAGACCGACCAGCGCCCGCCGTCCACAGGCCAGGCCCCGCCGGTGCGGCATGTCTCCCAGCTGGCGCTCTATGCCGCCGTGTTGGAGCGGGCCTTCCCGGGCCGGCCGATTGAGGCGGTTTTGGTCTATACGCGGGGGCCGGTGGTCGTTCCGCTCGATGCCGAGGCGTTGCGCCGGGGATTGGAGGCGGTCGATCCTGCTTGAGCGCGGGGCTGCCCGGCCTTCACGTCGGCGCGACGCGCCTTGACGGCGGGGGGAGGGGATACCTACGTTGCGTCCACGCTTCCCAATCCCTTCGCCCCCCAAGAGGTGTGTTATGGCGATCGACAAAGTTTCCGATCAGAGCTTCGACCAGGACGTGCTCAAGTCCGGCAGCCCCGTGGTGGTGGATTTCTGGGCCGAATGGTGCGGCCCCTGCCGCATGGTGGCCCCCATCCTCGACGAGGTGTCCGAGGAGCTGGGCGACAAGCTCAAGATCGTCAAGCTGAACGTGGACGAGAATCCCGAGACCGCGTCCAAGTACGGCATCATGTCCATCCCGACCCTGCTCCTGTTCAAGGACGGCAAGATCGCCTCCCGCCAGGTGGGCGCCGCCCCCAAGGCCAAGCTGGTGCAGTGGATCAACACCTCCATCTGACCACTGCGGCGTTCCGATCGATGCATCAAGCCCCCGGCGAACCCGGGGGCTTTTTCATGCCCGGGCGCTTGTGGCCGACACGGCTTGCGCGTCATAGGCCGCCTGGGCGGCCAGAACCGCGTCCATGTTGTGCTCGGCCCAACGGGCAAGCGCTGCCACCGTCTCGTTCAGCGTTTCGCCGAGCGGGGTGAGGGCATATTCCACCGTCACCGGCACGGTGGCGAAGACGGTACGGGTAATCAGCCCGTCGCGCTCCAGCTTCTTCAGGGTCTGCGACAGGACCTTCTGCGAGATGCCGCTTATCTCCCGGCGCAGCTGGTTGAAGCGCACCGGCCCGCCGCGCAGCCGGGCGAGGATGAGCACGGCCCATTTGTCGGCGATGCGGTCGAGCAGCATGCGCGTGGGGCAGCGCTCCTCATAGACATTATAGGCCCATTGCATCTGTGTGGTCCTGACGGGGCAGTTTCCAGGATGAAACCATGTCACCGGAAAGTGCTCTCTTTTGCCCGTCCAAGCGAGAGCGTATGTATCCAAGCGAAACGTGGTTTCTAATGGATACCAGGAGATCGACATGACCGGCAAGATTCTTGTCCTCGGTGCCACCGGCAATGTGGGGCGTCCCCTCGTGGACCGCCTGCTTGGCCTCGGCGCGAGCGTAAAAGCCGCCTCGCGCGCGGGCCAGCCCGTGGCGGGTGCCGAAGGCGTGGCGTTTGACTATCGCGACCCCACCACGTTCGGTCCGGCCTTCGAGGGTGTAGACCGCGCCTATGTCTTGCTGCCTTCGGGCTATATGGATCCGGTGGGACTGCTGGTGCCGGTGATCGAGGCGGCGGCGGCCCGAAAGGTCAAGGTGGTCCTCCAGACCGCCCTGGGCGTGGATGCGGACGAGGCCATTCCCTATCGCCAGGTGGAGCGCGCCCTTGAGCGGTCCGGCACGCCATATGTGATCTTGCGGCCCAATTGGTTCTCCGACAATTTTCTCACCTTCTGGAAGCCCGGCATCGATCATGGCGTGATCGCCGTGCCGGCCGGGGACGGCAAGTCCAGCTTCATCGATGCCCGTGACATTGCCGCCAGCGCGGCCGCTGCCCTCACCACCAGCCGCTTCGATGGCCAGGCCTTCAATCTCACGGGCCCCGAGGCGTTGAGCTATGCGGAGGCCGCGACGCTCATCTCGCAGGCGGCGGGCCGGCCGGTGAGCTATACCCCCATCGACGATGCCGCCTTCGTCCAGCTGCTCACCGGAGCCGGGCTTTCGCCTGACTATGCAGGCTTCCTTGCCACTCTGTTTTATCCGGTTCGCGAAGGCTGGACCGCAGGCGTGACGGATCATGTGGCGACGCTCACCGGGCATTCGCCCATCCCGCTCGCCGCGTTTCTGGCCGATCATGCGGCGGCCCTGAAAGCTTGAGCGGACAAGGGTTCACCGGGCGGCGCATGCCGCCTGGTGGCCCGTCTCGGTGGGACGGGGGACAGGACAGCAGCCATTCGGTCAAAAGGCGCTTGACCAAATATATTCGTTCTGAATACATATTCCCATGACCGATGCTCAACTCACCAATCTGCTCGGCGCGCTCGCTCTGGCGCTGTCCGATGCCCAAGACGCCGCAGCCCGCTCCGCCTCCGGGCTGGGGAGCAGCGCCTGCTCCGCTCTGGTGGTGCTGAGTTTTTATCCCGGCACCCCCATTCGCACCCTCGCGGACATTCTGGGCCTCACCCATTCGGTGGTGGTGCGGTTGACCGAGGACCTGGGCGCGCGCGGGCTTCTTGAGAGGGCGACCGGCGCCCAGGACAAGCGCCAGGTGCACTTGCGCCTGACGCCGGCGGGGCAAGAGGCGGCGGTCGCCATCCTGGAGGCGCGTGGGGCAACCCTGCGGGCCGCGCTTCTGGCTGTGCCGGTCCCGATCCGTCCCGCGCTGGCCGACGCCTTATCTCAGATGCTCGTGGCCCTGACGCAAAGCCGGGCGGCCGCGGACCATATCTGCCGCTTATGCGACGAGGCGGTCTGCCCGCCCGGCCAATGCCCGGTGGAGTGCGAGGCGGAACGCCGGGAAGGACCGCGGCCATGAGCGACGTGCCCTCCGCAACCGCGGCACCCACGCGCGCCCCCGCCTTGCCGCCCAGTGGCCGCCTCTGGCTCGCCACCGGCGCCGTCATTTTGTCCGCCGCCTGCTGGGGGCTCGCCACGGTTGCCACCAAGGGACTGCTGGAAGAGCTGCCGCCGTTCCAGGTGCTGGCTGTCCAGTTGGCGGCAAGCGTGTGCTTCTTGTGGCTCGGAGCGGCTGTCCTGCGCGCGCCCATCCCCGACATGGCGTGTCTTCGGGGGATCGCCGCCTCCGGTTTGCTTGAGCCTGGGCTCGC
This sequence comes from Aquabacter sp. DMC10, assembly GCF_056314145.1. Classification (NCBI taxonomy): domain Bacteria; kingdom Pseudomonadati; phylum Pseudomonadota; class Alphaproteobacteria; order Hyphomicrobiales; family Xanthobacteraceae; genus Aquabacter; species Aquabacter sp. DMC10. The sequence goes on along the minus strand of NZ_JBQUYX010000001.1, from coordinate 283,823 downwards.
TTACGGTGTCGGTGTCCCCGGGCTGGCCTTGACCAGCGCGGCCAATGCCACCGTCATCGGAGCCGCGGAACCGGCTTTCATCTGTGCGCTGGCCTGGATCGTGCTCGGCACACGCCCCGGCCGTGAGGTGGCGGCGGTTCTCGTCTTCGCCCTTGCCGGCGTGCTGATGGTGACCTTGTCCGGGGCGGAAGGGCTGGGGCAGGGCCGTCCCCTCGGCGACGCCATGGTGGGCCTTGGTACCGCCTTTGCGGCGCTCTATGTGGTGATGTCCAGTCGGCTTCTGGGCGCCATCCCGCCGCTCAGTCTTGCGGCGTCTCAGCAGACGGTGGGGCTGGCCTGCGTACTCGGGCTGCTCGGGGTGGCATGGAGCAGCGGGTATGAGACACCGGTGTCCATGCGTTGGGGGCTGGTCCTCGCCACCATGGCCACTGGCATCGTCCAATATGGCCTGGCCGTGTGGTTCTATCTATGGGGCCTGCGCGTCCTGCCTGCTCCGGTGGCGGGGCTTTACCTGGCGCTGATTCCCGTCTTCGGAATGGTCGGCGCGGTGCTCGTGCTCGGTGAGACGGTCAGTGGCATTCAGGCCGTAGGTGCGATCCTTGTCATCGGCGCGATTGCCGCTCTCGGCTTCCTGCGGGCGCCATCGGCATGACCGGTTGGCGCTGGCCGGCCAGCACCCGCCGCGTGGACACCACCATCCAGTTCTCGGCACCGGAGGGGCGGCGGGCGTTCAGCCGCGCCGCTGCACCTTCTGCGGCCGCACGATCGCGGTAAAGCCGGGCTTCATCCAGGAAGAAGGCGCCGCCCGGCACGATCACGGCACCGGCCGCTCCGGCCTCGGCGGTCTCGCGGCCATCGAAGAATATGAAATGGCAGGGGGCCGCCTCAACGGCCCGCGCCACCACATAGCTGAACCAGGCCTGGAACGGAGAGGGCGCGGATGCGACCCCCTCTGGCCGGCGACTGCGGAAGGAAAACCCAAAGGCCATGACGCGAAACCTGCGACCCGAAGGAGTGACGGAATTTCCGTTTGAACGTATGGGGCCCGCGTTGGTTCCACAGTGAGGCCGCGTTTTGTGCAGGGGTGACCCGCGGCGGAGGCGGACGGGTCAGTAGCTGACCGCCGCCAGATAAAGACCGCAGGCCGGGGCCATGGGGCCGCAGCGGGAGCGGTCGCGGGAGGCCAGCACGTCGGCCAGGTCGTCGGCGCTCCAACGCCCCTCGCCCACCCGCATCAGGGACCCCGCCATGGAGCGCACCTGGTGGTGGAGAAAGGAGCGGGCAGAGGTGACGATGCGAATCTCCTCCCCCATACGTGTCACATCCAGCTGGTCCAGCGTCTTCACCGGCGAGGCGGCCTGGCACTCCGCCGCCCGGAAGGCGGTGAAGTCGTGACGACCCAGAAGGCGCTGCGCAGCCTCATGCATGGCCGCTGCGTCCAGCTTCTGGGGGATGCGCCACGCCCGGTCGCGGTCCAACGCCAAATCGGGCCGGCGATTGATGATGCGATAGACATAGTGCCGCTTCACCGCCGAGAAGCGGGCATCAAACTCATCCGCCACCGCCTCGGCGGCGAGCACCGCAACGGGAACCGGCCGCAAGTGGGCGGTCAGCCCGTCCCGCAAGGTGTCGGTGCGCCAGGGCTTGGAGAGATCGATATGCGCCACCTGACCGGTGGCGTGGACGCCCGCATCCGTGCGGCCGGCGCCGGCCACATGCACCTCTTCGCCGGTGAGCCGCGTCACCGCCTCCGCCAGCGCGCCTTGCACGGTCGCCTGCTCCGCCTGGATCTGCCAGCCGGCAAAGGACGTGCCGTCATACTCGATGGTGAGCTTGTAGCGGGGCATGGGCGGGGTCCCCCCGCTCAGGCGAGCCGGCTGCCGGCGGGGACCGGATTGCCGTTCAGGAACGCATCCGCCGATCCCGCCTGCTTGCCGGCTTTCTGGAGCTGGACCAGCCGCACGGCGCCATCCCCGCAGGCAATGGTGAGATGATCGTCCAAGGCGGTTCCTGGCGCGCCCTGGCCCGAGGCGAGCGTCGAACGCAGCACCTTGACCCGGGTTTCCTCCGGCCCCAGCGGGAACCAGGCACCCGGGAAGGGCGAGAGGCCGCGAATATGGTCGTGAACCTCCTGGGCGGGGCGCGACCAGTCGATCCGGGTTTCCGCCTTTTCCAGCTTGTGGGCATAGGCCACGCCCGCCTCGGGCTGGGCAGTGAAGTGAAGGCCCCCGCGCTCCAGCGCCGACAGGGCCCGCGCCATGAGGTCGGCGCCGAGCACCATCATCTGGTCGTGCAGGTCCCCGGCGGTCATGTCGGGACGGATGGCCACGCGCTCCAGGAGGCCCACCGGGCCGGTATCGAGCCCGGCTTCCATGCGCATGACCGCGATGCCCGTCTCCTTGTCGCCCGCCATGATGGCGCGCTGGATGGGCGCCGCCCCGCGCCAGCGTGGCAGGAGCGAGGCATGAAGGTTGAGGCACCCAAGGCGCGGTGCGTCCAGAATGGCCTGGGGCAGGATCATGCCATAGGCCACCACCACCGCCACATCCGCCTCAAGCGCGCGGATGGTGTCCGCCGCCTCTTCGCCCCGCAAGGTCTTGGGGGTGAAGACCGGCAGGCCGAACTTTTCTGCCGTCGCGTGCACGGGGGAGGGCAGGAGATCGAGCCCCCGGCGGCCCGCGGGTGCAGGTGCGCGGGTATAGACGGCCACCACCTCATGGCCGCGCGAGACGATCTCGGTGAGGGTGGGCACGGCGAAATCCGGCGTGCCCATGAAGAGGATGCGCATGGAAGGTCCGCTCCGTCAGCCGGCGTCGCGCTTGGCGGCCTTCACGAATTTCTTGGTCACCCGGTCGCGCTTCAGCTTCGAGATGTGGTCGATGAACAGCACGCCGTTGAGGTGGTCGATCTCATGCTGGAGGCAGGTGGCCAGCAGACCGTCCGCTTCCCGCTCGATGGTGGCGCCGTCCAGGTCCTGGTAGCGCACGGTCACCCGTGCCGGCCGCTCCACTTCCTCGTAATAATCGGGAATGGAGAGGCAGCCCTCATTATAGACCGATAGCTCGTCCGAACTGGCGATGACCTGCGGATTGATGAAGGCCATGGGCTGCTTGGCTTCACCCTCCCGCGACACGTCGATGGTCACGACACGGCGCATCTCGCCCACCTGTACCGCCGCCAGGCCGATGCCCGGCGCGTCGTACATGGTCTCGAACATGTCCTCCACCAGCTTCTTGACCGCATGGTCGACTTTCTCGACCGGCGCGGAGCTGAGGCGGAGCTTGGGATCGGGCAGGATGATGATGGGTCGGATGGCCATTCCCGCCAGATAGGCGATGCAACGGCAGCGGTCAACATGTTCGCTCTTTGTTCACGAAGAGGAGTCATGTATTGGGAAGAAGATGATGGAGCAGCTCTTCCCCATGGGGTCCCTCGGTATCAGCGGCGGCGAGATTCTGGCCGGCATGGGCGGGATCGCCCTGGTTCTGCTGCTGGCGCTTCTGGTGGCCACCCGGCGCACCGCTGCCCTGCGCGCTCAGGAGGCGGTGGAGGCCGCCGAGCGTGCCAGCGAACTGGAGGCGCGGCTGCGCGATCTCGCCCGCATCCAGGCCGAAACCGCCGGACGCGTGCAGACCATGGCGGAGGTCCTGGCCCAGCGGCAGAGCGAACTGGCCCGCGCCGTCTCCGAACGCCTCGATTCCACCTCCCACCGTCTGGGTGAGAGCTTCTCTACCGCCGCCCGCGCCACCCATGACAGCCTGACGCGCTTGGCTGAGCGCCTCGTCCTGGTGGAAAAGGCGGAGCGCAGCCTGTCCGATCTGTCCTCGCAGGTGATTTCCCTGCGCCAGACCCTGTCCAACAAGCAGGCGCGGGGCGCCTTCGGGCAGGCGCGCATGGAGGCCATCATTGCCGACGGCCTGCCGCGGGACAGCTTTGCCTTCCAATATACCCTCTCCAATGGCCGCCGGCCCGATTGCGCCGTCTTTCTGCCCGGCGACGCCCGCCCCCTGCTGATCGACGCCAAGTTCCCCCTGGAAGCCGTCACGGCCTTCCGCGAGGCGGCCACGCCCGAGGCGCGAAAGGCCGCCGGGACGCGGCTTGCGGCCGACATGATGAAGCACGTGGGCGATGTGGCGGAGCGCTACCTGGTGCCGGGCGAGACGCAGGACATTGCGCTCATCTTCGTGCCCTCTGAATCCGTCTATGCCGATCTGCATGAGCATTTCGACGCCGTAATCCAGCGCGCCTTCCGGGCGCGGGTGGTCATCGTCTCGCCTTCCCTGCTGATGCTGGCCATCCAGGTGGTGCAGGCCATCTCCAAGGATGCCCGCATGCGCGAGCAGGCTGACCGCATCCGGTCCGAGGTCGCCGCTCTGGTGGCGGATGTAAGCCGGCTACGGACCAGGGCGGGGGATCTCGCCAAGCATTTCGGCATGGTCGGTGAAGACGTTTCCGGGCTTCTCGTGTCGGCGGACAAGATCGCCAAGCGCGGGGCCCGGCTGGAGCAGTTGGAATTTGAGCAGTCGCCTGAAAAGGCGGAACAATTGGCGGCGCACATCTCTCCGCAAGCCAAGCGTGGTGACCAGCGGGACGCTGCGGAATAGGGGGATATCGGCCAGGCGCCTGTGTTTCTTGCTTGCGCTGCGGCGCAGCCTGGATAGCCTTCCTCTTCCAGATGGTGACAAGAGCCGGACACGCGCCATGGAAGCGCGCCGGTGGAGTAGAAGACAAGATGCCCGAATTGCCCGAGGTGGAGACCGTCCGCCGCGGCCTCCTCCCCGTCCTTCAAGGTGCCGTCATCGAAGAGGCGGAGGCCCGCCGCCCGGATCTGCGTTGGCCCCTCCCGGAGAGCTTTGCCGAACGCCTCGCCGGCCGCCGCGTGGAGGCCATCGGCCGCCGCGCCAAATACATTCTGGCCGATCTCGACGGGGGGGAGGTGCTGATCCTTCACCTCGGCATGTCCGGCTCCATCCGCATCGACGGCGCCACGCGCCCGCGCCGGCCCGGCGCCTTCCATTATCCGCGCGCCGAGCCAGGGCCTCACGACCATGTGGTGTTCCGCCTCGCCGGCGGTGTCACCATCACCTTCAATGACCCGCGGCGTTTTGGCGCGATCCTGCTGGTCCCCTATGATCGCCTCGACAGTCATCCGCTGCTGCGGGACCTCGGCCCTGAACCGTTGGGCAACACCTTCCATGCGGAGCATCTGGCGCGGGTTTGCGCGGGCAAGCGCACCAGCCTGAAGGCCGCCCTTCTCGACCAGAAGGTGGTGGCGGGCCTCGGCAACATCTATGTGTGCGAGGCGTTGCACCGGGCCGGCCTCTCGCCCCGCCGCCAGGCCTCGAGCTTGGCCACCCGGACGGGGGCGCCCACCGCCCGTGCCGAGCGGCTGGTGACCGCCATTCGCGACGTGCTGCGGGACGCCATTCTGGCGGGGGGCTCCTCCCTGCGGGACCATCGCCGCGTGGATGGCGAGCTCGGCTATTTCCAGCATGCCTTCCGCGTCTATGACCGGGAAGGGCAGGCCTGCCGCACCCTCCATTGCAAGGGCCACGTGGAGCGCATCGTGCAGAGCGCGCGATCCACCTTCTTCTGCCCGACCTGCCAGAGGTGACAAGCGGACGGGGGGCGGCGCAAAGCGCTTCCCTCCCGCACGCGGCCCCTCTACACAACTTGCCCAGGCGGGCTTCAGGCCCCCATCGGGAGGCAAGAGATGGCATACGAGACGATTCAGGTTGAAACCCATGGCCGCGTCGGGCTCATCCGCCTGTACCGGCCGCAGGCCCTGAACGCTTTGAACGCTCAGATCATCCGCGACCTGAACGCGGCCCTTGATGTCTTCGAGGCCGATCGCGAGATCGGCTGCATGGTGCTCACCGGGTCGGAGCGCGCCTTCGCCGCCGGGGCCGACATCAAGGAGATGAAGGACTTCTCCTATCCGGACACCTACCTGGACGATTTCATCACCTCCTGGGAGCGCCTGTCGCGGACCCGCAAGCCGGTGATCGCAGCGGTGGCCGGCTTCGCCCTCGGCGGCGGCTGCGAACTCGCCATGATGTGCGATTTCATTCTCGCCGCGGATAATGCCAAGTTCGGCCAGCCGGAGATCAAGATTGGCGTGATGCCCGGCTCGGGCGGCACCCAGCGCCTGACGCGCTTCGTCGGCAAGTCCAAGGCCATGGAAATGTGCCTCACCGGCCGCATGATGGATGCCGCCGAAGCGGAGCGGGCTGGCCTCGTCTCGCGCATTCTGCCTGTGGCCGATCTGCTGCCCGAGGCGCTGAAGGTGGCCGCCCAGATCGCGGACATGTCGCTGCCGGTGGCGATGATGACCAAGGAAGCGGTCAACCGCGCCTATGAGACCTCGCTGGCGGAGGGTATTCGCTTCGAGCGCCGGGTGTTCCAGTCCCAGTTCGCCCTGGCCGACCAGACCGAAGGCATGAGCGCCTTCGTGGAAAAGCGCGCACCGGGCTTCACGCATCGCTGAGGCTGTCGCAGCCAGATCCGGCCGCGGCGCCTGGCGCCGCGGCTATTTTTTTGTCCGGCGGCTCCGTCGGCTGGAGCATTGGGCCTCCTGTTGAACACGAAAGCCACGTCGTGAGCGTGCGATTCGCCCCGCCCAGCGCGTGCGAGCGGTTTTCAGGACCCCTGTGGAAAACTTGCCGTTTTCCAAGCGTGCCAAGGCCCGCCGGCGGATCTCCCACCGATTTCCTGCCCCCGTCGCCGCACAGCCGTTGACAAGCCTCCCCGCTCCCCCGTAAGAGAACGGCCTCCCGCCGCTCGAAAGAGCTGCGGAGCCCAGGTGGCGGAATTGGTAGACGCGCTGGTTTCAGGTACCAGTGGGTAACACCGTGGAGGTTCGAGTCCTCTCCTGGGCACCACTCATTTTCTAAGCTCCTGATTTTTTAGAGGTTTTCGGGCTGACGCCCGCACCTCGGGGCTTGGTGCGGGTGGATTTGTTCCCCTCCGGTTCCCTCATGAGCAGCTTCGCGGCATCGGCGGCCAAGCGCTTTTGGTCTGCGGCTCGCGTGTAGACGGAAGCCATCTTGGCGCTGCTCCAGCCGAACAAGGCCATCAACTGCCTGTCGCTGGCGCCGTTCTCCGCAGCGCGGACCGCGCCCGCCTTTCGCAGGCCATGAGCCGAGCCAGGGCAGCCAGCGGCTTCACAGGCCTTGCGGAACCAGTTGCCGAAACCTTCTTTGACGAACGGTTGACCGCGCTCGGTGACAAGGAAGGCCAAGTCGCCCACCGGCGCCGCGCTGATAGAAGCGGCGAGCGCTGGCAGGAGTGGGAGAATGATGGTCTCCCCTGTTTTCTCGGTGCGTATCGTGATCAGGCCATCGCGCACATGCTGCCGCCCCAGGCGGACCACGTCGCCGCGGCGCAATCCTGTGTAGAGCAGCAGGTCCAAGGCGAGGCGCTGGCGGGTGCCGACCGGCCATTTGGCCTCGAAGGCGGACACTTCATCTTCCGTCCAGGTGTGGAAGCCCACGTCGTCATTGCTGCCCCTCAGAAGCTTGACGCCGGTGCAGGGGTTTACCTTCACCAGCCCGCCGTCTCCTGCCGCCCACTCGAACAGGCCGCGCATGGCTTTGAGGAAGTTGTTGGCCGAATGCGGCGTCGCTTTCCGGCGCTCCCGGCCGGCGATGATCGTCTTCTGCGTGATGGCTGAGATGGGCTCATCCCCAGCCGTCTTGATCACTTGGAGGTAGATGTTTTCGCGCTGGCGGCGGGTGGCTTGCGCGAGTCTCGACCACGCTGAACTTGCACGGTAGCGGTCAATGGCCCAGCGAAGGGAGCCGAGTTTCGGCCCCTTGGCCTCGGGCGTCGCCCCCTCGATTGCGGCGCGATACTGCGCCCAGAATTCGGGCGAGTCGTATTCCGCCCGCAGCCGCACCCGCGGCCCGCCGTCGCGGCGGACATACCAGACTGTGGCGCCGTGGCGCGTCGTCTCGCGGTGCAGGAATGGCGGGCGGGGCTTGGGCATAGCTTATCTCACAGGTGGATTTCGCTACCGTCCGGTTCGCCAGCGGTTGGCGGGGGCGCAGAAGAGGGCGCGCCGTCGCGCGGCGCGATCACAATGGTTCCATCCGGCCGCCACTCCAGTTGCATGGAATCTTGAAGGCCGGCGTCGCGGACGGCCCGCAGCGAGCGGGCGATGTCAGCTTGCGTGCGCGTGGCGCCGCGGCGAGGCATTTGTCACTCCTCCTGCTTTATTCCAGATCGGCCGGAGGCCGGCATTTCAAGTCGCGAGGTGCGACCTCCGCACCCGCTCTTTCGCGCGTCGGGCAGCATGCCCTTGGCGATCATTCGTTTCGCGGTGCTCTCGCTCACGTTGAGATAGTGAGCGATTTGTTTGAGGCCTCGCAGGGTGCTGTGTTGTTGGCTCATGGGAGATCGCTCCCGCCGTGGTTGTCGTACGCGTCATCGCCTTCCGAAGCGTCGCCTTTGTATATGCTGAGACGGCGGTAGTGGTCTTCGGGGCGCTCTGTTTGCGTTAGGGTGAGCAAGCGCTGAACACATTGCTCTCCCTTCTCCGAAGAGGCCGCGAAACCCACCCCCATCAGCTGGCACATAAAGCGTAAGCCGTCGAAAGTGATCTTGGCGCTCCTCGAAAAGAAGTCATTGGGGCTCATAAAGAAGTGGGCGGTTGATAGAAATGGCCCAAGGTCGTCAGTGAGCCCTAGACGGAAGAGGATATCGCGATTTGATTGCTTCGATTTGCGACTGGCAGGAAGGTGAATATCAATTCCATAACGATTTTCCGAAATCTCTGCGCACACGTCGGTCCAGCATCTATCAGTTAGTCCGCCTGCAGATGCTGCCCCCAGAAGGTCGGAAAGAACGCTTATGGCCGTGATGGATCCTTCATTGGTCTCAGCTGTTAGTTTTGAATATTCTTCAACTATCTCTGCTGATTTTTTGATGGTCGGCTTCACAGCAATGGCGATTAGAAGCTTGCAAACGTGATCCGAATTCACGTGGGCTATAGCTCGTCCGCTACTCTTCGGCAGTACTCCAGCATCAATAAGAGCGCGGGCGTAAGCGTTGACGGTCTTTTCGTCCGTCATCGTCACGACCGATACAGCCTTCACCGCCTGGGAAACTGCGACCATTCTTCGCTCCTGTGATTTGGTTTTACCAAAACAAAAACGAAGAGGCAAGTTGTAAGCTCGAAAGGCGCGACCTAGGTGAGCTGCGACGATGGCGCACCGGTGGCCGGATCTCCCCTAGGCGCCGGCTAAGGCCCCACAGATGCCAAAGCGCGAAGGTCGCGCACCACAGCCAGTGCAAGATTCACATGCACATCGTTCTCTTGGTCCAGCACATCGAAGAGAGACACCTTCACCATCACCTCGCCCATGGAGCGGGCCGGGGGATCGACGATCTCCGAAACGATCCTGTCTTCCTCCGCCATCGCGGCTTGCCACTCCTCTTCGGTCGCGTCCACCTCCCCACTCAGGCTGTCAATGATTTCCGCACGGGCCGCCTCGTACCTCTGTCGAGCCTCTGCCGCGCCGGACGATATGTAGAAATCGAGCGCGGCCTTGCGTGCGCGCTCACGCAGCGCCTTGTACCTTTCGAGCGTGACATAGGGGCTGCACGCGACGGTCACATTGCCGTCGAACCGCGCCGGAACGCCCTTCGCGTCCAATGCGTCAAGCGCTTGCCGAAGACGGAGACGCGCACCCTCCCAGGCGTCATAAGCCCAAGTGGCCCGCGCCTGCGCCGCCCTGAATTGCTCGAGCGTGGCTGAAGGCTGACCCTCCGCCGGCCGCAGCGTGGGGCTGGTCTGGGCGCCGGCCGGCGCCGCCGCAAGCGCGGTGCCGACCGCCGCGGCGGTGGTGAGGAAGGCGCGGCGCGAGGGGTGCGCCGAAGGGCCGTTCATCGCGTCACCTCAGCATGGTTCTGAGCGCCTTTCGCCGCGATTGCAAAGCCGGCGACGGACGCCAGGAGATCCCGCACGAGACCCTCAGAGACCTCGCCCGCCAAGGAGACGTGTTCCAAGTTGGTTGAGAGAAGAGCGCTCCATGCGGCCAGTCCCTCGACCGTGGTTGGCGCCGAGCGGATCACAGCCTCGAGCGCGTCTTGCCGCCGATTGTATGCACGGTCGGTCTCCACCTCAGCGGCGCGCTCTTCCGCTGAGAGAGCGCCGTGCCGCTCTTCTGCTGCCTGCCCTCGAATGTCCGCGGCATGGAAGTCCGCCGCCGCCTGGCGATACGCGGCGATGGCCGCGCAAATGGGGTCGGGGGTCGCGGCGGGCGCAAGCGAACCTCCAGCAAGAATGTCGGCGGCCGCCGTGGTGGCGACGGCGGTAGCAGCAAAGGAGCCGAGGAATGCCCTTCGGCCGATTTGAGACAAAGAGGGGGCGTCTGCCCCAAAGCTAGCATTGGGCATTGCGAATACCTGTGATAGGAAGTGATCAACAGTTTATGTTGATAGGTTGACCGACATGCGTCGTCAACAGAAAATGTTGATTAATGACACCTGCACAGTGCCGGGCTGCTCGCGCCCTCATTGAATGGACTCAGCCGCGATTGGCGGAAGCCTCCGGTCTGGGGCTTTCAACCGTGGTGGATTTCGAGAAAGTAAGGCGCCCGGTCTCGCTAGAAGCGATGTCCGCGATCCGAACCGCTTTGGAGGCGGCCGGCGTCGAGTTTATCCCGGAGAACGGTGGTGGGGCCGGGGTGCGGCTGAGGAAGACGACATGACGAAAGCGGACACGGTTGCAGACGCCCGCGCGCTCTTCGACGCGCTAGACTGCCCACCCGCTGCGTTTTCAGAAGCCCGGCTGAGTGCAGCTAATGTCACGCTTGCTCGGCTCGAGGTCGCATTGAAGTCGGATCACCCCTTCCCCGACCTTGCCCTCACAAAGGCGCTGCTGGCGAAGGTGACGGCCGGATCAGCCAACGCCCCGGAAAGTCTCGCGCGGGCCAAGGATGCCGCCTATGGCCTGTACATTGCCGTGTGCATGTGGGCTGATGCGTCCAGCGACAGGGACTGACACCCCCTGAATCCGGAAGTGGGCTATCGCTTGTCGCGTCTGGGCTGGCGCGTGCTCGACCTTCGCCAGAAAGAGCGTGCCGCTCGGTGGACGCCTGTGCCAGGCCGGCCCAAGTCCGATTGGTCCTGATCGCTGTTCCTGGCGCCGTGCGCAGGGCACCTGATGACGGATTGATCCCCGCGGCGTTCAATAGGCCGGGCCAGAGGTTGAAGGAGCGGGCACCATGAACCCACCCGAAACGCCCTTGACGCTCACACGCCACCAGGCAGCAATCCGCCAAATCGAGGCCGCCATAGCTGCCCTCGAAGAGGGGCATTTTGATCTCGCGATCACGCTCGCCGGTGCTGCGGAAGGCATGTTCGAGCACCGGAAGGAAGGCACCCTCTTCCATGGCCTTCTGAACGCTCCGCGCGCAGCCGAGCGCTTGCCGAACCGGAAGGACTGGAATGCGCTGCTCAATCTGGAACGGGATTGGCTGAAGCACGGCGCCGGGCAGAAGGCGGATACCATGCAGTTCGATCTGCATGTCGCCGCCCTCATGGTCGCCAGGGCCTGCAGCAAGATCGAGGTGTGGACCCCCACGCTTGATGAGTTTGCGCGGTGGCACTTGGCGTGGATCGACGCGAACAAGCCCGAGGGGGACCGAAACCAAGAGGCGTGATGCGAGCCCGCCACGCGCCGCCTGTCCCTTAGAGGGCATCGGAACAAACCATGATCAAAAGTGTCACAAAATCCCTGATATGACACTTTCCCACCTCCACGGTGCTTTTGCTAAGCATCTGGAAGAGGGCAAGAATCCACGCTTGTTCTCACACATGCTCTTTTTTTGCGGTAGGCCGGCGGTTTAACATCAACGTGTTTCAGTGCGGGTTTCCCGTGAAACACTGTGTTTGGTCGTTGGCGAGCCTGCCTCACGGAACTGCGCGGGATCGTTCCGCGTTGGTAGTCAATTTTCGGCCAAAGTGGCCCAAAAGACGCATTGAAGCTGGCTTCACTGGGGGTACAGTGAAGTGAGTTATGCACGAACGTGATCACGCTTAGCTGATTTCGGTGATATGAGACCGCTGAAATCACCATATTGGCGTGAGACATGTGGGGCTGGATCTCAATGAGGTCCGGTGGGGGAGAGGAGAAAGTTATGACGCAGACGATCAGGGTGGTCGTCTTCAAAGACGGCGAAATGTTTATAGCGCAAGCCCTTGAGGTGGACGTCGCCGCTCAGGGCAAGAGCGAGGAAGAGGCCCTCGTGAGGCTTAAGAATGCTATTCGGTTCGAGGCTGAAGAGATGGAGGCGGACGGGCGCACCCTCTTCGACCTTGGGCCGGCCCCGGCGCCTTTTTACGCGCTTTTCGAAAACACGTCGGTGACGCGTGAAATTTTGAAAGCTGCGTAGCCATACATGACGACGCTGGGGGCGTACATGCATTGGCTGCGTTCTGCGGGCGGCACATGCCGTAGTGGTATCGCTGCCGGTGAAACAGGAATGGAACCTGTTACCAAGCTTGTGTCTCCCGATGGCGGGAGACACGTCATTCATGTGGGCAACGACCAATCCGAGGTCTTGTCCACCTACACGATCGACTACTTTGATCGTCGCCTTCAGGTTGCATCTCCGTTCGCTTCTGTCCGCCGGGGTTGATGGCATATGTCGTGCCCGACGACCTGCGGGTCTAATTCACGCTTTCTCGCGTGGTGCAGTGATTTGCGTTTTTTCGCGCGTGTCAGTGAAACATCATTCGCCCGGCTCAGCTATGCTCGATCACCGCAGCATAGAAGTTGTCGCCGGCCGCCGCAGTGCCGAGGAAGCTGATCTGATTGGCGTTGGTGGCGTTGGCCCTCACGTTGTCGGCGAGGTTCGGGCCCGTGATACGCCAATCCGTGTTCAGCGGTGTGGTGTTCACGCCCACCGGCCGGCAATAGTTTTCGCCGTTCCAGTTCAGCCCAAAGATGACGATGGGCGGCGCGCTGATGTTTGTGGTCAGCGGGATGTTCCCAGCAGTGGCGCCGGGCAAAAAGGCTTTGTAGATACGGTCTTTTACGTGAAGCACCGAACGATCCGTGCGAAGTAGAAGGTCGTTCTCGCCCGCCGTCCTCACATCGATGTCCTTCTTTGAGATTTTGAGTACCCCGCCATTGAGCTCTACCCTCGGCGTTGGGGCGAGGTCGGCGCCAGGGACATAGGTGTTGTCGTAGTCGAGAATGGTCCAGTGCAGCGGATCCGCCGTGGCGCCGCCGGTCAGCTCGAAGTGGATCGTGTTGTCGCTTCGCCATCCGTACTCGCTGGTGGCGATGGCGCTTGCATTGCCCAGGCCCCAAGGCTGGGTCGCGCCGCGCATTAGCACCGGCGGCCGATGCGGATAGCTCCGCGCGGTGACGATTTCCCCCACCAGATGGTTGGCGAAATTGCTGACTCTCACATAACCCGACGCCACCCCGCTTTCGGCCACCTGAAGCATGGGGCGAAGCGTGGACAGCGTCAGATCGTCGTCGCCGCAGGTGAGCACGTTCGCGCCGCGTCGGGAAATGTAAAGGCCCGAAGGTCTGGAGGGGTGGTTCCCCATGATCATCGAATTGCCGCCTCCCATGTCTAATTCCCGAGAGTCAGCGCCGAAGATCGGCTTATTGAAAACGTAATATGCAAATTTAGAGGCCGAATAGTTATCGGCCGGGCTTGTCATTCTGATGTAATTGGAGGATGTGCAAACGCATGCCGGCATATATCTTTTTAGATATACCAAATCTTGGAAGGAGTTCTTTATATTATAGTCAACCTTCCAGGCCAGGGCGAGCGGTGCAAATGGGAGCGTGGGGAAGGACACGTCCGCTGTAAAGCGACGATAGCTCTCATATGTGCGGAGCGTCACGCTCAGGTCGCCCGTGTCATAGGACATTTTGTGAACGCCCAGGATCTCGGGCCACGCGCTATCGAACACCAATTGCTCGTTGGTCAGATCCAGGTCCGTGACGTCATAGCCGGGTTTGGAGAACCGCACCCGGCCGATGCCATCGAACTTTCCGATGATGAGGCGCGGTGTACTCATTTCGGATCGCTCACGATAAGAGTGAAGCCCCTGGCTAGGTCGATCTCACACCCGGGTCCGGGCCGGATAAGGATGCCGAGCTTCTCCAGATCTTCCGCGCCAGGCGCCGGGTCTTCCGGTGATGCGAGCGGACTGGTGTCGCTATCAAGATGATCAGTCATTCCTTCATGGCCTCTATTAATGGTTTGAGTGGTAACGCAGCCAATCCGGGGTGCCTCTGCGGATGGACGAAAATCCAGACAGCGCTTCATTTGACTTCACATCACCATCAGCTCAGGATCCCATTCCTCGCTGTCATAGATCGACCCGCCTTCGCCAACCGATGCCCGCGCGACGGCCATCGCGCAGGCGACGGCGCCGTCGATGCGCTCGCGCTTCTTGCCCTTGTCGAACACAGCGCTACCGTCACTCGTCTTGCGAATGACGACGTTGTCGAAGTTCCATCGCAGGATGGGATGCCCGCCATGGATCAAGCGCCGTCCGAGGATCGCCCGCTCAAGCTCGGTGACGGCCGGACCCATGGTCGAGACCGTCTGTCGCATCTCCACAACCGGGAGGCCGTCGTCCAGTAGGTTGCTCATCAGCACGCGCCCGTAATGCGGGTCGAACGCGATTTCGCGCACGTCGAAACGGTCGCACAGGTCCCGAATGATGGTCTCGACGCGGCGAATGTCGACGACGGTGCCGGGTGTCGGCTCGATAAAGCCTTCTTCCGCCCACGTCACATAGGGCACTCCGTCCAGGTCTGTCCGCGCCCGCAGATTCTCTTCCGGGCAGAAATACCAGGGATGGACGATGTAGCTGTCACCGTCGCGCCATGCTGCAACGATGCTGGTCAGGTCGCCACTGCTGGACAGGTCCACCCCAAGCCAGCACGGGGCGCCCTGCAAGGCGTCCATATCCACCGGCTGGGCACCCTCATCATAAATGGTCATGTCAACGAACGGATCGGCCGAGTGATCGAGCCAGATGTTCAGGTTCAATTGCCGAAAGGCCTCCCGGTCGCCAGGGCGCTCCTTCGCCTCCCGCGCCAGCTGGCGCAGGCCATCGATGTCCGGATAGCCGTGGGCAAGGCCGGGATTCACCGCGCGCCACACGGCCTCGTCCGTCCAATCGCAATCGCGATCCGCCTCGAAAAGAACGGGGAGGCAGGACGGATCATCGATCTCGCCACGCTTCACCTTGCGGGCATAATCCACGATCTCAAAGGCGATGTTCTCTTGCCCCCGGCCGGCGGTGGTGGCCACCACCAGGAGCGCGCCCGGCGTCTTCACCAGTCCGGAGCGCAGCACGTCCCATAGCTCGCGCTTCTTCCAGGCGTGCAATTCGTCGGCGAGCACAAAGGCGGGCGTGCGCCCGTGCTGCGTCCCGGCGTCGGCGGATATGGCCTCATAGAAGGTCCGGTGCCTGGAATTGACGATGCGGTTTTTGTAGTCCTGCGACACGGAAATGGCCTTCAGCCCTGTTGTGCAGGAGATGATGCCTTCAGCCTCATGGAAGGCGATGCGGGCCTGTTTCCGGTCGGACGCGGCCGAAATCACCTCGCCCCCGGGGATGCGTTCCGGGCCGAAGGTGTGCAGCAGAATGAGCGCCGCGGCGAGGGACGTTTTCCGGTTGCCGCGCGGCAGCAGCAGCACCACCGTCTTTATGATGCGCGTTCCATCCGGCTTGCGCGGTCCATAGATGCGGCGAACGATGCCCTCCTGCCACGGGTCAAGCTGGAACGCATGACCGGGCAATCGGCTCTTGGGGTGCCGCATGGCCCGCAGGCACCGCACAGCGGCTTCGCCATAGCCGAACGGGTCGGGAATGGTACCCTCAGTTCCGGAAGGAGGGACCGAGGGCGCCTCCGAAGAGATCGCTGTCATAGCCACTTCCGCTGTTCAATTCCGCGCCCTCGCGGATTGCCGGCCGCGCACGGCTCGCAGGGGTCAAACCGAGCTCGGCCGCCAACTGACGCACCTGCGTCATGGCATCGGAGAGGATCGCAGCGGCCGGGTGCTTCTTCGGCCCGCTGGCGCCCATATAGGTCAAACCCTCTCGGTTGATGATCCGCCGCGCTTCGGTGGCCATTCCCGCCGCCGTGCAATAGGCCGTGAAGGTGGTGAGGTCTGCCACGGACAGGGTGCGCCGCTCGGTCAAGATGATGGGCAGCACCCTGTTCCACTCGGCAAGCGCGTCGGCGGACAGGTCTTCCGGCGGCTGCGGCATCTCGTCCGGCGCGTCCTCGCACAGCGGCACAATTTCGGCCTTGCGTCCCCGCATGTTCAAAACTCCCATTTCCGATAGGGCTCGATCAGGTCGTGAAAGCCCATGGGGAGCGTGACCACATCCGGGGGGCCAGAGGCCTCCCGGTTCACATACCAATGGCCCACCAGCATGCCGGCCGCCTCGATAAGGCAGTCGGGCAGCGCGCCGTCTTCGCCCACCAGATCGTCAAACGGCCCAACCCAGCCCTCGATCACTTGGCGAGCCGCATAGATGACGCCGTCGAGAAACAGATCGTCATCGTCAAAATCGATAGCCAGCCGCCGCTTCACACGCTCGAGCAGGACCAGGCGCCAGGTCTCCGTCATGCCTTGCCTCCCTTGGGGGCGTGTGTGCCGGCCTTCTCGAACCAGGCGTAAACCGCGTCCACCATCCAGGACCGTTGACCGTCCCGCTTCGGATCGGCGCGGATTCGCCGGATGCACTCTTCCCGGGGCGTATCCATGACCACGATGTTCAAGGCGCCGAGCTTCCGGCGCCAAAGCTCGCGCTCTTGCGGATCCGGCGCGCCGATGATGAACCATGCATGGCGGTGCGTGCGGTCGCTCTCGAGGCTCGTCAGGATGCGATTGCGCTCCGTGAGCGCTGCACGCGTGGCCTCAGAATGGCGAGGCGCCTGATGGCTGGCGGTGCCGTAGATCCGCGCCTTGATGAGATCGAGGTCAATCACGAGATCCTCGGGGCGCCGATGTTTCTCCACATAGGTGCTCTTGCCGGAGCCGGGCGGGCCGCAGACGATGGTCACCGGAATGCGCGACGGGCGCAGGAACGGTTGGGAGAGGACCGTTCCGGCCGCGCGCTTCTCCGCCGACTGCTTGAAGCGGTTGTGGCAGGGGGCGCAGAGCGGTTGCCAGTTTGCCTTGTCCCAGAACAACGCTTGGTCGCCGCGATGGGGCGTGATGTGGTCAACCACTGTCGCCGCGGCCGAGCAATTGACGCACACCGGATGCGACTTGAGGAAGGTGGCCCGCGCCTTGTCCCACCTTGTGTCATAGCCGCGCGTTCGGGCGCTTGGGCGATTGAGTTCCGCGCGCGCCCTCCGCTCCGCAGAGCGCTTCCGCTCGCACGGGCACATTTCGGCCGGCGCGATCCGGTAGCCGCAGGCGCAGATGCGGGGCGCGCGGACGGGCATCAGTAGAGCCCGACGATGTTGGTAGCAGTGGTTGCGGCAGCCACGCGCTTGACGCGAATGGGGAGGATCGTCCCGGAGGCGACGTTCTTGAGCGTCACCGAGGCGGAATCGTCCTTGCCGGTCACCACCATGTCGCCACCGGTGCCGACATAGAGGGCGCGAGTGGACTGCGCCAGGTCTGCGTCCGCCGGCGTGATCGCGGCGAGCTTCACCGCTTGGTCGGATACCTGGAGCGCAAAGGAATCGAACGGGTCCATTACTCACCTCTCGGATTGTGCGCGGTTGAGTGGGGAGGGCGAAGCCAAGCCTCGCACCTCCCCCCGCACCCATGCCCGGGCGCACGATTGAGCCCTTGGCCGCCTGGAGCCGGCTGGTGCTCGCGACCGCTTCCGCCTTGTCCCCCCCAAAACAACGGCCGAGGCCGTGGGCGCCAGGGAGGCGGAATTCTCGCTATTGGGCAGGCCGCTACGTGCCCTCAAAGGTCGGCGCCCCAAGGCGTCAGCCGACCGGGCGGCTCGCCGCGTGGCCGAGGATCGCGACCGCCGCGAGCGGCGCGCTGCCGCTGTTGCCGGCCGGCGTGATGGTGAGCCGCGTGTAACGCTTGTGGCCGCGATAGCCGAGCTTGCGCACCACGCCGTCATTGGCGAAGGTGAAGCTGGCGTCCGCCTCGGTGCCGATCAGGTCCGCATCGGCCACGGCGGTGAAGCCAGAACCGGATGCGTCCGACTCCTCCAGCAGCACCGTGAAGGTGGCGTCCGCGTCGGCGAGGGTGCCGGTGGCGATCACATAGGCCAAGCTGTCGAAGCCGAGCCGGTCGATCACCGTGCCCACGGCGGCGGTGTTGTCCGACACCACCACCGGAGCGATGACGGTGCGGACGGCGATGTTGGATGCAAGGTCGCGCATGTGTGTGGTCTCCTTCCGTCGCCGATCAGCTCACGGCCATCTTGAGCTTGCGCAAGGCCTTGCTCTGGATGACGCCACCGCCCACGCGGCGGGTGGCGTGAATGCGCGTCATGCCGGTGGTGGCGAGGACGTAGGGGTTCACCAGAATGGAAAGGGACACGCGGTCCACGATCCGGTAGCCGGTGGCGAGGTCGCCGAACATGATGGGGAAGGCGTCCGCGGCGATGTCGGGCATGTCCACCGATTCCACCACCGGGCGGCCGAGGATGGTCTCGGGCTGGCCCGCCTGGAAGGCGGGCTGCCACAAGTAGTTGCCCATCCCATCCTTCATCTTGCGGATCACGGCGAGGGTGGTGCCGTTCAGCAGCCAGGAGCCGGCATTGCGGTAGGCGGCGGGCAGCGCATACATGAGGCCGATCAAGGAATCGGCCGAAAGGTTGGTGGCGTGGCCGTTGGCCGTATAGGCGATGCTGGCATCAGTCAGCAGGCCGGTGGGTTCCAACACGCCATTGCCGGACACGAAGGCGAGGGCCTCCTTCTGGCCGAAGTCTTCGGCGAGCGCGAGGCGCACTTCGGCTTCCGCCTGCCCGGCGCTGTCGGCGAGAAGCTGGTTCGAGATGTCCACATAGGTGTTCATCTCCCGGATCGGGATTTCCAGTTGGCCGAACGCCGGCTCGGAGGCTTCCGAGGTCTGACCTTCGCCCTTCCATTTCGCGTTCGTGATGCCGGTCCGCCGGGGATAGATCACGGACGGCGCGCCGGTCGTGCGCACGCTGGCGACGGCGCGGATGGGGCTGAACTGCACCAGGTCGCGCACGAACTCGGTGCTCATCTCGGACGGGGCGAGGTAGCCGCCCTGCGGGTCGCTGGACACCGTGAGAGCCTTGATCTCGTCGGCGGGCGTGGCATTGCCCAGGCGCAGATACGCGCCGAAGGCCTTGCGCTCCACCGAGGCTTCCGGCGCATCGTCCTTGGTGCCGCCGGGCCGGTTCATCCGGGCCTCGATCTTGTCGAGGCGGCCGGCGATCTTTTCCGCCGCGCCGGTCTTCTCCTCCAGCTTGTCGAGGCGGCCCGCCACCTCGGTCTTGAAGCCGTCGAGGGCCTTGGTCACGATGGAGGCGGGATCGTCTTCCTCGCCCTTCCGTTCGATGACGCCAGCCGGCGCCGGGATCGCGTGGAACATGCTTACCTCTTGGACATGGCGCGCGCGGCGCGGTTGATGGCTTCGGCGATGGAGAGGGCCTCCACCGCGGACTTGGCGCTGGTGACACGCGCGCCCGGGTGCATGGGCACGGTGACAAGCGAACACTCGATCAGGTCGAGGGCGGTGATGGTGCGCCCGCCTTTGCGGGGCACCGCCTTCTTGGTGACGAAGCCGATGGACAGGCCGCGCACGGCGCCGGCCTTCACCAGGGCATGCACCTCGCGGGCGCGGGCCACGTCCTCCACCAGGAGATTGCCCTTCAGGCGCAGGCCATCAGCGGCCTCGGTCGCCTCGGTCCAGGCGCCCACGGGGTCATTGGGATCGTGGCCGAACAGCATTGGCAGGGGCAGGCTGGCGCCCGCGAACGCGCCCTTTTCGATCACATCGCCCACGCGGTCGGGCGTGCCGAAGGGCCAAGCGAGGCCCTCGATGGCGCCTGTGTCGTCGGCGAGGATCTTGGTCTCGAAGAAGAGCCGGTCCATTACGCGCGCCCCTGCGGGGCTGCGGCGCCCGGCTGGTTGCTGCCCGTGTTGGGGTTGGCGAACTCTTCGCCGCCCTCATAGGGCGGCAGGCCCTCCCAGGCGCGGGCCTCATTGGGGTTGAGGACGCGGCTCGCGATCAGCGAGCTATAGGCCGTGGCGCGGTCCCCGATGTCCGCGCGCGTGAGGTCATCGCGCTCGAAGTGGACGCGGTGCGTGGGGAACTCTTCCGGCGAGAAGAGCGCGCGGCGCAGGCACCCTTCAAGAGCTCGCAACCAAGGCTCCAGTGTGAACACCAGGAACTCGCGCCCCATCTGCTCAGAATTGCTCCAGGTGGCGCGCGTGAGGTCGTAGAGCATCTGCGGCGGCACGCGGAAGGCGCGGGCGACCTGAAGAATTTCGAAGCTGCGCATCTCCTGAAACTGGGCATCCACCGAGCTCATGGTGAGCGGCGCATATTCGGCGCCGCCCTCGACAATCGCCGTGCCGCCGGACTTGCCGGCGCCGTGCGCCAGCTGCCAGGAGGCGCGGATGCGGGAGATGGCTTCCGGCGTCACCTTGTCTTTCAGCGAGAGCACGCCAGAGGGGCGGGCGCCGTTGCCGAATAGGCGCGCCGCATGCGCGTCGAGGGTGAGCGCCAGGCCGATGCTTTCGCGCGCCAGAGACAGCGGCGAGCGGCCGAAAGGCGAGCGCAGGTGGATTGTATCCGGGGCTGGAATCGCACCACCGTTCAGGAAATAGCGGCACGCGCCGGTGCCGGTGCCGTCGTCCTGTGCGGTCAGGAAGGCGGGCTGGTAGTGGATGATCTCCACCGGCCGGCCGTTCACGCGGTTGACCCAGGCCAAGCCGCCCATGTCGTAAATCAGGGCTTGCGCCACCAGGTCTCGCAGGAAGGTGAAGCCGTCCGTCCAGTCGTTCGGCCCGTCCCGCAAGAGCGCGGCCACCGGATGGTCTGTCACCTCGGTCTCGGTGCCGTCCGGCTCGCGCCGCTTCACGGTCACGTCGAGGCACGCGGCGGCTTCGCTGATCGCCCGCACGGCACAGGACACGGCAGGGACGGTCAGGGCATTTCCAGGCCCCACGGCAACGCCCGCTGCCGTCTGGGCCGTGGCGCCGAACAGCGCGAGCGCCTCGGCATCGGGCGCCGCGAGCGACTTGGCCTCAAAGAGGCGGGAGAAGAATTTGAGCGGGTTGCGCATGCGAACATGATGCCAACCGTCCTCTCCATTTCGCCACGAAAGCTTAGGGTCAATTGAGGTCAATTAGGGTCACGTCCGCACAGCAAAAATGCTGCCAATATCCGTCTAACCAATTGATCCAATTGTAAAAATGCCCATACAGCCTATAAATTGCACGGATTGGGGGCCGTCGGTCCTTAGGCGATTCAGCCAAGTCGAGAACCACCCCCCCCCCTTTTTTCATTGGGGCGGCGCCGCCAGGTATCTCGAACCCGCTCATCTGAAGGCAATGGGGCGGTCATTTTCCCGCGCGCTGCGTGGCGCCCCGCTTCAGAGAGGCCGAGCCACGCGCGCCAGGAGGGCGACACGATGGCAATAAGGTTGGCCGCCTTACCCTTGTCTGGTCCGAACTGCGGAGTGACCTCAATAAGCCTTCGCCTAGCTGCGTTGCGCACCGCGTCCTCTACCATGCGGCGAGTGCAACCTGTTGCATCTGCGATGTTTCTCACCGACTTGGTGCACAGACGGTGACGCGTAGACATGACCTCGAGGCCGATGAAGCCGAGCACCGCGAGGTGCGTCTCAGTGAACGCGTCCTCCAGGTCCGCCGGCAATGCGAGGCTCGCCAGGGCCGCGATGTGCCTCCGCCTGTCGTGTTCGCTGCGCTTCATTGGTGCGTTCCGAAAGCTGGAATAATGATTAGTGGCGGGCGATCTCCATCCCCTCTCCCTGAAGGTCTCTTCTTTTTCTGTATGTTCTTCGTGGGGTTCAATTTTCTGGCAGTGGTTGCTGAATTGGACCCTGTCCCGCCGTCGGGATGGATGCCGCGCTTGGGGCCACGCTTGATCCATGCGATCCACTCTTGCGAAAGGATCTCGATTATGTTCGGAAGGTTCTTCGCGCCCACCCGGGGCCGCGCGGTGACCTTGACCAGGCCGCGACGCCTGGCTTCGTGGACCGCGTTTTGAACAGTGGTGCGACCGACACCTGCCAGCGCCGCAATCTGATCGATCGGAAGGGTGCACCTGCCGTGCACCTTCACTTCGCCGACCACGATCGTCAGCGCCGCCCGCTCGCCTTCGGTGAAGGCGCTCCGGAAGATGTCCGGAAGAGCCCCGGAGCCACCTAAGATGCGCCTCCGCTCTCTCGATGCCGCGCGATCAGGTGAAGCCTGGCGCCGACGCGGCTTGAACATGCTGACGGTGCGTTGAGCGAGCCTTCCGCTGCAGTTCGTCGGGCGAGATCCAACCAAGGCCAGCCGACGCGCTGAGACACTTCCGTCCAACGCTTCGGACTCGGCTTCCGATATCTGGCCCAAGGAGAAGCTTCGCCAAACCATACTGGCTAGGTCGTCCAGGCCAGAAACCGAGCTCGCCCGCGCGATGTTGACCTGAAGGTCCTGCGCCGCGATCGAGAGAGGAGCGTTCATGGCGCTACTCTCGCACTGAGGCTGTCAGCAGCGGCTTTGATGGTCGGAAAGGTGCCGACGCATTTGCCGGCCGGCGCGAGCGCGCGGAACCCTCCTCGCATGTTGCCGATGACGCTGCCGAGGTGGCGGTGACCATCGTATGCAGCGAGGCTGATCTGGGAATTGAGGTGCGGGCGAGCCCGAAATTTCCTCTTTTTCTTCAATGGCGCAGACTTCGCCCGCACATAAGGCGAAGTCGTTGAAACTTCGCCAAAAACGCCATTACTCTCCTGGGCACCATCGCCTTCTTAAGGCGTTGATCTGCCAAAACTCTTGGTCTTTCGTGGCGTTGGAAACCGTCTGGTGGTACAGACAGGTGGTCCAATGGTCCTCGCCATGTCCCGTCCGACGAAGCATGGGCCGTCCGACTCTGCATTGCGAATGTGATGGCCTTGGTTCCGCGGAGTGGGTCCTTCTGGGCCAGCGCGGTATTCATCGCCCTTATCAGCTGAACCCCAGGACTCGCCCTCACACCACGGCTCTGCGATCACGCAGACGGGCATTTCTGGTGCACCTTCGCTGCGGCATGCCCTCTCTTTAAGCCTCTTTCCCTTGTTTCCCCTTCGCCCGGAGTCGCCCGGCCGGTGCGCGATCTGCCATGGCTCTTCTCGCGCCTCATGGCTGGAGATCGCCCCCCCCCTCTCAACAGGCTGAGGCAAGCTTCAGGTGGTTGACTTGATCAGTCCAGCCGTTGGGAGGCTGCGCGCGCCTGAGGGTCTGCATGACGAACGGTAGGTCGAACGATCTCGGCCCGGACGGGCATGCGCGAGAGGGGTCATGTGGCTTTCCGGAAACGAAGGCCAGCTCCTGTCGGCCGCTCCCCCTCTCTATTGAAGTTAAGTCCCAAGGTGCCGCGCAATCTGGCTTGTTCGTCTCCTTCCAAAACTCACCCCGTAGATCGGGATTGTTAGTACAGCGTGACATATAAAATCGGAGGTGCGTGGTATGTTGAAGAATTTGGCGATCCGGACAAAGATAATTTTAATGTTTGGATTTGTGCTTCTGGCAAGTGTTGTCACGGGCGCTGTCATTCTTCAGGCGGAGGCGACCGTATCGAAGAATGTGGACTGGACCCTCCACACGTACCATGTGCTCGACCGGGTCGATGGGATGATGTCGGCCATGGTGGACCAGGAGACAGGCCTTCGCGGCTTTCTTCTCACTCGGAAGGATGGCAGCCTCGCTCCGCTTGTGTCCGGTGAGAAGGCTTTTGTCGACAATTGGAAGGAGGCGAAGTCGCTAACCAGCGACAATCCGATCCAGCAGAAGCGGCTCGAGGCCCTGCGCCAGCAGGTGGAAGAGTGGCAACGTAACGTCTCTCAATATGCCATCGACCTGATGAGGAAGCCCGGCTCCGAGGATGCGGCCATCGATGTGGAGCGCAGTGGCAAGGGCAAGGTCTATTTCGACAAGATTCGCCTTCTTGTCGCCGAGTTGAAGGATGCGGAGACCTCACTTCTCGGAGCACGTAACGAGGCAATGCGTTCGGCCCAGCGTGTGATCCAGATTTCCGCCATCGCTTCTGTCGGGGCAATTGTGCTGATCGGCTTGGCCGCGGCTTTCGCCCTGAACGCGCTCATCGCTGTGCCCATCCGCGCGACGGTCGCCAGCATGGACCGCATCCGGTCAGGCGACTATGCGACCGAGGTGGGCTTTTCGGAGCGCCAGGACGAGGTCGGAGCCATGAGCGCGGCCTTGCGAACCTTTAGAGACACCTTGGCGGTCGCCGAGGCTGCCCGCCGGGAAGAGGATAGCCGCAAGGAAGCCGAGCGGGAAAAGCTGGCGCGGCGGGAGCATCTCGCCCAGGCCTTTGTGAAGAACATGCAGTCGCTCTCTGGTCAGTTCGCCACAACTTCAAACGATGTGGCCGGCTCCGCCCGCAATCTCTCCGCCACTGCCGAGGAGACCTCCCGTCAAGCGCAGGCGGTGGCCGCGGCCGCTGAGCAGGCCGCTGGCAATGTCCAAACCGTCGCTGCCTCTTCGGAGGAACTGGCGGCTTCCGTTCGTGAGATGAGCGGTCGTGTGTTCCACTCGGCCGAGGTGGCAAATGTCGCTTTCCGCGAGGCGGAGGCTTCCAACACCCGCATCAATGAGTTGGCGAAGGCGGCAAGCGCCATCGGTGATGTCATCTCGTTGATCAAGGGCATAGCGGATCAGACGAACCTTCTCGCCCTCAATGCCACCATCGAGTCGGCACGGGCGGGCGAGGCGGGCAAGGGCTTCGCCGTGGTCGCCGCTGAGGTGAAGGAACTGGCCAGCCAGACCGCCAAGGCCACCGACGACATCGCCTCCAAGGTCTCCGAAATCCAATCGGCCACGGATGGAACGGTCGCCTCTATGGCGGAAATCATCCGTGTGGTGGGGGACATCAAGTCCATTTCTACTGCCATTGCGGGGGCGGTGGAGGAGCAAGGCGCGGCCACCGGCGAAATCGCCCAGAGTTGCCAGCAAGCGGCCACGGGCACACAGCAGGTGACGGACAACATCACCGGCGTCGGCCGAGCGGCCGAGATGACGGGCAGCGCCTCAAGCCAGTTGCTGAGCCTTTCCGAAGGGTTGTCCAAGCAGGCTGGCGACCTGAGGCATGAGGTTGAGAGTTTCGTTTCTCAGCTGCGCGCGGCCTGACCGCTGCTCTGGCAATGGGGCCGCCCTGCTTCTTCGCATGGCGGCCTCTGACGCTGCGACGGGGACAGCCAGGGGGCAAGCCCTCACCCCTCGTGAAAACCCGCGCTTGCCTCTCGTCCTCAACGGCGGCAATCTCCGCTCAGTTTGGAGCAAGCTCCGGGAACGTGAGGGTCCGCTTGACCCACGTGGCCGGCCTGTCGGCCTCCAGGCGAAGAGATGGAGTGCGTTGCATTCCGATCTGACCGATCGGAGCGTGCCGTGCGCGAAGACCTGCGTGTGTCTGGGCGATCCTCTCCGAGCGCGCTCATGGCCCCGACGCTAGGTCGGGCCTTATGCGTGTCGCATTCTGGAGCGGCGGACCTGGACCTGCGAAATGCGAGTGATGGTCATGGACGGTGGCAATTCCTGCGGCACGAACGAGATGGGGCTGAAGCGTTCTATGTCGCCTCACCTCAGCCGGCGGACTTTTCTGGTGGGCTCAGCCCTTGGCCTGGGTGCCCTCGGTCTCGGCGGGTGCGCCACGCCGGATGGCATGACCCTTGCCGAAGCTGAAAAGCTCTACGGGCCGCTGCCCTCCGAGAAATTCCCCGTCCCGGCGGCGGATATCAGCAAGCTCGATCCCAAATATTATCGCCGCACCGTGCGCTACGAGACCAAGGAAGCGCCCGGCACCATCATCGTCGATCCCGGCAATTACTACGTCTACCGCATCGAGGAAGACGGCATGGCCACCCGCTACGGTGCCAATGTGGGCCGCGACGGGTTCCGCTGGAGCGGCGATGCCTATGTGGGCCGCAAGGGTGAGTGGGCCACCTGGACCCCGCCTAAGGAAATGATCAAGCGCCAGCCGGAAGTGGCAAAATATGCCAACGGCATGCCCGGCGGACTGGAAAACCCGCTCGGCGCACGCACGCTCTATCTCTACCAGAACGGCAATTACACGCTGTATACCATCTATGCGACGTCGGATCCCGAATCCATCGGCAATGGCGTGACCAGTGGCTGTGTCGGGCTCCTGACCCAGGACATGCTGGATCTCTACAACCGCACGCCAGTCAAGACGAAGGTGGTCGTTCTGCCCGCCTGACGGCTGGCGCCAAGGGGGCAACCTGCGTCGGTCGACGCGCGAGGCGGCTGCCTTACCCATCCGGGCGCTGAAATCGACGTTCCTTGCCCCGCGGGCAATGGGGCGAGTTGAATTTGCCACATTGACGCCCTATGCGTGGGCGCCATGGACACTTTGCTCGCCCCCGAAAAGCCCCCGCTTTCCTTGTTCCGCCATGGGCGGCCGGCAGGAAAGGCCGCGCCCTTCCTGCCCATGAGCCGGGCGGAGATGGATGCGCTGGGCTGGGACGCGTGCGACATTGTCCTGGTGACGGGCGATGCCTATGTGGACCATCCCAGCTTCGGCATGGCCATCATCGGCCGGCTCCTGGAAGCTCAGGGCTTCCGGGTGGGGATCATCGCTCAGCCGGACTGGCATTCGGCCGATCCCTTCAAGGTGCTCGGCAAGCCCCGGGTCTTCTTCGGCGTCACCGGCGGCAACTTGGATTCCATGGTCAACCGCTACACATCGGACCGGCGCCTGCGCCACGACGACGCCTATACCGCGGGCGGCGAGGGCGGAAAGCGGCCGGACCGCTGCACCATCGTCTATACCCAGCGCTGCCGCGAGGCCTACAAGGACGTTCCGATCGTGCTGGGAGGTATCGAAGCCTCCCTGCGGCGCATCGCCCACTATGATTATTGGTCGGACAAGGTTCGGCGCTCCATCCTGGCGGACGCGAAGGCGGACCTGCTGATCTATGGCAATGCGGAGCGCGCCGTGGTGGAGGTGGCGAACCGCCTGGCCGCCGGTGAGACCCCACGTGAGCTGGATTCGATCCGCGGCGTGGCCTTGTTCCGCAAGGTGCCCGATCACTACACCGAGCTGCCCGCCGATGATCTCGAGTCGGCGGACGAGGCGGCGAGCCGCGTGGCGGGGGACACCGTTATTCGCCTGCCGTCCTTCGAGGTGGTGGAGCAGGATCGGGAGGCCTATGCCCGTGCCTCCCGCGTGTTGCACCGGGAGGCCAATCCCGGCAATGCCCGCCCGCTCGTCCAGCGCCATGGCGACCGCGATTTGTGGCTGAACCCGCCGCCCATTCCGCTCACCACCGAGGAGATGGACGCGGTCTATGACCTGCCCTATGCGCGGGCGCCACACCCCTCCTATGGAGATGCCAAGATCCCCGCCTGGGACATGATCAAGTTCTCGGTGACCATCATGCGCGGCTGCTTTGGCGGCTGCACCTTCTGCTCCATCACCGAGCATGAGGGGCGGGTGATCCAGAACCGGTCGGAAGGCTCCATCCTCAAGGAGATCGAGCGCATCCGGGACAAGACGCCCGGCTTCACCGGCGTGATCTCGGACATTGGCGGGCCCACCGCCAACATGTACCGCATGGCCTGCAAGGACCCCAAGATCGAGGCGGCCTGCCGCCTGCCATCGTGCGTCTTCCCCGACATCTGCCCGAACCTGAACACCTCCCACGACGATCTCATCCGCCTCTACCGCAAGGTGCGGGAGGTGAAGGGCGTCAAGAAGGTGATGGTGGCCTCCGGCGTGCGCTATGACCTGGCCGTCCAGAGCCCGGAATATATCAAGGAGCTGGTGACCCACCATGTGGGCGGTTATCTGAAGATCGCGCCGGAGCACACGGAGCGCGGCCCGCTCGACAAGATGATGAAGCCGGGCATCGGCACGTATGACCGCTTCAAGGAGATGTTCGACGCCGCGGTGAAGCAGGCGGGGAAGAAATACTATCTCATCCCCTATTTCATCGCCGCCCATCCGGGCACGACCGACGAGGACATGATGAACCTCGCGCTCTGGCTCAAGAAGAACCGCTATCGGGCCGACCAGGTGCAGACCTTCCTGCCCTCGCCCATGGCGACCGCCACCGCCATGTATCACACCGGCGTCAATACGCTGCGGGGCGTGCGGCGGGGCGCGAGCGACCAGGTGGAGACCATCAAGGGGCTGCGCCAGCGCCGCCTGCATAAGGCCTTCCTGCGCTATCACGACCCCGATAATTGGCCGATCCTGCGTGAGGCGCTGAAGGAGATGGGCCGGGCGGACTTGATCGGTCCCCGACCTGACCAACTCGTGCCCGCCCACCAGCCCCCGGGAACCGGCAAGGCCGCCGGCACGAAGCGCCCCGTACGTCCCCCGGTAGGGGCCAAGCGCTTCACCACCAAGGGCGTGCCCTTGCCTCACAAGTAGGAGGGGCGCTGCGACCGGGCGCCCGTCAGGCCGCGGCGGGCGTGGGCATGCGTTGCAGGACGGCGGCAAAGAAGCCGTCGGTGTCATTCCGCGCCGGTGTCAGGGCCAGATAGTCCGGGTGGGTCGAGGTGGCGAGGTCCGGTGCGGCTTCGCTGAGGGGTACCACGCGGAAATCGGGATGGGTGGCCAGGAAAGCCGCCACCTGTTCTTCGTTTTCTTCCAGCAGCAGCGAGCAGGTGGCATAGACCAGCCGCCCGCCGGACTTCACCAGCCGCGCGGCACTGTCGAGGATAGAGGCCTGAAGCGGCAGGAGATTTTCGAGGCCAGGCCCGAGAACGCGCCAGCGGGCATCCGGGTTGCGCCGCCAGGTGCCGGTGCCGCTGCAGGGGGCATCCACCAGAACCCGGTCGAACCCGCCTTTGTGGCGCTTGACCCATTTGTCCCGCTCATTGGCCAGCGGCCGGGTCTCGATATTGTGCAAGCCGGCGCGGCGGAAGCGCTCGGCGGCCCGCTTCAGGCGGATGTCCAGCACGTCGCAGGCGATGACGTGGCCCTTGTTTGCCATCTGGGCGGCGATGGCCAGCGTCTTGCCGCCGGCGCCGGCGCAGAAGTCCACCACCCGGTCGCCGGGGCGGGCGTCGACCATAAGCGCCACAAGTTGGGAGCCCTCGTCCTGGATCTCCACCTCGCCTGTCTTCAGCATGGGCAGGCGGGCGAGGGAGGGGCGCTCGCGGATTCGGATGCCATGGGGCGCAAGGGCCGAGGGCTCGGCGGGCAGGCCGAGGTCGCGGATCAGCTGGAGAAGGGTGTCCCGCTGCGCCTTCAAGGGGTTGACGCGCAGGTCCAGCGGTGCGGGGTCCAGCAGCGCCGCGAGGTCTTGCTCGAAGGTGTCCGGAAAGCGCCGGTGCAGGGCGGCGGCGGCCCAGTCCGGGCATTCGACCCGCACCTCCACCGGCATCGCGGGGGAGGTGAGGGGCGAGCCTTGCAGCTTCACCAGCAAAGCGCGCTCGTTTTCGGTCAGGCGCTCCGGCTCCAAGTGCTTGCCGCTGAAAATGTTTTTCACCTGGTCCGGGGTCTGGCGCCCGCCCAGCGCCAGCCAGGCCAACAGGCGGTTGCGGGGCGTTGCGTCCCGCCCGTGCCGGGTGACCCACCAGCCCAGGCGCGCGTGGTGGCGCAGCAGGGCGTAAAGCAGGTCGGAGATGAAACCCCGGTCGGCTTCGGTCAGCTGGCGATGGGTGCGGAACCAGGAGGAGACCAGGGCGTCGGCGGGGCGGGCGACGGCGTGGACTTCGGTCAGCATGTCGAGGGTGGCTTGGAGGCGGGCGGCGTAATGCACGGGAGGCAAACCGGATTTGAGGGCTGCCGCACCTTAGAGGGGGCCGCTGGGGAGCGCCATGGCCGGGGTGGGGCGGCAGCAGTGGCGCAATGAAAAGCGCGCGTGACGGGCGTCACGCGCGCTTTGAACTGGGTTTGGCCGAGGCGGAGGACTGTACCTTCCGCTCAGATCTGGCGCTCGACCATCATCTTCTTGATCTCGGCGATGGCCTTCGCCGGATTGAGCCCCTTCGGGCAGGCCTGGGCGCAGTTCATGATGGTGTGGCAGCGATAGAGCCGGAAGGGATCTTCCAGATTGTCGAGCCGGGCGCCGGTGCGCTCGTCGCGGCTGTCCTTCAGCCAGCGATTGGCCTGGAGCAGAGCGGCAGGTCCCAGATAGCGGTCGCCGTTCCACCAATAGCTGGGGCAGGAGGTGGAGCAGCAGGCGCACAGGATGCACTCATAGAGGCCGTCCAGGCGTTCGCGGTCTTCCTTGGACTGGCGCCACTCCTTCTCGGGGGCGGCGGTGTCCGTCTGCAGCCAGGGCTCGATGGAGGCGTGCTGGGCGTAGAAGCGGGTGAGGTCGGGGACGAGGTCCTTGACCACCGGCATGTGGGGCAGGGGATAGACGTTGACCACGCCCTTCACCAGCACTTCGTCCATGCCCTTGGTGCAGGCCAAAGTGTTGGTGCCGCCAATGTTCATGGCGCAGGACCCGCACACGCCCTCGCGGCAGGAGCGCCGGAAGGTCAGGGTCGGGTCGATCTTGTTCTTGATGTAGATCAGGCCGTCGAGCACCATCGGGCCGCAATCGTCGCGGTCCACATAATAGGTGTCGATGCTGGGATTCTTGCCGTCGTCCGGGTTCCAGCGATAGATGCGGAATTCCGTGACCTTGGTCGCGCCCTTGGGCTTCGGCCACACCTTTCCGCCGGAGATCTGCGAATTCTTGGGAAGTGCGAGCTCAACCATTGGTGCATCCTGCTCGCCGGCTGCGCCGGGCGTAAGAAGGGGTCTCAATCATCCAGCATATGGCGGCGATCCGAACCGAAGCGCCGCTCCTCCTCGCGCTCCTGGCGCGCATCGCGTCGCGCCAGTTCCGTCTTGGCCGCGGCGAGGCGGGCGTTGGCGGCCACCAACTGGTCGTCGAGGCCGTCCATGCGCTCCACCACCGCGTCGAGGTGACGGGTGAGGTGGTCGAGCTTGCCCTCGAGCGTCGAAAGACGCTCCAGGATCAGCTTGCCCACCTTCTTCTTCGCCACGCTCGCCTCCGCGCGAGAGCCGTTTGAAGCGCGCTCAGTACACGCGCTTCTTGGGCTCGATATACTGGATGTCGTTCGACAGGGTGTAGGTGTGGACCGGCCGGTCGTCGAGCCGCACCTGACCGGTGGCGGTGTCGAGATAGGCCAGCGTGTGCTTCATCCAGTTGTGGTCATCCCGGTCCGGGAAGTCCTCACGGGCATGGGCGCCACGGCTTTCCTTGCGGTTGGCCGCGCTTTCCATGGTCACCACCGCCTGGGAAATGAGGTTGTCATATTCCAGGGTCTCGATCAGGTCCGAATTCCAGACCAGCGAGCGATCGGACACGCCGATATTGGTGGTGGCCGAGAACACGTCGTGGATGAGCGTGCGGCCTTCCTCGAGCACTTCGCCGGTGCGGAACACCGCGCAATTGCTCTGCATCACCCGCTGCATGCGGGCCCGCAGCTCGGCCGTGGGGGTATCGCCCTTGGCGTTGCGGAAGTGGTCGAGGCGCGAGAGCGCCTTGTCGGCGCTGTCGGCGGGCAGTTCGCGGTGCTTCTCGCCCGGCTGCACCACCTCGGCGGCGCGCAGCGCCGCGGCGCGGCCGAACACCACGAGGTCGATGAGCGAGTTGGAGCCCAGGCGGTTGGCGCCGTGCACGGAGACGCAGGCGGCCTCGCCGATGGCCATCAGGCCCGGCACCACCTTGTCCGGATCGCCATGCACCTTGTTCAGCACCTCACCGTGATAATTGGTGGGGATGCCGCCCATGTTGTAGTGCACGGTCGGGATGACCGGGATCGGCTCGCGCGTCACGTCCACGCCAGCGAAGATGCGCGCGCTTTCCGAGATGCCGGGCAGGCGCTCGTGCAGGATCTTCGGGTCCAGATGGTCGAGATGCAGGAAGATGTGGTCCTTGTTCTTGCCCACGCCCCGGCCTTCGCGGATCTCCATGGTCATGGAGCGCGAGACCACGTCGCGGGAGGCAAGGTCCTTGGCCGAGGGGGCATAGCGCTCCATGAAGCGCTCGCCCTCGGAATTGGTCAGGTAGCCACCTTCGCCGCGCGAGCCCTCGGTGATGAGGCAGCCCGAGCCGTAGATGCCGGTGGGGTGGAACTGCACGAACTCCATGTCCTGGAGCGGCAGGCCGGCGCGCAGCACCATGGCATTGCCGTCGCCGGTGCAGGTATGGGCCGAGGTCGCCGAGAAGTAGGCGCGGCCATATCCGCCGGTGGCGAGGATGGTCAGGTGGGAGCGGAAGCGGTGGATGGTGCCGTCATCGAGCTTCAGGGCGACGACGCCGCGGCAGCGGCCGTCCTCGTCCATAATCAGGTCGATGGCGAAATATTCGATGAAGAACTCGGCCTTGTGCTTCAGCGCCGCGCCATAGAGCGTGTGCAACATGGCATGGCCGGTGCGGTCGGCGGCGGCGCAGGTGCGCTGGGCGGTGCCCTTGCCGAAATGCGTGGTCATGCCGCCGAAGGGGCGCTGGTAGATCTTGCCGTCCTCGGTGCGCGAGAAGGGCACGCCCCAGTGCTCGAGCTCATAGACGGCGGCCGGCGCATTGCGCACCAGATATTCGATGGCGTCCTGGTCACCCAGCCAGTCCGACCCCTTGACGGTGTCGTACATGTGCCATTCCCACTTGTCCTCGCCCATGTTGGCGAGCGAGGCGGCGACGCCGCCCTGGGCGGCCACCGTGTGGGAGCGGGTGGGGAACACCTTGGTGATGCAGGCGGTGCGAAGGCCCGCCTCCGAGCAGCCGACCACCGCGCGCAGGCCCGCGCCACCGGCGCCGACCACGAGCACGTCGTAGGTATGGTCCTGGATCGGATAGGCCGCGCCGTTCACGCCGGGGGCGGCTGAGCCGTTGGATGCGTTGGTTTCGGCCATTGCGCTCAGCCTCCCAGGCTGATCTTGAGCACGGCAAACGCGCCGGCAAGGCCGACCGCGACCGTGAAGAAGGTGTTGGCGACGATGCAGAGCACCTTCATCGCCTCACCATGGACATAGTCCTCGATGATGACCTGCATGCCGATGCGCATGTGGGTGGTCACCGAAAGCAGGGTGAGCAGCAGGACGATGGCCACGAAGGGGCTGCCGATCGCCGCGCGGGCGGTGGCATAGCTTTCGCCCGCCAGCGAGATGACGATGCAGATGAAGGCGATCATCAGCAGGAAGTTGGCGGCGCCAGTCACCCGCTGAAGAAAGAAGTGGTCGGTGCCCGACCGGGCGGCGCCAAGGCCGCGGACACGGCCGAGAGGGGTGCGCATGGGGCTGTGCATGTCTCTCTCCTCAGCCCTTTACGGCCAGGCCGATGATCCAGATCAGCAGCGTCAGCGCCACCGAGCCGGCCAGGGTGGCCTTGGCGAGCAGGACCCGCTCATTGGCGCCGAAGCCCACGAGGAAGTCCCACAGGAAGTGGCGGACACCACCGAGCGCATGGTGCAGCAAGGCCCAGGTGAAGCCGAACAGGATGAGCATGCCGAGCCAGGAGCCGGCAATACCCGAGAAGGTGGCGTAAGCGCCCGGCGAGGTCGCCGCCGCCAGCAGCCACCACACCAGGATGACGGTGCCGAAATAAAGGGCGCCACCGGTGATGCGGTGCACGATGGACATCATCATCGTGAACAGCGGACGGTAGATCTGCAGGTGGGGCGATAGCGGGCGCGTGACGCGCGTGGGGCTGTCGGCCATGGGCCTCCTCCAAAAATCGACCGATCAGGTATCTCAATCGTCGACAGTTCGCAACGATTCCAAAGCACAGTATCGCGCGGACTGCTCCAATATGACGCGGTGCGGAAAAAAGGTAGAGAATTCCGCGCAGATCCCCCCGGTCAGCCCAGCGTATCGCACGGGGCTTGGGCCCGAAAGCACCTCCTCCGGGAGGCCGCCGCCAAAAAAACCATGCGATCGGCCGTCACCGGGCCGGAAAGGGCAGGATCGCCTTCCACCAGGGGTTCGGAGGCGGCACGTCCCAGCGTCGGCGCAGCTCAAGGATGAAGGGGGCGACGAAGGCGCTGGAGTGAAACTTCTCCGCATAGGTGGCCAGAAGGTCGGCGTCCCAGAGGATATTGAGCGGGCACTCGCAGGTTCTGGGGTCATGCCAGGTGCCGTGCTCGTCCACCACCCGGACATCGCACCCGCAGATGGCCGCCTCCCGCAGCAGATTGCTGTAATGGTCATAGGAATAAAGGGTGCGCGTGCGACGCAGCGTCTCGCCCAGGGCAGCCATGTTCGGGGTCAGGGATTCCAGCGGCTCAATGATCCCGCCCGCGGGCAGGGGAAACCGCTCGGCCAGGGGCGCGCCCTTATAGACGAAGGAGCAGTCCAGGGTCTTCGGCACGGCGGGGTCGGGATAGATGTGGGCGGGGTCCACCAGCCCCAGCCAGAGGACCCGCTCCGGCCCAAGCGGCTCGGCGACCGCCCGCTGGACGTCGGCGCGCTTCTGAGGATCGTAGAAGAACACCATCTCGGTTTCGGGATAATGGGTATCGCCGCCGATCAGCCCCGGCGTGTTG
Source organism: Aquabacter sp. DMC10 (assembly GCF_056314145.1). Taxonomy (NCBI): domain Bacteria; kingdom Pseudomonadati; phylum Pseudomonadota; class Alphaproteobacteria; order Hyphomicrobiales; family Xanthobacteraceae; genus Aquabacter; species Aquabacter sp. DMC10. The sequence continues at coordinate 249,175 of NZ_JBQUYX010000001.1, read as the reverse complement.
AGCGCCCAGCGCACCACCCGGCCGGCGCCGCAGGGATTGCCGGACACGATCTCCGGATAGACCAGGATGGCGTCATCCACCGGCCCCTCGTGCAGGAAGCAGTTCCAGTGCGGCAAAGGGTGGCCCGGTTCGGCGACAAGGGCGCTGGGATAGCCGCTCACGTTCAGGTGGTGGCACAGGCGGTACAGCGCCCGGATGCCGGAACTGGTGTGGGTGTAAGGCGGGGCCCAGATGAGGAAGGTCTTGGGCGTGTACCGCAGAATGTCGGCCCGACGGGTGACAGCGGGACGCGTCACATCGGGGCTGGTCGCGCCGGGGCTGGTCACGCGGGCCTCCGATAGGCAGGGAAATAGGAGCTTTCCGCGGCGCCCGCGCTGAGCCGGGCATAGGCCTGCCGATCATTGACCACCCGGATCATGTGGACCGGCGCGGTGGCATTGACCCAGCGCGACTTGAACACCTTCAGGCCGGGCCGGGCACTGGCAGGCAGACCGCCGATGAGCAGCCGCACCCCATGGGCGCGGGCAAAATCCTGCAGGCCGTGCATCAGGAGATAGGAGGCATTCCAGCGCAGGCCCTCGGCGGTGGGAACCGTGTGCAGGATTTGCAGCCCGTCGCCGAAGACGACACCGCAGGCCATGGCGCCGATGGCATCGCCGGACCTGACGCGAAAGAAGCGGCTTTCCTTCAGCCCGGCCACGGCACGGAAATGGCGGGCGTCCATGTCGAACAGGCCGGTGAGGTGGCGGGCGGCCTTCAGCGCCCCATAGAGGGCGCAGATGGCAAGGCGGTCTTCGTCCGCCGTCACCTCCTCAAACACCGCGTGCCGGGCGCACGCGTCCAGCCGGGCCCGCGCCCGCGGGCTCAGGGGCGGCGGCGGCAGGCGGGGATCATAGACGAAATGGTGCTTCAGGAGCACCGCGTCGCACTCCGCGCGCGCGGGCACATAGCCGGGCTGGCAGAGCACCGTCACGGTCACAAGGTCCGGGAAATCCGCCTGGAGCGACCGGATCTGGCCGGGGTCGCTGATCCAAAGATAGGGCCAAGGCGAGATGCCGTCCTCAAGCTGGGTGCCGGGAATGGTTCGCCGCAGCAGGACGAAGCGGCCGGACGGATGGGCCACGGCCCGCCCCACATGCGCGAGGCCTTCGGAATAGGCGAGGCGGTTGAAGGGGCAGTCCACGTCCGAAAAAGTGCTCCCCGCTCCCATGCGCCCGGCCCAGGCCCGCCAAGCCTTCACGTCGTATCGTAACGGCCGGCAAGCGTCGAGCCGGCTTTCATGCAAACAGGGCCCGCGTCATCCGATCTGACCGCCGTCTGGCGTGATCGGATGGCGCGGGCCCTGTCGAATGCCCGTCGCGGGCGAAGACCCGGTCAGGCGGGGACGGCCCATGGCCATCCCCGCTCGACCACTGGATCAGAAGCGGTAGGTCACACCGGCGGCGACCAGCCAGGGGTTCAAGTCGGCCTGGCCCGGCAGGGTGTTGGCGCCCACGCCCACATCGAAGCTCGGGGTCAGGAAGATCTTCTTGACGTCGAAGTTCACGCCCCAATGCTTGTCGAACATGTAGTCGAAGCCGGCCTGCAGCGCCCAACCCCAGGTGTTGTTGAGGCTGAGGGAGGTGACCGAGTTGGTGGTGCTGGTGTTGTAGAAGAAGGTGTAGTTCACGCCGAAGCCCACATACGGCTTGAAGGCGCCCATCTCGGTGAAGTGGTACTGCAGGGTCAGCGTGGGCGGCAGGATCCAGGTGCTGCCGATCTTGCCGAGGCTGGAGATGGAGTCCTGACCGTAGATGCTGCTCTTGGTGGTGCCCAGGATGAGTTCCAGGGCCACGTTCTTGGTCAGGAAGTAGGAGATGTCCAGTTCCGGCGTGATGGAGTTGGAGTAGGACAGGTTGGAGCCAGCCACGCCCTGCACATTGCCGCCATCCTGCGGCAGCACGCCGAGGGCGCGCAGGCGGATCATCCACGGGCTCTGCTCGGTCACCGGCTGCACCGGCGCCTTCACCACCGGCGACAAGTCCGCCGCGCCCGCGGCCGTTGCAAAAGCCGCCGTCATCATCGTCGCGGCGAAGAGGCCGATCCGCCCCCAGAAGCCCTTCGTAGCCATGTCCCAGTCCCTTTGTGCCAAACTTGACTGAGGGAGACTTGTCCGGCTTGGCCGTCGAAAAGTTTGAGCTAGATCAAATCTGCTACCCCCTGCCTTCATTCCGCCGTTCCAATGTGGCTTGCGCGCAACAGCCGGGAGCACAATTTCTGCGACATGCTGTCCATCTGGGCTGAGTCGGTGCCCGTTTGCCGGGGAATGGATCGCTGTGACCGAGACTGAAGCTGCCATACTTCCGCAACGGCATGCGGCGCGGAGCCGACTCACCTGCGGCGCCCGGCTGCGCCCGCGCGTGCTCCCCCTCCTGGCCGCGCTGCTGGCCGCGCTGCTTGGGGTCTCCGCGGGCATGGGGCACGCCTGGGCCCAGTCGGATCTGGGCGAGGAGCACATCCAGGTGGGGCGGGAGGACCGCACCTACCTCATCACCCGCCCGCCCGGCGTGACCGCCCCGGCGCCCACCATCATCGCCCTGCATGCCGCCGGACAGACCTCGGAGAGCTTTCGCGACTATCTGGGGCTGGATGTCTCCGCCGGTCCGCAGGGCGTGGTGACGGTCTATCCCCAGGGCATCGGGCGGGTCTGGAATGATGGCCGCCCCGCCGCCATGCGCCTCAAGGCCCTGCTGACACCCGGCGATGACGTGCCCTTCCTGGTGATGCTGGTGCAGCGCCTGGTGCAGCAAGGCATCGCCGATCCCCGGCGCATCTATCTGCTGGGCATTTCCAACGGCGGCTTCATGGTGGAGCGCATGGCCTGCGAGTTTGCGGGTCTGTTTGCCGCCTATGCGGTTACCATGGCCACCGCCCCGGCCAATTACCGGGAGGAATGCGCCCCCGCCCGGCCCGTGCCCATCATGTTCGTGCACGGCACGGCCGATTCGGTGATCGGCTGGCTGGGCTTCTGGACGCCGCTTGGCGCCACCCTGTCCGCCCCGGACAGCGCCCAGCTCTATGCCGGGCTCGACCAGTGCGGGCAGAGCCGCACCGAAAATCTGGACGACCGCGATCCGACCGATGGCACCACCGTCTCCCTCCAGACCTGGAGCGGCTGCGAGGGCGGGGCCGAGGTGCGGCTCTACAAGGTGGAAGGGGGCGGGCACCAGTCGCCGGCGCGGGTGCACACGAAGCCGGACCTGGCCTCCTCTGTGCTGGGCCTGCGCAGCCGGGACATGGACATGGGCGAGACCTCGCTCGCCTTCTTCGCCCGCTTCGCCCTGCCGGGACCGGACCCGGCCCCGGTGGCGGGCGGCAAGCGCCCGGCCAAGGATGCCGCCGGCAAGGCGGCACCGGCCAAGCCGGGCAACGGGACGCCGGCCAAGCCCGCGTCCGCCGATGCTCAGCGCGGCAGCAAGACCCAATAATCCAGGTCCAGGATGACGCTTGGGTCGTAATCCTCCCCCGCCTTCAGCGGGAAGTCGGCGCAGGGCTTGTCCTTGGTGGCGATGGTGCGCACCCGCAGCGCGCCCACATCGTCGCGGCCGGAAATCTCCGCCTTGTCGAGGATCTCGCTCCAGGCGAACACGGTGAGGCCGGCAAACAGCGGCGAGACGTGGCGCCCGCCATTGATGGCCGCCACATGGAAGGCGTTGGCCAGCCCGTTGAAGGACAAGGCGCGGGCGAGCGAAATCACGTGGCCGCCATAGATGAGCCGGCGGCCGAAGCGGCCCTGGCCCTCGGTGAACTGGTTGAAATGCACCTTGGCGGTGTTTTGGTAGAGGCGGGTGGCGATCATGTGCTCCGCCTCCTCCACCGTCATGCCGTCCACATGGTCGATGCGCTCGCCCACCTGATATTCGCTGAACCGATGGGGGGAGCCGGAGAGGTCGTCGCGCCATTCCGACATATCCAGCGGCGGCACGGCATCGCCCAGGGCATCGGGCGCCAGCGCCGCCGGCAGCTTGGGCACCACGGTCTCCACCGCCGGGCTCTTGGGATCGCGCTTGCGCACCATCACCCAGCGCACATAATCGAGCACCTCGACGCCGTCCTGGTTGAAGCCGGTGGAGCGCACATAGACCACGCCGCTCTGGCCGTTGGAATTTTCCCGCAGCCCGATGACTTCCGAGACCGCGTGGAGGGTGTCGCCGGGATAGACCGGCGCCAGGAAGCGCCCGCCGGCATAGCCAAGGTTCGCCACCGCATTCAGCGAGATGTCCGGCACCGTCTTGCCGAACACCACATGGAAGACCAGCAGATCGTCCACCGGTGCCCGGGGATAGCCCAGCGCCTGGGCGAAGCTGTCGGCGGACTGCACCGCGAACCGCGACCCGTAGAGGGCGCTGTAGAGGCTGGCATCGCCGGCCGTGATGGTGCGCGGCGTGGCGTGCCGGATCACCTGGCCGACGGAGAAATCCTCGAAGAAGTTGCCGGAACTGGTTTTCGTCATGGAGCCCCTCGCGCGCTTTGTGGCATGTTGGACTAGCGCCAAGGTGCAACGCAACAGGGCAGCGCCACCGGCGCCTTGACGGGGGAGGCCGGGGCGGGCCACATGGGCGCGCCGAGGGACGGGCGGCGGTATTAAGGGGTGCCTGCCTCGGGGCGCGGCGGGAAAAAGGGGGCCGGGGTGAAGGGTTCAGCGAGCCAGCAACTGTCGTTCCAGGCGATGGTCTTCGTGATCTGCCTGTTTCCCTTCTACATTCTGGCGGCCTCGCTGACCAATTCGGCGGCGGTGCTCACCGATCTTCTGGCCACCTCCTTCGACCTGACCTCCCTGACCGCCTGCTGGCTGGTGCTGCGCATCGCCCACAAGGGCCCGGGGGAGCGCTATGCCTATGGCCTCGGCAAGCTGGAGAACCTGGCCGAGCTGATGATCGCCATGCTGCAGGTGATCCTGGTCATCATCGCCAGCGTCCGCGCGGTGTCCAGCCTGATGCACCCGGAAGCGGTGAGCGGCGCCTGGCTCGGCCTTGCGGTCACCGCCGCGGCCGTGTGCGGCAATGTGTTCCTCAATCGCAAGGCCACCCGCCTTGCCCGCGAGACGCGCTCGCCGGTGCTCGCCGCCCAGGCGCGGGTGCATCTGGTGTCGGCCACCTCCTCCGGCTCGGTGTTCTGCGTCACCGTCATCACCTCCAGCTTCCACCAGATCGAATGGGTGGCCTATCTCGACCCCATCGCCTCGTTCCTGGTGATCGCGCTGATGGTCTATAACATCTTCGAGATGCTCACCAATTCGCTCGGCTCCTTGCTCGACCAGGCGATCGGCGAGGCCGGGCAGCTGCGCATCCTGAAGGCGCTGACCTCCCATTTCGACGAGTTCGAGGAATTGGGCGACATCCGCACCCGCCAGCATGGCGGCAAGATGCTGGTGGAGCTGCACCTGGGCTTCGACCCCCACTGGACGGTGGAGCGGGCCCGCGAAGCGGTGGCCAAGCTGTCCGCCTCGGTGAAGGAGGAGTTCAGCCACGTGGGCGACAGCGTGGATGTGGCGGTGGTGCTGCTGCCGCCTACCGCCCGCACCTTCCACGATGCCATTGGCGATGCGGCTCAGTAGTCCGACAGGTTGATGTCGTCGGACCAGTCGCCGGGCACATCCTTCACGATCACCTGGCCGCACATGACACGGCCCTTCACCGGGTCGAAGGTGAGGGTGGGCGCGCCATAAAGCTGCCACCCCTTGTTCAGCGCCGCGCTCACGCGCTTGCAGAAGGCGCTGTCGTCGGGACCCGTGAGATAGCGATAGAGCTTCATGAGGCGGCCTCGGCCGGTGAAGGGAGCTTGTGGTTATAGCCGCGTGCGGCAGGGGCGCCAATGGGAGCGCCCAGAGGATGCGGCGCACCTGGCTTTTCGGCGCGGCGGCGCCTCGGCGAGACCCTCCCGGGCGCATTTCTGCACTGCCGCGCTGTGTCCGCGCGGTTCCGGTCCGAGGTGAGCGCAAGGTCGCAGACGATGCCTGCCAAGATCAGAAAGATTACGTAACTTTTGCGCGGCCTCGCAAGAGGTTTGGATTTTTCTGTCTTAGTCTTTCGTTGACATGCGGTAGCGGAAGGTCTGAAAAAATCGGCTCCTAACTTGTGCCCCTATTTGATGTGGGCTGGGAGTGAGCGGGCATGGCCAAGACCTATATTCCGACGGATCCCTTGTTCGGAGCCCAGTGGCACCTGCTGAACATCGGCCAGGACATCATGGGCCTGCCCCAGGAAGACGGGGCCTATCGCAATGACATCAATGTCACCAGCGTATGGCCCGACTATACGGGCGAAGGGGTGGTGGTCGCCGTGATGGACAATGGCTTTCAGGCCAGCCATCCCGACATCGCCCCGAACTATCTGGCCGATAAGTCCTATTATCTGACCCGTAACCAGCCCGGTCAGGTTGATGGCGACCACGGCACGGCGACCCTCGGACTGATTGCCGCCGCTCAAAATGATCTTGGCGGCGTGGGTGTCGCCTATGGCGCCAAGGCCATCGGCTACACCACTGACGGCGTCATTGAACGCTCGGGCTTGGTTGAGATTGATAATTTCACGCCGGACTTCATCAAGGCAACCGCGCGCATGCTGATGGACGGCGTCAGCGTCAGCAGCAACAGCTGGGGCATGCCGCTTCGCCAAACGCCTTTTCAGGATGCGGCCAAGCAGGACATCTATGCCGCGGCGTACACGGATCTCGTGAGCCTGGGCCGCGACGGGCTCGGCATTTCGGTCCTTTTCGCGGCCGGCAATAACACGGCGCTGAGCACGCAGGTCAAGCAGAACACCAATTTCTATCCGACGACGAGCCTACCCCAAGCGATCGTGGTGGGCGCCGCGACCGTGGAAGGCAAAGCGACGGACTACACCATCCCGGGCGCCAATGTGCTGGTCGCGGCGCCGGGCAGCGGCACCAAGTCCACCTCCGTTCCCACCGTGTCGGAGGTGTCTAGCATCGTCACTACCGACCTTCTGGGCGAGGCCGGCCTCAACAAGACGCCGGACGGGGACTATACGAATCTGTGGGATGAAGCCACGCACAGCCATGGGTTCAACGGCACCTCGGCTGCCACACCCATTGCGGCCGGCGTTGTGGCGCTCATGCTTGAGGCCAATCCGAACCTTGGCTACCGCGACATCCAGGAAATCCTGGCCTACAGCGCCAAGACGCCGGACGGTGTTGCGGAGTGGAAGACGAACGGAAGCTCGGACTGGAACGGCGGCGGGCTCCTCTATGACGACCATCTCGGCTTCGGGTTGATCGACGCCCACGCGGCGGTCCGTCTTGCCGAGACCTGGCAGAAGCAGAGCGCCTACGACAACCTCGTCACTCTGACCCAGTCCGTTTCCGGGTCGACCGATGCGCTGGTGGTCGCCGCAGGTCAGGCGCGGCATCTGGATCTGAGCTTCGAGGACCTCATCCGCGTTCAGCACGCGACGCTCTCGATCAATGCGGGGGTGAACGCGGGGTTCGGGTCCCTCACGGGATCTCTGGAAGACATCTCCATTTCGCTGACCGGGCCCGACGGCGTCACCACCGACCTTTTCATGGACCCGTCCTATTATCAGTTCGTGGGGGTCAGTGGACCTCTGCGGTTTTCCTTCGACACCGTCCATAATTGGGGAGAGTTGTCGAACAGCGGCAATTGGACCGTCAATATCACCAATAATGGCGATGCCGATCTTGTGATCTATGCGGAGCTTGCGCTGCTCGGAGACGCCGTCACTGCCGGAGAGACTTTCATCTACACCGACGATTACGCCCGTCTCGGTACGGATGACATCGACCGGACCATCCTCTCCAGCACCCAGGCCGGCCCCCACACCCTCAATGCTGCGGCGGTAACCACCGACACCACGGTCAATCTGTGCTGCGACGAGGCCACCATCGCCGGCGTCGTCACCTATTTCACCCCCGACATGCGCTTTGCCCGCGTGGTGACGGGCGATGGCAATGACACGCTCACGGGCGACGAGGGCGACACCGTCTTCTTCACCGGGCGCGGCACCAATAGCGTGGATGGCGGCGGCGGCCACGATACCCTGCAATTCCTGTGGGACTTCAAGGCCTACAGCCAGACCGCCTATGGCATCCAGACGGTCATCGTCGGGGCCGACAGCGTCGATTATGCCACCGACATCGCCGCCCTCCAGTTTGCCGACGGCACGCTGCTGCTGGACAACAATCCCCTGGTCAACGACCTCTTCTATGCCAACCAGGTGGCGAGCCTTCTGAATTCCGGCACCACCGCGGAAAGCCATTATGACGCCGTGGGCTGGAAGGCGGGCCTCGACCCCAACGGGGTGTTCGACACCTCCGCTTATCTGGCCAACCATGCCGCTCTGAAGGCGGCGGGCACCAATCCGCTGGATTATTTCCACGAGACCGGCTGGAAGAATGGCGACGATCCCTCCGCCCGGTTCGACACCTCGCTCTATCTGAAGCTCAACCCGGACGTGGCGGCGGCAGGCGTCGATCCGCTCCAGCACTATCTGCAATATGGCATCCACGAGGGCCGGGAGGTGCGCCCGGTGGTGGACAGCGCCCATCTGCAGAATGGCGGCACGTTCGATGCCACCTTCTATCTGCTGGCCAATGAGGACGTGGCGGCGGCCGGCGCCAATGCCTATGAGCATTGGATCACCTACGGCCAAAAGGAGGGGCGGGACCCCAACGCCTATTTCGACGTGAGCTACTACCTTTCGGCCAATCCCGACGTGGCGGCCGCGGGCGCCAACCCGCTGGAACACTATATGACCTATGGCTGGAAGGAGGGCCGCGACCCCTCCGCGGCCTTCGATACCAAGGGCTACCTGGACCATTATACGGACGTGGCGGCCGCCGGTGTGGACCCGCTCGCGCACTATCTGGTCTATGGCATCGGCGAAGGGCGCCAAGCCACCTGGGATCTGGCCTGAGCCACCTGGGATCTGGCCTGAGCCGGTCCCGCCTCAACCAGGCACGGGCGGCGCGGCGAGGCGCCGCCCTCCGTTCGTCCTGGCGGCGCACGTTTCGGCGGGAGGCGCCCCAGCAAACGCCGCTCAGACAGCAACCGCCGCTCAGGCCGGGAGCTTGGCGCCCGCCTGGCGGGCGGCGGCCTCCCGCGTGAGCTGGAAGGCGTCCGTGCGGGCGCGGATCTCGTCCACCAAGCGGGCGCGCGTCTCCCCGTCCATGGGCGCCAGATAGGGCTCATATTCCAGGGCCAAGGCGATGCGGCCGGCTTCCTCGGCCCCCGCCAGCTCGGCGACGATCTCCAGCGCCACGTCGATGCCGGCGCTGGAGCCTGCGCCGGTCACCAGCCGGCCGTCCCGCACCACCCGCTCCGCGCAGGGCTCCGCGCCGAGCAGGGGCAGATGCCCGGCCGAGAGCCAGTGGCAGGCGGCGCGGTGGCCCTTCAGCAGGCCCGCCGCGCCCAGCAACAGGGACCCGGTGCTCACCGAGCCGATGATCCGCGCGTCCTGCGCCAGATAGCGCAGGAACCGCAGCACCGTCTCATCCGCCATAAGGCCCACCTGTCCCGGCCCACCCGGCACGAACAGCACGTCACACCGGTCGAGATGGCCGAACTTGGTGGTGGGCTCCAGGGTCAGGCCGGCGGCGTCCGTGATGGCGCGGGTGGACTTCCACGCCAGATGCACCTTGGCGTCGGGCAGGCGGGCGAGCACCTCGAACGGGCCGGTGAGGTCGAGCTGCGTCATGCCGGGATAGGCCAGCATGACGATGGTGCGGGCCATGGCTCAGGTGCGCGCGGCGATGGCGTCGGCCAGCGACACGGTGCGGCGCGCCATGTCCGCATGCATGCGCTCCACCATGCGCCCGTCCAGCTGGATCACGCCCTTGCCGGCATTTTCCGGCTGGTCGAAGGCGGCGATGATGGTGCGGGCGCGGGTGACCTCCGCCTCGGGCGGGCTGAAGGCGGTGTTGCAGGGCTCGATCTGGGCGGGGTGGATCAGCGTCTTGCCGTCCATGCCCAGCTCCACGCCCTGCTGGCACTCGGCCTTGAAGCCCTCCATGTCCTGGAACTGGTTCCACACGCCGTCCAGCACGTCGATGCCATAGGCATGGGCGGCGGCCACCGACAGGCTCAGCCAGGGATACATGGGCGCGCGGCCGGGAATGAGGGCGGCGCGGGTTTCCTTGGCCAGATCATTGGTGCCCATCACGAAGACCGCGAGGCGGGTGATGGGATCGCGCGCGGCGGCGGCGATGTCCTTCACGGCGAAGATGGCGAGCGGGGTCTCGATCATCGCCCACACCCGCGTTTCGGCGGGCACGCCCAGCGCCTCCAGGCGGCGGCCGACGGTGACGAGCTGCTCGGGATCCTGCACCTTGGGGATCAGGATGGCATCGGGACGGGCGGAGGCGGCGGCCTCGATGTCGTCACTGCCCCACGGCGTGTCCAGCCCGTTGACGCGGATCACCACCTCGCGGGGGCCGAAGCCGCCGGCCTTCACCGTCTCCACCACGCGGGTGCGCGCCTCCAGCTTGGCGTCGGGGGCGACCGCGTCCTCCAGGTCCAGGATCACGCCGTCCGCCGGCAAGGTGCGGGCCTTTTCCAGCGCGCGGGCATTGGAGCCGGGCATATAAAGGACGCTGCGGCGCGGGCGGATGGTCATGTGGGCTCTCCCCAGAGGCTGTTGCGGTGCAAAGCTAAAGCGATGCGACGCAAGAGGGAAGCGGGCCGTTGGTCGGGCGGGAGGGGGATGATGCGGGTCCTGGGGATGGATGGCTGTCCGGGCGGCTGGGCGTGTCTTTACTGGGACGGGGCGCAGGGCCTTGAGATCCAGCGCCTGCCGACGGTGGAGGCGGCCATGGCGCATCTGGGGCCGGAGGGCTTTGCCGCCGTGGACATGCCCATCGGCCTGCCGGAGCGCGCCTTTCCCGGCGGGCGCGCCGCCGAGCGGGCGGTGCGCCCGCTCCTGGGGCAGCGCCAGTCCTCCGTCTTCTCCGTTCCCTCGCGGGCGGCGGTGGAGGCCGGCATGGACGAGACGATCCCGGAGACGGAGCGCTATCGCCATGCCTGCACGGTGGCGCGGGCGACCTCGGAGCCGCCCCGGTCCATCTCCAAGCAATGCTTCCACATCTTCCCCAAGATCCGCGAGGTCGACCTTCTGCTCCAGCGCCGGCCGGACCTCGTGCCCCGTTTGTGGGAATGCCATCCCGAGGTGAGCTTCCGCACCATGCGGGGGGAGGCTGTGCCGGTGGCGAAGAAGGTGAAGGGGCAGGTCAGCGCGGAGGGTCTCGCCTTCCGGCTCATCTGCCTGGCCGAGGCGGGCTTTCCTGTCGCCGACCTGACCCGCGAGACGGCCAAGCGCCTCCGCATGGGCTGGGACGACCTGGTGGACGCTGCCGCCTGTGCCTGGACCGCCTGGCGCATCGGCACGGGGGTCGCGCTGTCCTATCCCGATCCGCCGGAGCTCGATGCCAAGGGCCTGCCGGTGGCGATCCGCGCCTGAGTGTCGCTTGGCTTCAGCAGGCGTGATCCGGCGCCACGATGGGGCGGTCGCAGGTGACGCGATAGACGTCGGCGCGCGCCAGGGCGCGGATCTGGCTCTGGGAGGCCACGAGCCAGGCGGAGACATCCACCCCCGCGGCGCGACAGGTTTCCACCCAGCCTTCGTTTTCCAGCAGCAGGCGACGGCGCAGCATCATGGTGCGGTTGCCGGAGAGTTCCGCGAAGGCGGCCAGTTGCGAGATGTCGGAGCCGATCAGCCCCAGCGCCACGGTCTGGCTTTCCGCCCGCACGGCGCGCAGAGCATCCAGCTCGAACGAGCAGAAGCAGGTGTGATCCTCGCTACCGGCGTCCCGCACCACCCGCACCATCTCGGTGATGCCGGCCTGGGTCGCCGGCGCCTTGATCTCGGCATAAAGGCGCGCCGCGCGGGACTTGCCCAGCGCCACCACCTGCTCGAACAAAGGGACGCGCTGGGGCGGCCATTCCGAATGGCGGGCGGCCGCATTGAGCCCGGTGATGTCGGCCAGATCCAGATCGGCCAGGGGGCCGGTGCCATCGGTGGTCCGGTCCAGCGTGGCGTCGTGCAGCACCACGGGCACGCCGTCCTTGGTCAGCCGCAGGTCGAATTCGAGGGAATGATAGCCAAGGTCGAGGGCCTGGGAGAAGGCGGCGAGCGTGTTCTCCGGCGCCATCTGCGCGAAGCCGCGATGGGCGATGACCTCCACCTTTCCCAACGGGCAGGCAAAGACGGCCTCGGCGGCCTGTGCGCCCGCTCCGGGAAGCGGGCTCAGCAGGGCGCCTGCCATGATCCCGAGCGCCCCCCGCCGGTTAACTCCCGCCGTCCTGGGCAAATCCGCCCCTCCCGCCCTGTTGCGCCGCTCGCATAGCACGACCCGGCTTTGCGCAGAACTGCCCACCTCATCACGAGCGTTTGTCCGGCCGAAGGCCCGCGAGGGCTTGATGCACAAGCCTTTTGCCGCGCGACCACCGGTCGTGCCCGGAAGGCGCCGGCCCCTGGCCCGTCCGACCTAAGGAGAATTCCAGGCTGGGCGCCGCCGTGCGCTTATGCCTTGCTTCCGCGCGCTCTTCCACGAAGGACCCCGCTTCATGCCGCACGACCGTATCCGCCTCGCCTCGCTCCAGGACAAGGTGGTGAGCGCCGAGGAGGCCGCATCCCACATCAAGGACGGCATGATCGTGGGCATGAGCGGCTTTACCCGCGCGGGCGAGGCCAAGGCCGTGCCGCTGGCCCTGGCGGAGCGGGCGAAACGCGAGCCCTTCAAGATCACACTCGTCACCGGCGCCTCTCTGGGCAACGACCTGGACAAGCAATTGGCCGAGGCCCACGTGCTCGCCCGCCGCATCCCGTTCCAGTCGGACAGCTATCTGCGCAAGGCCATCAATGCTGGCGAGGTGATGTTCATCGACCAGCATCTGTCCGAGACCGTGGAGCATTTGCGCACCCACCAGCTCGGCCCCATCGACGTGGCGGTGGTGGAGGCGGTGGCCATCACCGCCCAGGGCGGCATCATCCCCACCACCTCGGTGGGCAATTCCGCCACCTTCGCCATCCTGGCCGAAAAGGTGATCGTGGAGATCAACCTCACCCAGCCGGTGGAGCTGGAGGGGCTGCACGACATCTATATTCCCACCCGACGGCCGTTCCGCGAGCCGATCCCGGTGGTCGCTCCCGAGAGCCGCGTGGGCCTGCCCTTCATTCCGATCCCGCCGGAGAAGATCGCGGCCATCGTGGTCACGGCCAAGCTGGATTCGGCCTCCACCGTCCTGCCGCCGGACCCGGAGACCGCCGCCATTGCCGGCCATCTCATGGACTTCCTGGACAATGAGGTGAAGCGCGGGCGCCTCACCCACCGCCTTCAGCCGCTCCAGGCGGGCATCGGCACCATCGCCAATGCGGTGATGCACGGCTTCATCGAAAGCCCGTTTTACGACCTGACCATGTATTCGGAGGTGCTCCAGGATTCCACCTTCGACCTGTTCGACGCCGGCAAACTGAATTTCGCCTCCGGCTCCTCCATCACCTTGTCCAAGGCCAAGCATGATGCGGTGATGCCGCAGATCACCCGCTACAAGCCGCGCCTCATCCTGCGGCCGCAGGAAATTTCCAACCATCCGGAGATCATCCGGCGCCTGGGCATCATCGGCATCAATACGGCGCTGGAATTCGACATTTACGGCAACATCAACTCCACCCATGTGGGCGGCACCCACATGATGAACGGCATTGGCGGCTCGGGCGATTTCGCCCGCAACGGCTATCTGTCCGTGTTCGTCACCAAGTCCATCGCCAAGGGCGGGGCGCTGTCCTCCGTGGTGCCCATGGTGTCCCATGTGGACCATACCGAGCATGACGTGGACATCGTGGTGACCGAGGTGGGCCTGGCGGACCTGCGGGAACTGGCACCCCGCGAACGCGCCCGGGTGATCCTGGCTAATTGCGTGCATCCGCTCTATCGCGATGCGCTGGAAGACTATTATGCCCGCGCGCTCGCCCGCGGTGGCCATACGCCCCATGTGCTGGAGGAGGCACTTTCCTGGCATGTGCGGGCGCGGGAGACCGGCTCCATGCAGATGGCGCGCTAAAGCCTGCGCCGATCAGCCTGCACCGCAGGCTGATCGGATCACGCATTCTCTATCAATAAGTTAGAGGGCGATTCACCGATCAGATTGGTTCAATCTGATCGGATCGCGCTCTAAAGCCCAAACGAAAACGGCGCCCGCGAGGGCGCCGTTCCAGCTTGGATCAAGCCTTTCTCACGCCGCCTTTCGGCGGGAGGTGATGAGCTTGCGGTTCACCAGCACTTCCGCGATCTGCACCGCGTTCAGCGCCGCGCCCTTGCGCAGATTGTCCGACACGCACCAGAAGGCGATGCCGTTGTCCACGGTCGGGTCATCGCGCAGGCGCGAGATATAGGTGGCGTCCTCGCCGGCCGCCTCGTGGGGCGTGGCGTAGCCGCCGCTTTCGCGGGTGTCGATGACCAGGATGCCGGGCGCCTCGCGCAGGATCTTGCGCGCCTCGTCCGCCGACAGGGGCTTCTCGAACTCCACGTTCACGGATTCAGAGTGGGAGATGAACACCGGCACCCGCACGCAGGTGGCGGTGAGCTTGATCTTGGGGTCGAGGATCTTCTTGGTCTCGACCACCATCTTCCACTCTTCCTTCGTGTACCCGTCCTCCATGAACACGTCGATCTGGGGGATCAGGTTGAAGGCGATGCGCTTCGGGAACTTCTTCGGCTCCACCGGATCGGAGACGAACACCGCGCGGGTCTGGGTGAACAGCTCGTCCATGGCGTCCTTGCCCGCGCCGGAGACGGACTGATAGGTGGACACCACCACCCGCGTGATGGTCGCCGCGTCATGCAGCGGCTTCAGCGCCACCACCAGCTGCGCCGTCGAGCAGTTGGGATTGGCGATGATGTTCTTCTTCTTGAAGCCCACGATGGCGTCGGCATTCACTTCCGGGACGATCAGGGGAACGTCCGGGTCCGTGCGCCACTGAGAGGAATTGTCGATGACCACGCACCCGGCCGCGCCGATCTTCGGCGAGAACTCCTTCGACACGGCTCCGCCCGCCGACATCAGGCAGATGTCGGTGTCGGAGAAGTCGTAGGTGGCGAGGTCCTTCACCTTCAGGGTTTTGTCACCATAGGAGACCTCGACGCCCATCGAACGGCGCGACGCGAGTGCGACCACCTCATCGGCGGGAAAGCCCCGCTCGGCGAGGATCGAGAGGATCTCCCGGCCCACGTTTCCCGTGGCGCCGGCTACTGCGACCTTGTAGCCCATGACGTCCCTTCAGGCTTGCCGGCCCCTTGGCCGGAAACGCGCGTTTCTATGCCCATCGGGCGTTCCATGCAACGCGCATTTCCCGCGCCGCAGCGCCGCTCCTGACGCAGGGGTCGCTGGCAAGGTGCCGCCGAGGCGTGAAGGCGGGTGTTGCCCCGCGGTCACGTGGGCCGGACTTTCGCGCCCCAGCCGGCCCGCCGGGCGGATTTGACCATCATCATTAATGCGTTGCGCTTCAATGCCCTATAAGAGAGGTCCGTCCGGCCGGCCCGCGCCCAGCGCGCGGTGCGGGGCCGGCACGGGCAGGAACCGACCTCGACCGGGCGGACTTCCTCGCTTAGATTGGAGATTGGGCTGCGACCGATGGGATTCGGCGCGGCCATGTCCGGGCTGGAGGGTTCAATGCGTGTCGCGCCGCTTCTCACCATCGCCGCCGCGTTGATGTTCGCGGGGGTGGGCATGGCTGAAGCCCAGTCCACCTCGACGACCACGACACCCTCGGCCACCGCTCCCGCCGCCGCGCCGGCCGCTGCCGCGACGCCGGCCAAGCCAACCACCAGCACCACCACCACCAAGAAGCGCACCCGCACGTCGGTGGACATCTCCAAGCGCTCGCCGCTGGATGCCGGCACCGTGGTGAAGCCGGGCTCCAAGTCCTACCTGGATTATGCCCTTCCGTCCGGCTGGTTCTATCCCACCTATGGCGCGGTGGACGGTGGGTTCGTGCCCGGCCGCTACCCGCTGCCCGGCCGGTTCGACCTGCCCGGCTACTGATCGGCCGCGCCGGCGCAAGGCCGGCGCCGCGCCCGCGCGATAAGCGCCGGCTCGACAAG
Organism: Aquabacter sp. DMC10; assembly: GCF_056314145.1. NCBI lineage: Bacteria > Pseudomonadati > Pseudomonadota > Alphaproteobacteria > Hyphomicrobiales > Xanthobacteraceae > Aquabacter > Aquabacter sp. DMC10. Next base: position 233,062 of record NZ_JBQUYX010000001.1, on the reverse strand, counting down.
CGCCATCGCGCCCGCCATAAGGGCCCTTCTGTCCGGCGGTCCGCCGCACGCGCGTTCGGCCGCAAGCCCCGGGGTCGGTCCATGTTCAGCGTCATTCCGGGCTTCCGCCTTTCGCTGGGCATCACGCTCACCTATCTGGCGCTCATCGTGCTGCTGCCCATTTCCGCCCTGCTGCTGAAGGCAGCGGATGTGGGGCTCGAGCGCTACATCGCCATCATCCTCTCCCCCCGCACGCTCGCCTCCTTCCAGGTGACCATCGGCGCGGCGCTCGCCGCCACCGCCTTCAATGCGGTCTATGGCCTGATGCTGGCCTGGGTGCTGGTGCGATACGAGTTTCCCGGCAAGCGATTGCTCGACACCTTGGTGGACGTGCCCTTCGCTTTGCCCACGGCGGTGGCCGGCCTCGCCTTGACCGCTCTGTTTGCGAAGAACGGCTGGTTCGGCGCCCCGCTCATGGATCTCGGCCTCCAGGTGGCCTATGCGCCGGCGGGCATTGTCTGCGCCATGGCCTTCACCTCCATTCCCTTCGTGGTGCGCACGGTGCAGCCGGTGCTGGAGGACCTCGCCCCCGACGTGGAGGAGGCGGCCACCACGCTTGGCGCCTCCGAATGGCGCGTGTTCCGCACCGTGATCCTGCCCGCCATCTTCCCGGCCTTCCTGGCCGGCTGCTCGCTGGCCTTCGCCCGCTCGCTGGGCGAGTTCGGGGCGGTGGTGTTCATCGCCGGCAACCAGCCGTTCCGCACCGAGATCGTGGCGCTGCTCACCTTCATCCGCATCGAGGAATATGACTATCCCGCCGCGGCGGCCATTGCGGCCACCATGCTGGGGCTCGCCTTCGTGATGCTGGTGTGCGTCAACCTCATCCAGACCTGGCATCAGCGCCGGGCCATCCGGGAGGACTGAGCATGTCGAACGCCGCCTCCTCCTCTTCCAACCGCCAGCGGGTGGGCGATGGCCGGCGCACGCGGCGGGTGCTGATCGGCCTCGTGCTGCTGGTGACGGTGGTGGTGCTGCTGGCGCCGCTCGCCTCCATCTTCTCGGAGGCGTTCAAGCGCGGCACGGCGGCCTATCTGGAGAGCCTTGCCCGCCCCGACACGCTCCACGCCATGGGCCTGACCCTGTTCACCGCGCTCATTTGCGTGCCCGTGAACGTGGCCTTCGGCATCGCCGCCGCCTGGGCGGTGACCAAGTTCTCCTTTCCCGGGCGCGGGCTGCTGCTGGCCCTCATCGAGCTGCCCTTCTCCATCTCGCCCATCGTGGCGGGCGTCGCCTATCTCTTCGTCTATGGTGCGCAGGGCCTGCTTGGGCCGTTCCTGGAAGCCCATGACATCAAGATCATGTTCGCCATTCCCGGCATCATCCTGGCGAGCCTGTTCGTCACCGCCCCCTTCGTCGCCCGCGAGATCGTGCCGCTGATGATGGCGCAGGGCCGCGAGGAGGAAGAGGCGGCGGTGACCTTGGGCGCCTCCGGCTGGCGCATCCTGCGCACCGTCACGCTGCCCAATGTGCGCTTCGCGCTGCTTTATGGCGCTGCGCTCTGCAATGCCCGCGTCATGGGCGAGTTCGGCGCCGTCTCGGTGGTCTCCGGCAACATCCGGGGCAAGACCTCGACCTTGCCGCTCCAGGTGGAACTGCTCTACCAGGACAGCCAGGTGGTGGGCGCCTTCGCGGCCGCCACCGTCCTGGCCATGGTGGCGCTCCTGACCCTCGTCGCCAAGCTCATCATCGAGCGCATGGATGAGGAGCGGGCCCGCCTCCAGCTGCCGCGCGGTCCCGCCGGCCATTGAGACGCGGGCGGGATGACCCCGCCCGCACCCGCTGCACGGCCTACCCGACCCCCTCATAGGCCACGAAGGCCATCATGCCAGCCTCCATGTGGTAGAGGTGGTGGCAGTGGAAGGGCCAGTGGCCGGGATTGTCCGCGTCGAAGGCGATCTTTACCCGCGCCATGGGCGGCACCACCACCGTGTCCCGCACTGCGCCATTCACCGCGCGGCCGTTGATCTCCACCACCTGGAAGCGGTGGCCATGCAGGTGCATGGGATGGGACATCATGGACATGTTCGCCATGGCGATCTCCACCCGCTCGCCCCGCCGCACGGTGAGCGCCTGCGGGCCGCTGATGGCCCAGCTATAGCCGGCCATGCTGCCGGTGAGCGTCACCGGATAGCTCCGGTCCACGCGCCGGCGGGGCAGGGGCGCCAGCGGGCGCAGGGTCTGCTCCAGGGCGAGGTCGACCACATCAGCCTTCTGCGCGCCCGTCGTCGCCAGCTTGCGGACGGCGGCGCCCGGCGTCGCCAGGATGATGCCGGTGCGCTCCACCTCGCCTTCCCGCAAGGCCAGGATGGGCCAGGCGCCCCCTTCGGCCGGCACGGCCAGGCGAATGTCCAGGCGCTGGCCCATGCTCAGCGGAAAGGTCCGGCCTTTCACCGGCTGCACCGGCTGGCCGTCCACCGCGATGAGGTCGCCCTCCAATTCGCCCGTGGACAGCTGGAAGGCTGTGGCGGAGGCGCCATTGATGATGCGCAGGCGCACCCGCCCGCCCTTTTCCACGGTCACCACCTCGGGGTCATCCAGGGTGCGGTCATTGGCGAGATAGGCGTCAAAGGCGATGTCGTTGAGATCCATGGCGCCACCGGCGCCGTGGCCCATGGTGTCATGGTTCATGCCGCCGTGATTCATGCCCCCTTGATTCATGCCGGCATGTCCCATCATGCCCCCGGCCATGGCGCCTGGACTCATTCCGCCTGCGCCATGATCCATGCCGCCGACCCCTCCCCGCAGGCGGGCGAGCAATTCCTCCGCCGGGGTGAAGGAGAAGTCGTGCAGCAGGATCACCACCTCCTGCGCGTCACGGCCGGCATCCTCTCGGCTACGCACAATGAGCGGGGCGGCCAGCAGGTTCTGCTCCTGCAGGGTGTGGGCGTGCATCCAATGGGTGCCGCCGGGGCCGGCGGGGAAGTCATAGGCGCGCGTCTCTCCGGGCGAGAGCGGGGCGGCCGGATTTCCGGGCACGCCGTCCTGCGCCCAGGGCGGGGTCAGGCCGTGCCAGTGAATCAGGGTGGGCGCGTCGATATGGCTGGCCAGCGCCACGTCGAACCGGTCCCCCGCCGTGAGGGTGAGGCCGGGCGTGCCATTCGGCTGGGCCAGCCCGAACACGGTGGCGGAGCGCCGGTTCACCTCCAGCGTGCGGGATGTGATGGCGAGCGGGCGGGTCGGCGGTGACGCCTGATCCTGCGCCCCGGCGCGCCCGGATGCGACGAGCGCGGCGGCGCCGGTGGCGCAGTGGGTGAGAAAGTCTCTGCGGTTCATGGGAATCTCGATCGGTCGCACCCCGCCCCCTCCCGTCTCCCAGAATGGGAGGATGGACAGCAGGAGGGGCAGGCGCGGGAGGGCAGGGGACGCGCGCGGGCGTCCGGCGAAAGGCGCGGGGCGCCGTTCAGGCCGTGGCGCTGCGGGGCGGATCGAGGGCTTCGCCCGGCGGCAGGCCATCGGGCAGAAGGGGGGTGTGGAACAGCCGCACCTGTCGTGTCCCGGTCGGCGCGGCGAGACGAGGGGCGGCGGTCACGGCCGGCAGGCAGGCCGGGCAGGAGGCAAGGCAGCAGGGATGACGGGCGTCGGCCGGCGGCGTCGCCCGTTGGGGGGCCCCTTGGAGGGCGGAGGCCTGTTCCGCCCCGTGCGATGACGCCCCGGCCGGATCGCCCGATGCCCCATGGTCGCCAGGCGGACCATCGGGATGTCCCGATCCGTGATGATGGGCATGCGTCGCGCCGGTCGCCTCATGCGCCGTGGCGATGGGGAAGGCTGTGGGCGCGACGGGCGCGTCCGCGCATTCGGGTCCCATGGCCCGGGTGGGCACCGAGAGCGCCGCGGCGAAGGAGAGCGTAAGCACCACAACCAGCACCCGGTCCAGCATCGCCCGCAGCACACGCCACAGCCGGGTGCGGAAGGCGGGACGGACGGGGGTGCGGATCATCCGAGGGCACCGGGAGGGCGGAAATGAGCGCAGATCATAGCGCGAAAGCATCCCCCTGTCCCGCGTCCGGCCGGCGGGATTGCGGCCGGCCTCCCGCGGTCACGGGCGAAGGGGCGCGGCACGTCCAGCCGGGCAAGCGCGGTTAGGCGCGTGCGGGCTGGCCGTTGCGGGCTTGCCGTTGCGATCTGGCCCGTCGGGGGCGCGCGGGAGCGGGCCGTCTGCGCGCAGCAAAGGCCCAGCTCAAACCTCTTTCCGCCCGTGACCCGTGGCGGCCCGATCAGGCGCGGCGCACGGGGGCGGGCAAGGCCGGGCCGGCCTTCGGCTCGGGCGCCACCTTGCGGGCGCGGCGGGCATCGCGCCGCGCCTGGCCCTGGCCGAGCCAGGCCACGCAGCCGCCCAGGATCACGCCCACGATGAGGGCGCCGAAAATGATGACGAACAGCGGCAGATTGACGGCCATGGCCGGCGCATCGGCGCTGAAGGGGTCGAGCGAAAGCGTCACCAGGCGCCTATTGGCGACGGCGAGCGCCACCACCAGAACACACAGGGGAATGCCGATCACCAGGGAGAGTATGCGCCGCACGGTCACTCGCTTGCCGGAATGGATGCCTGCCCGAACCCTAGGAGACGGCTGTGGCCGTCCTGGGGCCGTGCTTCACTTGCCCAGATTGAGACGCTCGCGCATCTCCTTGCCGGTCTTGAAATAGGGAACCGCCTTCTCGGAGACGTCCACCTGCTTGCCGGTGCGCGGGTTGCGGCCCGTGCGGGCCTCCCGCTGCTTCACGGAGAAGGCGCCGAAGCCGCGCAATTCCACCCGGTCGCCGCGCGCCAAAGCGGAGACGATCTGCTCCAGGATGGCGTTGACGATATTCTCCACGTCCCTCTGGTACAGGTGCGGATTGGCCTCGGCGATCTTCTGGACGAGCTCAGACTTGATCATGGCGGCGCTAAAATCCCTCGAGGTCAAAGGAGCTGGGGCGTCAACGTCTTGTCCGGCTTCGGTCCAGGTTGCGTCCCGTATCCGTGAAAGAAAATGCGAGTTTCCAGCCGCGACCGCAAGGGGTTTAGAAGCCGGACTGAGGGTGCCAGAGGGCCAGGAGCCCGTCAAGCTGAGCCCGTTCCAGGGCCCCTTCGGCCACCTGCGACATCACGCGGCCGAGCCCGGCGAGGCCCAGCCCCTCCAGAACGCGGCTGGTGCCGGCGGACAGCCAGCCGAATTCGTCGCCCACCGACTTGGTGCTCCAGGTGCGCGTGCGCAGGCGCTCGGGAACGCCCTTCTCCCGCGCCAGCCATTGCCGCGCGGTGCGCTCGTCGCCCAGTTCGTCCACCAGTTGAAGCTCCAGGCCCTGGTGGCCGGTGAAGACGCGTCCGTCGGTGACGGTTGCGAGCTTGGCGTCGGTGAGCTTGCGGCGCTCGGAGACGAGGCCCTTGAACCAGGCATAGCTGTCCAGCACCAGCGAATTGATGGCGGCGCGCGCCTCGGGGCTGGTGGGCTCATACATGTTGGGGGAGGCCTTGAGCGGCGAGGACTTGATGTCCTCCACCGTCACTCCCACCGATTTCAGCAGCTCGGTGACATTGGGAAACTGGAAGATCACCCCCACCGAGCCCACAATGGCATTGCGGCGGGCGACGATGTGGTCGGCACCCATGGCGGCGATATAGGCGCCCGAGGCGGCCATGCCTTCCACCACCGCCACGGTCGGCTTCTTCTCGGCCAGGCGCCGCAGGGCGTTGTAAAGCTGCTCGGAGCCGGTGACCGTGCCGCCGGGGCTGTCGATGGACAGGATGACGGCCGAGGCATTGGAGCGGGCGATGCGCTCGATCATCTCCACCCGGTCGCGGTCATTGCGGATGAGGCCGCCGATGACGATGCGCGCCACATGGGGCGTTGAATCCAGGGAGGCGCGCCCGAAGGCGAAATAGCCGCCCGCCCCCAGCGCCACCACCAGCGACAGCACGGCGAACACACGCCAGAAGGTGAGCTTCTGCCTGAGCCGGCGGCGATCGACGATCTGGTCGATGTCCAGCGACATCCTGTTGCCTCTTCCGCTTCCCCGCAGCCGCTGCACTTAAACGTCACGCGCCGCGCTTTGGCAATGGTGTCCGGTGTAAGGTCGGGTTGCGCCGGGCGCCGGAAACGAGAAAGGCCGGCGCGAGGCCGGCCTTTCCGTTGGTTGAGCAACGCCGGCGGCAGGCCGCCGGCGAAGATCTCACTCCTTGCCTTCGGCGCGCTGCTTGAGCGCGGCACCCAGGATGTCGCCCAGCGAAGCGCCGGAATCCTGCGAGCCGTACTGCGCCACGGCTTCCTTCTCCTCGGCGATCTCGAGCGCCTTGACGGACACCTGCACCTTGCGCGCCTTGCGGTCGAACAGGGTGACGCGGGCGTCCAGCTTCTCGCCGACCGAGAAGCGCTCGGGGCGCTGGTCGTTGCGATCGCGGGCGAGCTCGGAACGCTTGATGAAGGCGCTGAGGTCGGTGCCGGTGAGCTTCACCTCGATGCCGCCGTCCTTCACGTCGGTGACTTCGCAGGTGACGATGGCGCCCTTCTTGACGTCGCCGGCATCGGCGAAGGGATCGCCGGCCAGCTGCTTGATGCCGAGCGAGATGCGCTCCTTCTCGACATCCACGTCGAGGACTACGGCCTTGATGACGTCGCCCTTGCGGAACTCGTCGATCACCTGCTCGCCGGGACGGTTCCAGTCCAGGTCGGACAGGTGGACCATGCCGTCCACGTCGCCGTCGAGGCCCAGGAACAGGCCGAACTCGGTCTTGTTCTTGACCTCGCCCTCGACCACCGCGCCGGGGGCATACTTCTCAGCGAAGGCTTCCCACGGATTCTGCAGGGTCTGCTTGAGGCCCAGCGAGATGCGGCGCTTGGCGGGATCCACCTCGAGCACCTGGACTTCCACTTCCTGCGAGGTGGAGACGATCTTGCCGGGGTGGACGTTCTTCTTGGTCCACGACATTTCGGAAACGTGGATCAGGCCTTCGATGCCCGGCTCCAGTTCCACGAACGCGCCGTAGTCGGTGATGTTGGTGACGCGGCCCTTGAAGCGGGCATTGACCGGATACTTGGCCTCGATGCCTTCCCAGGGATCGCCCAGGAGCTGCTTCATGCCGAGCGAGATGCGGTGGGTCTCGTGATTGATCTTGATGATCTTCACCTTCACCGTCTGGCCGATGTTCAGCACTTCGGTGGGGTGGTTCACGCGGCGCCAGGCGATGTCGGTGACGTGCAGCAGGCCGTCAATGCCGCCGAGGTCCACGAACGCGCCGTAATCGGTGATGTTCTTCACCACGCCCTCGATGGCCTGACCCTCTTCGAGGTTCTGGACCAGCTCGTGACGCTGCTCGGCGCGGGTTTCCTCGAGAACGGTGCGGCGCGACACGACGATGTTGCCGCGGCGACGATCCATCTTGAGGATCTGGAAGGGCTGCTGATTGTGCATCAGCGGGCCGACGTCGCGGATCGGACGGATGTCCACCTGCGAACGGGGCAGGAAGGCCACGGCGCCGTCGAGATCGACGGTGAAGCCGCCCTTGACCTGGTTGAAGATCACGCCGGTGACCTTCTCGCCGGCATTGAACGCCTTCTCGAGCTTGACCCAGCTCTCCTCGCGGCGCGCCTTGTCGCGCGAGAGGACGGCTTCGCCCATGGCGTTCTCGACGCGCTCGAGGTAGACCTCGACCTCATCGCCCACCTTGATGGCGCTCTCGCGGCCGGGGCCGGCAAATTCGCGCAGGGCAACGCGGCCCTCGGTCTTCAGGCCGATATCGATGATCGCCAGATCTTTCTCGATGGCGACAACGATACCCTTGACGACGGCGCCTTCATTCACATCGGCGCGGCCGAAGCTCTCGTCGAGCAGGCTGGCAAAGTCTTCACGCGTGGTTTCTACGAAGGACATCTAGTCTCCGAACTGTCTTGGCGCCGGCGTCTTTGGAATGGACGCCCGTTCCCCACGGGTGGCCCGGTCGACACCCGGGCCGCCACCGGACGGACCGATGGGCCGGCGCTGAGGCCGTGCGGAACGATGCATATGGATGTGGCGTCGGGCCATGAACCGCACGTCGGCCAGGGCGGGCATCCTCCGTCGATGGAAGCACGTATCCCGCGCTTCCTGCCCGCCGGTACGGCCCACGCCATGAAGGGTGCTGTCCCGGACGGCGGTTACGTAGTGGACAAATGGCGCAATGGCAAGGGGTCGCGCGGATTTTCCGGCGTTTTGCGCGGGTGCGGCGCACCAAGTCGGGCTTCTCGCCCAAGGGTTTGCGGGACGGCGGTATCATATGGCGCATTTGGTGGCCAACGGTTGGCCCCAGGTTTCCACACCCCACGCGCCGCCCCCTCCCTCTCCCTCCCCCGCCTTGCGGGAGAGGGGACTTTGGTGCGCCCAGTCGGGGCGGTGGCCCTGCTTTGGCTCTGCGTCTGTCATCCCGACCTCTACCCCGGCAGAACCGGCCCCCTCTCCCGCAAAGCGGGGGAGGGTTGGGGAGGGGGAAGACACAACGCCAACACCCTGCGCGCCCCTCTGACGCCCCCAGCACCAACATCCCCGCCAAAGGCGAGGTCGAGGGAGGCGGGAGCGGCCGGCGCGCGGCGGCGCGCCAGGGGTAAAGTTGGGTTGACGTCGGAGCCGGGCTCCGTCCGCTCCCGCGCGGGGATTTATGGCCTCGGTCCCGCGCCGCGTGGGCGACAGGTTCTCCCATCAGCACCGGCCGAACCATTGCCGGATCGGTGCGCCTGGACCTTCAGCCTCCTCTGCTAACGGTTCGGAGCGCAGTTATTCCCCGTCCCGTCGGACACCCGCCCCCAACACCACCCGTCAGGTCGCTCCGGACGCGCCCCTCCTTGGTGTCAGGTGGGAATACCTTAGCAGGGATGCGCGTGATTGGGAATATAATCTGGGATATTTTTCTTATAGTCGATGAAGCGCCCCCGCGCGATGGGCGCGGGAGCGCTCGGGCCTGTGGGGCTTCAGGTGGGAAGCTGGAAGTAGAAGTGTCCGAACAGCACCACCACCGCCCCCGCCGCCAAGGTGAGGTAGGGCAGCAGGCCCGCCCGCCGGGCGCCCAGATCCTGGCCCTTCAGGTCCAGGTCCACCAGCATGTGGTCGGGGAAGCGGCCCTTGTCCTGCACATAATGCCGGTAGAGAAAGACCGGGATGATGAGCAGGGCGAAGATGAGACCGTACCAGAGCGCATTGGGGTTGCCCCACACCTTGGCGCCGGCCCCCATGAGCAGGAGGTTGAAGAAGCCGAGCGCGGCATTGAACGCCACCAGCCAGTTGGGGGCGCGGTAGGGGCGGGGAATGTCCGGGCTGTCGATGCGGTGGATCCAGGTGGCCTGCAGGTTCAGGAAGATGAACAGCATGTAGCCCACGTTGGAGATGGACAGGATGAGGTAATAGGCGGTCGCGTCCGAGGCCGCGAAGGTGAGCAGGCCCAGGTTGAACACGAGGTCGGTCCACATGGCCCGCGTGGGAGCGCCGTGCTCATTGGTGTGGGCGAGGAACTTGGGCAGCCAGCCGTCGACGCCGCCCTGGTAGAGGGTGCGGGAGGAGCCGGCCATGGCCATCATGATGGCCAGGATCAGCGCCAGGATCATCATCATTTCCAGCAAGTGGGTGATGATGGGGGAGCCGGAGCCCACCATATTGCCCATGGCGGCGGCAACGCCGGTGCCGTCCACGATGTCGGGCGCGGTCATGCCGTCAAGGCCGAGATAGCCCTGGAAGGTGGCCGCCACCAATGTGTAGAGCACCACGCACAAGAGGCCGGCGGAGAGGATGGATTTCTTGGTGTCGCTGCCGGGATTCTTGAATTCCCGGGTGTAGCAGACCGCCGTCTCGAAGGCGTAGGTGGACCAGCCGGCGATGAACAGCGCGCCGAAGAATTGCGTCCAGCCGCCATTGCTCCAGCTGCCGGCCGGCGGCAGCAGGGGCGAGAAATTGGCTGAGTGGACCGAGCCGTTGAGGAAGGGCACCACGCCGACGATCAGCATGGGCACCACCACCAGGAGGCCGATCCACATCTGCACCCGCGCCGTGCCCAGAATGCCGCGGTGCTGGATGGCAAAGGCCACCAGCATGAGCGCCGCGCCGATGAAGAAGGTGGCGCCGATCTCGATATTGGCGAGGCCGAACAGGGAGAAGCTCACCAGCTTGAAGGACCGCAGCGCCGGCGTGCCGGCCTCGGTGAGGGCGGCGATGGCGACCTTGGCGGCCTCCTCGGCGCTCTTGCCGTCGATGGCCGCCGCATGGGTCGCCGCCTTCAGCCAGGCGACCACTTCCGGCGAATCGGGCGTGAAGACCGGCAGCGGCGCGATGGCGTTGAGGATATAGCCCGCCGCCACGGCGCAGCCGAGCGAGAGCACCGGCGACCAGGCATACCAGTTGCACCAGACGGAGAGCGGCGCCGTGAGCTTGGAATAGCGCAGCCACGCCGCCGCCCCGTAAACCGCCGCGCCGCCGGACTTGTTGGCGAACAGGCCGGCGATCTCGGCATAGCTATAGGCCTGGAAATAGCCCATCACCACGGAGAGCGCCCAGACCAGGAAGGCGAGCTTGCCGGCGGTGGCGCCCATGCCGCCGATGGAGATGAGCACCAGGGCCGGAACGCCACTGGCGATCCAGAACGCCCCTTTCCAATCGATGGCCCGATGCAGGCCCGCTTCGTCCGCGGCGGAGGCGTGGCCGCTCCGCTCGGCATTGGACACCAGTGTCATGTCAGTTCCCCGTTCTGAAGGTTCGGCTTCGTGCGAGCCTTGAGCGTTTGCATTATGTGCAATTAATTTTAATGCATCTGATGCACAATTTTTGCAGCCTGACAACAGGCAAGTTCAGCGCCTGCAAGCACTTTCCTGAACGGAAGGTCTTACAAAGGGGCCGTGGCGCGGCTATGCTTTTTCACCTGACGCAACGGCCCTGGGGGTTTGGCGATGGCCATGAAGGCGAAGACGCCCGCGCGCGCATCCGCGAAGGCCGGATCGACGGAGAAGGTCCCGGCCGCGCCGGCGGCCGAGGCGACGAAACCCGCCGCCAAGGCGAACGCGCCTGCCCGCACCCCGTCCGCCCGCGCCAGATCCGCCGAGCAGGCGCTCGGCCCCTCCGAACAGTCCGCCGCCCGCGTGCCGCTGGAAAAGCGCATCGGCAACGTGCTGCGCAACCGCCGCGCCTCCGCCAATCTGACGCTGGCGGAAGTCAGCGCCGGGGCCGGCATTTCCAGCGCCATGTTGAGCCGCATCGAGAATGGCGCGGCGGCCGCGAGCCTGGATTCCCTGGAGCGGGTGTGCGAGGCGCTGGGCATCGGCATGGCCGACCTGTTCCAGGAGACCGACCAGCAGAACGGCATGGCCCAGCTCATCAAGCGGGCCGACCAGATGGAAGTGGTGCGGGTGGGCACCAAGCACGGCCACACCTACAAGCTGCTCTCCTACGACCGGGGGCCGCGCAAGATCTTCGAGCCCTTCTTCATCGAGATGGACAAGAAGAGCCTGTCCTGGCCCCGCTTTTCCCATCCCGGCACCGAGTTCATCTATATGCTGCAGGGCCGGATGGAATATCGCTTCGGCGAGCGCACCTATATCCTGGAGCCCGGGGACGCCTTCACCTTCTCCGGCAATGTGGTGCACGGCCCCGAGCGGCTTCTGGACGAGCGGGCCAAGTTCCTCTCCATCATCATCTATAATGAGTGAGCCCATAGGGTGATCGCGCGGCGCCCGGTTCGCGCCGCGCGATCCCGTCTCAGAACCGCTGGCCGGGGATCCACTCCGTGCCGGCGAGCGGCACGCGGGCCATGGCGGCGGCCTCGATGGTGAGGGCGACCAGGTCCTCCGGCTCCAGATTGTGCAGGTGGCTCTTGCCGCAGGCGCGCGCCAGGGTCTGGGCTTCCAATGTCATCACCTTCAGGTAATTGGCGAGGCGCCGCCCCGCTTTCACCGGATCGAGGCGAGCCGCCAGCTCCGGCGTCTGGGTGGTGATGCCGGCGGGGTCCTTGCCCTCGTGCCAGTCGTCATAGGCCCCCGCGGTGGTGCCGAGCTTCTCATATTCGGCTTCAAACTGGGGATCATTGTCGCCCAGCGCCGCCAGCGCCGCCGAGCCGATGGCCACCGCATCGGCGCCCAGCGCCAGGGCTTTCGCCACGTCGGCGCCATTGCGGATGCCGCCGGAGACGATGAGCTGCACCTTGCGATGCATGCCCAGATCCTGCAGCGCCTGCACGGCGGGGCGGATGGCCGAGAGCAGGGGAATGCCCACATGCTCGATGAAGACCTCCTGCGTGGCCGCCGTGCCGCCCTGCATGCCGTCCAGCACCACCACGTCGGCGCCCGACTTCACCGCCAGCGCCGTGTCATAATAGGGCCGGCTGGCGCCCACCTTCAGATAGATGGGCTTTTCCCAATTGGTGATCTCCCGCAATTCGTGGATCTTGATCTCCAGGTCGTCGGCGCCGGTCCAGTCGGGATGCCGGCAGGCGGAGCGCTGGTCGATGCCCTTGGGCAGGTTGCGCATCTCCGCCACCCGGTCGGAGATCTTCTGCCCCAGCAGCATGCCGCCGCCGCCCGGCTTGGCGCCCTGGCCGATGACGATCTCGATGGCATCGGCCCGCCGCAGGTCGTCGGGGTTCATGCCATAGCGCGAGGGCAGATACTGGTAGACCAGATGCTTGGACTGCCCGCGTTCCTCCGGCGTCATGCCGCCGTCGCCGGTGGTGGTGGAGGTGCCGGCAAGGCTCGCCCCGCGCCCCAGCGCTTCCTTGGCCTGCGCCGAGAGCGAACCGAAGCTCATGCCGGCAATGGTGATGGGGATGGCCAGCTGCAGCGGCTTTTTGGCGAAGCGGGTGCCGAGCGTGACCTCGGTGCCGCATTTCTCCCGATAGCCCTCCAGCGGATAGCGCGTCATGGACGCGCCGAGCAGCAGCAGGTCATCGAAATTGGGCAGCCGGCGCTTGCTGCCGCCGCCGCGAATGTCATAGATGCCCGTGGCCGCCGCACGGCGGATTTCGGACAGCGCATAGTCGTCGAAGGTTGCGGACTTGCGCGGTGTGGTGGGAAGCCAGTCTTTATCGGTCATCAGTAGGCCTCCACATTGTCGATGTTGAAATTATAGAGCTTGCGGGCGGAGCCGTAGCGGCGGAACTCGCTCACATCCACGGTGCCGGCCTCGCCGGATGCCTTGATGAGCTCGAACAATTCCTGCCGGTGCTCGTCTCGCATCTCCTTCTCGATGCAGTCCGCGCCGAGGCCCGCCACGGGGCCGCGCACATAGAGGCGGGCCTCATAAAGGCTGTCGCCCAGCGCCTCGCCGGCCTCCCCGAACACCACGAGGCGTCCGCTCTGGCCCATGAAGGCGGAGAGGTGGCCGATGCCGCCCTTCACCACGATGTCGATGCCCTTCATGGAGATGCCGCAGCGGGCGGAGGCGTTGCCCTCCACGATCAGCAGGCCGCCGCGTCCGGTGGCGCCCGCCGACTGGCTGGCGTCGCCCTTCACATGGATGAGGCCGCTCATCATGTTCTCGCCGACCCCCTGGCCGGCGCTGCCTTCCACCACCAGGGTGGCCTGCTTGTTCATGCCGCCGCAATAATAGCCCACGGGGCCGGCGATGGTGATGGTGACGGGCGCATCCACCCCCGCCGCGATGGCGTGCTCGCCGGAGGGATTGAGCACCGTCCAGTCGGTCTCATTGGTGGTGGGGCCGAGCTGTTGCAGGGCCATGTTCAGCTCCCGGAGGGAGGTTTTGGCAAGATCGACCACGGGCATGTCAGGAATGCTCCCAGAAATAGACGGTCGCGGGCTTGGGCTCCCACACCCGGGCGCTGGCGATGTCCGGCAGGACGGTGAGGCTCTTGAACTCGGAGGCGAAGGCCACATAGCGCTCGGTCTCGGCCATCACCGCCGGCTTGCAGGCGATGGGATCGCGCAGCACCGAGAAGCCGCTTTCCGTGCCCACCACGAAGGTGAAGAAGCCGTCCAGATCCTTCAGGCTGGAGGTGAGCGCCTCGTCCAGGCTCTCCCCGTCGCGCATCTTGCGGGTGAGATAGCCAGCCGCCACTTCGCTGTCGTTCTCGGTGCGGATGCGGATGCCGTCCTGGCGCAGGGTGCGGCGCAGGGAGGCATGGTTGGAGATGGAGCCGTTATGGACGAGGCACTGGTCGGCGCCGGTGGAGAAGGGGTGGGCGCCGTTGGTGGTCACGGCGGATTCGGTGGCCATGCGGGTGTGGGAAATGCCGTGGCTGCCAGCCATTCCGGCGATGGCGAAGGCGGCGGCCACATCGTCCGGGTCGCCCACATCCTTGTAGATTTCCAGCCGGCTGCCGGTGCTCATGATGCTGGCCTCCGGCGCATGCTCGGCCAGCCAGGCCTCGGCGCGGGCGACGTCGTCGGCGGGCAGCGTCACCACCGCATGGCTGTGTCGGATCGCGGCGATGCCGCCCACCCCGAGGGCGGACAGGAGGCGGGCGGCGAGGGCTTCCGGCTCCGAGCCCTCGGGGGCGGCGAAGGTGAGCTTCACGAGGCCCGGCGTGGCATCGCCATAGATGGCAAAGCCCGCCGAATCCGGCCCGCGCCCGCGCAAGGTGGAGGTCATCCGCGCCAAGAGGCGCCCAAGGTCAGGTTCAAGGGTGGGGTCCTTGATGAACAGACCAGCTATTCCACACATGGAATGGTTCCTGTTGCTGGAGTGAGAGCAAGAAAGATCAGAAGAAGGTGAGGTAGTGCTGCGTCTCCCAGTCGGAGACGTGCCGGTGGTATTCGGCCCATTCCTCGCGCTTCAGGCCCACGAATTCGTCGATGAAGTCGGCGCCGAGGGCGGTGCGGAAGAGGTCGCTGGCCTCCAGCTCCTCCACCGCTTCGCACAGCGTGCGGGGCAAGGTCTCGATGCCGCGGGCGCGCACCTCGGCGGGGCTGAGGGCGTAGAAATTCACATTATGCGGCGCGCCGGGATCAAGCGCCCGGTCCACCCCGTCGAGGCCGGCGGCGATCAGGGCGGCCTGCGCCAGATAGGGGTTCATGCCGGAATCCCCCACCCGGATCTCGATGCGCCCATAGGGCGCGCGCACCATGGCGGTGCGGTTGTTGTCGCCATAGGCAATGAAGACCGGCGCCCAGGTGGTGCCGGAGGCTGTGCGCCCCACCACCAGGCGCTTGTAGGAATTCACCGAGGGCGCCAGTAGCGCGGTCAGCGCCTTGGCATGGCGCAGGATGCCGGCGGTGAAGGCATAGGCGAGGGGCGAGAGCCCCAGCCCATTGGCATCGCCCGCCTCATGGAAGATGTTGCGCCCCGAGGCGTCCGCCAGCGAGCAATGGATGTGCATGCCATTGCCGGTGAACGAGCTTTTCGGCTTGGGCATGAATGAGCAGAGGGCGCCCAATTCGTGCGCCACTTCCGCCGCCGCCATCTTGAACAGCGTGACGTTGTCCGCCGAGGTCAGGGCGTCGGCATAGCGGAAATTGATCTCGTACTGGCCGTTCGCGTCCTCATGGTCGATCTGATAGACGTCGATGCCCAGCGCCTTCAGGCTGTCCGTCACCCGCTCCAAGAACACCCGGGCGCGGGAGAGGCCGCGATAGTCATAGGCGGGCTTGGGCAAGGTGTCGGTGCCGTCGAAGGGGCGCACCGAGCCATCCAGGGTGCGCTCCAGCAGGGAGAATTCCGGCTCGATGCCGGTGTTCAGCGTCCAGCCCCGCTCGGCGAGCCGCGCCACCTGCGCTTTGAGCATATTGCGGGTGTCGATGGGATGCACGCGCCCGCCCACGAGGCCGGTGCCCATCATGCGCGCATAGCCGGGCGACCAGGGCAGGAGCTTCAGCGTCTCCAGGTCGCCGCGCACGATATATTCGGCCTCGTGCGGGGCGAGGCGCAGGCCGTTGACGCCGCCGCCGGCGAAACCGACCCCCTCGGCCACCAGTTCGTCCAGATGATCCACCGGGACCGCCTTGCTCTTGGCGGTGCCATAGATGTCCACGAACTGGGCGAGCACGTAGCGCACCTTGTGCGTGGCGAGGAAGGCGCGCGCCGCCTCAAGGTCCAGCCCCGCCGGCGTGGCGAGGGCATCGGGCGCAAAGCTCCATTGCTCGGTCATGAGCCGTCATTCCCTGTTTGGAAGGTCTTAAGTCTTTGTAGATGCAGTGCTTTTGCGGCCCGCTTGCGAGCCGTGGCGCGCCGGCACCGGCCGATGCCGCGCTCTTATCGGCTACAACGAACTTGCATGTGATGCAACATATTTGTATGAAGATTGTGCCGGCGGATTTCTGCCCCGGTGTACGAGGGGATCGAAGGGCATGAGCGGGACGGGGCGTCATCCGACCGTGGGGGAGCTGTCGCGCGGCCAGGTGCCGGAGGGGGCGCGCCTTGCCTACCGGCCCTATTGGTGGGAGGCCGCGCCCCGGCCGGAGCTGGACGCAACGCCCTTGCCTGAGGTGGCCGACGTGGTCGTCATCGGCTCCGGCTTCACCGGCCTGTCCGCCGCCCTGACCCTGGTGCGGAACGGGCGCGTGCCCTTGGTGCTGGAGCGGGAGGTGCCGGGCTTTGGCGCTTCCACCCGCAATGGCGGGCAGATCGGCAGCGGCAACCAGAAATTCCGCGTGCAGCATCTCATCGCCCTGCGCGGGGCCGAGAAGGCCCGGGCCATGCTGCGCGAGGGCGTGGCCATGCTCGATTACATCGCGGACCTGGTGGAGCGGGAGCAGATCGCCTGCGACTTTGCCCGCTGCGGCCGCTTTCGCGGCGCCATTCGCCCCGCCCATTACGAGGCCATGGCCCGCGACATGGAGGATCTCTTCGCGTTCGCGGGCGTGGAAAGCTTCATGGTGCCGCGCGCCGAACAGCACCGCGAGATCGGCTCCGACCTGTTCCATGGCGGCTCGGTTCTGCCGGCCGATGCCAGCCTCCATCCCGGCCGCTATCATGCGGGGCTGATGGCGCGGATCCTTGCCGCCGGAGGGGCCGTGATCGGCGGGGCGGGGGTGACGGGCCTCCGCGCGGAACCGGACGGCTTCAGCCTTGCAACGCCACGGGGCGCCGTGCGCTGCCGGGCGGTGATCGTGGCCACCAACGGCTATACGGACGGCATGCTGCCGGAGCTGAAGCGGCGCATCGTGCCGGTGGAATCGGGGCTGATCGCGACGGGCGAGATTGCGCCCGCTCTGTTCGGCCCGCTGATGCCGACGGGCCGCGTCTATGGCAACACCAACCGCGTCTTTTCCTATTTTCGCGCGGCGCCGGGAGAGCGGCGGATCGTGTGGGGCGGACGGGTGGGGCGCCTTGCCTCCGACCGCTCCCCGGCCGCCTATGCCCATCTGGCCCGTGATCTCCTGGAGACCTTTCCGGAGCTCTCCGACGTGCCGGTAACCCATGGGTGGGACGGGCGCATCGGCTATACCTATGACGAGGTGCCTCACCTCGGCCGCACGCGGCAGGGGGTGCATTACGCGCTTGGCTATTGCGGCACCGGCGTCTCCCGCGCCACCTATTTCGGCCACAAGGTGGCCCTGCAGTTGCTCGGCGCGCCGGAGGGGCGCACCGCCTTCGACGACCTCGCCTTTCCCGCCTTTCCTGTCCACCCCGTCGCCAAGCGCGCGGTGCCTGTGGTTGAGACCTGGTACCGGCTGCGGGACACCTATAATTTCTAGAGGATGTGAAGATGAGCCAAAGCATTTCCCCCGTCCGGCGTAATATTTCCTCCGGCGGGGCCTATGAGGGCGTGTTCGGCTATTCCCGCGCGGTGCGGGTGGGCGACGACATCCATGTCTCCGGCACCTGCGCCCCCGTGGGGCATGAGGAAAGTGACGCCGAGACCCAGACCCGGGCCATCCTGACCATTGTCGAGAAGGCGCTCGCCGAAGCGGGCGGACGCCTTGAGGACGTGGTGCGCACGGTGGTCTTTGTGCGCGACATGGCGGATGCGGACGGCGTCGCCCGCGCCCATTTGGAGCGCTTCGACGCCATTCGCCCGGCGAGCACATTGGTGCAGGTCACGTCCATGCTGCGGCCCTGGCAGAAGGTGGAAATCGAGACCTATGCCAAGGTGTCCGCATAGGTCTTGACGCCAATCCCCCCGCCGTTCCGCTCAGGCATAGCGCAGCGGGACGGCGGTGGTGTATTTCAGCTCCTCCATGGAGATGAAGGACGTCACGTCGGTGAAGTCCACTTCGCTGATCATCTTCTTATAGACCGCGTCATAGACCTCGACGCTGGGCACCACCAGGCGCAGCAGATAGTCCATGTCCCCGGTGAGGCGGTAGGCCTCCACGATCTCCGGGATGCCCTGGATGACCTTTCGGAACGCATCGAGCCAGGCCATGGAATGGCGGGACGTGCGCACGCCCACGAACACCGTCATCGCCACATTGGTCTTGCGCCGGTCCACCAGCGCCACCCGCCGGCTGATGAGCCCATCCTCCTCCAGCGCCTTGATGCGCCGCCAGCAGGCGGAGGTGGACAGCCCCACCTTGTCCGCGAGATCGGCCACCGGAAGCGTGGCGTCCTCCTGCAGGGTCTCCAGAATCCGTTTGTCCCGAATATCCAGCATGCGCGCCTCATTTGCTCCTCAGCGCGCAGATGCGCAAAAATTTTCGATACAGGCAAGGAAATCTGCAATCAAATTGCACATACGGGTGATTTCAGGCCGAAAGACGCGCACTTCCTCCGCGCCGACCGGGATAACGTTTGCGTGACATTGATGTGAGGGAGATGTCCAGTGTCCCGGACAATCGGACTGATCGGCGGCATGAGCTGGGAAAGCACGGCCGTTTATTATAAGGAAATCAACGAATTGGTGCGGGATCGCCGGGGCGGTCTCGCCTCCGCCGACATCCTCCTCCACTCGGTGAATTTCGACGAGATCGTCGCCATGCAGAAAGCCGGCCGGTGGGATCTGGCCGAGCAGGCGCTGGCAGATACCGCCAACGGCCTGGTGCGCGCCGGCGCCGGCTGCATCCTCATCTGCACCAACACCATGCACCTGGTGGCCGACCAGGTGGCGCGCGCCGTGCCGGTGCCGCTCCTCCACATCGTGGATGTGGTGGGACATGCCTTGGTGGACGCGGGCATGAAGAAGCCGCTGCTGCTGGCCACTCGCTACACCATGGAGCAGGACTTCTACCGCGACCGCATGAAGGCCCGCTTCGGCATCGACATGCTGGTGCCCCAGGCAGACGACCGCACCGGCGTGCACGACATCATCTTCGACGAGCTGTGCCAGGGCGTCATCAAGGACAGCTCCCGCGCCTTCTATGTGGACGTGATCCGCAAGGCGGCCGAGCAGGGCGCGGACTGCGTCATTCTGGGCTGCACCGAGATCGGTCTGTTGATCGACCACAAGGACAGCCCGCTGCCGGTGTTCGATTCCACCAAGCTCCATGCCCGGGCGGCGGTCGACTTCTTCGACGGCTCGCTCCAGGTGGAAACCGTCGCGGCCTGATCGCCGCTGCAGACCGGATCTTGCCCCATGACAAAGCCCGTGCCTTTTCCTCCCTCCCTCTGGGCGTCGGTGACCTCCGACCGGCCCGCCGCGCCCGCGCTGGAGGGTGAGATCCGGGCCGACATGGCCGTGGTGGGGGCGGGGTTCACGGGCCTGTCCACCGCGCTGGCCTTGGCCGAGCGCGGGCACAAGGTGGTGGTGGTGGAGGCGGCGCGGGCCGGCTGGGGCGCCTCGGGGCGCAACAACGGCCAGGTCATCCCCACCATGACCGGCGCCGAGCCGGACGTGATGGCGGAGCGTTTCGGCGCGGTGGGCGAGCGCTTTGCCCAATTGGTGTCGGACAGCGCGGCGAACCTGTTCAAATTGGTGCGCCGGCTCGACCTGAAATGCGAGGCCGAACAGACCGGCTGGTTCCAGCCCGCCCATTCCCCCGGTCGCGTGAAGCTCTCCGCCGCGCGGGTGGAGGCCTGGGCCCGGCGCGGGGCACCGGTGAGCCTCTTGAGCGCCGATGAGACCGCGGCGCTCACCGGCTCTCGCGCTTGGTATGGCGGCATGCTCAACCGCTCCGGCGGCCACATCAATCCGCTCGCTTATGCCCGGGCGCTGGCCGGCGCGGCGGTGGCGGCGGGGGCATCCCTTTATGAGAACAGCCCGGTCCGCTCGGTTGAGCGCACCCCCGCCGGCTGGCTGGTCTCGACGCCCAGGGGCCGGGTCTTCGCCGACCAGGTGATGATGGCGGCCAATGGCTATACGGACTGGTTCGCGCCCGGTCTTGCCCCGCGCCTTGCCCATTCGCTGGTGCCGGTCCTGTCCTGGCAGATGGCCACCGCGCCCCAGCCGGAGACGGTGCGGCAGCAGGTCCTGCCCGGCCGGCAGGCGCTCTCCGACACCCATGGGGATTTGCGCTTCTTCCGCTGGGATGCCCGCGGCCGCCTCGTTTCCGGCGGCGCGCTCATCGTGCCCTTCAACGGGGCGGAGCGCCTGAAGCGGCTGATCGGCGCGCGCCTCGCCGGCATCTTCCCGCAGATGGGCGTGCCCACGTTCGATTTCGTCTGGAACGGCCGCATCGGCATGACCGATGACCGCATGCCCCGCTTCCACCGGGTGGATGACGGCCTGTGGGCCTGGGTCGCCTGCAACGGGCGGGGCGTCGCCCTTTCCACCGCGCTGGGGCCGGTCTTCGCCGATGCCATGGAAGGCAAGGCGGCAGCGGACCTGCCGGTGCCGCTGACCCCCGTGCGGCCCTATCCCTTCCACGGGGTGGCCAAGCTCGTCGCCCCCACCATGCTCGCCTGGTATCGGCACAAGGATGCCGTCGAGCCCTCCTGAGACAGCACGAACCATTCAGAGAAGGAACAGGTCATGACCGAGAGCTCGCCCAGCGGCCGCATGGTGCCCATCGAATGGCTCCAGGGCGCGTTCAACATGCGCGCCGCCGCCTATGCCAACATGTTCGACGTGCTGCGCGAGGCGTTCGGCACCGAGCGGGCGGTGGAACTCTCCAGCGAGGCCACCCGCCGCATGGGTGCCACCATGGGCGCCCGCTTCGCCGATCTCGGCCCCGCTGATCTGCCGGGCCTGAAGGACCGCTTCCTCGGCGGCATTCCCGCCGGCGACATTCTCTTCCAGCCCGAGGTGCGCCAGTGCGACGCGGAGCGGCTGGAGATCAAGTTCCACCGCTGCCCCCTGAAGGAGGCCTGGGCCGCCATGGGGCGGTCCGACGCGGACCTGGAGCTTTTGTGCAAGGCGGGCGGGGCCATTGATGGCGGGCTGTTCAGCGCCGCCGGCTTCGTCTTCAAGGGCGAAACCTGGCATCCGGGCGAGGACGGCTGCTGCCGCCTGATCGTGGAACCGGGGGAGGCCGCCTGAAATCCGCCTGCCCACTGTTTCGACGCGCACAAACAATAGACTAAAAAGAACCCATCACCCTTCCTGAGACGTGAGCATGACAGCCATGACCCGTTCCCCCAATCGCCGCGCCTTTGTCGGCCTTGCCTTGGCCACCGTCGCCGCCGGCGCCCTGTCGGTGCCGGCTTTCGCCGCCGATGCCATCAAGATCGGTTACCAGCTGCCCCTGACCGGCAACACCGCCCAGTACGGCCAGGACTTCAAGACCGCCGCCGAGATCGCCCTCGCCCGCTTCAACGCCTCCGGCCGCATCCCGGTGAAGGTGGAGATCGTGTTCGAGGACAGCCGCTCGGACGCCAAGGAAGGCGTCGCCATCGCCCGCAAGTTCGTGGACGATCCGGCCATCGTGGGCGTGCTGGGCGATTTTACCTCCGGCGTCTCCATGGCCTCGGCGCAGGTCTATAAGGAGGCGGGCATGCCCCAGCTCTCCCAGTCGGCCTCCCACCCCGATTATGCCAAGATCTCCGAATGGCAGTTCCGCAACATCACCACCCAGGCGGGTGAAGGCCCCTATAATGCCGCCTGGATGCTCAAGAAGGGCATCAAGAAGGTGGCGCTGGTGGGCGAACAGACCGACTGGGGCCAGACGGCGGTCAAGTATTTCGGCGATGCCTTCGAGGCCGGCGGCGGCAAGGTGGTGCTCACCGAATTCTTCAATCGCGGCCTGCCGGATTTCCGCGCGCTGCTGACCAAGATCCAGCGCGCCAAGCCCGATGCCATCTACACCGCCTTCTTCTATGAGGATGCCGCCAATTTCCTCAAGCAGATGAAGCAGCTCGGCATCAACATCCCCGTTTATTCCACCTCCGCCGCCCATAACCAGAAGGTGATCGAGCTGGCCGGCGCCGATGCGGAAGGCCTGTCGCTCACCACCAACTTCCTGCCCAACAGCCCCAAGCCCGAGGTGAAGGACTTCGTGGCCGAATGGGTGAAGGTGCGCGGCGCCGAGCCCGGCCAGTTCCCGGCCCAGGCCTTTGACGCGGTCAACATCATGCTGGACGCGGTGGCCAAGTCCTATCCCAACGTCACCCGCGCCAAGGTGCGCGACGCGCTGGCCGCCACCAAGGACTTCCCGGGCGTGACCGGCACCACCACCTTCGGCCCCGACCGTGAGCCGGTGAAGCAGCTTATGAAGGTGCGCGTGGTCAACGGCGTCTTCACCCCCGTCGACGAGTGAGTGCTTGGCGGGAGGGCGTCCGCGCCCTCCCGCCCGCATCCCGCGCCCGTGCGCGGACCCAACGTTCGCATATCCGTTCGCAGATGAGACGGGACGCGGGGAGAGCCCCCGTCCGCGCGCTGCGCCACCGCCATCCTTCATCCGGTGAACCGGGGCCTGCCCCCGCGCGCGCCGGCGGTCCGCGACCCGACGGAAAGGGCCCTCCGTGATCGACCCGTATTATCTGCAACAACTGGCCATCGGCCTGTCACAGGGCGTCATCTACGCCTTGATGGCCATCGGCTTTACGCTGATCTTCGGCGTGCTCAATGTGGTGAACTTCGCCCATGGCGAGGTCTATACGCTCGGTGCCTTCGTCGGCCTCATCTTCATCACCGCCTTCGCGCCGCCCTTCCTGGTGGTGCTGTTCGTGGTGCTGGCGGTGGGCGCGGCCATGGGGGTGGGGCTGGAGCGCATCGCCTTCAAGCCGTTCCGGCGCTTCTCGGACGAAGCCTCGCTGAAATCCCGCGCCATGCGGGAATCCACCCTCATGTCGTCGCTGGCCATCTCCATCGTCGCCCGCGAGGGGCTGGAATATGCCTTCGGCTCGCAGATGCAGACGGTGCCGTTCGAGTATCTCATCAACACCCCCATCGAGATCGGCCCCATCACCATTGTCACTGGCGATGTCATCATCTTCGCGGTGGCGGCGATCATGCTGGCGGGCCTGCAATTCATGCTCACCCGCACCCGGGCGGGGCTTGCCATCCGGGCGGTCTCGGCCAATCCGCTGGGGGCCAAATATGTGGGCATCGACACCGACCGCACCATCATCACCACCTTCGCGCTCGGCTCCATGATGGGGGCGGGGGCGGGCATCCTGGTGGGGCTCTATTACGGCGCCATCTTCCCGGCCATGGGCTTCATCCCCGGCATCAAGGCCTTCGTCGCCATGGTGATGGGCGGTCTCTCGTCGATCCCCGGCGCGGTGGTTTGCGCGCTGCTGCTCGGCCTGTCCGAGGGGCTGGCCACCACCTTCATCTCGTCCAACTGGGCCGACATGGTCGCCTATGGCTTCCTGATCATCACCCTCATCTTCTTTCCGCAGGGCCTCTTCGGAGCCGGGAGGGAACGTGTCTGATCTCATGCGCAAAGGCTGGATCGGCAAGATCCTCGTCCTTCTCCTCGTCTTCGCCCTGGTGCCGGCCGTCCTCGCCTTTGCGGGCAAGGGCTATTTCTTCCAGGTGGCGAACCTCGTCCTCATCTTCGCCCTGCTCGCCGCCTCGCTGCATCTTGTGACGGGCGCCGCCGGCCTCCTGCACCTGGGCCATGCCGCCTTCTACGGCATCGGCGCCTATGTGGCGGCGCTGCTCGGCACCGATTGGAAGATCGGCTTCATCTGGGGCCTGCCGGCGGCGGGCCTGGTGGCGGCGGCCTTCGCCTTCGTGGTGGCGCTGCCCACCATGCGCCTCGTCTCCATCTATTTCGCGGTGGCGACGCTGGCCATCGGGCAGATGATTAACACCGTCCTGCTCAACTGGGTGGCGGTGACCAAGGGCCCCAATGGCGTAATGCTGTTCTCCGGCATCAATTTGTTCGGCTTTCCGCTCAAAGCTCCGCTGGCGGTCTATTTCCTGGTGGCGGTGCTGGTGTCGATCTCCATCTTCGTGCTGCACCGGCTGAGCCATTCTTATTACGGCAACGCCCTGCGCTCGCTGCGCGAGGACGACCAGTGCGCCGATGCCATGGGAGTGAACACCGTCAAGCTGAAGATCGAGGTGTTCACCATCTCGGCCTTCTTCGCCGGCATTGCCGGGGCGCTGTGGGCCTATACGACGGGCTATGTCTCGCCCAATGATTTTGGCTTTTCCACCTCCATCCTGATCCTGGCCATGATCGTGGTGGGCGGGCTTGGCTCGCTGCCGGGGGCCATCATCGGGGCGGTGCTGCTGATCCTGCTGCCCGAATTGCTGCGGGGCCTCGGCGACCTGCGCAACGTGATGGTGGGCCTCGTCATGTTCTTCTCCATCCTGTTCATGCCCAAGGGCCTGTTCGGCGAAGTCTCCGCCCTCTCCGTGGTGCGGCGGGGCTTCGGGCTGAAATGGCGCGGGGCGCCCTCCAAGAGCGAGGTGGGCTGGCAATGAGCCTGATCGAGATCGAGCACGTCACCCGCCGCTTCGGCGGCCTGGTGGCGGTGGACGATGTGACCACCCGCGTGGAGGACGGCGAGCTGGTGGGCGTCATCGGCCCCAACGGGGCCGGCAAGACCACGCTCTTCAACCTCATCTCCGGCTTCACGCCGCTCTCCTCCGGCACGGTGCGCTTCAAGGGCGAGACCGTCTCGGGGCTGAAGCCCTACAGGATCGCGGCGCGCGGCATGTCGCGCACGTTCCAGAACCTGCGCGTGTTCCCGAACATGTCGGTGTTCGACAATGTGTCGGTGGGGGCGGTCGGGGCCATGGGCCAGTCGGCGCTCGGCGCGGTGCTGGGCGGCGCCAAGCGGGCGGATGCCATCTCGGCGCGCACCTGGGAGGCGCTGGAGCGCGTCGGCCTCACCGACCAGGCGCAGGAGCTGGCCGCCAACCTCTCCTACGGCAAGCGCAAATATCTGGAGATCGCCCGCGCGCTGGCCATGAAGCCGGACCTCCTGATCCTGGACGAGCCCGCCGCCGGCCTCAACGATTCCGAGACGGCGGAGTTGGCCCGCTTCATCAAGACGCTGAACGGCACCGGCATGGCCATCATGCTGGTGGAGCACGACATGAACCTCGTCATGGGCATCTGTTCGCGGGTGGTGGTGCTGGCCTCCGGCCGCAAGATCGCCGATGCGGAGCCGGCCGTGGTGCGGGCCGACCCGGTGGTGCTGGAAGCCTATCTGGGCGTGGACGACTAAAGGGAGCGGAGCCATGAGCCTACTCGAAATCCGCAATCTCACCGTCGCCATGGGCGTGCAGGAAATCCTGCACGGGGTGGACCTCACCGTTCCCGAGCGCGGCATCGTCGCCGTGCTCGGCTCCAACGGGGTGGGCAAGACCACCTTGATGCGCACCATCTCGGGCATCTATCGGGCGAAATCCGGCACCATCCGCTTCAAGGGCGAGGACATCACCAGCCTCAAGAGCAATGAGATCGTCGCCCGCGGCCTGTTGCAGGCGCCCGAGGGGCGGCAGATCTTCTCGCCCATGAGCGTGAAGGAAAACCTCGTCATCGGCGGCGGCCGGCATGGCCTTGCCGAACTGGACCGGGTGCTCGCCCTCTTCCCCAAGCTCGGCGAGCGCATGAGCCAGGTGGCGGGCTCGCTCTCGGGCGGCGAGCAGCAGATGCTGTGCATCGCCCGCGCGCTGATGGCCAAGCCCTCCATCCTGCTGCTGGACGAGCCCTCCCTCGGCCTTGCCCCCAAATTCGTGAAGGGCATCTTCGATCTGGTGTCGCAGATCCGCCAGGAGGGCCTGTCCATCCTCATCGTCGAGCAGAATGCCAAGGCGGCCCTGCGCATCGCCGATCGCGCGGCGGTGCTCGACAGCGGCCGCATCCTCATCGAGGGCGAGGCAGCGACGCTGGCCGATGACCCGCGCATCGTCGAGGCCTATCTGGGCGGCCACGCCCACGCCATTTGAAAGGACGAGACCATGTCCGAGCAAGACGCAAAGCCTGCCGCCAATCCCGCCCCGCTCCCGATCATCGAGCGGCGGCGGATCGAGGCGGAAATCTTGAAGCATGTCTACGACGTGCTGGTGGAAAGCCAAGGCGTGGAGGTGGCGCGCGCCACCTTGGACGCCGCCGTCTCCCGTTCCGCCGTGCAGCAGGGCGCGCGGTTCCGCGCCGAGCTGGGGCGTGACCCGACGCTGGAAGACTTCGCCGCCATCCTGCCCAACTGGACGGCCAATGACGCCCTGTCCATCACGGTGCGCCATGCCGATCCCGAGCGGCTGGACTTCGACGTCACCCGCTGCCGCTATTCAGAAATGTATCGCGACATGGGGCTGGGCGAGATCGGCCATCTCCTGTCCTGCAACCGCGACGGGGAATTCTGCACCGGCTATAACCCGGCCATGGAATTGACCCGCACCCAGACCCTGATGAAGGGCGCCAGCCACTGCGATTTCCGTTATCGCATGAAGCCCGCCGGCTGAGCGCACCCCCGCCACGAGACACCGGAAGACATCATGAATCCCCGCCTGACCAATGAAGAGATCGCCGACGCCGTCGCCTGGCGCCGCGCGCTCCACCGCATCCCGGAGCTTGCCTATGACGAGCACCAGACCTCCGCCTTCGTGGCGGACAAGCTGAGATCCTTCGGGCTGGAGGTGGAGACCGGGCTCGGCGGCACCGGGGTCGTGGCCACCCTGAAGCGCGGCTCGTCGGATCGCGTCATCGGGCTTCGGGCGGACATGGATGCCCTCGCCATCACCGAGGCCACGGGGCTTGATTATGCGTCGCAGCATCCCGGCCGCATGCATGCCTGCGGCCATGACGGCCACATGGCCATGCTCCTGGCCGCCGCCCGCCACCTGACCAAGAGCGGGCGCATCGACGGCACGGTGCGCTTCATCTTCCAGCCGGCGGAGGAAAATGAAGGCGGCGCGCGGCGCATGATCGAGGACGGGCTGTTTGAGCGCTTCCCCGTCGACAGCGTGTTCGGCATGCACAATTGGCCGGACCTGCCGCTCGGCCGCGCGGGGCTCACCACCGGGCCGATGATGGCCGCCTTCGGCATTTTCGACATCACGGTGACCGGGCGCGGCGCCCATGGCGCCATGCCCCACCAGGGCGCGGACCCCATTGCCTGCATGTTCCAGATCGGCACGGCGCTCCAGACCATTGCATCGCGCAACGTCTCGCCCATGGCCTCGGCCGTGGTGTCGGTGACCACCGTCCATGGCGGCGATGCCTGGAACGTCATTCCCGGCTCCTGCCGCATGACCGGCACCGTGCGCTGGTTCGCGCCGGCGGTGGGCGACCTGATCGAGACGCGGCTGAAGGCCATCGTATCGGGCGTGGCGCAGGCCATGGGCTGCACTGCCACCATCGATTATCAGCGCCGCTATCCCGCCACCATCAACGACCCGCAGGAAGCCCGCTTCGTGCAGGATGTGGTGCGCGATTTCTCGCCCGTGCTGACGCTGGACGAGACCATCGAGCCGAGCATGGGCGCCGAGGACTTCGCCTTCATGCTCCAGGAGCGGCCGGGGGCCTATATCTGGGTGGGGCAGGGCGGCAAGGCCGGCCTCCACTCGCCCAATTATATCTTCAACGACGATGCCTTGCCCGTGGGCGCCGCCCTCTGGGTGGCCATCGCCGAGAAGAAGCTCGCTCCGGCGGCGTGAGAGTGGTCCTCCTCCCCCCGCGCGGGGGGAGGAGGACAACCATGACGGTCACGCCGCTTCGTCGATCACCGGGTTGCGCAGGATGCCGATGCCGGAGATCTCCACTTCCACCATGTCGCCGGGCTTCATCCAGAGCGGCGGGGTGCGCTTGGCGCCGACGCCGCCGGGGGTGCCGGTGACGATCACGTCGCCGGGCTCCAAAGTCAGGACGGTGGAGCAATAGCGGATCAGGGCGGGGATGTCGGTAATCAGCAGGTCCGTGGTGGAATGCTGCACCACCTGCCCGTTGAGCCGGGTTTCCAGCGTCAGGCGGCTGGGATCGGGGATCTCGTCGGTGGTCACCAGCCAGGGGCCGAAGGCGCCGGTGTTCGCGAAGGTCTTGCCGGCCAGGAATTGCGAGGTGTGGCGCTGGAAGTCGCGGATGCTGCCTTCATTGTAGCAGGAATAGCCGGCGATGGCGGCAAGGGCGTCTTCTTCCTTGATGCGCCGTCCGCCCCGGCCGATCACCAGCGCCAGCTCGCCCTCATAGTCGAAATGGTCGGACTCCAGCGGCTTCACGATGGGCTGGAGATGGCCCACCTGGCTTTCGGGATAGCGCGAGAAGAGGGCCGGGTTTTCCGTCACCGTGCGGCCCGTTTCGGCCACGTGGTCGCGATAGTTCAGGCCGATGCAGATGATCTTGCCGGGATCGGGGATCACGGGCAGCAGCGTGACGTCGGCCAGCTTCAGCGAGGGCGCGGTCGTGTCCGCCAGGGCGCGGGCCTCGTCGAGGGCGTCGGCGGCGATCAGCGTGCGCAGGCCGGTGATGCCGCGGGCGCGGAAATGGGCGGTCAGATCGACGATGGCATCGCCCTTGACGACACCGAAGCCGGCGGCATCGCCGGCCTTGAAGGAAACGAGCTTCATGGGGAACCTATCTGAGGGGTGGTGAAAGGGGAGCGGCCAGCCTTATTGCTGCTGCCGCTGGATGCCGCGGGCATCGATGACCTTGTTGAAGTCGGCGATTTCCTGGCGGATGCGGGCGGCGAATTCCTCGCCGGTGCTGGCGGTGGCGTTGGCGCCGAACTTGGCCAGTTCCTGGGCGAAGCTGTCGGAGAGCACGATGGCGGTGATCTCGGTGCGCAGCTTGGTCACCACATCTGCCGGGGCGCCCTTGCGCATGGCAAGGCCGAGCCAGGATTCATAGGAAAGCCCGGGGACGATGTCGCCCGTATAGGGCACCTTGGCCATTTCCGGCGGCACCTTCTTGGACGTGACCGCGAGGGGGCGCACGGCGCCGGCCTGCATCTGCGGCAAAGCGAAGGTCATGGTGTCGATCATCATGTCCACGCGCCCGCCGAGGAAGTCGGGCAAGGCCGCCGAGCTGCCGCGATAGGGCACATGGACGAATTCGGCGCCCGTGGCCGCGCTCAGCCATTCGCCGAGCAGATGATGGGCCGTGCCTTCGCCCACCGAGTAGTAGGTCAGCGTCTTCGGCTTGGCCTTGGCGGCGGCGATGATCTCCACCAGGCTCGCATAGGGCGAATCCGGCCGCACGCCGAAGACCATGCCGTAGGTGGCGGCGGTGGTCAGCCAATCCAGATCCTCCACCGGGTCGAAGGGCATGCTCACCCGCATGGCGGCGGTCACCGAATGGGCGCTGGCAAGCAGGAGCAAGGTGTAGCCATCGGCGGGCTGGCGCAGCACCTGGCTGGTGGCCAGATAGCCGCCGGCGCCGGGCTTGTTCTCCACCACCACGGGCTTGCCGAGCCGGGCGGAAAGCCGCTCGGCCACCAGGCGCGCCACCGTGTCGGAACTGCCGCCGGGGGCAAAGCCCACCACGATCTTCAGCGGACGAGACGGAAAGGCCTCCTGCGCCTCAACGCGCGGGGCGCTGGCCAGGCTGGCGACGGCGAGGCTCGCCAGCACCGCCTTGGCGGCATGGGCCCGCAACAGGCCGGCCAGGCGGGCGAACCGGGAGCGCGGCGGCGCGTCGAGGGTCATGCTTCTGTTTTTCATGGCGTTTCCTGTCCCATTGTTCTTGGTTCGTGATCGGGTGTCGGCCGCGGAGCGGCCGGGCGAGCGGGGGCGATCGCCCGCAGGGGATGCGGGACGGGCGCGAGGACCTTCACGTGGTCCGAGGTCTTGAAAGCGGGGCGCCGGAACGCGGGCGTCCCGGCGGTCGGTCACAGCGCCGCGCGCGCGATCTCCATGGTGCGGCGATAATGCTGGGAGAGAGCCTCCACGGCCGCATCGGCATCGCCGGTGAGGACCGCCTCGACGATCCCATCATGCTCCTGCGCCACGCTGCGCACGGACGAGAGCCCCTGCGCCTGCACGGACAGCCGGCGATAGCGTTCGGAATGGGCATAGAGGGTGCTGCGGAAGCGCATGAGCCAGGGCGAGCCGCAGGCGTCCAGAAGCGTAAGATGGAAGCGTTCATGCTCCTCCGCCCAGGCCTCGTTGGTCTCGTCGGGCTTGTCCGGCCGGCGCACGGGGAGGGCGGAGAGGCGCGCGTGCGAGGCGATCACCCGCGCGCGCCAGTCCGGCCCACCGTTTTCCATGGACTGGCGGAGCGCGGTGCCCTCCACCAGGATGCGGGTCTGCGTCACGTCAACGAGATCCTCGACGCTGACGGGCGAGACGCGAAAGCCCTTCTGATCCACCGAGGTGACGAAATTGTCCGAGAGCAGGCGCACCAGCGCCTCGCGCACGGCGGTCAGACTCACCCGCAGCCGGCTGGCAATGGCCGCCGCGCGCAGGGGCTGCCCCCCCTTTAGCGCGCCGGTGAGCACTTCCGAGCGCAATTGCAGGAAGACGGCGGAGGTCACGCTGCGTGGAGCTTCCTCGCCCGGCCGCATCACCTGCTGCATGTCCCGTCCCGCTCCCAGCACCTGTGCCTCCCCGGCCGTCTCGCTCTCAAAAATATCGATATTGCATTTTTTTGGCCTCGTCAATGCGAAGCGCGCGAACCGCGGGGGCCGCGTGCTCTGGCGTGCGCGTCTGGCGTCGCGGGGGAGGGGGGCTTCCGGGCGTGGACGAAGGCGGCGGCGTGGTTCCGCCGAGTACCCAGGCCGGGGCATCGCCTTGACAGGAATTTACTCGCGAGTATATTTTAGTTCGAGGAATAAATTAAATTACTCACGGGCATACGATGCGGAGCCCATTGCTCCGCGCCGTCCGGGCCACACGCCGGACGGGAGCACGTCGGGCTCGTGGGCATAATGGGGAGGACGATGTGAGCCGTTTGAAGCCTTGGAACATGCTGGCCGCCGGTGCGCTTGCCCTGGCCGCGACGTCCGCCGCCGCCGAGATCCCGGCGCGGGGCGTGAAGTTCGGCCTGCTCACCGACATGAGCGGCGTCTATGCCGACCTCACCGGCCCCGGCTCGGTGGAAGCCATTAAGATGGCCATTGAGGATTTCGGCGGCACCATCGATGGCAAGCCCATCAACCTCGTGATCGCCGACGGTCAGAACAAGGCGGACGTGGGCGCGGCGGTCGCCCGCCGCTGGGTGGACGAGGAGAATGTGGACGTCATCGCCGAGGTGCCCAACACCGCCATCGCCCTGGCGGTGCAGGAGATCACCCGCGACCGCAAGAAAGTGCTGCTGAACACGGGTGCCGGCTCCACCGTCTTCACCAACAAGGCCTGCTCGCCCACCTCCTTCCACTGGGTCTATGATTCCTACGCCATGGCCAACGGCACCGCCCGCTCGGTGGTCGCGGAAGGCGGCAAGACCTGGTATTTCGTCACCGCCGACTATGGCTTCGGCAAGTCGCTGGAGGCCGACGCCACCGAGGTGATCGACGCCAATGGCGGCAAGGTGCTGGGCAACGCCCGTGCGCCCCTCAACACGCCCGATTTCTCCTCCTTCCTGCTGCAGGCCCAGTCCTCGGGCGCGCAGGTGATCGCGCTCGCCAATGGCGGCGTCGACACCATCAATTCCATCAAGCAGGCCAATGAGTTCGGCATCGGCACCGGCAAGCAGCGCCTCGCCGCCATGGTGTTTTTCATCACCGACATCCATGCGCTCGGCCTCGAGCGGGCCAAGGGCCTGCTGATGACCACCGCCTTCTATTGGGACATGGATGACGAGACCCGCGCCTGGGCGGAGCGCTGGTCGAAGCGCATGGGCGGCCGCAAGCCCACCTCGCTCCAGGCCGGCCTTTATTCCGCCGCCCTGCATTATCTGAAAGCGGTCAAGGCGGCCAATTCCACCGAGGGCGAGGTGGTGGCCGCCAAGATGCGCGAAATGCCGGTGAAGGACATGTTCGCCCGCAACGCCTCCATCCGCCCCGATGGCCGCATGATCCACGACATGTATCTGGCCCAGGTGAAGTCCCCGGCGGAATCCAAGGGCCCGTGGGACTATATGAAGATCCTCCGCACGATCCCGGCGGCCGAGGCCTTCCGGCCCCTGTCGCGCAGCGAATGCCCCCTTGTGGCTGCGGGCAAGTGACCGCCGGCTGACGTGCGCCTTCATCCATGCCCGGCCTCTCACCCCTCGGGCCGGGCATGGATGATTTTTTCGGACGGATCTCCTGCGGCGCCGGGCTTGCGCTGGCGCCGCAGGAGCCAGTGAAAGACCCGTGGGAATGACGAAGACGAAGGACACGCCCATGCGCGGCTGGCTGGTGCGCGCCTTGAGCGCCGACGGCACCATGGCGCTGGAGGACCTCCCCCTACCGCAGGCCGGCCCCGGCGAATGCGTGGTGCGGGTGGAGGCGGCGGGGGTGAATTTCCTCGACACGCTCATGATCCGCGGCCGCTACCAGGTGAAGCCGTCGCTGCCTTTCACGCCCGGCATCGAGCTCGCCGGCACGGTGGTGGCGCGGGGCGAAGGCTGCCGCTTCCAGGAGGGCGATCGCATCTGCGCCCTGGTGGATCACGGCGCCTTTGCCGATTATGCCAAGGTTGGCCCGGTGGGTGCGGAATTGGTGCCGCCCGACTTCCCCTTGACCGAGGCGGTGGCGCTGCCGGTGGTCTATCCCACCGCGCATGTGGCCCTGCATGACCGGGCCGGTCTGAAGGCGGGGGAGACCGTGCTCGTCCATGCGGGGGCGGGGGGCGTCGGCTCCGCCGCCATCCAATTGGCGCGCCATGCGGGCGCCCGCGTCATCGCCACCGCCGGCGGGCCGGACAAGGGCGCGCTTTGCCTGGAGTTGGGCGCCCATGAGGTGATCGACTATGCCGCCGAGCCGCTCACCGCGCGCGTGCGGGAGCTGACAGGCGGACGGGGCGTCGACGTGGTGGTGGACCCGGTGGGCGGCGCCGTGGCGCTGGAGAGCCTGCGGTGCCTTGCCTGGGGCGGACGCCTCGTCATCGTCGGCTTTGCCGGCGGCACGGTCACGGAGCTTCCCGCCAACCGCCTGCTCCTGAAGAATGCGGCGGCGCTCGGTGTCTATTGGGGCGAATATCGGCGGCACCATCCCGAAAAGGTGCCGCACATCTATGCGGAACTGTTCGAGCTGCGCCGGGCCGGCGCCATCCGTCCCCTGGTGCGCGACGCCTTCCCCCTCGCCGAGGCGCCCGCCGCGCTGAAGGCCTTGGGGGAACGGCGCACCGTGGGCAAGGTGGTGCTGGTGCCGTGACGGGCGCCACAAGAAAAATGGGGAGGAGCGGATGATCCGCCGCGAAGTGCATTTTGGGCGCGTGGTGCCGGCTTTTGTGGACCGGCCGCGCAATGTGCATGCCTTTTTCCGCGCCCGCGTGGCCGAAGCGCCGGACGCTCTGGCGCTGGTGGATGGCGATCGCCGCTCCACCTATGGCGAGCTGGATGCCCGCGCCGAGCGGCTCGCCGACGGGTTGGTGGCGCGCGGCGTGCGCAAGGGCGAGCGGGTGGCGACGCTGATCGGCAACCGGGCCGAGGTGGTGGAGGTCTCGCTCGCCTGCGCCCGGCTTGGCGCCGTCCATGTGCCCCTCGACATCCGCCAGCGGCGTCCCGAAATCGCCTATGCGGTGACCCAGAGCGGGGCCATGGCGCTGCTGTTCGATGTGGCCCACGCCGGCGAATTGCCGGATGCCGCCGAGACGCCCGAGCTTGCCTTTCGCGTCGCTGTGGGCGGCCCGCATGAGGGTAGCGTGCCCTATGACGCGCTGTTCGCGGCGCCCCCCCGCGAGGCTGGCCCCGATGTGGAGGAGGAAGACCCCTTCTGCATCCTCTACACCTCCGGCACCACGGGGCGGCCCAAGGGGGCGGTGCTCACCAATCTGGGCGTCGTCCATTCCTGCCTGCATTACCGCCATGCGGTGGGCATCGCCGGCACCGACCGCATGGTGCTGGCGGTGCCCTGCTCCCACATGACCGGGCTGATCGGCGTGATGCAGACGGCGCTCGCCTTCGGGGCCGGGCTCATCCTGATGGCGCAGTTCAAGGCTCGCGCCTTCCTGGAGGTGGCGGAGCGCGAGCGCATGAGCGCGGTGGTCATGGTGCCCGCCATGTACAATCTGTGCCTGCTTGATCCGGAGTTCGACCGCTTCGACCTTTCCTCCTGGCGCATCGGCGCCTTCGGCGGCGCGCCCATGCCGGAGCCCAATGCGCGGCGGCTGAAGGAGAAGTGCCCGCGCCTCGATCTGTTCAACGTCTATGGCGCCACCGAGACTTCCTCCCCGGTCGCCATCCTGCCGCGCGATGCGCCCATCGAACGGCTCGATTGCGTGGGCAAGCTCATGCCCTGCATCGATTTGCGGGTGATGGACGAGGACGGGCGCGAAGTGCCCCCCGGAATGGCGGGCGAATTGTGGATTGCGGGCGCCTCCGTGGTGCCCGGCTATTGGAAGAACCCGGAAGCCAATGCCACCGCCTTCACCGGGGGCTATTGGCGCTCGGGCGATGTGGGCTCCATGGATGCGGACGGCTATCTGAAGGTCTTCGACCGCAAGAAGGACATGATCAACCGCGCCGGCTACAAGGTCTATTCGGCCGAGGTGGAGAGCGTGCTGATCGACTTCCCGGGCATCACGGAAGCCGCCGTCGTGGGCTTTCCCGACCCGGTGCTGGGCGAGCGGGTGGCGGCCTTCGTGGTGGGCGGACAGGCCGCCGAGGAGGATCTGCGCCGCCACTGTGCCCGCTGCCTGTCCGACTACAAGGTGCCCGATCGCATCGTGCTGATGGAGGACGGCCTGCCGCGCAATCCCAATGGCAAGGTGCTGAAGGCGCGCCTGCGCGAGGAGGCCGCGGCCTTCGCGCGGCGGTGAGCGCAGGCGGGCCGTTCAGGCCCCCTTGGTGCGCCTGCGAGGGGGCTTGGCGGGGGCGTTCTCCCCGCGCTCTTGCGGGGCCGCCGCGAGTGCTTCGGCCTTCGCCTTGGCGCCAGCCCGGGGCTTCCGCGCCGGCTTGCCCGTCTCCGGCGGCGCCGGGATCGGGCTTTCCTCCAGGCGTGCCATGGGCTGCGGGGCGGCGGCCGCCGCGCCGTTTCCGGCGATGCCGCGGGTGAGGATGTCCATCATTTCGGCGGCCACCTCGGCGCTGGTCTTCGGCCCCTTGGGGTTGAACCAGCGCGCCGGCCAGTTGAGGGCGCCCGCCAGCGTGAAGGCGATGAGGCGCGGGTCGCCCGGCGCGATGGAGCCGTCGGCGATGCCCTCCGCCACCAAGGCGCGCATGGCAAGGTCGATCTGCCCCTTCAGTTCCCGGAAGGTCTTGGCGCTCTCGGGGGAGAGCACCTCGTCGCCGGTGCGGATCACGCAGCGGCCGAAATCGTCCATGTTGATCTCGGCATAGCGGCGCAGGAACGCCTGGAGCCGGGCCAGCCCGTTACCGGATGCGGCCCGCGAGCGCTCGGCGGCCTCCAACACCTGGTCGAGGCCGAACTTCACGCACTCCAGCAGCACCTGATCCTTGTTGCCGAGATAGTGGTAGATGGTGGGCTTGGTCACACCCAGAACAGCGGCCACGTCATCCAGCGAGGTGGCATGGAAGCCGCGCTCGTTGAACAGGCGCGTCGCCGCCCGCATCACCGCGAACCGCTTCTCCTCGCGGTCCCGCTGCCGCTGCGCGGATGTCCGGAATGGGGTCGCCAGGTCACCCACGTTTCGTTCCTCTCTTCAGCCCTGATGCCTAGTTGACATCATACCTGCTCGACTTCAATATACCCATCAGTAAATAATATCCAATTAGGTAGAAATGAAGGGCCGCCGCGCCACCGGCGCGCGGCCGGAACTGGGGTGGTCCGGACGGCTCAAGCCGTCGGGCCGGGAGCGGGAGCGCACATGCTGGTGAAAGACATGGGGGCCATCGTCACGGGTGGCGCATCGGGCCTCGGCGGGGCAACGGCCGCGCGGCTGGCGGCGGGTGGGGCGAAGGTGGTCATCTTCGACCGCAACGAGGAGCTGGCCGCCGCCCATGCCAAGGCCATTGGCGGTCATTCCGTGGTGGTGGACGTGACCGACGAGGCAGGCGTCTCCGCCGCCCTCGACCAGGCCGAGGGCCTCATTGGCAAGGCGCGGATCCTGGTCAATTGCGCCGGCATCGGCCCGCCCGCCAAGGTCATCGACCGCCACGGCAAGGTCCTTCCGCTGGCTGAGTTCAAAAAGATCATCGACATCAATCTCATCGGCACCTTCAACGTGCTCGCCCAGTTCGCCGGCCGCCTGCACACGGCAGAGCCGGTGGGCGAGGAACGGGGCGTCATCATCAACACCGCCTCGGTGGCGGCCTTCGATGGCCAGATCGGCCAGGCCGCCTATTCGGCCTCCAAGAACGGCATCGTGGGCATGACCTTGCCGCTGGCGCGCGAATTTGCCCGCTACGGCATTCGGGTGGCCACCATCGCGCCGGGCATCTTCATGACGCCCATGCTCTCCGTGCTGCCGCCGGAGGCGCAGGCCTCGCTGGGCGCCCAGGTGCCGTTCCCCAGCCGCCTCGGCGACCCCGACGAATATGCCCGCCTGGTAGAGAGCATCGTCACCATTCCCATGCTGAACGGCGAGGTCATTCGCCTGGACGGCGCCATCCGGATGGCCCCCAAATGAGCACCATTTCCGCCGAAGAGGCCAATGCCATCGCCGATCGCGTGGAGCGCTTCGTGCGCGACATCGTGGTGCCCTATGAGAAGGACCCGCGCCGCGATCATCACGATTGCCCCACCGACGAACTGATCGCCGAGATGCGCGAGAAGGCGCGGGCGGCGGGGGTGCTCACCCCCCACATCCTGCCCGACGGCCGGCATCTCAGCCACCGCCAGACGGCGCAGGTGCTGCGCCGCTCCGGCCTCTCGCCGTTGGGCCCGCTCGCCTGCAACACGGCGGCGCCCGACGAGGGCAACATGTATCTGCTCGGCAAGGTGGGCAGCCCGGCGCTGAAGGAGCGCTTCCTCGCCCCCCTGGTGGCGGGCACCGCCCGCTCGGCCTTCTTCATGACCGAGCCGGCCAGCGAGCAGGGGGCGGGCTCCGACCCCTCCATGATGATCACCACCTGCCGCCAGGACGGCAATCACTGGATCATCGACGGCCGCAAGGCCTTCGCCACCGGCGCGCCGGGGGCGGCCATCGGCATTGTCATGGCGAAGTCGGAAGATGGCGCCTGCATGTTCCTGGTGGACCTGCCGGACCCCGCCATCCGCATCGACCGCATCCCCAACACCATCGACAGTTCCATGCCCGGGGGCCATGCGGTGTTGACCATTGAGGGCCTGCGGGTGCCGGCGGACCAGATGCTCGGCCAGTCGGGCGAGGGCTTCACCTATGCCCAGGTGCGCCTCGCCCCCGCCCGCCTCACCCATTGCATGCGCTGGCTCGGCGCCTGCACCCGGGCGCATGAGATCGCCACCGACTATGCCAATCGCCGCAAGGCCTTCGGCAAGGTGCTCATCGACCATGAGGGCGTCGGCTTCATGCTGGCGGAGAACCTCATCGACCTGAAGCAGGCCGAACTGATGATCGACTGGTGCGCCGACGTGCTCGACACCGGCTCGCAGGCCATCAATGAAAGCTCCATGGCCAAGGTGGCGGTGAGCGAGGCGCTCATGCGCGTGGCCGACCGCTGCGTGCAGGTGATGGGTGGCACGGGGGTCACCTCCGACACCATCGTGGAGCAGGTGTTCCGCGAGGTGCGGGCCTTCCGCATCTATGACGGCCCCACCGAGGTGCACAAATGGTCGCTGGCCAAGAAGATCCGCCGCGACTGGAAGAAGACCCAGCCCGAAGAGGCCCATTCATGAGCCTGTCCGCTCCCGCCGCTGCTTCGGCTGCCCTGGGCGAGGCGGCCAATGCCGGCACGTCCGAAGTGCGCGCCGGCTTGCGCTTCGACGAGGCGCGGCTCGCCGCCTGGATGGCCGAGACGGTGGAGGGCTATGCCGGCCCTCTGCGCGTCTCCCAGTTCAAGGGCGGCCAGTCCAACCCCACTTATCGGCTGGACACGCCCGAGCACTCTTACGTGCTCCGTCGCAAGCCACCGGGCGAGGTGCTGCCCGGCGCCCATGCGGTGGACCGCGAGGCACGGGTGCAGACGGCGCTGGGCGCGGTGGGCTTTCCCGTCGCCCGCATCCATGGCCTGTGCACCGATCCCGACGTGATCGGCTCGGACTTCTATGTGATGGACCTGGTGGAGGGGCGCATCTTCTGGGATGCCACCTTCCCGGACGTGCCCCACGCGGACCGCCCGCTCTATTTCCAGGCCATGAACGAGACCATCGCCGCCCTTCACCGCCTTGATCCGGGTGCGGTGGGCCTCGCCGATTATGGCAAGCCCGGCAATTATTTCGCCCGCCAGATCACCCGTTGGTCGCGGCAATATCTGGCGGACGAGCTGGCCGGGCGCGACCCGCGCATGGACGCGCTGGTGGAGGCCTTGCCGGGGCTCATTCCGCCCGGCGACGAGACGACCATCGTCCATGGCGATTTCCGCTGCGACAACATGATCTTCCACCCCACCGAGCCGCGCGTTCTGGCGGTGCTGGACTGGGAATTGTCGACGCTGGGCCATCCGCTGGCGGACTTTGCCTATCACGCCCTCATGTACCGCATGCCGCCCAACATCGTGGCGGGGCTCGCGGGGGCGGATCTGGCCGCGCTGAACATTCCACCCGAGGCGGACTATGTCGCCGCCTATTGCCGGGCCACCGGGCGGGACGGCATCCCCAACTGGGATTTCTACCTCGCCTTCAACCTCTTCCGCATGGCCGCCATCTTCCACGGCATCAAGGGCCGGGCCCTGCGCGGCACCGCTTCCTCGCCCCATGCGCGGGAGCGGGCGGAGAGCTTCACAGTGCTGGCGGCGCTGGCTCATGACGCCCTGGAGGCCTGCCGATGACCCCGCCGCTGCTCGTCACGCTCGAGGGGGCGGTGGCCACCATGACGCTCAACCGGCCGGCCGCCGGTAACACCATCGACCTGCCGCTCGCGCGGGCTCTGCTGGACGCGGCCATTCAGTGTGACCAGGATCCGGCCATCCGCTGCGTGGTGCTCACGGGCACCGGCAAGCTGTTCTGCGGCGGCGGCGACCTTGCCGGCTTTTCGGCGGCGGGGGAGGGGATTTCCGGTTATCTGAGCCTGCTGGCCGGCACCCTGCACATGGCGGTCTCCCGCCTCATGCGGATGGAAAAGCCCTTGCTGGTCAAGGTGAACGGCCCGGCCGCCGGCGCCGGCCTCAGCCTCGCCATCTCCGGTGACGTGGTGCTGGCCGCCCGCTCGGCCCATTTCTCGGCGGCCTATGGCGCGGTGGGGCTGACGCCCGATGGCGGCATGTCCTTTCTGCTGCCGCGCCTCGTGGGGCTCAGGAAGGCGCAGGAGATCATCCTCACCGGCCGCCGCATCGGCGCGGAGGAGGCCGAGCGCATCGGCCTTGTCACCCGCATGGTGGAGGATGCCGAGCTGGATGCGGCCGTCCAGGCCCAGGCCGAGGCGCTGGCGGGGGCGGCCACCGGAGCGGTGGGCGCCGCCCGGGCGCTCCTGGCGGACAGCTATGGCACGGGGCTGGAGGCCCAGCTGGAACGGGAGGCGCGCGCCATCGCCGCCGCCGGCGGCTCGGCCGATTGCAAGGAAGGCGTCGCCGCGTTTCTGGAGCGGCGCAAACCACACTTTTCGGGGAAGGAACGCTGAGATGGCCGA
Organism: Aquabacter sp. DMC10; assembly: GCF_056314145.1. Lineage (NCBI taxonomy): Bacteria > Pseudomonadati > Pseudomonadota > Alphaproteobacteria > Hyphomicrobiales > Xanthobacteraceae > Aquabacter > Aquabacter sp. DMC10. The sequence goes on along the minus strand of NZ_JBQUYX010000001.1, from coordinate 193,245 downwards.
GGCCTATATCGTGGACGCCGTCCGCACCGCCGGGGGGCGGCGCAACGGCAAGCTCGCCGGCTGGCATCCCGCCGACATGGGCGGCGCCGTGCTCGACGCGCTGGTGGCGCGCACCGGCATTGCGCCGGATGCGGTGGAGGACGTGATCGTCGGCTGCGTCACCCAAGGCGGCGAGCAGTCCTTCGCCTTCGGCCGCAACGTGGTGCTCGCCTCCTCTTTGCCGGAGAGTGTGCCGGCGGTGACCATTGACCGCCAGTGCGGCAGTTCCCAGCAGGCGGTGCAGTTCGCCGCCCAGGCGGTCATGTCCGGCACCCAGGACGTGGTGATCGCGGCGGGTGCCGAGAGCATGACCCGCGTGCCTATGTTCGCCTCCGTCTCTCTGTTCGAGAAGGCCGGGGTGGGCACCGGACCGCTCTCGGAAAAGATCCGCGCCCGCTATGGGGTGTCGAGCTTCAGCCAGTTCGAGGGCGCCGAGATGATCGCCCGCAAATATGGCTTCGACCGTGAGACGCTGGACCGTTTCGCCCTGGAAAGCCACCGCCGCGCGGCGCAGGCGACGCAGGCCGGCGCCTTCGTGAACGAGATCGTGCCGCTCGCCGTAGAGGGCGGCCTCCACACCACCGACGAAGGCATCCGCTATGATGCGACGCTGGAGGGCATCGGCTCGGTCAAGCTGCTGAAGGAGGACGGCGTCCTCTCCGCCGCCAATGCCAGCCAGATGTGCGACGGCGCCTCCGCCGCCTTGGTGGTGAGCGAGCGGGCCTTGAAGGCCCACAACCTCACTCCGCTCGCCCGCATCGTGACCCTGGCGGTGACCGCCGGCGATCCCGTCATCATGCTGGAGGAGCCCATCGCCGCCACCCGCAAGGCGCTGGCCAAGGCGGGGATGACCCTTGATGACATCGACCTCTATGAGGTGAACGAGGCCTTCGCGCCCATCCCGCTCGCCTGGATGCAGGCGCTCGGCGCCGATCCGGACAAGCTCAACGTGAATGGCGGCGCCATCGCGCTCGGCCACCCCTTGGGCGCCTCCGGCACCAAGCTGCTGGCCACCCTCGTCCAGGCGCTGAAAGCGCGCGGCAAGCGCTATGGCTTGCAGACCATGTGCGAAGGCGGCGGCATCGCCAATGTCACCATCGTGGAGGCGCTGTGATGGCTCTGAAGACACGCTTCACGGAGCTGACCGGCGTGCGCCATCCGGTCATGCAGGGCGGCATGATGTGGGTGGGGCGGGCGGAATTGGCCGCCGCCGTCTCCAATGCGGGCGGCCTCGGCATCCTCACCGCCTTAACCCAGCCCACCCCGGACGATCTGCGCCGCGAGATCGACCGCTGCCGGGCCATGACCGACAAGCCCTTCGGCGTGAACCTCACCATCCTGCCGTCCGTCTCCCCGCCGCCTTATGCGGAATATCGCCGCGCCATCATCGAGAGCGGCATCAAGATCGTGGAGACCGCTGGCCACAAGCCGCAGGAGCATGTGGAGGAGTTCAAGTCCCACGGCATCCTGGTCATCCACAAATGCACCGCCGTCCGCCATGCCCTCTCGGCCGAGCGCATGGGCGTGGACATGGTCTCCATCGACGGCTTCGAATGCGCCGGCCATCCGGGCGAGGATGACATTCCCGGTCTCATCCTCATTCCGGCAGCGGCGGACAAGGTGACCATCCCCATGCTTGCCAGCGGCGGCTTTGCCGATGGGCGGGGCCTGGTCGCTGCCCTGGCACTGGGCGCGGAGGGCATAAATATGGGCACGCGCTTCTGCGCCACCGTGGAAGCGCCCATCCATGACAAGGTGAAAGAGCTGTTGGTTGCCAATGACGAGCGGGCCACCAATCTCATCTTCCGCCGCTTCCACAATACGGGGCGGGTGGCCAAGACGTCCGTGTCCGACGAGGTGGTGGCGCGGTCCCTGAAGCCCGACGCCACCTTCGAGGACATCCGCCCGCTGGTGTCCGGCGCCAAGGGGCGCGTGGCGCTGGAGACGGGCGACCTGGATGCCGGGCTCGTCTGGGCGGGGCAGGTGCAGGGGCTCATTCACGACATCCCCACCTGCGCGGAGCTGGTGGGCCGCATCGTTGCGGAAGCGGAAGCCATCATCCATAGCCGGCTGGCCGGCCTGGTGCGGACCGGCGTGCGGGAGCAGGCAGCGTGACATTCCAATACATCACTGTCGCGCGCGAGGGCGCGCTCACCCTCGTCACCATCAACCGGCCGCAGGCCTATAATGCGCTGAATGCGCAGGCCCATGAGGAACTGGCCGAGGCCTTCGACGCCTTCGCGGCGGATGACAGCCAGTGGGTCGCCATCCTCACCGGCGCGGGCGGCAAGGCCTTCTGCGCCGGCCATGACCTGAAGCAGCAGGCGTCCGGCGGCGGGCTCGTCACCCCGCCTTCGGGCTTTGGCGGGCTCACCGCGCGGTTCGACCTCAATAAGCCGCTCATTGCCGCCGTGGACGGGGTGACCATGGGTGGTGGCTTCGAGCTGGCGCTGGCGTGCGACATCATCCTGGCGACGCAAAAGTCCGTCTTCGCCCTCCCGGAGCCCAAGGTGGGCCTTGCGGCGCTGGCCGGCGGCATCCAGCGGCTGCCGCGCGAGATCGGGTTGAAGCGCGCCATGGGCATGATGCTCACCGGCCGCCGGGTGGCGGCGCAGGAGGGCTATGAACTGGGCTTCGTGACGCAGGTGGTGGAAGGCGACATATTGGAGGCCGCCCGGCGCTGGGCCGCGGAGATCCTTTCCGCCAGCCCCATGTCCGTGCGCGCCACAAAGGAGGCGGCTTTGCGCGGCCTCGATACGCCGTTGGCGCAGGCGCTGACCGAGGAATGGGACTATCCCGCCATGAAGGCCATGCTGGCCTCGGAAGACGCAGTGGAAGGCCCCGCCGCCTTCGCGGAAAAGCGCGCCCCCGTGTGGAAGGGGCGCTGACTGTCACAAGGGAGCTGGTGGCTCATTTCCCATGGCCGCCAGCTCCGCCTGCACCTGACGGCGGGCATAGGCACTGAACTCCGCCACCAGCCGGGTGCGGGCCACATAAGGCGGGAAGATCAGCGCCACCGTGGTCGGGATGTCCGGCGTGAAGGGGCGGATCTCCAGCCCCGCCGCCGCCCGCTCCTCATGGGCGGCCAGCGGATTGACGAGGCTCACCCCCAGCCCCGCCCCCACCAGGGTGCAGACGGAGGCGCCGAGATCCGTCTCCGCCACGATGCGCCGCCGCACCCCCGCCGCCGTGAACACCTGGTCGATGCGTTCCGCCAATTGTCCCCCGCCCGGCGAGGCGATGAAGGCCTGGCCGGCGAAATCCTCCGGGGTCAGGCTTTCGCGCGCGGTCAGCGGGTGGCCCTTGGGCAGCACGGCCACGCACTGGCCGGTGTAAAGCGGCTCCACCTCCACCCCATGGGTCTCCTGGTAGAGCATGGCGAGCCCCATGTCGCACAGGCCCGAACTGATCCATTCATGCACCGTATTGGCGGTGCCCGAGCGGATGGAGACCATCACCTCCGGATAATCCACCATGAAGCGCGCGGCGATGCGGGTCAGAAGCCCGGCGGCGAGGCGCGGCATGGCGGTGACTCGCAGACGGTCGGCCCGGAAGGAGCGGATGCCGTGGGCGGCGGCTTCCAGGGAACTCAAGCCCGTAAACGCCTTCTCCACCTCCTGGAAGAAGCGCGTGCCCTCATTGGTGGGAAAGACGCGGCTGCCGGAGCGGTCGAACAGGGCGAATTTGGTGATCTGCTCCAATTGCGCGATGAGGCGGCTGATCTGGGGCTGGGAGGTGTTGAGGCGGCGCGCCGCTTCCGTCATGGAGCCGGTCTGCACCACCGCCCGGAAGGCCTCGATGTGCTGCAACCCCATGCGCCGCTGTGCCATATCAGATCCGTATGAGAGCCCCCATATTTAGAATTATGCATCATGAAGCCGGCTTGCCATAGTCCTCCTGCTGAAAGAGCGAGCGGCATGGCCAACTCGCCCAGTGGGGAACATGATGAAAGCTCTTTGCGGGATCGCCGTCGCCTTGTCGTTCACGCTGGCCGCCGGCGCGGCGCAGGCCCAGAGCCGCGTGGACACCATCCGCCAGACCGGCTCCATCACCCTCGGCCATCCCGAGACCTCGGTGCCCTTCGCCTATCTGGACGGCAACCAGAAGCCGGTCGGCTACACGGTGGAGATCTGCGAGAAGATCGCCGGCGAGATCAAGGCGGCGCTCGGCCTGCCCAAGCTCGACATCCGCTACAACCCCACCACGTCGGCCACGCGCATTCCGCTGCTCGCCAACGGCACCATCGACCTGGAGTGCGGCAACACCACCAACAATGTGGAGCGCCACAAGCTGGTGGCCTTCGCGCCCACCACCTTTGTGGCGCAGGTGGTGCTGATGGCCCGCAAGGATGGCGGCGTGGATGTGAACGATCCCGCTTCCTTCCGCGGCAAGACCATCGCCGCCCAGGCGGGCGGGCAGACCTTCAAGGTCATTTCCCAGATCAATGCCAAGGGCAATCTGGGCATTACGGTCGCCGGGGCCAAGGACACCGCCGAGGCCTTCCTGATGGTGGAGACGGGACGCGCCGCCGGCACCGCCAATGATGATGGCCTCGCCTATGGCCAGGTGGCCTCGTCCAAGGATCCCAGCGCCTTCATCATCGGCACCAAGAGCCTGGAAATCGCGCCCTACGGCATCATGGAGCCCAAGGACGATCCGCAGTTCAAGGCGCTGGTGGACGCCGCCGTCCTCAAGCTCATCAAGGACGGCACGGTGGCCGCGCTCTATGACAAGTATTTCAACGCGCCCATTCCGCCGCGCGGCATCAACCTGAAATATCCCATGAGCCCCGCCCTGAAGAAGGCGCTGGCCAACCCCACCGATTCCGGCGATCCGGCCGACTATCAGTGAGCCCGGCCGCGTCTGCGCGGCCACGGCCTTCGGCGGAACCGGCCCATGAAATATGACTGGAGCTGGAGCGTCTTCCTCGACACCTCGTCGGACGGCGTTCACAGCTATCTCTATAATCTCGGCCTCGGCGCCCTCTGGACGCTGGGCCTGTCTGGCACAACGGCGGTCTGCGCCCTGGTGCTGGGGGCGCTGATCGGCGTCCTGCGCACCGCCCGGTCGCCGGCGCTCAACGCCATCGGCACGGTCTATGTGGAGGTCTTCCGCAACATCCCGCTGCTGGTGCAGATGTTCCTCTGGTATTTCGTGCTGCCGGAGGTGGTGCCGTCGGGGCTCGGCCGGGCCATCAAAGGCATGCCGGCGCCCTGGAATGCGTTCGTGCCCGCGCTCCTGTGCCTCATTTTTTACGCCACCGCCCGCATCGGCGAGCAGATGCGCTCGGGCATCCAGTCGCTGCCCAAGGGCCAGTATCAGGCGGCCCTCGCCTTGGGGCTGACGCCCGCCCAGGCCTATCGGCGGGTGGTGCTGCCCGAGGCCTTCCGCATCATGATCCCGCCGCTCACCTCCGAATTCATGGGCATCGTGAAATATTCCTCGGTGGCCATGACCATCGGCCTGCTGGAACTGACCGGCCAGGCGCGGGCCATGCAGGAATTCTCCTTCCACATCTTCGAGGCGTTCAGCGCGGCGACGCTCGGCTATCTCCTCATCAACGGCACCCTCGTGCTGGCCATGCGCGCTCTGGAGCGCCGGCTCGCCGTGCCCGGCCTCATCGGGGCGGGAAGCGCCGGCAAGGGAGGGGCCTCATGACCGGCGCCTTCGATTTTTCCGCCATCCTCAATGCGCTGCCCTATCTCATCTTCGACGGGCTTGGCCTCACGCTGGCGCTGACTTTCCTCGCCGGCCTCATGGGACTTGCGCTCGGCATCGTCCTGGCGGTGCTGCGGCTCTCCCCCTGGCGGGTGCTCTCGGTGCCGGCGGGGGTCTATGTGAACCTCATGCGGTCCGTGCCGCTGGTGCTCATCATCTTCTGGTTCTACTTCCTGGTGCCCTATATCGGCGCCTGGATCGTGGGCTCGCCCCGTCCCATCCAGGTGGGGGCCTTCCGCTCGGCGCTCGTCAGCTTCACCTTGTTCGAGGCGGCCTATTTCTGCGAGATCATCCGCAGCGGCATCCAGTCCATTCGGCGGGGGCAGGTGGCGGCGGGCCTCGCGCTGGGGCTCAACCGGCGGCAGACCTTCCTGAAGGTGGTGTTGCCGCAGGCCCTGCGGAACATGACGCCCTCTCTACTCACGCGCCTCATCGTCCTCTTCCAGGACACCTCGCTCGTCTATGTGGTGGCGTTGACGGACTTTCTCGGCGCGGCGTCGAAAGTGGGCGCCCGGGATGGCCGGCTCACGGAATTGTACGTGTTCGTGGCCCTCGTCTACCTCGTCCTCTGCTTTGGCGCCTCCCGCCTCGTGAAGCGCCTGGAAGCGCGCTGGAAACTGGCCCGATGACCGCTCCCTCCCAGACCGCCCCGATGATCGACATCCGCAATGTGAGCAAATGGTACGGCACCATGCAGGTGCTGAACCAGTGCACCACCCATGTGGCCAAGGGCGAGGTGGTGGTGGTGTGCGGGCCGTCCGGCTCGGGCAAGTCCACCCTCATCAAGACGGTGAACGCGCTGGAGGATTTCCAGGAGGGCGAGATCCTCGTCAATGGCGTCTCGGTGGGCGACCGGCGCACCAATCTGCCGCGCCTGCGCGCCACCACGGGCATGGTGTTCCAGCATTTCGAGCTGTTTCCCCATCTCAGCGTCATCGACAATCTCTGCCTCGCCCAGACCCAGGTCCTGAAGCGCAGCCGGGCGGAGGCGCGGGCGCGCGGCCTCAGCCTGCTGGAGCGGGTGGGCCTCGCCGGCCATGCCGAGGCGTTTCCCGGCACCCTCTCAGGGGGGCAGCAGCAGCGCGTCGCCATCGCCCGCGCCTTGTGCATGGACCCCTCCGCCATGCTGTTCGACGAGCCCACCTCCGCCCTCGACCCGGAAATGGTCACCGAGGTGCTGGACGTGATGACCGATCTCGCCCGCGAGGGCATGACCATGATGGTGGTCACCCACGAAATGGGCTTCGCCAAGCATGTGGCCGACCGGGTGATCTTCATGGATGCGGGCCGCATCCTGGAGGACTGCCCCAAGGCCGAATTCTTCGACCAAGTGGAGGCCCGCCACGCGCGCACCCGCCTGTTCCTCTCCAAGATCCTGAAGCAATAGGGGCCAAAGATGCCGGTCCAAGGCACCACCGCGACCACGGCCACTCCCACCCCGACCCCCACCCCCGACGCTCTGACGGCGGTTGATCTGCGAAGCGACACCGTCACCCGGCCAACCCCTGCCATGTATGAGCGCATGGCGAGCGCGGTGATCGGCGATGACGGGCTCGATGGCGATCCCACCGCGCGCGAGCTGGAGGCGGAGACGGCGCAGGTGCTGGGCAAGGAAGCCGGCCTGTTCGTGCCGAGCTGCACCATGGCCAACCTCATCGCCATCCTCGCCCAGTCCCAGCGCGGCGAGCAGGTGGTGCTGGAGGCGAACGCCCACATCTACAATTCCGAGCGGGGCTCGGGCACCTTCACCGGCCTGTTCTATCTGCCCGTGCCGGGCACTGCCGGGGCCATGGATCTCGACGTGCTCGAAGACGTGCTGAACCCCACCGGCCATCGGCTGAAGACCGCGCTCGTGGGGATGGAGACCTCCCACAACAATGCGGGCGGCGCCGTGCTGCCGCTCGACCATATGGCGCGGGTGCAGGAGATGGCGCACCGGCGCGGGGCGCGGGTGCATATCGATGGCGCGCGGCTGTTCAATGCGGCGGTCTATCTGGGCGTCACGCCCGCCGAGGTGGCGCGCTCAAGCGACACGGTTTCGCTCTGCCTGTCCAAGGGCCTGAGCGCGCCGGTGGGCGCCGTGCTCGCCGGCCCCAAGGCGACCATCGAGAAGGGGCGGACGTTGCGGCGCATGCTGGGCGGCGCTCAGCGCCAGGTGGGCATCATGGCGGCGGCGGGCCTGGAAGGGGTGCGCACCATGGGGCCGCGCCTCGCCGAGGATCACCGCCGCGCCCGGCGCTTCGCCGAGGGCGTGAACGGCCTCGGCCTGCCGCTAGCCGCCACGCTGCCGCAAACCAACATCGTGCAGGTGGATGTCTCCCGCACCGGCCGCGACAGCGGCGCCTGGGTGGACCTTCTGGAGGCGGCGGGCCTGCTCGCCCGGCCCTGGGGCCGCCAGCGCCTGCGCTGTGTCACCCACCGCCACATTGACGATGCCGCCATCGAACGGGCGATCGCGGCCTTCAAGACGGTGATGGAAGGGCTGCCCGCGCCGGTGTGAGACGCAGGCCCGCTCCCCCCTCAGTCGATGGCGATGTTCGCCTTCTTGATGACGGCGGCCCAGCGGCTGGATTCGCCCTTCATCATGTCCAGGAACTCCGCTGGCGTGTCGCCGATGGGCTTGGCGCCTTCATTCTCCAGGCGCTCGCGCACCACGCCGCTCATGATGGTGTCAATGGTGGCCGCGCGCAGCGTGTCGACGACGGCCTGCGGGGTGCCCTTGGGCGCGACGAAGCCATACCAGGCGGTGGATTCGTAGGCAGGCCAGCCGCTTTCGGCGACGGACGGCACATCCGGGAACTTGGAGATCCGGTCGCGGGAGGTCACCGCCAGCACCTTCACGTCGCCGCGCTGCGCCAGGCCCAGCACGGAGGGCACGGTGGTGGCCATGAAGTCGAGGCGGGCGCCCAGCAGATCGTTGAGGGCGGGGCCGGCGCCCTTATAGGGCACATGCACGGCCTGCATATTGGTCACCTGCGCCAGCAGCACGGCGGCCAGATGGCTGGCGGAGCCGTTGCCGGCCGAGCCATAGGTGAGCTTGTCCGGGAACTTCTGCCCGTAATCCACCAGGTCCTGGATGGTGTTGAACGGCGAGGACTTGGGCACCACCACCAGAAGCGGGGCGGCCGTGATCAGCGTGATTGGCGCGAACGCCTTCAGCGGGTCGATCTTCACGTTTCGGAACAGGTGCGGATTGACCACCATGGGGCCCTGGTTGGCCATCAGGATGGTGTAGCCATCCGGCTCCGCATTGGCCACCTGCTGGGTGGCCACGTTGCCCCCCGCCGCGCCATTATTGTCCACCACCACCGCCTGCTTGAGGCGTTCCGAGACGCCTTGCGCCACGATGCGGGCGATGCCGTCCGTGCCGCCGCCGGCGGCATAGGGCACCAGCAGGCGGATGGGGCGGGTGGGATAGGCGGCATCCGCCGCTTGGGCGAACCGGGGAGCGGTCACCAGCGCGGCGGCGGCCGCACCAAGGAGGCCACGGCACAAGGTGCGCCGGGTGAGCGGCAGGTCGAGGGGGCGGCGATTATTGTTCATTGGCGTTTCCTCCAGACATTTGTCGGTCAAGCGGCGAAAGCGGGCAAGGGCACGATCACGTTGCCCTCGAAGAGCCGGCGGGCGGTGCGCACGAGGCTGGCGGCGCAGAGCCGTCCGGCGGCGTCGCGCTCAAGGCCCACCTCGGTGCGCCCGCCGGGATGTTCCAGGGCGAAGCGGTCCGGCCGCGCGGCGTCGGGCATCGCGACATCCGCGGCGATGCTGCCCTCCAGGAGGCTCGCGGCGGCGATGCAGAGCGCGCCGGTGACCGCATGCCCGCGATGGCAGCGGCGGGAATTGGCGAAATAGCGCGAGGTGAGGGTGCCACCCGCGCGGGGAGCGGAGACGAGTGCCAGCTTCGGCACCACGATCTGCGACACGTCGCCGAGCCCCATGCGCCGCCCCGCCTCCCGGCGGATGGCTTCCAGCCGCGCCAGCAGATCGGCATCGGCCTCGAGCGCGTCGGGCGTCTCGGTGCCGGAAAGGCCGAGCGAGGCCGCGCCGATGAGCACCATGGGGACGGCATAATCCACCAGCGAGGCCGCGATGCCGTCGATCTCTTCCCGCACCCGGCCGGTGGGCAGCAGCGCGCCGGTCTTGCTGCCCATGGCGTCGCGGAAGATCAGGCGGATGGGCGCGGCTGAGCCGGCGACGCCGTCAATGCTGGTGTGCCCGGCATAATCCACCACCCCGCCGGGGGTCTGCACCACCGCTTCCACCAGCACGCCGGTGTTGCGGTTGAAGATGCGGACGGTGGTTTCCCCATCCCGCGCCTCCACCAGCCCCGCCTCGATGGCGAAGGGGCCGACGGCGGAGAGCATGTTGCCGCAATTGGGGCTGAAATCCACGAAGGCGCGGTCGATGGAGACCTGGGCGAAGAGATAGTCCACGTCGGCGCCGGGCTGGCTGGAGGCGCCGACAATGGCCACCTTGCTGGTCAGCGGATTGCCGCCGCCGATGCCGTCCACCTGCAAATTGTGCGGCGAGCCCATGGCCGCCAGCAGGAAGTGGGACAGCGCCGCCCGCTCGCGCGGCAGGTCCCGCTCCAGGAAGAAGGGGCCGCGAGAGGTGCCGCCGCGCATCAGCACGCAGGGCACCTTCTCGAATGTCATCAGGGGGTTGCGGGAGAGGTCGTTCACGGCGACACCACGTTCTTGACGTGGGCGCACCTTGTCTTGCCGCCGCTTTCATGTGAAATGCAATTATCACGATGAATGATGCGCTATGAACATCAATTACGAAGCCCTCGATCTGCGCGCCTTCGCGGCGGTGGTGGACCTGGGGGGCTTTCACCGGGCGGCGGAGGCCCTCAACATCTCCCAATCGGCGCTGAGCCGGCGCATCCAGCGCCTGGAAGCGGCCATCGGCGCGGCGCTGCTGGAGCGCACCACACGGCGGGTGGCGCTCACCCCGGTGGGGCGGGAATTGCTGCCGCTGGTGCGGCGCATGCTGGAGGAGTTCGACACCTCCCTCTTCGCCATGCGCGAGGTGGGCCGGCGGCGGGTGGGGCAGATCTCGCTGGCCTGCATCCCCACCGCCACCTTCTACTTCCTGCCGGCGGTCATCGCCCGTTTCAACACCGAGTATCCCAACATCCGCTTTCGCATCCTCGACGTGCCCGCCAGCGAGGGGCTGGCCTGCGTGGCGCGGGGGGAGGTGGAGTTCGGCATCAATTTGATGGGCGCGTCAGACCCCGATTTGTCGTTCGAGCCCCTGCTGGAAGATCCCTTCGTGCTGGCCTGCCGGCGCGACCATCCCCTGGCGGCGCGCGATCAGCTCGCCTGGAGCGACCTGGAGGGCCACGCGCTGATCGCGGTGAGCCGCGCCAGCGGCAACCGCATCCTTCTGGACGCGGCGCTGGTGAAGGCGAAGGTGCAGCTCTCCTGGTCCTATGAGGTGACGCACCTCACCACGTCACTGGGCCTGGTGGAGGCGGGCCTCGGTGTCTCCGTCCTGCCGCGCCTCGCCACCCCGCAGGGCGAGCATCCCCTCATCGTGACCAAGCCCATCCGCGATCCGGAAGTCTCCCGTACCATCGGCATCGTTCGCCGCCGCACCGGGAGCCTCGCCCCCGCCGCCCAGCAATTCCTGGACATGCTGCTGGGCGCCTGGCGCTCGCAACCCAAGTGAGGGAGAGCGGCGTGTCCCTCGGCCATGCGGCTGCCGCAAGGTACGCCGCGTGGTGACAACGGCGTTCGCTTGTCCTATGTGTCGGGCATGTCAGAGCTTGTGTGACAAGGGCTCCCTGATCGCAGGGAGCCGCGTGAATTCAGAACCGCCGGGGGCATGTCCGCCCGAGCGATGTTTCACGTCTGTCACACGGAACTTTCATGAACATTTCCCGAAACGAGCAACGTGCGCTGCACGTGCTGGCCCTTGGCGGCCATATTCTGCACAGGCGCGACGATGGCCCCAAGGTCACGTCCGCCGTGTGCCTCACGCGCGAGGGGGCGAGGCTGGCGGAGTTCGACCTCGCCATCTTCCAGCGCCTGCGACGCAAGCGCCTGATCGAATCCCGCTCCGGCTCCCCGTATCGCATCTCGAGGCGCGGCCTTGCCTGTGTCCGGGCGCAGCTGGACAACCAAGGGAGCGGCCCATGCTGATCCGCGACGAGAGGCCCGGGGACATCCCGGCCATCAGCCGGCTGGTGACGGAAGCGCTGCGGCTGCTTCCCCAATCCACCGGCACGGAGGCGGGCATCGTGGAGCGGTTGCGGGCGGAGGGCGCATTGGCCCTGTCGCTGGTGGCCGAGGATGACGGCACGGTGGTCGGCCATCTCGCCGCCTCGGCGGCGCGGATCGGATCGCAGGGCGGGTGGGGCCTGATCGGCCCGCTGGCGGTCGTGCCCGTGCGGCATCGCCAGGGCATCGGCTCGGCTCTGATGGCCGAGGCCCTCGTGCGTTTGCGGGCCACCTGCCGGGGCGCCGCGCTGGTGGGCGACCCGGCCTATTATGGGCGGTTCGGCTTCCGGGCCTTCCCCGGCCTGCATGTACCCGGCTGTCCGCCCGACGTGGTGCAGGCGGTGCCGTTCGCGGGCGACCTGCCGTCGGGCGAACTGGTCCACCATCCGGCCTTTGGCCTGGACCAGCCGGGCTGATCTGGAGCATTTCTGCGCGAAGCGGGAACCGGTTCGCGTGAAGGAAAAGCGCCACAACAAAAGGTTGGATCGCTTCAGTGGCTCCATGCGCCTCTGAAGCGACCCGGCCGCTCTCTGGCATTGTGTGCGGGGCCAGGATCAAGACAGTGCCAGCATCAAGACAGGGGCAGGATCAAAACAGGGCCAGAACCCGCAACTGGGCGATGATGGAATTCTGGAAGCCGTCATCCGTATTGATACTGGTTGCGAGCATGCCCTGGAGTTGGATCTGCTCGGAGACGAAGGTGGCCGCGAACACGCGCAACTGGTCGTCTCGGAATTTTTGTCCGGTATAAGCGCCGTTCATATAGTAATTGCCGCCGAATGTGCCTGAGTATCCGAACGACACGGACGAGGCGAGGGTGGGCTTGTAGCGCAGATAGGCCTGGAACTGGCCGGAGGTGGAACGGGAGACATTGACCCCGTTCGCGGTGAAGTCCGGCGAGGCGCTGACATCGGCGATGACATCCATGAAGAAGCCATTCCCCAATCCCTGGATGAGGCCGATCTGGGGCGTCACCGTCCACGCGCCGCTGCCGAGGCTCACATTGGCGATGTCGAAACTGCCCGTCGGGGCAGTGACGAACACGCTCAAACCCAGCGTCGTGCCCGTCGGCTCTCTTGACGCCAAAGCATACCAGGTCAGCCCGCCTGTGAGATCGCCCAAGCCATCCGTCTTGCGCTGGTCGATGCCGCCAATGGTGGCTGAGGTGAAGCCGCCGAAGGACAAGTAGAACTGGGCGGCGAACTTCTGGTCGGCAATCTCAAAAGACCGCGCGCCGCGAATGACTTCGAGCAGGGCATCCACGCGGGAATTGGGCACCGCCCCAACCGTGCCCAATGTCAGCGATCCGGCACTGGAATATTGCGTGTAGAAGGCGAGGGCGTTCCGGTCGACGCCGAGCCACGTATAGTCGCCGGGCGCTGAATCGATGGCGTGGGCCTGGGTGGCGCCCACAAAAACGGACACCGATGCCAGCATCAGAGCGCGAGCAGCATTTTTCATCGTTTCCCCCTGTTGTAGCTTGAAGAGTCTTGGCGTGTGCGGGGTGCGCGCGGGCCGGTGTCGGCTTCGCGCGACGTCCTGTTGGCGCGACGTCCTGTTGGCGCGACGTCCTGGCCTGCTCGCGCCCGGGCGTGCGGCGAAGGACGGCAGGGATCGGGGAGGCGTGGGGCACGGCCTGTCCGCGCGCGGGATGCGCGTCGACAGGCCATGGTGCCGGCGTATCGGACTTTCCGGCCCATCCCGGGCACGCGAGCTGGTCGCTGGACAGCGGCGGGCCATGGCGGCACCGCGCGTCAGCGGCGCCCCAGGCGACCCGACCGTCTCCCCACAGAGCGGTCGGGCACGCCAGAGGCGGTCGCCTCCGCGATCGCGCGGTGCGTGAAGGATGCGGCCAAAGGTCGGCAGATCGTCTTGAGCGTTATGCTCAAGAATGGCCGAAGGAGCGATCGGTCATGGAGATATACTGATAGATATCAGTATCTGAGATGGCACTCCCCCGGGCGCGGGACGGGCGCCGCGGCGTGTGCACGGGGGGCGCATCCCGGGAGCGTGGCCGTGCTTTCGGCGCGCCGCTCAAGGCCCTCTGTTCCCCTCCCATCGCGGCATCCGACCAGCGGGCGCGGCGGCGGCAAGCGGCGCTCGCGGCCGCGGCCGGTCGCGCGCAAAACGTTCCTATTCATTTGTTTCCCCACCCATTTTTGTACTTTTCGTCGCCGATGAGACGGCGGCGAATGAGCGTATGTACCTCGTTGGATACAGCTTACTTGCGAGTATGATTGGGCCTGCTCGTTACGTTGTCAACTGACCTCCCATGATCGGGTTGGCGAACGGCGGGGGCCGAGGCGGCACCGATTGCAGGGGTCTCTTGACACGAGCATACACGCGTGTATCTCATAAAATACATAACTGTATGGCGGATCGTGTAAAGACCCGCTGTGAAAAAATCAAAATAGAGGAGACGCCGGAATGACGATCCCGCTCGTCCAAAGATCCAATATGCGTCCGGTCAAGGACCGGCTCGAATTCTTCATCGGCGGCGCCTGGGTGACACCCCATGGCGGGGACCGCTGCGCGGTGGTGGAGGCGGCCACCGCCGAGCCATTTGCCCTCGCTGCCCTCGGCGATGAGGTGGATATGGACCGCGCTGTGCGTGCCGCCCGCGCCGCTCTCGATGGTCCCTGGGGCCGCACCACGCCCGCCGAGCGTGCCGACGCCATGCGCCGCATGGCCCGCGCCTTCGCCGCCCGGTGCGAGGAGGCGAGCGTGCTGGTGAGCCGCGAGAACGGCATGCCCATCACCTTGTCGCGGGGCTATAACGGCGTCGCTCCTTCCGCCATCCTGGACATGTATGCCGGCCTGATCGAGGCCTGCGCCCTGGAGCGTCCGCGCGCCTCGGCGCGGGGGGCGACCATCGTGCGGCGGGAGCCGGTGGGGGTGGTGGGGGCGATCGTGCCCTGGAACTATCCGCTTGCGCTCGGCATGGCGAAGGTTGCGCCCGCGCTCGCGGCGGGGTGCACGGTGGTGCTGAAGCCTTCCCCCGACACGGCCCTCGACTGCTACCTGCTGGCGGACGCCGCCGCCGAAGCAGGTCTGCCGGACGGCGTCCTCAATGTGGTCTTGGCAGACCGGGAGGCGAGCTTTGCCCTGGTGAAGCACCCCCTGGTGGACAAGATCGCCTTCACCGGCTCGACCGCCGCCGGCCGCGCCATCGGCGCCGAATGCGGCCGCCAGGTTAAGCGCTGCAGCCTGGAGCTGGGCGGCAAGTCGGCCTCCATCTTCCTGGAAGACGGCAGCGTGCAGCGCTTTGTGGACGGGCTGCCTTCCTCCACCTTCCAGAACAACAGCCAGACCTGCACCACCCAGTCGCGCGTGCTCGTCCATCGCAGCCGGTATGGCGAGGTGGTGGACGCGCTGGCCGCCTATGCCCGCGGCATGCGGGTTGGCAACCCGCTCGAAGAGGATGTGCAGTGCGGCCCCATGGCCAGCCGGCAGCATCTTGAGCGCGTGATGGGCTTCATCGAAGGGGCGCGGACCACGTCCCGCCTGGTGGCCGGCGGCAACAGGCTGCCCGAGCTGGGCGCCGGCTGGTTCGTGCAGCCCACCATCTTTGCCGACGTGGACAACAAAAGCCCGCTCGCCCAGGACGAGGTGTTCGGGCCGGTCATCGCCGTCATGCCCTTCGACACGGCGGATGAGGCCGTCCGCCTCGCCAATGACAGCCCCTATGGCCTCGCCGGTTCCGTTTGGACAGAAGATGAGGACCGCGGCCTGGAGATCGCCCGCGCCATTCGCACCGGCACCATCGGCGTCAATTATTACGATGCGGATCTTGGCGCGCCCTTCGGTGGCATGAAGCAAAGCGGAATTGGCCGTGAATTCGGCCCCGAGGCGCTCGAGAATTACTTCGAGATCAAGTCCATCTATGCCAGCGCACGGCAGATATGAGCGGGGAGGAATAGAATATGAACCATATGCCTGCTGCAGAGACCTTCGCCGGGGAAAATCACCCCAATGATTATTATTATCGCCCCGGCATGACGCTGCGTGCGCCACCTGCGCGCGCCGTGCCGTCGAGCGAATGGTTCGAGATGCGGAAGCGCCTCTTCTCCGACTGGATCGACGTGCAGGAGGTGCCCCGGAAGACCCTGCTCACCCGCAAGCTGGACGACCATCTGTGGCAGGGCGACGAGACGGTGGATGCCCTGGTGGCGCTCACCCGCGAGATCGGCGCGGCGAAGCTGCGCCAGATGGTGGAGACGGCCATTGCCCAGGGCATCGAGGCGGTGGAGGCGCCGCCCCAGGCGCTGGTGAATTTCTTCCGGGAGATGGAGCGCATCCCCGACTGGTTCGATGCGGACATGTATGAGCGCGGTCGGCTGCGCATGATCGATTGCACGCCCATCGGCAAGACCGGGGGACTTCTGGTCAACACCATCATGACCGCGTTCGGCGCGGCGGTGGGCGCGGCCGTGGGTGCTTCCGGGCGGTTCAAATATACGCCCTATCGGCGCCAGCTGGAGACCCTCGCCTTCTTCCAGAAGGTGCCGCTGCCCGACGGCCTCGCCCGCTTTTCAGAGACCTTCGCCACCACGGCCCGCGTGCGCATCATGCATGCGCAGGTGCGCGCCGCGCTCCGGCGCAAATGGGGACCGGCCCATTATGCCGAGCATGGCGACCCCATCTCGGCCACCGACATGGCGCTGGGCGTGCCGGCCTATGGCGTGGTCAATCTGCTGATCGACGCCAGTTTCGGCCGCAAGATTTCGGCGGCGGACCTTGATGACGTGAACATGTACTGGGCCTATACCGCGTTCCGCTTCGGGGTGAGCGAATATATCCTGCCCCGGAACGGCATGGAGGCCATCCAGCAGTTCGACTACACGCTTGCCACCTACGGCAAGGCCAGCCGCTGGGGCGATGAAGTGGCCGAGGCCCTGCTCGATTTCGTCCATGAATCCATGACCGATACGGGCTCGGCGGCGACGGATCGGGTCAATCGCTGGATCGGCTTTCCGCTCACCCTTGGCTTCTTCGTCAATATCGGCCGCGATCCCGTGGGCTATCGGGCGGTCCAGTCCCGGTGCAGCAACCGCCTGCTGCTCAATGTGTTGGAGCGCGCTTTCGTCGCCTCTGCACGCCGCACCATGCGCAAGGCCAATCGCGAGGATAAGCGGCCCGGCCGGGACGCGCGCATGCGGCAAAAGGGCATGGCTGGCGATCCCTTCCTCAACGAAACGATGAAAGCGACCACCCGACTGGCGGTGAAGAATGGCGTTCCCCGCGCCACGTACGACTCACACGATCAAAGCAAGCCGGTGGACTTCGCCGCGCCCTGACCAGGCCATTTGAGCCGAAGACGGTCCGCCCCGGGCGAACGCCTGTGGGCGGGCCGAGACTAGCTTTCTTCCAGTCGCTTCTGGGCCGCCCACTCCAATTCCTTAAAGACGGAACGGATTGTATTTTTGCTTGGAGGACGGGGCAGGACGATGAGGCCTATCGACAGGAGCTTGGCCATTTCGCCGTATCGCTTGGCTGTCTCCTTGGTCGCACCGGCGGCAACCAGGGAGCGCTCGACCATGCGTTGGACGCTCCGGTCGGTCCTGTCCAGCATGGCAGCCACGTCAGGGTCGGATGCCGCCCAGACGCGCAGCGCTTTCTCGACCCTAAAATCCATGCTTTCCACGATCTCAATGGCGACGGCGCTCCGGTCGACAAAGGATTGCGGCTCCCCCGCGCGGCGGACGCGGGCATCAGCAATCACAGTCTCCCAATACGCGATGAATTGGGTCTGGAAATCCTTCAGCGACTCGAAGTGATGGTAAAAAGAGCCCCGCGTGACATTGAGATGGGCGCAAAGCGCAACAATGTTCAGCCCGGACGCGCCTTCTTGCGCCAGAATGTCGATGGCCGCCTCGAGGAACGCGCTTTTTGTCAAAGTTATCGCCATGAGCTGCTTATAGCGGGGCGGGACGGTTAGTCCAGCGAAGGGCGGCCCGCCTTGGCCCCCAGACGATTCAGCCTAAGAGCCCGCGCCCGCCGCGACCGGGGCGAAGAAACTGTCCTGCCATTTCGCCGGCGGCGCCTTCAGCAGCCCGGCCTTGGCCATGAAGGTGCCGAAGCTCATCACCCCCTTGGGCTGGACGCCCCATTCCTCCGAGACGCTCTTCAGCATCGCTTCGGTCTCGTCGAGATCAAGCGAGGATTTCTCGGACTCGAGGAACGTCTGGGCTGCCGCACGCGGGTTGGCCTTGATGTAGACGCCCGCTTCGGCGATGGCCGCGACGATGGCCTTGGCGGCCGTCGGATTGGCTTCGACGAAGGAGCGCTTGGAGGCGAGCAAGCCGCTCGTCACCCGCTCGCCCAGATAGTCCGAGAAGAAGAAAAGTCTTCTGACGTTCGGGCTCTTCTCGACAATGTCGCTGTAGGGATGTGGCGCGGCATAAGCGCTGATCGTCCCGCCAGAGATCAGCGCCGATGTTGCATCCGGATGCGGCAGCTGAACCATGTTGGTGTCGAGCCGGCGGGACTGCGCCTCGCCGAAGGCTTTGGCCGCAGCCATCCGCACCAGAAGCCCTTGCTGGCCGGTTGTCGAGGTCACCGCGATCTTGTCGTTCGGCGTGAAGTCAGCGAGCGTCTTGATCTCGGGCTTGTTGGTATAAAGGCCGTTGTCGCCGGCCACGAGCGCTGCAAGACCTCGGATATCGATGGAACCGCGCGTCTTTTCGGCTGCGATCAGCATGCCGGGCAGGCCATAGGCGCCAATATCGATCGTGCCGCTGATTAGAGCATCATTGATGGCCGGCGCGCCGCTGATCTTCTGGATCTTGACGGTGAGGTTGGGCAGTCCCGCGGCTGCGCCCTGCTTGGCGAAGAGGCCGAGCTTTTCGGCGATGGTCACGGGCAAATAGGCGTAGCCGTACTGGATCGCCATCGTCACCGTCGCGGCCTCCGCCGCGCGGGCGCGGCCCTTCGCAAGGGTGGTGATGGTGGCGGACGCCGCGCCGGCAAGCACTGCCCGGCGTGAAAAAAGAGCTTGCATGTTTTCCCCAATCATTATTTTTGAAACGGTGTTGCGAAATAGAATGGCACAGCATTATGGTCTGTCAACCGTCTCGGAAGCAGGCGATGGGCGTGTGGGAAGGGAGCCTAGGATGATCGGATTTCGTGTTCTCAAGCGGCGGCGGCAGGTCGCGGCCGAACTGGTGGAGCGCTTCAGGGCGCTTCCGGTGGCCAACATCAGCGACTCCATGATGCGCATGACCGCAGGTGGGGCGCGGCTGCGGCCCCTGCACAAAGGCGGCACGCTCGCCGGCCCGGCCGTCACGGTGAAGTCCCGTCCCGGCGACAACCTCATGGTCCACAAGGCTCTCGACATTGCCGCCCCCGGTGACGTCGTGGTCGTCGATGCCGGCGGCGATCTGACCAACGCGCTGATCGGTGAAATGATGCTCTCGCATGCCATTAAGCGCGGGATCGCCGGCATCGTGATCTACGGCGCGGTGCGCGACAGCGCCTGGATCCGGGACCATGACTTCCCGGTCTTCGCAGCCGGCGTCAGCCATCGCGGCCCCTACAAGGACGGTCCCGGCGAGATCAATGTCCAGATCGCCATTGAGGGCATGGTGATTACACCGGGCGATCTCGTGATCGGCGACGACGACGGGCTGGTGTGCGTGCCGTACGACGACGCCGAGACGATCTATGCTGGCGCCTTTGCCAAGCACGCCGCGGAAACCAAGCAGATGGCCGCGATTGAAGCCGGAACCAATGATCGCCGCTGGGTGGATGCCGCTCTGGCGAAGCTGGGCTGCGAAATCGAGGCGTAGCGCAAATGGCCGGACCGACCCATGCGCCGGTGCGGGCTGACTGGCTGGCCCTGCGCCGGGAAGAGCCGCTCGACCCGGGCTTGCCGATCATCGATGCGCACCATCACCTGTGGGACCGGCCCGGCGGACAGCGTTATCTCTTCGACGAATTGCGCGCCGACATCACCAGCGGTCACGATGTCCGCGCGACGGTGTTCGTCCAGAGCCGCTCGATGTATCGGGCGGATGGCCCGGACGAGCTGAAGCCGATCGGCGAGGTCGAGTTCGCAAATGGCGTTGCCGCGCAATCGGCGAGCGGCGTCTACGGACGCGCGCGGGCCTGTGCGGCCATTGTCGGCTCCGCCGATCTGCGGCGCGGCGCGCGGCTCGAAGCCGTCCTTGACGCCATGGTCGCGGTGGGCGGCGGCCGCCTGCGTGGCATCCGCAACCAGACGGCCTGGCACCCTGACCCCGCCATCACGTCGAACCCGGTGCCGCCAGAGCCCGGCATTCTGCGCGATGCCGGCTTCGCCGCAGGCGCAAGGCGGCTCGCCCAGCATGGCCTGTCGCTGGATGTCTGGGCCTACCACACGCAGCTGGACGAGGTCGCGGCGCTGGCCGATGCCTGTCCGCAGACCCTTATCATCCTCGATCACTGCGGTGGTCCGCTCGGCGCGGGGCCCTATCGCGCGCGTCGCGACGAGGTTTTCGCGGCCTGGTCGGCCGGCATGGCGGAACTCGCGCAGCGGCCCAATGTGCGGGTCAAGCTCGGCGGGCTGGCCATGCGGGTCGGCGGGTTTGACTTCCACGAGGCGCCCCTGCCGCCGTCTTCGCACGAGTTGGCGGCGGCGTGGGCGCCGATTGTCCTGCGCTGCATCGACCTGTTCGGTCCGCAGCGCTGCCTGTTCGAGAGCAATTTCCCGGTCGACAAGGGCATGGTCGGCTATGACGTTCTCTGGAATGGGTTCAAGCGGATCGTGGCCGGGTTCAGCGCCGACGAGCGGGCCTGGCTGTTCCACCGCAGTGCCATCGAGACCTATCGGCTGAGCCCCTCCTTGGTGGAGATCGCCTGATGTTTTTCGCGCCGCCCCGCGATGTTGCCACCGAAGTCTTCACGCGGTTGCCGGAGCGCTTCCGCAAGCCGCGCGCCACGGCCTGGGCCGCCGCCAATCGCGGCGGCCTCAGCATCGATTCCTTTCTCGAAGGACCGAGCTTTGACCGGCAAGGCCGGCTCTATGTCACCGACATCCCGTTCGGCCGCATCTTCCGGATCTCCGCCGATGGCGCGTGGGAGCTGGTGGCCGAATATGACGGCTGGCCCAACGGGCTGAAGATTCATCGCGACGGCCGGATCTTCATTACCGACTATAAGCGCGGAATCCTGCTGCTCGATCCGCAGAGCGGCACCGTGACGCCTTTCCTCGAGACGGCGGCGTCGGAGGGTTTCAAGGGCGTCAACGATCTCGTTTTCGCGGCCAATGGCGACCTCTATTTCACCGATCAGGGCCAGACCGGGCTGCATGATGCCACCGGCCGGGTCTATCGGCTGACGCCTGAGGGCCGGTTGACGCGCCTTCTCGACACCATCTCGAGCCCCAACGGCATCGTCATCGACCCCGGCATGACGCATTTGCTGATCGCGGTGACGCGCGCCCAGCAGATCTGGCGCGTGCCGCTCAACGATACCGGCCTGACCACCAAGGTTGGCGTGTTCGCGCAGCTCCATGGCGGGCTGGGCGGGCCGGACGGGCTGGCGCTTGATGCGGAGGGCGGGCTGATGATCGCCCATACGGGCTTCGGCTCGGTCTGGCGCCTGTCGCGAACGGCTGAGCCGCTCCTGCGCATTCGATCCTGCGCCGGCATTTCGACCACCAACCTGGCCTTCGGTGGGCCGGAGGGACGCGATCTTTTCATCACGGAATCGCAGACGGGCTCAATCCTACGTGCCAAGCTTGATGTTGCGGGAATGGCGATGTTCTCTCATCAAGACTAAGGACGGCCGCGACGGGATGCGGCGTCGCGGAGGTGAGAGACGATGGTTGAGAGGAAAGCGAAGGCGCGACCGAAGCTGGAGGGCGTCGCGTCGGCAGACAGGCTGCTGACGGTTCTCACCGCCTTTCGCCGCGGTGATGATGCGCTGGAGCTGAGCGAACTGGCGCAGCGGACGCAGCTCGTGAAGAGCACCATCATGCGGCTCTGCATCTCGCTGGAGCGCTTCGGGCTGATGGAGCGTCTCCCCGATGGCCGCTACCGGCTCGGCACCGAGATCGCGCGGCTGGGCTCCGTCTACCTCCAGTCCTTTGCGCTCGAGGCCCAGGTGATGCCGGAGCTGGAAGCCCTGGCGGCCACCTTCGGCGAGACCGCCTCTTTTTACATCCGGCGCGGCGACCAGCGTCTGTGCCTGTTCCGTGTCGATTCGCCCTCGCCTTTGCGGATGCATGTGCGGCCGGGCGATCTGCGGCCGATGGATGCCTCCTCCATCGCACAGGTCCTGCGCCGTTTCGATCCCAAGAGCAGCCCGGAAGACCGTGCAGTTGAAACGCCCATCTATTCCAGTGGTGTCACCGATCCGCATGTTGCGTCCATCTCCATGCCGGTGTTCGGCGCAGGCGGCAGACTGCTTGGCGCTCTCGCGCTCACGGGGCCTGCGTCGCGCCTGACCAGTGAAAGCGCCGCCAAGATCGCTCCGACGCTGAAGAGGTCCGCTGAGGTCCTGACACATGCGCTGGGTGGAGCCGGAGAATAAGACGAAAAATTTGAAACGCTGTTTCGTTTTGCTTTACTTCCCCGCCCCCCGGTGTTAGATCGTTGCCAATGGGACGGTCGGTGAAGGGCCGTCCGGCGAAGAGGCGCAGCAAGTGCCCGATGCCGGAGGGAAGAGAGGCTTTGCCTGCCGCTCAGCGGCCGGCGCACTGCACCCTCCCGCCATCGGATGCGAGGCCGGAGGAGAGACATGTCTGCCACGATCATTGTGACGGGTGCGGCGCTGGCGCGGCCGGCCATGGAAGCCGCAGAGCGCCGGGGCGCCCGCCTCCTGACCGTCGCGCCCTACACGCCTCCGTCCGAGATTGCCGCGTTGGCGGCCTCCGAACAGGCGGACGCGATCATCGTCCGCGCCGCTCACGTCACCGAGGAGGTGATCGGCGCCGCGCCCTCGCTCAAGGTCATCGTCAAGCATGGCATCGGCGTCGATACCATCGACCTTGCCTCCGCGACGCGCCATCGCATTCCCGTCCTGATTACCCATGGCGCCAATGCGCAGTCCGTCGCCGAACACGCCTTCGGGCTGATGTTCGCGGTGGCCCGGCAAAGCGCGTGGCTTGATGCCCGCATGCGCGGCGGCCATTGGGACAAGGCATCCAGCTTCGGCAGCGAGCTTTCCGGCAAATCTATCGGCGTCGTCGGGCTCGGCAGCATCGGTTCTGCGCTGATCGATCTCGTCCGCCCGCTGCGGATGACCGTCCGCGGCTACGACCCCTATTTCCGCGGCAAGCTCGACAATGTCGAAATTGTCGAAGATCTCGACACCCTGCTGGGCGTCAGCGACATCGTCAGCCTGCATATCCCGCTGACCACCGAGAACCGCAACCTGTTCGACGCCCGCCGCCTCGCTTTGATGAAGCGCGGCGCCA
Source organism: Aquabacter sp. DMC10 (assembly GCF_056314145.1). Taxonomy (NCBI): domain Bacteria; kingdom Pseudomonadati; phylum Pseudomonadota; class Alphaproteobacteria; order Hyphomicrobiales; family Xanthobacteraceae; genus Aquabacter; species Aquabacter sp. DMC10. The sequence goes on along the minus strand of NZ_JBQUYX010000001.1, from coordinate 169,869 downwards.
TGCTGATCAACACGGCCCGCGGCGGCCTGATCGACCATGAGGCTCTTGCCGAGGCACTGACGAGCGGCGCCCTCATCGGTGCCGGCCTCGACTGCTTCCCGGTCGAGCCGCCGACGGAGAACCCGCTGGCGGGCCTGAAGAATGTAGTGATGACGCCGCATATTGGCGCCAACACGCGGGAAGCGGCCGAACGGGTCGGTGTGCGCGCCATCGAGCAGGCGCTCGACGTGATCGAAGGCAAGCCGTTCGATCCGCGTGCCAACGTCAATCCGGAGTATGCCGCTGCAGCCGCCTGAAGAGCGCCGTCTAAGAGCCGCTCTCGACTTGGGAGGACCATCATGAAGCCTGTCTCACGTCGCCACGCATTGGCTTTCGGTTTGGCGGCGGCCAGTGTCGCAGCCCTTCCTCGGCGCGCGCGCGCCGAGGCGACCGTCACCATCGCGATGCAGAATGGCATCGGCTATCTGCCGATCATCGTCGCCGATGCCCTCGGTCTCTTCGGCAAGGCCGTCGAGGCGGCCGGCGCGCCCGGCACGCAGGTCGTCGTCAAGAAGTTCAGCGGCGCACCGGCCATCAATGACGGGCTGCTGTCCAACACCATCCAGCTGGGCGCCATGGGCACGCCGGGCATGCTCGTCGCCTGGGAAAAGACGCGCGGTTCCTACGATATCCGCGGCCTGACCGCGCTCTCCATGGGGCGTTATGCGCTCTTCACGTCGCGGCCCGAGGTGAAGACGGTCGCCGACTTCCCCGACACCTCCCGCATCGCCGTCACCGCGCTGAACACGCCGCAGGCGATCCTGCTGCGGATGGCGGCCGACAAGCAGCTCGGCGAGGCCGGCATCCGCCGCTTCGACAAGATGATGGTCAGCCTGCCGCATCCGGATGCGGCGACCATGATGGCGTCCGGCTCCTCGACGATCGAAGGCTATTTCGCCAACGATCCCTTCATCACCGTGCTCGATTCCAATCCGAAGCTGCACGTGGTGGTGACGTCCGAGGATATTCTGGGCCACCCGGCGACGAGCGGGCTTCTCGCGACCACCGGCAAGTTTGTGAATGAGCAGCCGGCGGTGGCAAAGGGCATCGTCAACGCGATCGCGCAGGCCGAGGACTTCATCCGGGCGAAGCCGGCGGAAGCTGGAGACATCTACCTGCGCGCGGAGCCCTTCACTCTCTCGAAGGACGCGCTGACGGCGATGATCCGCGACAACAAATGGTCAACGGAGCCGCATGGCATCATGGCCTATGCGACCTTCATGACCAAGATCGGCATGCTGAAGAAGGCGCCCGCCCGCTGGCAGGACACCTTCTTCCCGCCCATCGCAAACGGCACCGGCGACTGAACCGGCAAGACCGAAAAGGAGGAAGCAGGATGATCCCCCTCACACGGCGGACAACGCTCGCCTTCGGCTGCGCCGCGCTGGCCAACCTGGCCTTGCCCGCCCGCGCCCAGGCGAAGACCGTCACCATCGCCATCCAGTTCGGCACCAGCCATCTGGCCACCACGGTCGCCGACAAGCTGGCTCTGTTTGCCAAGCATGCGAAGGAAAACGGCATCGGCGACACCACGTTCATGGTTCAGCGCGTCAGCGGTTCGCCTGCGATCAATGACGGCATTTTCAGCGGCAGCCTCGATGTGGGCGCCTATGGGCCGACGGCATTGCTTGCGGCCTGGCTGAAGACGCGCGGCTCCTACGACATCAAGGGCGTCGCGGCCTGCAACGAGGCCGTGCTCACCCTCTACACCAACGATCCCGCCGTGAAGTCCATCGCCGATATCAAGCCGGACATGCGCATCGCGGTCACCGCGACCACAGCGCCCCAGGCGATCCTGCTCAGGATGGCGGCGGAGAAGGCCTTTGGTCCCGGCCAGGCCGGCCGGTTCGACAGGCAGATGGTGGTCCTGCCGCACCCGGACGCCACCACTGCGCTGATCTCGAAATCCGCGATCCAGCTCTACTTCGCCGCGCCCCCCTTCATCTCGACGCTGGAAGCCTCCGGCAAGTGCTACAAGGTTGTCGACGGCAACGACATCATTGGGCGCCCCTATTCGGGTGCTCTTCTCGGCGCGACGAGCAAGTTCGCCAACGCCAACCCGGCTGCGGTGAATACCATCGTCGCTGGCCTCAAGGAGGCGATGGCCCTCATCAAGGCGGACCCCGCCCAGGCCGCCAAGCTTTACATGGAAGTCGAGAAGACAGCGCTCACGCCGGCGGAAGTCGAAGCGGCGATCAAGGCGCAGACCTTCACAGTCGAGCCGCAAGGCCTGATGGCCTTCGCCGGCTTCATGCAACGCAACGGTGAGATGAAGGAGGCGCCTGCCAAGTGGCAGGACGTCATGTTCCCGCCGGTCAACCAAGGGCAGGGAAGCTGATGCTCGCGACCGAAAACATGTCCGGCCTGGCCGTGGCCGCTGATCCGCAGACCCTGCTGCAGGTCAACGGGGTGACGCTGCAATACAAGACGCGCGATCGCCTCGTCACCGCGACCTATCGCGTCTCCTTCGACGTCAAGGAGCAGGATCGCTTCATTCTTCTCGGCCCCTCCGGCTGCGGCAAATCCACCCTCCTGAAATGCGTCGCCGGCTTCCTCAATCCGACCGAGGGCACGATGAAGCTGGATGGCCGCGTCATCGACCGGCCAGGGCCAGACCGCATGATGGTGTTCCAGGAGTTCGATCAGCTGATGCCCTGGCTGACCGTGCTGGACAACGTGATGTTCTCCATGCGCCGTTCCGGGCGCTTCCCCAAGAGCGAGATCCGGGACCGCGCCCGCCGCGCGACCGTCAAGGTGGGGTTGGAGCGGTTCCAGGACGTCTATCCGCACATGCTGTCCGGCGGCATGAAGCAGCGCGTCGCGATCGCGCGCGCACTCGCCATGGAGCCGCGCATCCTGTTGATGGACGAGCCGTTCGCGGCCCTGGATGCGCTGACCCGCCGGCGCATGCAGGAGGAACTGCTCGAGCTTTGGGACGATGTGCGCTTCACCCTGATGTTTGTGACGCACTCCATTGAGGAAGCCATCATCCTCGGCTCCCGTATCCTGGTGCTGACGCCCCATCCCGGCCAGGTCCGCGCCGAACTCGATGCGACGGCCTACAGCCACGAGCATCAGGGTGACGCCGACTTCATGGCCTTCAACCGCAAGATCAACGGCATGCTGTTCGGGACCCAGGAGACGGCTCATGACTGATGCAACGCTTGCCGTGATGCGCAACCTCCCGCGCCCGGATATCGAGCGCGAGCCGGAGGACATCAGCCGGATCGGCGAGATCAGCCGTCCGATCGGGCTGTGGGAAGGCATCTTCGCCATCACGGGCGTCCGCAGGGCGCTCGTCCTGGTCGGGCTTGGCATCGCCTGGGAGGTCTACGCCCGCTGGCTCGGCAACCCGCTGATGTTCCCTTCCCTGAGCGATACGCTGGCCGCCTGGTGGGCGGACATGTCGTCTGGCCGGCTGCCAAGCGCGGCCGTGAGTTCGCTGCGCGTCCTGCTGATCGGCTACGGCGCCGCCATCCTGCTCTCGGCGGTGATGACGACCCTTGCCGTCTCGACGCGCCTCGGCACCGACCTGCTGGCGACGCTGACGGCGATGTTCAACCCATTGCCGGCCATCGCGATCCTGCCGCTTGCTTTGCTCTGGTTCGGGCTCGGCACGTCCAGCATTGTCTTCGTCATCGTCCATTCCGTGCTGTGGGCGGTGTCGCTGAACACTTTCACCGGCTTCCTCTCAGTCAGCCAGACGCAGCGCATGGCCGGACGAAATTACGGGCTCGGGGGCTTGAGGCTGGTGATCTTCATCCTGATCCCGGCGGCCTTCCCCTCGATCCTCGCCGGTCTGAAGATCGGCTGGGCCTTCGCATGGCGCACGCTGATCGCGGCCGAACTGGTCTTCGGCGTGTCGGGCAATGCGGCTGGCCTCGGCTGGTACATCTTCGAGGCGCGCAACGCACTGGAAACCGCCACCGTCTTCGCAGGCCTGCTCACCGTCATCCTGATCGGCCTGGCGGTGGAGGGCCTGGTCTTCCGCTCCATTGAAGCGGCGACGGTGCGCAAATGGGGGATGCAGAACCACTGACGACGCCCCGGGGAAAGCTGGCCCGCCGGCTTTCCCCGTGCCCGTTCACCTTTGGAGACATCATGTCGCCTCTGCGCGCACCGGGATCCGTTGCGCTGGCGCCCGTGAGGGCGGGTCCCTGCGACCTAGAGCGTCTCAGAGTTTCATGGAAACACTGAAACGCTCTATCTCTTTGCTTTCACGCATTTCCTTGCCGCGCACCGGTTCCCACTTCGCTCGGAAGTGCTCTAGCCTTCGCCCGCCGCGCCATCCACCGCCGAGCGCACAGGTTCGCGCGGCACGGCGATCAATCCGTGGTCGAGACCGCACGTTTCATCAAAGCCGTACAGCTCAGCCGGATTGCGCGCGAAGATCCGGCGCGACACGTCAGCGGAACCGATCCAGTCGGTAATCAGATCGACCATCATTGCGTCGTCGGGCTTGGCGTCCTCGGGCATGGTCGGATGCGGCCAATCCGTGCCCCACACCAGACGCTCGGGGCACCGGCCGAGATACCCTCGGGCCAGGGCCTCCGCCTCCCCATAGCGGGGTGCTCCGTCCGTTCCGAACGTGTAGAGGCCGGAGATCTTCAGCCAAGCCCGTCGTCTTTCGAGGAGCGCGCCGATGATCTCATAGGCCGGATGCTCGAAGGCGGGGGCCGGGATTTGGCCCAGATGATCGAAGACCAATGGGACAGGTAGGCTTGCCAGCAGATCGGCATGGGCCATGATCTTGTCCGGCTTTGCCACCACCTGGATATGCCAGCCATAGGGAGCGATCCGCTTCGCCACAGCGGGCATGGCTTCGATCTGAAGACCGCCGGGCAAGGAGAGATTGAAGCGGACGCCGCGGACGCCGCTCTCGTGCATGGCGAGCTGGCTATCCTCGTCGATGTGTTCGTCGACCACGACGACGCCCCGCGCGGACGCCCCGAAGCGCGCCAGGGCATCGAGCAGGCAGCGATTGTCCGTGCCGTACGTGGAGGGCTGGACGATGACGTGGCGGGTGAAGCCGAGCCGGAGCTTGAGCCGCTCGTAATCTTCCACCAAGGCGTCCGGCGGAACCAAGGTCGCCCGTTCATCGGCAGGGAAACGCGCATCATAGATGTGATGGTGACAGTCCACCGCGCCCACGGGCAAGGCGATGCGAGGGGGGCGCATTCCCGATGACCAGCGCACAACGATTCCGGGTGTGTCCGTCTGCTGGGTCATGGAGGGGACCGTCTGGTTGCCGCTGCCGATCGGTTCGGAGGAGGGACTTGATGGCATGATCGCGGTCCTCGCTTTTTCCCGATTATCAAGTCCCGACCGACGGCGGGCCGGCACCAGTTGGTCTCGTGGAAGCCTCGTTTCATGGAAAATCTATGATCTCGACCCAGTTCGCGCCGCGCCCGCCGGGATACCGGCCGACTTCCTCAAGCCACCCCGTGTCCGACGCGATGCGATAGACCGCGACCATGTCCGATTGTTCGCCTGAGGCGATGAGGTATCGGCCCGTCGGGTCAATCTTGATGCCGCGCGGGCGCCTCACCGTGTCGAAGCTTACGACATAGCGCGGCGCGCCACTGACGCCGTCAATCTCAAGCAGGGCAAGCTTGCTGCTCGTGCGTTCGGTGGTGAAGAGGAAGCGGCCGTTCGGCGTGATCTGAATATCGGCCGCTGAGATCGCTGGTTTTGACGATGCAGCCGTTTCCCGGGATCGCTCGGCGAGCCGCGCCGCAGTGATGGCCGGCTGAATGCTCCCCCGCACGAGGCCAGCATCGGAGGGGACCGTGACGGTAGACCCGACGAGGCTCAGCGTCCCGGTCTCGGCATTCAATGCATAGTGAGAGACGGTGCCGGACAGTTCGTGAAGCACATATGCGAACCGATTGTCGGGAGAAAAGGCCAAATGGCGAGGGCCTTCCCCCGGAAAGGTCGCAATGGTCGCCGGAGTATTGGGGGTCAGAAGTCCGGTGTCTTCATGGAACCGAAACTGCGCGATCTGGTCGCTGCCGAGGCTGGTCGCAAAGACAAAACGATTGGTAACGTCGGCTTGGATCGCGTGGGCATGGGTCCCGGTCGGCACAATTTGGGATGCGGGCCGGGTGATCCTGCCATCCTCATCGATGGGGCTGACCGCGATGATGTTTCCCGCATAGGAGGCCGTGAAGAAGAAGCGACCACGGCGATCCGTTGCCGCGTAAGGCATGCTTTCCGGCAGCGGCGCCTCCGCAACGGGCACAAGGGCGCCCGAGTGCGCGTCTATGCCATACGTCAGGACGCGAATGGGTGCGGAGCGGACGACGGCGTAGAGATGGCGCTTGTCGGGAGATACGGCCATGGGCATGACCACAGGCCCAGCCGTGACCCGGCCTAATGCTGCCAGGGCACCGTCGGCCGGGCTCATCCGATAGACGGAGATGTCGCCATCTATCGCGTTCGAGATGTAGACGGCGATGGTTCCCACGGTGGACATCGCAACGGCTCCTAACGGCGCTCCGCTCTCTTCGGCTCACGCTCCGATCGGCAGCAGCAGGTCTGGCGTGATTTCCTCAAGGCAGGTGACACCGGCCAATCCCATGTTCCTGGCAATCTCGCTGCACAGGATATCGATGGCGTGACGCACGGCCACCTCCCCGCCGACCGCAGCAGCGTAGTTGAACGGCCGCCCGACGAAGACAAAGCGGGCCCCGAGCGCAAGGGCCTTGAGCACGTCGGATCCGCGCCGGATGCCTCCGTCCATCATGACAGGCAATGTTGCGCCGACGGCATCGACAATGCCTGGGAGAACGCGGAGCGGCGAAACCGTCCCGTCAAGCTGGCGTCCGCCATGATTGGAAACGATGATGCCATCGACGCCGTGGTCGCGGCACAATTTGGCGTCGCCGCTCGACATGATCCCCTTCACCACCAGCCTCCCCGCCCACTTTCGGCGGATGAGCGCGAGGTGCTGCCAGTTCAAGTGATCCTTCGCCCCGAAATCGCGCATGACGCTCTTGGCCAGAATGGGAGCACCGCGTTGGGCTGCGGAATTCTCGAAGTGCGGCATGCCGTGCGTGACCAACGTTCGCAGAAACGTGTTCACGGTCCAACGCGGATGCGTCAGGCCCTGCCAGGCGAGTTGCAGGCTGGGCCGAAGCGGGGTCGAAAAGCCACTGCGGATATTGTTTTCGCGGTTTGCCAGAACTGCCGTATCCACCGTGAGGACCAGCGTGTCGAAGCCCGCCAGCTTGACCCGATCGAGGAGAGCCTCGATCCGGTCTATCTCGCCGGGGAGATAGGCCTGAAACCAGGTCGTCCTGCCAATGGCGGCGACCTCCTCCATCCGGATCAAAGACGAGCCGCTCAGGATCATGGGAATGTTGGCCGCGGCGGCAGCCTCGGCGAGAACGAGGTCCCCGCGAAACGCAGACAAAGCGCTGATGCCCATGGGCGCGATGCCGAATGGAGCAGCATAGGCGCGGCCGAGCAATTCCGTAGACTGCCGTCTCTTGGAGACGTCGATCAGCACACGGGGCACGAAGCCGTAGCGGTCAAAGGCTGTACGGTTGTCGCGGAGGGAGGCGTTCGTTTCCGCCGCTCCCGAAACATATCCAAAGATCGGGCGGGGCAAATGCCGGCGGGCAAGAGTTTCGAAATCGTCGAGTGCCAGCACATCACGAAGACGTCGCGGTAGCTTTGCGCGATACAGATTCCTCTCTGCAATGGAATTTTGTCCGCCGTTCGCCGCCGTCACCGGGGTCGACTTGCGTGAACCGGACATGGTCATTGTTGCTCCGGTGCTTCTCGTTCCTGGGGCGCAGCCGTCGTGCAGCGCCCCGGCATACGGAGTTTGGCCAGCAAACACCCTGCACCCCCATCACGAGGATCTGGCGCCATCTAAGATGTCCGCTTTCTCAGCCGTCGACGGATCGGTCGCCGACCGAGGCTCAGCGCCTGGAGGGAGCGGTCACTCCATCTTGATGTTGGCGGCCTTAATGATCCGACCCCAACGCTCGAAATCAGTGGCCTGCCGCTTGGCAAGTTCATCTGGCGTGCCGCCGACCACGGTGACGCCAGCCTTCTCCAGATGGGCCACCGTCTCCGGCTTGTGCAGATATTGATCGATATCCCGATTGAGCCTTTGAACCCTGTCAGCCGGCGTCCCTGCAGGCGCGTACACGGCCTGCCATTGCTCGATCACGAAATCCTTGAAGCCCAATTCGGTCATTGTCGGCACATTCGGCAGCGCCGGCAGGCGTTGGGCCGATGTTACGGCGAGTGCCTTGACCTTGCCCGCCTGGACTTGCGGCACACCGACGGAGACCGGGGTGAAGACGAAATTCACCTGGCCACTCATCACGTCCTGAATGGCCGGCGCGTCGCCGCGATAGGGCACGTGAACCATGGTGGTGTCGGTCTGCAGGGCGAGAAACTCACCTTGCATCTGGATGATCGATCCGAGGCCACCGGACGCAAAGGAAATGCTGGAGGGTTTGGCTTTGGCGGCGGCGATCAGATCCTGCACCGAATTGAACGGCGAATTCTCCGCGACGACCAGGACGTGCGGCACCGTCCCGATGGTGACGATCGGCTCGTAGGCCTTGGCGGGGTCGTACGATAACTTCATCAAATGGGGCATGATCGTCTGCGGCCCGATCGAGGTGCCCAGAAGCACATCGCCGGTCGGTGCGGCCCGCGCGACGAAGGCGCCGCCGATGGTTCCCACAGCACCGGAGCGGTTGTCCACCACCACGGGCACGCCAAGAGCCTCAGAAAGGGCCTGGGAAACCAGCCGACCGAGGAGGTCGGTGGTGCCGCCCGCCGGATAGGGGACCACATAGGTGATGGGCCTGGACGGCCAAGCCGTCTGCGCTTGCGCTTCAGCCGCGAACGGCGCCAGCGCTGCCGCCATCAAAAGGGTGCGTCTGGTCAGCAAGACATGTTTGGCGACCGAGCGGCGGCTGCCGCAACGTTCGTGATCCATAAGCGTTTCCTTCGCCGTTGACCCATCGGCAACCGCGCGCTTCTCCGTCGCGCAACCGAACAGTGGCCAGATAATCAGAAATGCAACGTCGTTTCAATATGCATTCATCGGCACGGGTGGTCCCCCGCCCGATGCTTGTGCGGCAAAGGGCCAGTGTCCGATCGATGCGAAGGACCCCCCCGCTCGGCGTTTGCCCCCCTGCGATTTCGGGCGCGATAACGCTCCACAGCGCAACAGCGCGCCGGAGGGCTCAGCCGAGTGGTTTGGGATCTGGCGCCAGAAAGCACATTGGGCACCGGGCGGCGCACATATCGCCGACGTGCTGCACGCCCTGCAAAAGGGCTGGGCTTCACCCGTGTGGCGAACACCGAGGCGCGGCGAGCTCAAATGGCTCTCTCGCGTGCGTGGCCAGAGTTTTCAAGACGTGGGGAAGGGGGGCGGGGAGGGCCTAATTCTTTCAAGCTCTTGAAAGATATGGCAGATCTTCACGAGCTGGCGGAGAGGGAGGGATTTGAACCCCCGATACGGTTGCCCGTATGCCGCATTTCGAGTGCGGTGCATTCAACCACTCTGCCACCTCTCCATCCGGGGCGCGGTGCCCAGGGGCACCGTTGTGGTGGAGCGCTTCTAGCGGAGAGATGAGGCGCAGACAAGTCGGATAACAGGCGCGCACGCGTGGTGTCCACCATGCCGCGCGCGCCATGGCCGCCGGGGCATGCCGCCGGGCGGGGCGCGCCAGGGCGCGCCTGGAACTTAAGGTCGCGGCGCGCCGCCGGATTTCGGCCCAGGTGTGGGTAGAAATATGCCATTACCTAAAAGTCATTTTTGTGGGCGTGCGACCGGCCTGGATGCTGCGCTATAGAGGGCGCCGGTCGAACGCCCCCCGGAAGCCGAGCCGAGATGAATCAGAGTCCAGACGCCGCCCAGCTTCAAGCTGCTCAAGCCCAAGCTGCCCAGGCGCACGCCCAAGCCCACGCCCAGGCAGCCGCCCACGCCCAGGCAGCCGCCCACGCCCAGGCTGCCGCCCACGCACAGGCGCAGGCCCGGGAGGCGCAGGCGATGGCCGCGCTGGCGGCGAGCGACCTGCCCAAGCGCACCTTCGACCGGCTGGCGGCCTATATGAATGCGGCCATCGTGGGCCAGCCGGCCTTCGTGGACCTCTTGCTGGTGGCGGTGCTGGCGGACGGGCATCTCCTGGTGGAGGGCGCGCCGGGTCTCGCCAAGACCAAGGCGGTGAAGGCGCTGGCCCGGGCGATCCAATGCGACGACCAGCGCATCCAGTTCACCCCGGACCTGCTGCCCTCCGACCTCACCGGCACCGACATCTACCGGCCCGAGGACGGCACCTTCCGCTTCCAGGCGGGTCCAGTGTTCCATAATTTCATCCTGGCGGACGAGATCAATCGCGCCCCGGCCAAGGTGCAGGCAGCGCTCCTGGAGGCCATGGCGGAACGGCAGGTGACGGTGGGCGGCACCACCTATGCCTTGCCAAAGCTGTTCCTGGTCATGGCCACCCAGAACCCCATCGAGCAGGAAGGCACCTATCCGCTGCCCGAGGCGCAGCTCGACCGGTTCCTGCTGCATGTGCGCATCGGCTATCCCGACGTTGCGGCCGAGCGGCAGATCCTGCGCATCGTGCGGGGCGAGGCGCGGGGCGAGGAACTGGCGTTCGGCGAGCGGGTGCCCCAGGCGGTGGTGTTCGCCGCCCGCCGCGCCGTCCAGGCGGTGCACATGTCAGAGGCGGTGGAGACGTATCTGTTGCAGATCGTGGCGGCCACCCGCGCGCCCGAGCTTTACGGCGCGGATCTCAAGGGGGCGGTCTCCTTCGGCGCCAGCCCGCGCGGCACCATCGCGCTCGACCGCTGCGCCCGCGCCCATGCCTGGTTGCGGGGCCGCGACCATGTGCTGCCGCAGGATGTGCAGGCCATCGCCAAGCCGGTGCTGCGCCACCGCGTGCTCCTGACCTTCGAGGCGCAGGCGGACGGATATTCCTCCGATGACTTCATCGATGCCCTGCTCGCCCGCGTGCCGGTGAGCTGAGCGACCGCCGCTGATGGCCGCCGACCGGGACGAACTGACCGGCATTGTCGCCGACCTCAACGAGCTGATCGCGGCGCGGCCGAAGGGGCGCGCCCGCGGCTATGGGGGCGCGGACAAGGTGCGCACCCTGCGCTTCGGCGGTCACAAATCCTCGTTCCGCGGCCGGGGCATGGAATTCGACGAGGTGCGCACCTATCAGCCGGGCGATGACGTGCGCACCATCGACTGGCGGGTGACGGCGCGCACCGGCAAGGCGCACACCAAGCTGTTCCAGGAGGAGCGGGAGCGCCCGGTGCTGGTGGTGCTGGACCTGCGCCCCTCCATGCTGTTCGGCACGCGGGTGTGCTTCAAGTCGGTGCTGGCGGCCCGCGCCTGCGCCTTCGTGTCGTGGGTGGCGCTGGAGGGCGGCGACCGTGTCGGCGGGTTGGTGTTGACGCCCGATGGCCTCTCCGCCTTCGCGCCCCGCCGCAGCCGCAACGAGGTGCTCGGCTTGATGAAGGCCATGGCGGAGGGCACCCGCCATGCGCTCTCTCCCACCCATGCCCGCAACGGCCCGCCCTTGGCCGATGCGCTGGCCCGCGCCCGCCATGCCAGCCGGCCGGGCACCTTGGTGTTCGTGGCCAGCGACTTCGCCGATTTCGATGCCCATGCCGAGCAGGAGATGGGGCGGCTTGCCACCCATTGCGAGGTGGCGAACCTGTTCGTGCAGGATGCGCTGGAAGAGGCCGCCCCGCCGCCCGGGGCCTATCGGTTGAGCGACGGCAAGACCGTGGCCATCCTGGACCTGGAAGGCCGGGCCGCGCCCGCCGCCTATCTGCGGCTGTTCGCCGAGCGGCGCGCGCGCATCGAGGCCTTCTCCCGCAAGCGGGGCCTGGCCTTTCGCGTGCTGCGCACCGGCGAGGACCCCGCCGACCTGCTCTCGCCCGCGCGCCTGCAGCCGGGACGGAAGGGGCCGCGATGAACCCGCAGCAGCCTTATTCCCTGCCGCCATCGCCTCTGGACCCGCCGGGGCAGGAATTGCTCGCTCAGTTGCGCGGCCTGCATCTGCCGGGCGAGGTGCCGTTCTGGCCATTGGCGCCGGGCTGGTGGATGCTGGCGGGCGCGCTGTTCGTGGTGCTGCTGATCGCACTCTATCTGGAATGGCGGCGCCGGCAGACGCTGTCCTACAAGGTGCGCCAGCAGGTCAAGGCCATCGCGGCCGATGTGAAGGCGCATCCCGATGCCCGGTCCGTGGCGGCGGCGAGCGCCATCCTTCTGCGCCGCATCGTGGTGTCCCGCGGGCGGGACGAGGCGGCGGTCACCTTCACCGGCCCCGCCTGGGAAGAGGTGCTGGCCGCCGGCAAGGGCGGCATGGGGGAGGAGGTGGCGCGCTTCGTCGCGCTCGCCCCCTATGTGCCGCCGCACGCGCCCGGCGGGGATGGCGTGCCCCGCGCGGCCCTGGTGGCGGCCTTGTGCACCTGGATCAAGGTCAACGCCAAATGACCTTTCAATGGCCCTTCGCCTTTCTCCTTCTGCTGGTGCCGGTGCTGGTGCGCTTCCTTGTGCCGGCGGCCAAGGTGTCGCGTTCCGGCGCGCTGCGGGTGCCCTTCTTCGCCCAGATGCGGGCGGCGGGCCTGGTGGGGGAGGGCGCGCGGCGCAAGAAGCTGGTGCGCCTCGTGCTCATGAGCCTCATCTATTTTCTCCTGGTGGCGGCCGCCGCCCGGCCGGTGATCGTGGGCACGCCCGTGCCGCTGCCGGTGGACGGGCGCGACCTGATGCTCGCCGTCGACCTCTCCGGCTCCATGGCCCGCCAGGATCTCTCCAAGGACGGCAAGCCCACGGACCGCCTCACCGTGGTGAAGTCGGTGGCCGACGACTTCATCGCCCGGCGCAAGGGCGACCGGCTGGGGCTGATCCTGTTCTCGTCGCGGGCCTATATCCAGAGCCCGCTGACCTTCGACCGCGACGTGGTGCGCCAGTTGCTGGACCAGTCCCGCATCGGGCTTACCGGCCAGGAAACCGCCATCGGGGATGCCATCGCGCTGGCCGTGAAGACCTTGCGCACGCGGCCCGATGACCAGCGCGTCATGATCCTCCTGACCGACGGCGCCAACAATTCCGGCGTGCTGGACCCCATCCTCGCCGCCGAGGTGGCCCGGCAGGAGCATGTGAAGATCTACACCATCGGGGTCGGTGCCGACCGGCTCGCCATGGGCTCGCGCATCATCAACCCGTCCATGGACCTGGACGAGGACGCGCTTCAGAAGATCGCGGACATGACCGGGGGGCGCTATTTCCGCGCCCGCGACAGCGCCGGCCTTGCGGCCATCTATGCGGACATTGACCGGATGGAGCCGGTGGCGGGCGAGCCGCTTTATCTCAGCCCCACCGTCTCCCTGTTCCATTGGCCGCTCGCGGTGGCGCTGGGGCTGTCCTTCCTGGGCGGCCTGCTGGGCGTCCTGCCGACGCGGCGGCGGGTGGCGATTGCCCCTGCTCCTGCTCCTGCTCCTGCTCCTGCTCCTGCTCCTGCGGCGGCCGCCGGGGAGGCGCGCGGATGATCCCGGCCGGCTTCCATTTCCTGCGGCCTGACTGGCTCTATGCGCTCATCCCCGCCGTTCTGCTGGCGCTCCTGGTGTGGCGCCGGCTCGGCCAGGGGCGGGACGACTGGGCGGGATTGGTGGATGCCCATCTCCTGCGTCACCTCGCGGTGCGTGAACGGGCGGGCATGCGGCGCTGGCCCGTGCCGGCGCTGCTGCTCGCCTGGGCGCTCACCGTGGTGGCGCTTGCCGGCCCGGCCTGGCAGAAGGTGCCGACCCCCACGCTCGACCGGCTCGATCCTGTGGTGGTGGTGCTCTCGCTCTCCCGCTCCATGGACGCCACCGACCGCAAGCCCTCGCGCCTGGTGGCCGCCCGCCACAAGGTGGAGGACATGCTCGGCCGCATGAAGGGTGGGCAGGTGGGGCTCGTCATCTATGCGGAGGCGCCCTTCGTGGCCGCGCCCCTCACGGAGGATGCCCGTGTGGTCGGGCTGATGCTGCCGGAACTGGCCACCGACCTCATGCCCGTGCCCGGCGACCGGCCGGACCTCGGCATCGCCGAGGCGGTGAAGCTCCTGAAGAACACCGGCGCGCCCACGGGACGCATCGTTCTGGTGGCGGATGGGGCAGGCCAGAACCCGCCGCTGACGAAGGCCGCTGTCTCGGCCGCCGCGGCCGCGGGCTATGTGGTCAATGTGCTCGATGTGTCCGTGTCCGGCGGCAGCGGCGCGGGGGAAAGCGAGTTGAAGGCCTTGGCCGGCCTTGGTCGCGGGCGCTTTGCCGCGGTTTCGCCGGACGGGCGTGATCTGGATGCGGTGTTGGCGCGGGCGGTGGCGTCGCGCTCGCCGCTGGCGGAAGCGCGCACGCCCTTGCAGGAGACCGGCTTGAAGGCCGACCAATGGGTGGATATGGGGCCCTGGCTCCTGCTTCTGGCGGCGCCGCTCGCGGCGCTGGCGTTCCGGCGCGGCTGGCTCGCGGCCCTGCCGCTCGCCTTCCTCTTGGGCGGTGCGCTGTCCGGCGCGGCGCGGGCGCAGGCCCTGGAGGCGCCGGACGCCGCCGCCCTTCAGCGGGCTGACAGCACCTGGCGCAACCTCTGGCAAACCCCCGACCAGCAGGGCGCCAGCGCCTTCTCCCGCAAGGATTACGACGCCGCCGCCCGCAGCTTTGCGGATCCCGCCTGGAAGGGCAGCGCCCTTTACGAGGGCGGCAATTACGATGCCGCCGCCTCCACCTTCGGCTCCATGCCGGGAGCGGACTATAATCGCGGCAATGCGCTGGCCAAGGCCGGCAAGCTGGAAGAGGCAGTCTCGGCCTATGAGGCCGCGCTCGCTCGCGATCCGAAGGATGCGGACGCCCAGCACAATCTGGACATCGTCAAGCAGGTCCTGGAGCTGCGCAAGCAGCAGCAGGACGAGCAGAACAAGCAAAACCAGCAGAATCAGAAGAACCAGAAAGACCAGAAGGACCAGAAGGACCAGCAGAAGCAGGGCGGTGGGGGGCAGTCGCAGGCCAACCAGAAGCCCTCCGACGGCAAGGACAAGGGCCAGGACAAGGGACCCGAACCCAAGAAGGATCCCGGCGACAAGCCTCAGCCCGAGCAGCCCGGTCCCGACAAGGGCCAGAACCAGGGACCCAACAAGGACCAGGGCAAGGACCAGAAGAAGCCCGAGCCGGGTCAGGGGCCGGAGAAGGGACCGGATAAGGAGAAGGGACAGGATAAGCCCGACACCTCCAAGCCCGACACCTCCAAGCCCGACCCCACCAAGCCAGGGGACAATAAGAAGCCCGATCCCAAGTCGCCGGGCGCGGACAAGGCGCCGCCGCCCGACAAGCCGGGCGAGGACCAGCCCGACCCGTTCGCCCCGCCGCCGCCGCCGAACCAGAAGCCGGAGCCGCCCCAAGGCGCCCCCCAGCCGCAGCCCGCGCAGCCCCAGCCACAAGGGCCGCAGCAAGGCCAGCAGCCGGGCCAGTCGCAACCGGCCCAGCCCGCGCCCCAGCCCAAGCCTACGCCGGCGCAGCCGGCTCAAGGTCAACAGGGCCAGTCGCAACCGGGCCAGGCCCCGCAGGCGCAGCCCGCCCGGCCGGTGCAGGTGCAGCCCGGCGGCACGCCGAAGGACCCGTCCAAGGACCCGCAGATGGTCCTGATGCCCCGCCCCATGACGGAGCAGGACCAAAATCGCGAGCAGGCGCTGCGCAGCGTGCCGGATGATCCGGTGGGCCTGCTGCGCGCCCGCATCCGCTCCTATTATTCCGGCTCGCCGGTGCCCGCTTATGAGGAGAAGGGCCCATGACGACCCTTCCCTCCGTTCGCACCGCTGTGCGGCGGGCGGTGCTGGCCGTCCTGCTCCTGGGGAGCCTCCTCGCCGCGCTGCCGGCCCTGGCGGCGACGCTCACCGCCACCACCGACCGCACGTCGGTGGCCATGGGCGAGACGGTGACGCTCGTCCTCTCGCTTGCCGGGGGCGACAGCAGCACGCCGCCCGACCTGTCCGCGCTGTCCCGGGACTTCGAGATCGTCGACCGCCGGCGCGGCAGCCGCACCACCACCGTGGACGGGAAGCGCACCGTGGTGAACGAATGGGTGATGCTGTTGGCGCCCAAGCGCACGGGCACCCTGACCATCCCCGCCCTCAGCGTGGCCGGCCTCTCCACCCAGCCGGTGCGGCTCGACGTGGCCGCCGCGCCCCCCGTGGACGTGAATGAGGATCGTCCCCTGTTCGTGCAGATGGAGGCGGGCAAGGGCGACGCCTATGTGCAGGGGGAGATCCCCATTTCCGTGCGCATCTATGATGCGCTCGGCATGCGTTCGGGCGCGCTGACGCGGCCCGAGGCCGAGGGCGCCAGCTTCGCCCCCCGCGGCGAACAGCAGACCTATGTGCGCACCATCGGCAAGAAGCGGTATCGGGTCTATCAGCAGGACTATGTGATGACGCCGCAGAAAAGCGGCACCATCCACATCCTGCCCATCACCCTCAAGGCCACCGTTCCGGGCTCGTCTTCCGCCAGCTTGGATGCGGAGATGGCGCGCCTGCTCGGGCGCCAGCCCAGCCCGTCCGGCTGGCTTGATGCCGGCGCGCCCGGGCGCGAGATCAACCTGCATACCGACCCGTTGGATGTGGAGGTCAAGCCCCGGCCCAGCGCCGCCACCGGCTGGTTCCTGCCGGCCAAGGCGGTGACGCTGACCAGCCAATGGTCGAGCCCGCCCACCAAGGCGCAGGTGGGCGATACGCTGACCCGCACCATCCGCCTCGTGGCGGTGGGCGCCACCCCCAACCAATTGCCCCCGCTCGCCCCCCTCGCGGTGGACGGGCTGCGCCAATATGAGGATGAGAGCCGGCCGGAAGCCGTGCAGGTGAAGGGCGAAGCGGCGGCCCAGCTGACGCAGGTGGTGTCTGTGGTGCCGTCCCGCCCGGGCACCTTCACCTTGCCCGCGGTGGAGGTGGACTGGTGGAACACCGCCGCCAACCGCCAGGAAAAGGCGGTGCTGCCGCCCGAGACCTTCTCCATCGCCGGCGCCGCCCCCGCACCCCCCACATCCGCCGACCAGAATGTGGCCGTGGTGGAGGACGAGCCGCAGGAGCCCGCCCAGGGCGCCCCCGCCCCGCCGGGGCAGGACCTGGTGGCGGCCATCGTGGTGCCCGCCCTGGCCTATATCGAGACCCATGCGCGCCTGGTGGCGGCGGTGGCGGCGGGCCTGCTGACGCTTGGCCTGTTCCTGGCCGTGATCGGCCGGCATCGCGCCGCCCGCGCCCGTCGGCGCACCTTGCGGCCCGCGCCCGCCCGCCGCGCACCCTTCCGCGCCGGCCGGGGCGGTGGGGAGGCCGTGGTCACCGCCGCCCTTGATCGGCTGGCGGCCGCCGGCAAGCGCAATGATGCGTCCGCCGCCCAGTCCGCCTATCTCGCCTTCCTACGGGCCGCCGGAGCGCCCCGCGCGCCGGAGCTGGAAGAGGCCGGGAAGGCGCTGGGCACTGCCCTCCACGGCGCCATGCCGGCCCCCTGGCGCGGCCGCACGCTCGTCAAGGCGGTGAAGGCGGAGCGGGCGGCCCGCCGGCCGGCGCGCGCTCCGCGCGGGGCACGGCTTGCCCCCCTCTATCCCTCCGAAGGCTGACGTCCGGCCGTCACACGGCTTTCTCCCATTCCGGCTAAGGGCTTGCAGGGGCCCCGCGCGTGCGGGGCGGACTGGGGACCAGGGATGAAGCAGGATCCGATCGATACAGCCGCGATTTCGGCCGCGCCGAGTTCGCTCGCCTCCCACCATGTGGCCGACATCGTGGAGCTGTTGAACCGCAAGTCCCTCGAGGAGGCGGTCCAGTTCATGGAGCGCCTGCCCGAGGATTGGGCGGTGGAGCTGATGGACCAGCCCGACTTCGTGTGGGCGTGCGAGGTGATGGAGGAATTGCCGGGGGACAAGGCCGCCCACCTGATGGAGCGCATGTCCTCCGACCGGGTGGCCGACCTTCTGCGCTGGATCGGCGAGCCCAAGCGCTCCGAACTGAAGGATCGCCTCACCCCTGATACCCGCGCCGGCATCGACCGGCTGCTCACCTATCCGCACAATTCCGCCGGCTCCATCATGACGACGGAGTTCGTCAGCGTGCCCAGCGACTGGACGGTGCAGCAGACGCTGACCCATCTGCGCGAGGTGGAATCCTCCCGCGAGACCATCTACGCCATCTATCTCCTGGACCCCGTGAGCCGTCGCCTGGTGAATGTGGTGAAGCTGCGCGCGCTCATCACCGCCGATCCGGCCGCCCCCATCCTCTCGCTGGCGCCGACCTACGCCCCCATCACCGCCAATGCCCTGGCGGACCGTGCGGACGTGGCCCGGCTGATCGCCAAGTACGACCTCCTGGCCGTGCCTGTGGTGGATACCACCGGCCACATCATCGGCATCTGCACCTTCGACGACATGATCGACGCCATGATCGACGTGCAGACCGAGGACGTGCAGCGCATGGGCGGCATGGAGCATATTCATGAGCCCTATCTGCAGATCAGCTTCGGCGAGATGATCCGCAAGCGCGCCGGCTGGCTGTGTGTGCTGTTCCTCTCCGAAATGCTCACCACCTCGGCCATGCAGGTGTTCTCCGATGAATTGGAGAAGGCCATCGTGCTGGCGCTGTTCATTCCGCTCGTCATGAGCTCGGGCGGCAATTCGGGGTCGCAGGCCACCTCCCTCATCATCCGCGCCCTGGCGCTCCAGCAATTGCGCTTGCGCGACTGGTGGCGGGTGGCGTTCCGCGAACTGCCCACCGGCGTGGTGCTGGGCTCCATCCTCGGCGTCATCGGCATCGCCCGCATCGCCATCTGGCAGGAAGCCGGCATCTTCGACTATGGCGAGCACTGGGTGCTGCTGTCGATCACCATCGGCGTGGCGCTCATCGGCATCGTCACCTTCGGCTCGCTGTCGGGGTCCATGCTGCCGTTCGCGCTGAAGCGCCTGGGCTTCGACCCCGCCACCGCCTCGGCCCCGTTCGTGGCCACCCTGGTGGATGTGACCGGCATCGTGATCTATTTCTCGGTGGCCTGGCTGTTCCTCCACGGCACCATCTTGTGAGGGGAGGGGGCCGGCATCCGGCCCCCCACGCCCCCAAAACAAAAGCGCCCGCCGGGAGGCGGGCGCTGAAGGCGCGGCCCGCAAGGGGCCGCGCGGGTCTTGACGGTGCGGCTCAGCGCACCAGGATGTTCTTGAACTGCCAGGGATCGTCCAGGTCGAGATCCTCGGGGAAGAACTTGACCCGCTCGGTCAGGGGCGTCCAGTCCGTATAGGTGCCGATCACCGGGCCGAGATAGGGGGTCTGCACTTCCAGGCAGCGGCGGAAGTCCAGCTCATCGGCTTCCACGATGCCGGCCTCCGGGTTCTCCAGGGCCCACACCATGCCGGCCAGCACGGCGGAGGTCACCTGAAGGCCGGTGGCGTTCTGGTAGGGGGCGAGCTGGCGGGCTTCCTCGATGGAGAGCTGCGAGCCGAACCAATAGGCATTCTTGGCGTGGCCATAGATCAGCACGCCCAGCTCGTCGCTGCCGTCGACGATCTCATGCTCGTCCAGGATCTTCCAGTCGCTCTGCATGCGCCCGCCGGAGCCGAACATTTCGTGCAGCGAGAGCACGGCATCGTTCGAGGGGTGGTAGGCATAGTGGCAGGTGGGCCGGTAGACCGCCTTGTCGCCCTCGCGCACCGTCAGATAGTCGGCGATCGAGATGGCCTCGTTATGGGTGACGAGGAAGGCATATTGCGGCCCGGGGGTGGGCGTCCAGGAGCGCACGCGGGTTTCCGCGCCGGGACGCATGAGATAGATGGCCGCGCCGCAGCCGCCCTCATGGGTGCGCCCTTCCGGCGGCATTTCCTTTTCGTTCGTGCCCCAGCCCAGCTCCGCCGGCTGGAGGCCCTCGGAGACGAAGCCTTCCACCGACCAGGTGTTGACGAACACGTCGCGGGGCTTGGGATCGCGGGCGCGCTGCGTGTCGCGCTCGGCAATGTGGATGCCCTTGACGCCCAGCGCCTGGGCCAGGCGCGCCCATTCCTCGCGGGTGGTGGGCTCGGGCCGCTCAAGGCCGATGTCCTTGGCGATGTTCAGCAGCGCCTGCTTGACGAACCAGGACACCATGCCCGGATTGGCGCCGCAGGTGGACACGGCGGTGGGGCCGCCCGGCGAACGGCGGCGGGCGTCCAGCAGCCCTTCGCGCAGCGCATAATTGGTGCGCGCGGCCGGGCCGAGCGTCTCGTCGAAATAGAAGCCCTTCCAGGGCTCGATGACGGTGTCGATATAAAGGCAGCCGAGCTCGCGGCACAGCTCCATCACCGCCACGGAGGACACGTCCACCGAGAGATTGACGCAGAAGCCGCGCCCGCCGCCCGCCGTCAGCAGGGGGGTGAGGAGGTCGCGATAGTTTTCGGCGGTCACTTCCGCCTTGATGTAGCGAATGCCGCGCGCGTCCAGGAGCTTGCGGTCGTCGTCCACCGGGTCGATCACCACGAAGCGGGATCGATCGAAGTCGAAGTGCCGCTCGATCAGCGGCAGGGTTCCGCGCCCGATCGAGCCGAAGCCGATCATTACGATGGGGCCGTCGATGGTCGCGTGAACCGGCCAATCGCTCATAATTTTCGATACTCCTCCAAATGCCAACACCAATGTGGCCGCCGGCACCATGCTGAGGCGGGACCGCGCCGTCAACACCCTGGAAGCCATAAAACGAAAGAAGATCGAAAAGCCGCGGGCGGATGCGAAGGGTAAGTCCCGCTGACACATGAGGTTCACGGGGCCTCCGCACAATTGCGCAGGTGCGGGTGGAGCGGTGTTGTCATGAATGTGTTGCAGTGGGTGGATTCACTTCCCTCCGATCAGGAGGTTCTTGTCCTTACGCTGTTCATGCTCTGCTATGCGGCTGTCGTGGTCTATTGCGTCCACGCGGTTCGCAAGCGCGCGCCGAATGCCTTTGCCGGCGTCTCAGCCTCGGTCTTCAGTCCCCTCGGGGCCATTTTCGGCCTCACCGCCGCCTTTCTGGGCGCCGATGTGTGGGACAATGAATCCGCCGCCTTGCGGGCGGTGAACGAAGAAGCGCGGGCGCTTTCGGAGATCTGGGTGCTGGCCGACGGCCTGGGCTCTCCCATCGGCGACAATATCCGGCAGGACATCCGCGATTACGGGCGGCTTGTGTTGGAGCGGGAATGGCCGATCCTTGAGAAGATGACTGATCCTTATAATGAAACCAGCGTGAAGGCCCGCGAGCTGCTGTACGACATCATTGCCCAGGTCGGCCAATATAAGGTGACGGATGGGGTCGGCCTGGCGCCGCTGGAGATCGACGAGTTGGTGCGCCAGGCCTTCACCAGCCGCACCCAGCGCATCGACATCGCCATCCATCATGTGAGCTACACCAAGCTCTACCAGACCATGAGCCTGGGTCTCCTGCTCATCCTGGCGGTGGCGGTGGTGCATTCCGGCCAGTTGCGGCTGCTCATCATCATGACGCTGGGCGCCACCTTGGTGGTGTCGCTGGTGGTCTGCGGCGTCATCGCCAATGACGAGCCCTATGAAGAGGGGGTCTCGCGCATCGACCCGGTGAAATATTACCAGGTCCACCAGGACTTCTCGCGCGGGCCGCTGGCCGGGCCGCCGCCCCTGCGCTGACAGCGGACAGCCAACGCCCGGGACACGTCCCGGGCGGCGGGATCAGTCGCTGGCGAGGATGTGGTTGCGCACCAGCGGATAGACCTGGCCCGCCCATTTGCGGCCGCTGAACACGCCGTAATGGCCAACGCCGGCCTGCATGTGGTGGCGCTTGCGGTGGGGCCGCAGGCTGGAGCAGATGTCCTGCGCCGCCACCGTCTGGCCGATGGAGCAGATGTCGTCCCGCTCGCCTTCCACCGTGAGGAGGGCGGTGCGGCGGATGGCCTTGAAGTCGATGGGATTGCCGCGATAGGTCAATTCGCCCTTAGGCAGGCGATATTCCTGGAACACATATTGCACCGTCTCCAGGTAGAACTCGGCGGCAAGGTCGAGGACGGCGAAATATTCGTCATAGAAGACCTTGGTGGTCTCCGCTTTTTCCAGATCGCCGGCCGCGAGGTTCTCGTACAGCTCAAAATGCGCCTTCATGTGGCGCCCGAGATTCATGGAGACGAAGGCGGAAAGCTGCACGAAGCCCGGATAGACCTTGCGCCCGCTGCCGGCAAAGCCCGGCGGCACGGTGGCGATGAGGTTGCGCTCGAACCAGGACATGGGCTTGGAGGTGGCGAGCTCGTTCACCTTGGTGGGATTGATGCGACAGTCGATGGGCCCGGCCATCAGCGTCATGCTGCGCGGCTGGGCGGGATTGTCCTCCTGCGCCATTACGGCGGCAGCCACCAGCGCCTGGACGCAGGGCTGGCACACCGCCAGCAGGTGCGAGCCCGGCCCCATGAATTCCAGGAACTTGATGACGTGTTCCACATAGTCGTCGAAGGCGAACGGGCCTTCGTCCAGGCTCACGTCGCGGGCATTGTGCCAGTCGGTGATATAGACGTCGTGGTCCGGCAGGAGGGTGCGCACGGTACCCACCAGGAGGGTCGCGAAATGGCCCGAGAGCGGGGCCACCACCAGCACCCGGGGCTGGGGCACGTCCACGTCTTTCTTGAAGTGCAGCAGCGTGCCGAAGGGCAGGCGATAGACATTCTCCTCCACCACCTCCACATCCCGATTGCCCACCGTGGTGGTGTCGATGTGGAAGGGCAGGCGGGCATGGGAAAGCGCTGCGCGCTCGACCATCTCATAGGCCGCCGAGAGATGGCGGATGCCGCTGTTGCCGCTGAGCAGGCCCATGAACGGGCTGTCCAGCATGCGGCGCGCCATTTTTGCCCCGAAACGGATGGGCTCCATCAGGTCGGCCTGGGTCTGGTAGGCTAGGTACATCATGGGATCCTGCGCCTTTCGGCCGTGTCGGACTGCGTCCGCGGCCGCGATTTTTCTTACCTTGCGGTCAAACGTCTCGCCCGGCCCGTTAGGGGGCGACACGCCCCGGTGTCGTCTGGTAGGATCTAAGTCGTTGGGAGATTTTCATAATTTCGCCTTCCCCCTGACGCGGTTCGGATGTACCTGTAAAGCCCTCTAAACTAGATATTGAAGCGGGGGGTGGTGCAATGCAACATGCAACCGCTAAGATTGATCCTCGCGGCGAAAATCGGGGCCCGGCATGAGCACGCTGACCATTTCCAGCAAGAATTATTCCTCGTGGTCGCTTCGGGGTTGGCTGCTGTGCAAGATGGCCGGCCTGTCCTTCCAGGAGGAGCGCGTCCCCGTGGACGATCCCTCCGCCAAGGCGGAGCTTCTGCTGCTGTCTCCCTCCTTCTTGGTGCCCCGCCTGGTGCATGAGGGCGTGACGGTGTGGGACACGCTGGCGATTGCCTCCTATCTCAACGAAGTGTTCCCCCAGGCGGGCCTGCTGCCGGACGACCGGGCGGCGCGCGCGCACTGCCTGTCCATTTCGGGCGAGATGCATTCCGGCTTTGCCAACATGCGCTCGGCCCTGCCCATGAACATCAAGGGCCGCTATCCCGGCTTCAAGGTGTGGGCGGGCGCGCGGGCGGACATCGAACGGATCGTGGCCATCTGGCGCGGCTGCTTTGCCGCCCATGGCGGGCCGTTCCTGATGGGCGCGCGTCCCACGCTGGCGGACGCCATGTTTGCTCCGGTCTGCTCGCGCTTCACCACCTATGACGTGCCCTTGGATGCGGCCTGCGCCGCCTATCGCGACCGCATCATGGCCCTGCCGCTGATGCTGGAGTGGATCGAGGGCGCCAAGGCGGAGCCTGAGGAGCTGGAAGAGCTGGACGTGGAGTTCTGAGGGCGTCACCGGCCGGTCAGGTCGCCGCGCGCGACCGTCCGGTCTTGATCGCTCAGGCTGCGGCCCGCGCCTCCAGGTGCTCCAGCAATTCGCGGGCGAAGGCGGGCAATGTGGCGCGGGCGCGCACACAGAGGACGAGGCGCCGTCGCGTCCAGGGCTCGTCCAGGGGGCGCACCGCGATGGCGCCGCCCTGCGCAAGGCGCAGGGCCGCCGCTTCCGGCAGCACGGCCACCCCAACACCCGCCGCCACCATCACCGCCACCGGCTCAAAGCCGTTCACCCGCACCCGATACTTGGGCGCGGCGCCGGTGCGCAGGGCCTGACGGCCTACCAGTTCCTGCATGGCATTGCCCGGCGGCAGGCCGACGAAGGGTTCCGCGAGGAGATCTGCGAACCGCACGGCGGGGCGCTCTGCCAAGGGATGGCCCGGGGGCAGCACCGCCACGAGCCGGTCTTCGCCATAAGGCGACAGTTCCAGGCCGCGCGTGTCCACCGCATCGGAGCCGATGCCGAGATGAATGAGCCCCTGCGCCAAGGCGAGGGTGATCTGGCGGCTGGGCTGCTCGGAGAGGTCCAGGTCCACGTCCGGATGGGCGGTGAGGAAGGTGGCGAGGTCGCCATGGAGCCGCCCGCCCAGGGCCGCCGTGTTGCACCACAGCCGCACATGACCCTTCAGCCCGCGCCCGTATCGGGCCAGCTCCCCGCGCATGCGCTCGGTCTGGTCGAGGATCAGCCGGGCATGATGGGCGAGGGCCTCGCCCGCCGGGGTGGGCACCGCCCCCGCCCGGCTGCGGGTGAGAAGCGCGGTGCCGATGGCCTCCTCCATGCCCTTGATGCGGGCGGAGGCGGAGGCAAGGGCGAGATGCGCGCGCTCTGCGCCGGCGGTGATGGAGCCGGTCTCCACCACCGAGAGGAACAGGCGCAGGTCTGCAGGGTCGAAGCGCATGAGGTCCGTCCGGCACATCCTACGGATAAGGCGAAGGATAAGGCCGTATCTTCCGCATTGTTGCAAGTCCACGCCGGCCTTAGAGCAGAACGGACCGCCCCACTGCTCCCTCTCATGTGCCCAACGCCATGGCCTTTCCCCTGACCATCCCCGAAACCACCTTGGCTTTCATCGTCGCCGTGCTCGTCTTCGCGGGCATGGTGAAGGGCCTCATTGCCATGGGCATGCCCACTGTCGGTGTGGGGCTGTTGTGCCTGGTCATGCCGCCCGCCCAGGCGGCGGCGCTGATCGTGGTGCCGGCGGCCATTTCCAATGTGGTGCAACTCGCCACCGGCCCGCGCCTCGCCCATACGGTGCGGCGCTTCTGGGCGATGATCCTGACTGTCGTGGCCGGCACACTCCTGGGCGGGCTGGTGATGGGCGGGCTGGAATCTCATCTGGCGCCGGGCATCCTGGGCCTGACGCTGACCGTCTATGGGGTCATGGGCCTCATGAACCTGCATCTGAAGACGCCGCCGGCGCTGGAGCCCTGGCTTTCCCCGGTGGCGGGCTTCACTTCGGGCCTGCTCACCGGTACCACCGGCGTCACGGTGATGCCCATGGCGCCCTATCTCCAGTCCCTGGACATGCCCAAGGAAGAATTGGTGCAGGCGCTGGGGCTGGGCTTTGCCGTCTCCACTTTCGCGCTGGGCTTTGCGCTGATGGGGCAGGGGGCGCCCTTTTCCGACCCCACCATGATGCTGGCCTCGCTGGCCGCGCTGGTGCCCGCGGTGGCCGGCATGGAAATCGGCCGCCGGCTGCGCCTGAAAGTCTCTCCCGCCGCCTTCCGGCGCTGCTTCTTCGCCGGCCTTGCGCTGCTCGGCCTTCATATGCTTGCCCGCGCCGTCCTGATCTGACGGCAACGCAAAATGAAAGGGCCCGCCGGAACATGCCGGCGGGCCCTTTTTGTCGCGTGGACGCGAGTTCAGTCGTCGATGCGGTGCACGTCGTGCACCACCACGGAGGCTTCCTTCGGCGGGCGGCGGAGCCATTCGCGGTGGCGCAAGGTGCGCATGGTGTCCTCAATGCCGGCCTGCCAATGATCGCGCATGGAGGTGCCGGAGAATTCGTAGTCCTTGAAGTCCCGCTCGTATTCTTTTTCCTGATAGATCAGGTGGCAGATGTTGACCGGGCCGGAATTGGCGTAATCGTCCAGCACCCGCTGGTCTTCCTCCGTGCGCAATTGCTCGGGGATGCGCAGCACCGTCTGGGCGTGCTGGGTGCGCATCTCCTGCACCCGGCGGAACAGGTCGGTGGTGTAGCGCGTGCGGCTGGAATAGCCGATGTCCTTCTGGCGCTCGATCACGTCATACATGTCGCGGGGCAGTTCACCGCGGGCGCTGAACAGGTCCACCTGGAACACCAGGGTGGCCGGATGGTCGGGCTGGTCCAGGAGCCATTGCAGGGGCGTGTTGGAGACCACGCCGCCGTCCCAATAATATTCCCCGTCGATGCGGATGGCCGGGAAGGCCGGCGGCAGGGCGCCGGAGGCCATCACATGCTCGGGTCCGATGCGGTGGGTGGTGTTGTCGAAATAGATGAAGTTGCCGGTGCGCACGTTGGACGCGCCGACCGAAAAGCGCTTCTGGCCGTTGTTGATGAGGTCGAAATCCACCAGGCGCAGCAACGTCTCGCGCAGGGGCGAGGTGTCGTAGAGGCTGGTAGCGCCCTCGGCGCCGGTGGGCAGCAGCCAGGGATTGGGCCAGCGGGGGCGGAAGAAGCCGGGCTGGCCGAGGCCGATGGTGGCCAGCGCGCTCATCTGGTTGCGCATGGCGCGGAACAGGTCGCCTTCGGGCGTGAAGGGGAAGAATTTGCGCCCCGAGACCGTTTCCCAGAATTCGCGCAGGCGCGGCACCCGGTTTTCCGGCGTGTTGCCGGCGATGATGGCCGAGTTGATGGCACCGATGGAAACGCCCGAGATCCAGTTGGGCTCGGCTCCCGCATTGGAAAGGGCCTCGTAGACGCCGGCCTGGTAGGCGCCCAGCGCCCCGCCGCCCTGGAAGACCAGCGCGACCCGGTCATAATCGTGAACGAGAGCGGCGATTTCCTGCGGATTGTGATCCAGACGCGTGCTCATCTGTTCCTCGTTTCCTGGCATCCTCCCGCCCGCGCGGCAGGCGCGGTCTGCGGGGACCTGCAACGATCATGGAATGGGAGCGGCGGGCGCATGGGCCCGCCACCCCCGGGTTCAAGGTCGCCTCAGGCGGACCGGCGTGGCATCGGAACGCCCCGGCCGTCGCCGCCCCAGACACTCGGTCTCAGACACTCAACGTCACTTTAGCCCGGCTTCACTAGCTCAGCTTCACTGGTTCAGCTTCACTGGTTCAGCTCACTTGGGCTCGGCCAGATAGTCGTAGATGACCTCGCCCATGCCCAGCGTCAGGTCGGCGCGCAGGTGCAGGGCGGAGACGATCTCCAGCACCGGCAGGCGGGCCACATCGCAGATGACATGGGGGTAGAGGCCGAGGGCGCCGGGTCCGACCCAGCATTCCTTAAGGTCGATATCCTCCAGATAATAGCGCACCAGCTCGCAGATGCGGGGCGTGGCGTCCACATGGGGGATGATCTTAATCATGTAGTTGGGCGCCTTCAGCGCCTTCAGCACGGCGTCCTTGTCGGCGGCCACGTGCTTGTAGCCCATGGTGGCCTCGGCGCAGAGCGTCTTGCCATAATGGAGGCGGCCGGTGAGGACGTCCTTCTCCACTTCCATCTTGGGATGGGCATACTTCTTGGGGAAGCCCCACAATTCGCGGCCGCCGGCGATGGGCGCCTCGTCGTCCAGATACATGGAGTGCACATAGCCGCCCTCCACGCCATTGAACTTCACCGGGATGACCTGTCCGGTCTCGGTATAGTCGCCGAAGCCGGTGGAGTCGGGCATGCGAATGAATTCATACTTGACTATCGGCTCGAACACTTCGAGCGGCTCGGGGACCACCTTGCGCAGCGCCTCGATGTCGGTGCGATAGGTGATAATCATGAATTCCCGGTCGAAGAACCGATAGGGTCCCTTCGGGAACGCAGGGTTCGTCAGCGGCATGGAATAAGCAGTGCGGCGAACGTCTTCGATCTTCATGAGGAACTCCGAACTCCATCCGACCGGAACGGGTGGTGCGGCCGGAGGGTGCCGTCCGCAACGTCATCTCGCAACCGCGAGATGACCATGAGGTTAGCCCATAGCTGGCCCGCGTGACAGCCCCGAGACGCGATCCCGTGGCGCGCACCGCCACCGTATAAAAAAAGCCCCCGCGGCGGAGCATCGTACCGCGCGAAGGGCCGTCCTTCAGAATTCCAGCAAGCCGGCACTGCCCGAGGCGGTGCCGAACGCCACCGCCCCGCCATCTGCCCGCCAGCCGATGGCGGTTACCGGCGTGGCGTCGGGCTTGCGCAGGAGGATCTCCGCGCCATCCGAGATGCGCACCATCAGCACCATGCCGTCCTCGAAGCCCGCGGCCAGCACCGGGTCCTTGGGATGGCAGGCCACCTGCGTCACCTTGCCGGTGGTGGAGGGGGCCAACATGGAGGGCTGCTTGCCCATGGGGCCTTCCTTGGACTGGAACGGCCACAGGATCACTTCCGTGGAGCCGGACGAGGCCAGCCACTTGCCGTCGGCGGTGAATTCAAACGACTTCACGCGGCTGGGATAGCCGGTCATGCGCATGTGGCCGCCATCCACCACCCGCCAGCCATGGAGCGCGGCCTCCTGCATGGTGGTGATGACGAAGCGGTTGTCGGGGCTGAACACCACCCCCAGGTGCGAGCCCTTCCAGCCCAGTGTCTCGGGCTTGGAGCCCGGCGCATTCGGGAACCAAAGCGTCACGCCGCCATAATGGGCCACCGCCAGGCGGATGCCCTTGTGGGCGAAGGCAAGGCCGCCGACGGTGGAGCCCACCTCCAACTGGCGCGGCTCGCCCTTGGGGGAGATCATGTGGGCGGTCTTTCCCACCGAATAGGCGGTGATGCCATCCGGCCCCAGGGCCACATGGTCCACCCAGCGGGCCTTGTGGGTGGCAAGGGTCGTCACCGTGCCGTCGGTGGCCAGTTCCACCACCTTGCCGTCATCGCCGCCGCTGACGAGGCGGCGCCCGTTGCCGGCCACCTCCAGCGGCACGCCGTCATGGAGCGTCACCTTGGCGAGGTCTGCCCCCACGAGGGTCGCGGCGCCCGCATCCTCCACCAGCACGCAGGTCCCGCCCAGAAAGCCGGAATGAACGATGCCGCTGTCGAGGGTGAAGGTGCGGACCTTGTCGGTAAGCGAAGAGGGAACAGTGGACATGCGCCAGCCGGATGTGTCTGCGCCGTCGGGGGCAATCCGCCCTCCGAAGGCTTGAAGGAGAAACCCGTTCGATCCGCGACGCAGCGGGTGCGCCGACGGTTCGTTCGCTCCCTAGATAAGCGACGTGGCGGCATTTGTCGCCCCGCACCCGGGCGGTCGGCTGGGTTTCGGACCCATTTCGGCCGTGCCCCCCGCCATGCTACAGGACGCGCCCCGCCGACCCATCGTCCCGGTCCCATGTTCGATACCCGCCTGCCCATCGATGCCGTTCTGGAACCCTTGCGCGAGACGCTCAAGCGGGGGCCGAACGCCGTCCTGGTGGCGCCCCCCGGCGCCGGCAAGACCACGCGGGTGCCGCTTGCCCTCATGGACGAGCCCTGGGTCGCCGGGCGCAAGATCCTGGTGCTGGAGCCACGCCGCCTCGCCGCCCGTGCCGCTGCCACCCGCATGGCCCAGACGCTGCGCGAGAAGGTGGGCGAGCGCGTCGGCTATCGGGTGCGCCTGAAGGCGGAGGTCTCCCGCCGCACCCGCATCGAGGTGGTGACGGAAGGCGTCTTCACCCGCATGATCCTGGACGATCCCGAATTGTCCGGCATCGCCGCCGTGCTGTTCGACGAATATCACGAGCGTTCCCTCGACGCGGACCTGGGGCTTGCTTTGGCGCTCGATGCCCAAGGCGGCCTTCGGGAAGATTTGCGGCTGCTCGCCATGTCCGCCACCCTCGACGGCGCCCGCGTGGCCGCCTTGCTGGGCGGAGAGAGCGCCCCGGCGCCGGTGATCGAGAGCGAAGGGCGGGCCTTTCCCGTGGAGACCTTCTATCTCGGCCGCGATCCGCGCGCGCCCATCGACCGTCAGGTGGCCGATGCGGTGGTGCGGGCGCTCGGGGCCGAGCGCGGCTCGATCCTCGCCTTCCTGCCCGGCGCGGGGGAGATCCGCCGGACCGAAACCCTTCTGCGCGAGCGCGTGCGCGACAGGGACGTGGCCATCGTGCCCCTTTATGGCGCGCTGGACGCCGCCGAGCAGGACCGGGCCGTGCTGCCCGCGCCGACCGGCACGCGCAAGGTGGTGCTCGCCACCTCCATCGCCGAGACCAGCCTGACCATCGAGGGCGTGCGGGTGGTGGTGGATGGGGGCCTTGCCCGCGTACCCCGCTTCGAGCCCGATGTGGGCCTGACGCGGCTTGAGACCGTGCGCGTCTCCCGCGCCGCCGCCGACCAAAGGCGGGGCCGCGCCGGGCGCACCGAGCCGGGCATCTGCTATCGCCTGTGGGGCGAGGGGGAGACGGCGAGCCTCCAGCCTTTCGCGACGCCGGAAATTCTCGCCGCCGACTTGACCGGCTTGGTGCTGGATCTGGCCGCCTGGGGCGTGCGCGATGCGCGCAGCCTCGCCTTTCTCGATCCGCCGCCCGTCCCGGCTCTGGCCGAGGCCAAGGCGCTGCTGGTGCTGCTGGGCGCGCTTCACGCCGATGGCGCGGTGACGCCGCTCGGCCGGCGCATGGCGCGCCTGCCCTTGCCGCCGCGCCTCTCCCATATGGTGATTGCCGGTGCCGATGCGGGCCTGGCGCAGGAGGCGGCGGAGATCGCCGCCCTTCTGGTGGAGCGCGGCCTGGGCGGCGATGGCGTCGACCTTCTCCATCGCCTGGACGGCTTCCGGCGCGAGCGTTCCCGACGGGCGGACGATGCCCGCCGGCTTGCCGATCGCTGGGCGGAGAGCGCCAGGCGCGGGGCAGGGGAGGGGCGCCTTTCCCTGGCGCAGGGCGCCTCGCCCGCCGGCCTCCTGGCGCTGGCCTTCCCGGATCGCGTCGCCAAGGGCCGGGGCGATGGCACCCGCTTTCTCCTGGCCAATGGAAGGGGCGGGGTGATGGAACCCTCCGCCGCGCTGGCCCGTGCGCCTTTTCTGGCGGTGGCCGAGATCTCCGGCCGGGCCGAGGCCGCCCGCATCACGCTGGCCGCCGCCTTGGAGGCGGACGAACTGGAACGCCTGTTCGCCGCCGACATTACCAGCGGCATCGAGGTGGCTTTCGATGCGGAAGCCGCCGCGGTGCGGGCGCGGGAGACGCGGCGCCTGCGGTCCCTGGTGCTGGCGGACCGCCCCCGCCCCGTGCCGCAGGGGCCGGAGACGGCGGCGACGCTGGCGCGGGGCGTGGTGGGGCTGGGCCTTGTCCGTTTGCCCTGGAGCGCGGCGCTCTCCCAATGGCGCGACCGGGTGCTTTTCCTGCGCGCGGCCGAGGGCGAGCCCTGGCCGGACCTCTCCGATGCCGCCCTCGGCGAGGCGCCGGAGGACTGGCTCGCGCCCTATCTGGAGGGGCGCACGTCCCTTTCCGACATCACGGCGGGAGACCTCTCCAACGCCCTGCACGCGCTTCTGCCCTATGAGCTGACCCGCCGCTTGGAAGCGGAGGCGCCCACCCATTTCGAGGCGCCCACCGGCTCGCGCCTGCCCATCGATTATGGGGCGGAAGGCGGGCCGGCCGTGTCGGTGCGGGTGCAGGAGATGTTCGGCCTCACCGTACACCCGGCCATCGCCGGCGGGCGGGTGCCCCTTACCTTGGCCTTGCTCTCCCCCGCCCATCGGCCCATCCAGATGACCAAGGACCTGCCGCAATTCTGGCGTGGCTCCTGGCGGGACGTGCGGGCGGACATGCGCGGGCGCTATCCCAAGCATCCCTGGCCCGAAGACCCTTCGCAGGCTCCACCGACCACGCGGGCGAAACCAAGAGGCACCTGAAGGCGCCGTGATGCCGCCCGCTTCCTGTGGCTGGGATGGGGGACAACAAGGTCCGCAAGCAAAGGGCTGGTCATGTCGATCAAGGTCATTGAGGGACTCACCGGCGTGGTTCTGGCCGGCGGCGAGGCCCGGCGCATGGGGCGCATCAACAAGGCGCTGGTGACGGTGGGCGGCGTGCCTGTGATCGACCACATCCTCGCCCGCCTGGCCGAGACCTGCGCGCATGTGATGGTCATCGCCAACGATCCCGCCCCCTATGCGGAGCGCGGCCTGGAAGTGCATGGGGACGTGATGCCCCATCATGCTGCACTCGGCGGGATCTATACGGCGCTTCTGAAGGCCCCGACCGAGCAAGTGTTCGTCTGCGCCTGCGACATGCCCTTCCTGTCCGCTCCGCTCATCCGGCACCTGAGCTATGCCCTCGACGGCCATGACGCCGCAGTGCCGCGCGACGCCTACGGGCTCCAGCCGCTCCACGCCATCTATGCCCGCCGCATCGCCCCTTTGCTCCGGCCCTTCCTGCTGCGCGGCGAATTGAAGCTGGAAAAGGTCATCGCCACGCTGGACGCCCACATCCTGCCTCCCGCCGAGGTGGAGCCCTATGCGGCCGAAGCCAACATCTTCTTCAATGTGAACACGCCCGCCGACCTGGAGCAGGCGCGCCGGCAGGCGGTGCATCCGGGGGAGCCCTGAGTGGCATGCGCCGCCGGCCCCGCTATGGTGGCGCGTTTCGAGGATGAGGATGTCGGGCGGCATGGCGCAAGAGGACCAGCAAGAGCAGCAAGGCGGACAGCAGCAGGCCGAGCGCTCGGTCTATGACCGCATGGGCGGGGAGGCAGGCATTCGCCGGCTCACCGGGCGCTTCTATGAATTGATGGATACCTTGCCCGAAGCCGCCGAATGCCGGGCCATCCATCCCGAAAGCCTCGCCGGCAGCGAGCAGAAGCTGTTCGAATATCTGTCCTACTGGTTCGGCGGTCCGCCGCTGTTCGTGGAGCGCCACGGGGCGCCCATGATGCGCCAGCGTCATTTCCGCGCGCCCATCGGGCCCCTGGAGCGGGATGGCTGGCTCATCTGCTTCCGCCGTGCCTTCGACGAGACGGTGGAGGATCCCGGCCTCAAGGACGTGGTGATGCCCCGCGTGGAAGCGCTCGCCGTGCACATGCAGAACAAGGCGTGAGCAGTTTTCGCACTGCAATGCGATCAAGACATGAACGGTTTCAGGGTAGCGTTGTAAATACTGCGCTGCCTAAACGTGAAATGTGAGGCAAGTCAAAGACTGAAATCGCGTTCTCCGTGCTAAGCTCCCGCCCAGGGTCCGACGTCAGGGCAGGAGACCTGGAATGGCACGTTCTCGGGAAGAAGGCCTCGGGATGCGAGCTTTGCTCGCGCACTCCCACATCAATTCTCAGACGCCGCCGGGCCGGGCTGCCCGCGCCCTCGCCGACGAACTGATCGAACAGGACGTGGACGTGGTGACCGCCACCTCCTGCGAGGATGCCGGCGCCCTGTTCGCTGCCGACGCCGCGATCCAGGCGGTGCTGCTGGACTGGGACATGGAGGGCGATGCCGACCACAAGGCGGCGCTGGCCACCATCGCCGCGATCCGCGCCCGCAATTCGGCGGTGCCCATCTTCCTGTGCGCCGACCGCTCGCTGGCCTCCACCATTCCGCTGGATGCCATGGGCGAGGTGGATGATTTCGTCTGGCTGATGGAGGACACGCCCCGCTTCATCGCCGGCCGTGTGGTGGCGGCCACGGAGCGCTATCGCAGCCAGGTGCTGCCGCCCATGTTCGGCGCGCTCGCCCGCTTCTCCCAGGTCCACGAATATTCCTGGCACACGCCGGGCCACACCGGCGGCACTGCCTTCCTGAAGCATCCGGCGGGGCGGGCCTATTTCGAGTTTTTCGGCGAGAACCTCTTGCGCGCGGACCTGTCCATCTCGGTGGGGGAACTGGGCTCGCTGCTGGACCATTCCGGCCCCATTGGCCAGGGCGAGAAATATGCCGCCCGCGTGTTCGGCGCCCACCGCACCTATTATGTGACCAACGGCTCGTCCACCTCCAACCGGGTCATCCTCATGGCCTCGGTGACGCGGAACGATGTCTGCCTGTGCGACCGCAACTGCCACAAGTCCGCCGAGCACGCCATGACGCTGTCCGGCGCCATTCCCACCTATATGATGCCGTCCCGCAATGGCCTCGGCATCATCGGCCCCATCCCGCCCTCGCGGCTGACGCCGGAGGCCATCACCGCTTCCATCGCGGGAAATAAGTTGGTGGGGGAGGGTGTGGACCAGAAGCCCCAGCACGCCATCATCACCAACTCCACCTATGACGGCCTCTGCTACAACGTGGCCAAGGTGGAGGCGCTCCTGGGCCAGAGCCTGGACCGCCTGCATTTCGACGAGGCGTGGTACGGCTACGCCCGCTTCAATCCGCTCTACAAGGACCGCTTCGCCATGTTCGGCGATGCCAAGGCCTATGACCCGTCCCGGCCGACGGTGTTCGCCACCCAGTCCACCCACAAGCTGCTGGCGGCGCTCTCCCAGGCCTCCTACATCCACGTACGGGACGGGCGCCGGCCCATTCCCCATGGACGCTTCAACGAGGCGTTCATGATGCACGCCTCCACCTCGCCCAATTACGCCATCATCGCCTCCAACGACGTGAGCGCGGCCATGATGGACGGCGCCTCCGGCAAGGCGCTGACCACCGAATCCATCCGCGAGGCGGTGGCCTTCCGCCAGATCATGGCGCGGCTCCATGCCGAATATGGCGAGCGGGGCACCTGGTTCTTCACCACCTGGCAGCCGGATTTCGTCACCGACCGGAGCGGGCGCAAGGTGGCCTTCCATCTGGCGGACGAGACCCAGCTTGCCACCGATCCCGCCTGCTGGGTGCTGGCGCCTGGGGCCGCCTGGCACGGCTTCGAGGGGCTGGAGGACGACTGGTGCATGCTCGACCCCATCAAGGTGTCGGTGCTCACCCCCGGCATGTCGCCCTCGGGCGTTCTGGCCGAGACGGGCATCCCCGCCGCCATCGTCACGCTCTATCTGGACCGGCAGGGCATCGTGGTGGAGAAGACCACGGACTTCACCATCCTGTTCCTGTTCTCCATCGGCGTCACCAAGGGCAAGTGGGGCACGCTGGTCAGCGAACTCGCCGACTTCAAGCGCGACTATGACGTCAACGCCCCGCTCGAGCATGTGCTGCCCGACCTCGTGGCACTGGTCCCCGCCCGCTACGGAGCCATGGGCCTGAAGGACCTGGCGGACGAGATGTTCGCCGCCATGAAGGACCTGAAGACCACCTCCACCATGGCGGACGGCTTTTCCGAACTGCCCGAGCCGGACCTTTCTCCCGTCGAAGCCTACGAGAAGCTGGTGAAGGGCAAGGTGGAGGCCCTCACCCTCGACGAAATGGCGGACCGCACGGTGGCCACCGGCGTGGTGCCCTACCCGCCGGGCATTCCCCTCCTGATGCCGGGCGAGAAGGCGGGCGCCAAGGCACTCGCCTATCTCAAGGCGCTGGAAGCCTTCGACCGCCGCTTCCCGGGATTTGGCCACGACACCCACGGTGTCGAGGTGGAAGACGGCACCTATCGCGTCCTGTGCATCACGGCCTGAGGCCACGGGAAAGGGGAGGTGGGCATGAGCGAGGCGACCACAGCGGCGCCGGCGGCTTCGGCCAATGGCGCATCCAGCGGCGGCAAGAAGATCGGCCTGGTGGCGGCCACCTTGATGGTGGCGGGCAACATGATGGGCTCGGGCGTCTTCATGCTCCCGGCGAACCTTGCCGCCACCGGCGGCATCGCCATTTTCGGCTGGCTCATCACCATCGTGGGGGCGGTCTCCCTGGCGTTGGTGTTTGCCAAGCTCGCCTCCATCGATCCGGCGGCGGGCGGGCCCTATGCCTATGCCCGCAAGTCGTTTGGCGACTATATGGGCTACCAGACCAACCTCATCTATTGGCTCGCCAATGTGGTGGGGAATGTGGGTCTGGCGGTGGCTGGGCTCGGCTATCTCTCCAATTTCTTCCCCGGCCTGAAGGACCCGCTGATCTCCGCGCTCGCCCAGATCGCCTTGGTCTGGTTCTTCACCTATGCCAACATCCTCGGCCCCAATGTGGTGGGCCGGCTGCAATCCTTCACCACTTCCTTTGCGTTGGTGCCCATCGTGGGCATGGCCATTCTCGGCTGGTTCTGGTTCTCCGGGAAGACCTATGCCGATGGCTGGAACGTCTCGGGCCAGGGCACCTTCTCGGCCATCGGCGCCACCTTGAACTTCACGCTCTGGGCCTTCATCGGCGTGGAGACCGCCTCAGTCTCGGCGGGCGTGGTGGAGAACCCCAAGCGCAACGTACCCATCGCCACCGTGTTCGGCGTTGTCATCGCCGCGGTGTGCTACGTGCTCTCCTCCTCGGTCATCATGGGCATGATCCCCAACAAGGCACTGGTGGCCTCCTCCGCCCCCTTCGCCGATGCGGCGCGCCTCGCCTTGGGTGACACGGCGGCCAATATCGTCGCTGCCTGCGCCGCCATCGGATGCCTGGGCTCGCTCGCCGGCTGGACGCTGCTGGTGGGCCAGACCGCCAAGGCCGCGGCCGATGACGGGCTGTTCCCCAACCTGTTCGCCAAGGTCAATTCCAAGGGCGTGCCCTCGGCGGGCCTTGCAGTGGTTGCCATCATCATGAGCGTGCAGGTGCTGGCCACCATGTCGCCCACCGCCAGCGAGCAGTTCGGCAAGATTGCCTCCATCGCTGTGATCATGACGCTTTTGCCCTACATCTATTCGGCCATCGCCTTGAAGGTGATCGGCTATAAGAAGATGCCGAGCAAGGAATACAGCATCTACACCATGATCGCCCTGGTGGCGGCGGTCTATTCCCTGTGGGCCATGGTGGGCTCGGACGGCAACCAGACCCGCTGGTCGCTGATCTTCGTCATTGCCACCATCGTCTTCTATGCCCTCGCCCTCAACCACAAGCGCGACGTGGAGGACGGCACGGTGCATACGGGCGGCGCGGCGCCCCGCTGGATCCGCTATGCGACGCTTGCCATTACCATCGCCGCGCTGGCGTTGATGTTCTGGGAGGCGGTGGGCAAGCATGAAGCCGGCTCGTTGCGCACCCGCTCGCCCCATGCGACGCTGGAGTGGCGGGGAGAACCGCCGGCGGGACCGGCCCTGGACCTGGCATAACGAAGTGGAGTTGGCGTGAGGAAATGGCCCGGTTGACCGGGACCCGTTGACCTGCGTCAACGAAGCGCGGTGCGGTGCACCATAGAGTGCCCCTTGCTTCCACCCCCGCCGTGCGGCGGAGGTGGTCCCAGGTGGGAAGTTGCGGTCCCCAATGGGCGAGACATGGAAATTCGGAACCCTGATGCGGGTTCCGGCCGACCGGAATGGACCTCCCTGATGCTCCGCAAGATCCTCGTTGTGCTCGTGCTTATGGCCCTCGCCGCTGGCGGGGGCGCCTATTATTACCTGAAGACCCGCCAGCAATTGCCTGCCGGCTTCGTCTCCGCCAATGGCCGCATCGAGGCCACGGAGATCGACATCGCCACCAAATATGCCGCCCGGGTGGCGCAGGTGATGGTGGAGGAGGGCGACTTCGTCCAGGCCGGCCAGGTGGTCGCCCAAATGGATGTGGAAGAGACCTCCGCCGCCCTGCGCACCGCCCAGGCCCAGGCCCAGCAGGCGGAGAAGGCACTGGAGCAGGCCTCCCACGTGGCCGAGCAGCGCTCCAGCGAACTGGATCTCGCCATCAAGGAACTGCAGCGCTCCGAGACCTTGCTGACCCGTGGCTTCGCCACCGCCCAGACGGTGGACCAGCAGCGCACGGCGCGCTTCACCGCCCAGGCGGCCCTTTCCGCCGCCCAGAGCAGTCTTGCCGCCAATGAGGCGGCGGTGCGCGCCGCCCAGGCGGAGGCGGACCGGCTTGCCCGGCAGGTGGCCGACGGCACGCTGAAGGCGCCCAAGGCGGGCCGCATCCTCTATCGCCTCGCCGAACCGGGCGAGGTCTTGGCGGCGGGCGGCAAGGCGGTGACCATGCTGGATCTGTCCGATGTCTACATGACCGTGTTCCTGCCCGCCGCGCTGGCCGGCAAGCTGGCGCTGGGAGCCGAGGCGCGCATGGTGCTGGAGCCGCTCCCCGACACGCCCATCCCCGGCCGCATCTCCTTTGTTTCCACCCGCGCCCAATTCACCCCGAAGCAAGTGGAGACCCAGACCGAGCGGGAGCGCATGGTGTTCCGGGTCAAGATCCGCATCCCCTCCCAACTGGTCTCCGACCATATCGACATGGTGAAGACCGGTGTGACCGGCATGGCCTATGTGCGCATCGATCCGGCCGCGCCCTGGCCCGCCTGGCTGCAATCGTCCGTGACCGAGGCCGTGGCGAAGTAGCGGGGCGATCATGGACGATCCGTCTTCCGCCCCCGGCGAACACACGCCCGGCACGGGCCTGTCCTTTCGCGGGGTGCGCCATCTCTATGGCGCCTATGTCGCCCTGAAGGGCATCGACCTCGACCTGAATGCCGGCGCCTCCCTGGCGCTGGTGGGGCCCGACGGGGTGGGCAAGTCCACGCTGCTGGCCTTGCTCGCCGGCTCCAAGGCGGTGCAAGGGGGCGTGGTGCGCGCGCTTGGCATCGACATGTCCGTGCGCCGCGACCGCGAGGGCGTGCAGCCGCGCATCGCCTACATGCCCCAGGGGCTGGGGCGGAACCTTTATCCCAATCTCACGGTGGGCGAGAACATCACCTTTTTCGCCCGTCTGTTCGGCGCCAGCCCGAACGAGGCGCAGGAGCGCCTGGCGCCGCTCCTGGCGGGCACTGGCCTTGCCCCCTTCCAGGACCGGTTGATGCGCAAGCTCTCCGGCGGGATGAAGCAGAAGCTCGGCCTGTGCTGCGCGCTGGTCCATGACCCGGACCTTCTCATCCTCGACGAGCCCACCACCGGCATCGACCCGCTTTCGCGCCGGCAATTCTGGGAATTGGTGGACGCCATCAAGGCCGAGCGTCCGCATTTGTGCGTCATCGTCGCCACCTCCGACATGGACGAGGCCGCCCGCTTCGACCGGGTGGTCTTGATGAATGACGGGGCGATCCTGGCCGATGACGCGCCCGCCGCGCTGTTGGCCCGCACCGGCCAGCCCAATCTGGAACGCGCCTTCATCGCCCTCCTGCCCGAGCGGCCGGATGGGGTGGGGCAGGATCATGATCGCGCGGCCATTCCCGCCGACGCGCCGGTGGCCATCGAGGCCAAGGGGCTCACCCGCCGTTTCGGCGACTTCATCGCCGTCAACGACGTCAACTTCACCATCCGCAAGGGCGAGATCTTCGGCTTCCTCGGCTCCAATGGCTGCGGCAAGAGCACCACCATGAAGATGCTCACCGGCCTTCTGCCGGCCAGTTCCGGCGAGGCGCTGCTGTTCGGCAACGCGGTGGCTGCCGACGACATGGAGACCCGCCGGCGCGTGGGCTACATGTCCCAGTCCTTCTCGCTGTATGGCGAATTGACCGTGCAGCAGAATCTCGACCTGCACGCCCGGCTTTTCGCCCTGCCGGCGGAAGCCGCCAAGGCGCGCCTTGCAGCCCTGGTGGCGGACTTCGATCTCGGGCCCCATCTGGAGGCGCTCTCCGACAGCCTGCCGCTCGGCGTGCGCCAGCGCCTGCAACTGGCGGTGGCCATCTTGCACGAGCCGGAACTGCTCATCCTCGACGAGCCCACTTCCGGCGTCGATCCGGTGGCCCGCGACCAGTTCTGGGACCGGCTGGAGCGGCTGTCCCGCGAGAATGGCGTGACCATCTTCGTCTCCACCCATTTCATGACCGAGGCGGAGCGCTGCGACCGCATCTCCTTCATGCATGCCGGCCGGGTGATCGCCACCGGCACGCCGGCCGAGCTGAAGACGGCGCAGGGCGTCGCCACGCTGGAAGAGGCCTTCATCGCCTATATGGAAATGGGCGGGCGCAAGGATGCGCCCGTGGCCATGCCCAAGGCGGCGGCGGACGGGCTGCGCAAGCCCGCCGTCTTCTCGGTGCGTCGCATGGGCGCCTATGCCTGGCGCGAGGCCATGGAAATGCGCCGCGACCCCGTGCGCCTGACCTTTGCGCTCTTGGGCACCGCGCTCCTGATGCTGATCTTCGGCTTCGGCATCACGTTGGACGTGGACCATCTGCGCTTTGCCGTGCTCGACCGCGACCAGACGCCGGAAAGCCGGGCCTATGTGGATGAATATGCCCACTCGCCCTATTTCATCCTGGAGGCGCCCTTGAGCGGGCCGGCGGAGCTGGAGGAGAAGCTGCGCGCCAACGCCATCACGTTTGCCATCGAGATCCCGCCGAAGTTCGGCTCCAACCTGCGCGGGGGCAAGGACACGGAGGTCTTCATCACCGTGGACGGGGCCATGCCGTTCCGGGCCGAGACCATCGTGGGCTATGTGGAAAGCGTGCATCTGCGCTTCATCCAGGAGGCGGCGCAGCTGGCGGGCAGCACCATCACGAGCCCCGCCAATCTCGTCATGCGCTACCGCTACAATCAGGCCTTCCGCAGCCTGGATGCCATGGTGCCGGCCACCATCGCCCTGCTGCTCATCTTCATCCCGGCGGTGTTGACCGCGCTCGGGGTCGTCACCGAGAAGGAGATGGGCTCCATCACCAATCTCTATGTCACGCCGGTCACCAAGGTGGAATTCCTGCTGGGCAAGCAATTGCCATATGCGGCGCTGGCGATCTTGAATTTCGGCGTCATGGTGGTGATGGCGCTGACCATTTTCGGCGTGCCGCTGAAGGGCAGCTTCCTGGGGCTGGCGCTTGGTGCGCTGGCCTATGTGCTCTCCACCACGGCCTTCGGGCTCTTCATCTCCATCTTCACCAGCACCCAGGTGGCGGCCCTGTTCGCCACCTCCATTCTGACCATGGTGCCGGCCAGCCAGTTCTCTGGCCTGCTCCAGCCGGTGCCGACTTTGGACGGGGTGGCGCGGGTGATCGGCACCTTCTTTCCCACCACCTATTTCATGCGCGCCAGCGTCGGCGCTTTCACCAAGGGGCTGTCGCTGATCGACCTGATGCCGTCCATCCTGGCGAGCCTCGCCTTCTGGCCGGTGTTGCTGGGGGCGGCGCTTTTGCTCCTGAAGAAGCAGGAGGTGTGATGTCCAGCCTGCCCCAGACCCTGAAGCGCCCACGGCTCATGTCCAACCTGCCGCCGCTGCTGCTCAAGGAGTTCGAGAGCCTGCGCCGCGACACCGTGCTTATGGTGCTGGTGCTCTATGCCTTTTCGGCCGCCATCCTGGTGCAGGCCAATGGCATGAAGCACGACCTGAACCGTGCGACCGTGGCGGTG
Organism: Aquabacter sp. DMC10; assembly: GCF_056314145.1. Classification (NCBI taxonomy): domain Bacteria; kingdom Pseudomonadati; phylum Pseudomonadota; class Alphaproteobacteria; order Hyphomicrobiales; family Xanthobacteraceae; genus Aquabacter; species Aquabacter sp. DMC10. The sequence continues at coordinate 128,654 of NZ_JBQUYX010000001.1, read as the reverse complement.
GTGGACGAGGACCGCTCCCAGCTGTCCCATGCCATCACCGATGCCTTGCTGCCGCCGCGCTTCCAGGCACCGGTGGCGGTGGGGCCGGCCGAGTTGGATCGCGCCATGAACCAGGCGCGCTACGTCTTCGCGCTGGATTTCCCGCCCCGCTTCGAGCAGGACGTGCTGGCGGGGCGCTCGCCCGATGTGCAATTGCTCATCGATGCCACCGCCCTCATGCAGGCGGGGCTGGGGGCCACCGACATTTCCAACATCTTCCAGCGGGAGGTGCTGCGCTTTGCCACCCGCTCGGACAAGGAAGCCTCCTATAATCCGACGCTGGAGGTGCGCTCGGCCTTCAACCAGGCGCTGGAAAGCTCCTGGTTCACCGGCACCATGGGGCTGATCACCAACATCACCATGCTCTCGGTGCTGCTGGCGGGCGCAGCTTTGGTGCGCGAGCGCGAGCATGGCACACTGGAGCATCTCCTCGTGCTGCCGGTGCGGCCGGTGGAGGTGATGCTGGCCAAGATCCTCGCCAATGGCGCGGTGATCCTGGTGCTGACGGGCCTTTCCGTGCTGGTGGTGCTGCGCGGCATATTGGGCATGACCATTGCCGGCTCGGTGCCGCTCTTCATGGCCGGGGTGGCGCTCTATCTCTTCTTCACCGCCTCGCTGGGCATTTTTCTCGGCACGGTGGTGCGTTCCATGCCGCAGCTCGGCCTCATGTTCATGCTCATCGTCCTGCCCATGAACATGTTGTCCGGCGGCTTCACGCCATTGGAGAGCATGCCGCAGGCGCTGCAATATATCATGCAGGTCTCCCCCTCCACCCAGTTCGTCGCCTTCGCCCAGGCCATCCTTTATCGCGGCGCGGGCTTCGACGTGGTCTGGCCGCGCTTTCTGGCGACGGCGGCGGTGGGCATGGTGTTCTTTTCTTATTCGCTGGTCCGGTTCCGGGGGTTCCTGGCGGCGCAGCAGTGACAAGGTTTCGTCTGGCGCGCGCCCGCGCCCGGCGCACGCCCATCATGGATTTTGTTTGCCGGACACTTCAATGAGCCTTATGCCCCATATGTGGTTCGTGACGGAGTAGTAGGACAGAAGATCGCAAAAAATGTCCTGTAATTCCCCGTTGGGCAGATTGTGTACTTCGCCAAAATTGGGGTCCATGAAGCCCCAGCGCCCGTCTTCCGAGCAGTGCATTGCGATGGCATGAGCCCAGGAACGTTGTCTTGCGAAATAGGGGATGCTGCGCTTGTTCGCTCTGCGATCCAGCGTCTCGGAACACTGGAAGCAGATGACATAAGCGCGCTTGCCGGATCCGCTGCAATTGGAGAAAAGAGTGCGTATGGTTTTTTCCAACCGGGCGTCTGTCCCGTGGGTGCAATAAAAATCGAGCTTTGAACCGGATTCCCATCCATCCATATAGGTTTTCTTAATATTGCAATTTCTGAACTCTTCTCTTTGCCTGTTAATAAATTGATTGACTCTGTTTATCGGGTCTGCGTTCTCATAAAGTGGTGTCGCCTTAAGAAGTGCGTCCAAATTCAAGCGTTCGTCTGCTGTGGTCATCGGGGCCGAAATGGCCGTTCCGATATTCTCTTCGCCTTTTACATTCATCTCGCCAAATTTGGTGCCCATGCTGGTTTGCAGGTGATAAATCCGGGGCGCTCTGTTCGCCATGCGTGCTTTGTATGCGGGGTCGTCAGTTTGGAGTGCAACGCCGTTTTTCTTCACGGCGTAAGAGCGCTTGCCCTTGAAGAGAAACCTCAGGCACCAATTGGTCGCTATTCCGGCACAGACCCCACCATTGAGCACTTTTGCGTCGGGGATGAAATCGAACTGCGTATAGCGGATTGGGAACCGATGATAGGAAACGTCTCTGGCTTGCAGCACCACCGCATGCTCGATCTGGGCAAATCGCTTCGCGACATCCTGCTTTGTGAGGGGGATGTCGGGTCCGCCCGGAAACTCGGCTGCCGGGTGGAAAGGGCCTGAATCGACGCGTTCTCCGTGGATCAGATGTAGATGATAGGAAAGTCCCCTCAGGGCCGATAGTGCAAAGTCAAGCCTGGCTTTCTTGGCGAAGTGGACATTTCCCTCATCGTGATCGTTCGTGGCCTTTTTGAATAGAACGTGGATCTTCTCGAACGTTTTGCTCCGTGTGAAATCCAGGGCCACATACTCCCGGCTGATCGGAGCCGTGTATTTGTAGGGCGCCCAGTCGCCGTTTTTGCTCTCCCAGATCTTGGCCTTGCTGGCATTGTCGAGGTCGGCCAGAATCTTAAGCTTGGCGTAATCACTGCCTGTAGAGGTCATTTATACCTCCTGATGCGCGATCGTGCGAGGCTGGTTGACGCGGGTGTCGTCTGTGTGAGCGGGGTCGGCCAGGAGTTAATTTTGGCCGGTGGATACTTCAAGAAGAAAGACTTTCCATATATTCTTCTTTATAGAGTAAAATGAAAATATATCGCAAAGGATGTCCGCCATCACGTCTTTGGGCTGGTTGGTCACTTCGCCATAACTGGGGTCGAGAAGGCCCCAGCGTCCGCCTTCCGAGCAGTGAATCCCGATCGCGTGGCCGCCGGAGTGTCTTTCGATGAAGTAAGGAATGCTCGCGCCGTATTTGGTGGATGCATGATCTGAGTTCGAGTCAAAAGAAAATGCAATTACGTAGGCGCGCTTGCCGGTCCCCTGGCAATTGGATAGAAGGGTATTGACGAATTTTATCAAAATATTATCTGTACTGCTGATGCTGTACAATCCCAGCGCGCATCCCTCTCCTTGTCGAATATAGGTCTTCTTGATACGCGCGTCGCCTAGTTCTTTGAATTTTCGGTTGATGAATGCTTGAACGTTAGTCTGAGGGCTTGCGTTAAGGTATTTTGGTGTGTCCCTGAGCAGGCGATCCATTTTCTCCAGCTGCTCATCGCTCAGCGGATTAAAAAAGTTGGAGCTGATGGTTGTCTTCTCGTTGAGCTTGAGTGTTCTCGCCTTTTCTTCGAGGGTATTCTGGATGTGGTAAATGAATGGCGCCTTCTTCGCCATTCTCCCACTGTCCCAGTTTTCCATCACATGCTTTGCAGCCTGCTCGTTCTCTGGCAGGGCCGGGGTGTTTTTTTTGCTGCTGCTGTAGGACTCCTTCCCGCCGAAAAGAAATCTTAGGCACCAGTTTGTTGCTAGTCCAAAGCACACACCTTTTTCAAGAATATCTGCGTGTCGGATGAACCTGTCTTGACTAAAAATATTAGGGAATCTGAACCAAGATATGCTCGCAGCGAGCAACTGTACTTTTTCTTCGAGCCTTGTGAATCGCTCTGGAATAATTCTCATTGCCCGGGCAGAGAGCAGCTCGTTCGGATCTGTAAGTGCCAGTCCGCCGTTGCCCGGGTCTGCACGGTCGCCGTAGCGCAGGTGCAAATGATAGGACAGCCCCTTGAGCGCTGAGCACAGAAAACGCGCAACACCCTTCCGTCCAGATTCGCCCCTATTGGCGCCGTCGATGAGCGTATCAAATAAGGCGTCCAGCTGGTCATACGTGGCATCGCGCGTGAAATTCAAATATGTAGATGTCCTTGCCAGCTTTGGAAATCGAACGAGCTCCCACTCCCCGCCGATCTCCCGGATCCGCGCCACCGGGGCCCGATCCAGGGCCTCCAGCAGTTTGAGCTTGTCATAAACAGAGGTCATGAAGTACCTCTAAAATCCCAACGCACCCGAGCTTTAGGTGCCTTGGATATCAAGCTTGTGACGGCCGGGCGGTCATTGCTGGCGCGCGCGCCCCCACCTTCGACGACGGGCGCGGTGCCTCCCCCAAGCCCAGGCAAAGGCCATCGCCGCCGCCTGCCATATCAAGGCGTTAGGTCCCGCGCCCGCGGCCCCCGGACGAAATAGGCGGTGTCGAAGTCGGCGCCGCGAAGGGGGTGGCGAAGTTTGACCGGAAGGCGCTCGGGACCGGCCCTTGCCGATGGCCGGCGCCAACTCAAACCCAGGGACGTGGGGAATGGGGCGGCGGGAGGTTTAGCGGAGGGGGCGCCTCAAGCTGACCCGCTCCCACCGGCGGCGCGCCAGGGCGCTGTCGTCTTGGGCCGCCTCGCGCGCGCTTTTTTGGAGCGCGCGCCGGCCGCTCAGTCCACCGCCACGATGGGCACGCTGGCATAGCGCAGCAGGCGGGTGAAGGCGGTGCCGAAAAGAAAGGCCCAGACACCCTGCTCATGGTGGGCGCCAGCCACCAGGATGTCACCCTTCAGCCAGCCCACATTGGCGATGGCGTGCTTCCAGTCGCGGCCGTCGCCGATGGTGGCGGTGGCCGCGATGTCGTCGGGAAGCTGCTCCAGCGCATGGGCCTGGGCGGCGGTGGCCTGCTGCTTCCAGGCATTGGCCACCATGTCCTCGGCGTTGAGGCCCACGTCCGAGGGGTACATCTGCTTGTCGCGCACCACGAAGGTGACGAGGCGCAGCGGCACGCCATGGCGGCGGGCGAGCGAGACGGCCACCTCCAAGGTGGAGCGGCCCTCATGGTCGTCGGAATAGGCGCAGGTCACCCGCTCCAGCTTCTCGGGGGCTGAGGCCGCATAGCCGAAGGGGGCGAGCATGGTGGGAAACTTGGTGCCCGCCAGCACCGCCGAGGCGGTGGAGCCGAGCACGCAGCGCATCTTCTTGCCATCGCGCGCCGAGCCGAGGATGGAGACCTCGGCATCGATCTCGTTGGCGACGCGGGTGATGCCTTTGGCCGCCGATGGCGCGGAGGTGGCCACGAAATCGGCCTTCACCTTGCCTCCAAGATAGGCGGCAGCCTTGGCGAGGGCCTTCTCGGCATATTTGGCCAGGAACACCTTATATTCCGCATCCACCGCCGCAGGGGAGGGATAGCCCCAAGTCTCCGGCGTCACCACGCACACGGTGAGGGGCACATCGCCGGCCTGCGCCATCATGCGCCCCACCGCCAGCGCGTCGGCACCGCCCCGGTCGGGGGAATAGCCCACCACATAGCTCATTGGCTGCCTCCGTCCGCATTGAGGAGGGAGTGCCTGCGGGAGAACTTGAAATAGATCACCAGCGCGGCCGAGATCCACACCACGAACATGGCATAGGTGTCCCAGGGCAACTGGGTGATGAGGTAGAGGCAGAACAGCACGCTGGCGATGGGCACATAGGGAAAGAGGGGCACGGAATAACCGCGCGGCAGGTCCGGCCGGGTGCGGCGCAGGATGATGACGCCCAGCGACACCACGGCGAATGCGATCAGCGTGCCCATGGAGGTGAGGTTGGCCAGCACATCCAGCGGGATCAAGGCGGCCAGGAAGGCGATGAAGATGGCGACGATGTAGGTGTTGGTCACCGGCGTCATGGTCTTGGGGTCCACCTGCTGGAACAGCTTGGGCAGCAGGCCGTCGCGGCTCATGGCGAAGAGGATGCGGGTCTGCCCGTACATCACCACCAGCGTCACCGAGAAGATGGAGATGATGGCGCCCAGCGAGAGCACGAAGGAAGGCCAGGTGGCGCCGGTGATGTTGCGCAGGATGACCGCAAGGCCCGCATCCTGGGCGGTGAACTCGGTCCATTTCTGCGTGCCCACGCCCGCAAAGGCCACAAGCACATAGACGAGCGTCACCAGCACCAGCGAGAAGATGATTCCAAGCGGCATGTTGCGACGGGGGTTCTTGACCTCCTCGCCGGCGGTGGAGACGGCGTCGATGCCGATATAGGAGAAGAAGACGGTGCCCGCCGCGGTGCCCACCCCAAGCCAGCCCTTGGGCATGAAGGGCGTGAGGTTTTCCGAATTGAAGGCGGAAAAGGCGATGATGACGAACAGGGCGAGAATGCCGAGCTTCAGCACCACCAGGATGGCATTGATGGTGGTGGATTCCCGCGCGCCCTTCATGAGCAGCGAGGCGCAGATGGCCACCAGCACGATGGCCGGCAGGTTGAAATAGCCGCCTGCGCCCGGCGGCTGGCTGATGGCGTCCGGCATCTTCCAGCCGAACACGTCCAGGAACAATTCGTTCAGATACTGCCCCCAGCCCACCGCGATGGCGGAGGCGGAGACCGCATATTCCAACAGCAGGCAGGCGCCCACCAGATAGGCGACCAATTCGCCCAGCGTGGCATAGGCATAGGAATAGGCCGAGCCCGAGACCGGGATGGTGGAAGCGATTTCGGCATAGCACAGGGCGGTGAGCGCCGCCGTGATGCCGGCAATGATGAAGGAGAGCACCACCGCCGGGCCCGCCTCCGGCACGGCGGCGGTGAGGGCAACGAAGATACCGGTGCCGATGGTGGCGCCCACCCCCAGCATGGTGAGCTGAAACAGGCCGATGCTGCGTTCCAGATGGGCCTTGCCGCTGCCGTGCTCATCCACCAACGCGCTCACCGGCTTGCACCGCAGGAGGGCGCTACTCCACTTCCCCGACCCACTCATGGAAGACCCCGTCTTTCGATTCTGATCCCGCTCCCGTCACCGGTGGCGGGCACCCCTTTGCGGGGCCTGTCGCGTCACCCAGCAATCAGCGTGCCACAAAAAAATCACATTGCCCGCACTTTTTTGCCGGATAGGGAGGGGGCGACCGGCTTCAGTCGGTGAGCAGCCTGCCGGTGCGCTCGGGCAGAGCATGTGCGCCCGCGATCTTCCCGATCACCTTGCCCGGCCAGGCATAAGTTTGGCTGTGGCGCGCAAAGAGAAGTCCATCTGTAGTGGCAAGGACGGGCACGCTCGCGCCGACGGGATCGATGACCCGTGCCACCTCCTCCCCCGCCCGCACCGTGTCGCCCAGCTGGCGGTGATAGGCGATGAGGCCATGGCTGGTGGCGCGCACCTGCTGCATGGCCTCCAGCGGGGTGGCGGTGCACAGAAGGCGGGGCAGGGCTTCCTCCACCCCACCCGCAATCACGCCCCGGCGCCGCAGGACGCGCTCCAGAGCGGCGGCGTCGCGGGCGGCCAGGCCCTCGTCCACCGTGTCGTTGCAGCGCAGCTCAAGGGTTGCCGACAGGCAGGCCGGCGGGATCGGCTGGTCCGGGAACCTGTGGGCCAGCGCCCACCACGGCCCGCCGCAGGCCTCGTCAAACGGATGGCCACCGGAGACTTCCGCCACCAGTACCGCCCGGGCGTCGATCTCGGCGGCCACGTCCTGGGCATCGGGCCACAGCGGGGTGCCGATATAAAGATGCAGCAGCGCCTCGTTGTCGGCGTGGAGGTCGAGGACGATGTCGGCATCATAGGCGAGGCCCATGAGGGTGAGGCGCAGCCGGTCCAGCTCGGTCTGCGCCTCCATCCCCTCCAGGGCCGTGCCCATGGCGGCGCGGACGGCGGCCACATTGGCGGCGGCGTCGGGGCCGAGGTGCGCGCCGATGGTATCGCCGATGGCGGCGGCCAGGTCGGGATAGTCGCGGTTGAAATTCAGCCCGCTCGCCTCGTGGAACCGGCCCTGGAGAAAGCCGAAGCGGTGCTGCGCAAGGCCAAGGGGATTGGCCTGCGGCACCAGGATGATCTCGCCGGCGATGGCGCCCCGCGCGGCGGCCTCCTCCAGCCGCGCGGCAAGGTGGCGCAGGGCGAGCATGCCGGGAAACTCATCGGCGTGAAGCCCCGCCTGGAGATAGGCCTTGGGCCGGGCGCCGGGGGTGCCGTAGCGCAGAACGGTGAGCGCAGCGGGGACGCCGTCGGGTCCGATTCCGGCGAGCGGCACCCGCGTGCGCGACGTGGGATTTGCCTCAATTTGCGCCATGATAGGGTCGTCCCCGTTGTGCACTGCAAGGAATTTGGTCGCCCGCCGGGCGGCTTGGCCTCGGCCGGCGGGTTGTGGATCGTGTCATATTGCTTGCCCCTCTCGATTGGGTCTAGGCTCCCCGCAGCTCGGAGTTTTTCGGGCGCGTGAACCGGCGGCCGCCGGGTCGCGGTCGGGCGGGCCGGGACAGGTGTCCCCGCTCATCCGGGTGCGGCCGATGGGGCTCCGGGCGTATTGCGCTGCAGCATCGGTCGTCGGGCCGCTGCCGCGCGACGCCCCCGGCGGTTCACCGCCCGGAAGGGGCCGGCATAAGGAAACAACAGGGTCGCTTCCAGAACGGGGCAGCGCCGATCCCATCGGCACGCTGGGGAACCATCATCATGGAAATCATTTCGACAGCCGCCTATGTCGGGCCCAACAGCTATGCCAAGGTGCCGCTGATCCGTCTCACGGTGGATCTGCGCAGCCGCTCCGCCGCCTCGGTGGCCAGCTATGGCGCGAGCGTTCTCGACCGGTTGCTGACGTTCGTGCCCACCATGGCCGCCGACCGCCTGCCCGACGGCAGCCTGTGGGTGGAGCGGGCGCGCACCTCGCCCGATTGCGGGCTCGGGGAGCTGATCGCCCATCTGGCGCTGAACCTGCAGCGCCTTGCCGGCGCGCCCACCGATTTCGCCCAGGCCCTTCCGGTGCCCGGCACGGACGACGTGGAAGTGCTCTACGGCTATGAATCCGACGAGATCGGCCTGGAGGCTGGGGACCTGGCCTGCGACCTCATCATCGAGCTGATCGCGCCCCGCGCATCCGACGACGAGCCCTATGACTTCGAGGACGAGCTGGACCGCTTCCTGCGCTTTGCGCAGAAGCGCTCGCTCGGCCCGTCCGCGCTCGCCCTGGTGAAGGCGGCGGAAGCCCGTGACATTCCCTGGGTGCGCCTCAACGACCAGAGCCTGATCCAGGTGGGGCAGGGCAAGTATCAAAAGCGCATCGAGGCCGCGCTGACCTCCATGACCTCGCACATCGCGGTGGAGATCGCCTCCGACAAGGGCGTGTGCAACACCATTCTCGGTGACCTCGGCCTGCCGGTGCCGCAGCAGAAGCTGGTCTATGACGCCGACGAGGCGGTCTCGGCCGCCCGCCGCATCGGCTATCCGGTGGTGGTCAAGCCGCTGGATGGCAATCACGGGCGCGGCGTCACCGTCAACATCACCACCGACGAAGAGGTGGAAAAGGCCTTCGCGGTGGCGGACGAGGAAGGCTCCGCCGTGGTGGTGGAGAGCATGATCGTCGGCGACGACCACCGTCTCCTGGTGGTCAATGGCAAGCTGGTGGCTGCCGCCAAGCGCGTGCCCGGCCACGTGGTGGGCGATGGCAGCCACACGGTGGCCGAGCTGGTGGACATCGTGAACCTCGACCCCCGCCGGGGCGTCGGCCACGACAATGTGCTGACCAAGCTGGAGCTGGATGACCAGGCCTTCCGCCTGCTGGGAGAGAAGGGCTACACGGCGCAGAGCGTGCCGCCCGCGGGCGAGGTGGTCTATCTGCGCAAGACCGCCAACATCTCTACCGGCGGAACCGCCGTGGATGTGACCGACGTCATCCATCCCGACAACAAGTCCATGGCCGAGCGGGCCATCCTGGCGGTGGGCCTCGACCTCGGCGCCGTGGACTTCCTGACCTCCGATATCACCCAGTCCTATCGCGACACGGGCGGCGCCATTTGCGAGATCAATGCGGGGCCTGGCCTGCGCATGCACATCTCCCCCTCCGAGGGCAAGCCGCGCGACGTGGGCGGCGCCATCATGGACATGCTGTTCCCGCCGGGCACGCAGAGCCGCATCCCCGTGGCCGCGCTCACCGGCACCAACGGCAAGACCACCTGTTCGCGCATGCTCGCCCACATCCTGAAGATGGCGGGCCATGTGGTGGGCCAGACGTCCACCGACGCGGTCTATATCGACGGCAATGTCACCGTGAAGGGCGACATGACCGGCCCGGTCTCCGCCAAGATGGTGCTGCGCGACCCGACCGTGGACATTGCCGTGCTGGAGACGGCGCGCGGCGGCATCGTGCGCTCGGGCCTCGGCTATATGTATTGCGACGTGGGCGCGGTGCTGAACGTCACCTCCGACCATCTGGGCCTTGGCGGCGTCGACACGGTGGATGAACTCGCCCGCGTGAAGCGCGTGGTGGTGGAAGTGGCGCGGGACACAGCGGTGCTGAACGCCGACAATGAATACACGCTCAAGATGGCGTCCTACGTCACCGCCAAGAACCTGTTCTACGTCACCCGCAACCCCCACCACGAGCTGGTGCGCGAGCACATCCGGCTGGGCAAGCGGGCCATCGTGCTGGAAGAGGGGCTGAACGGCGACCAGATCGTCATCTATGACAACGGCACCCAGATCCCCCTCATCTGGACCCATCTCATCCCCGCCACCATCGAGGGCAAGGCGCTCCACAATGTGGAGAACGCCATGTTCGCCGCGGCCATGGCCTATGCGCTGGGCAAGAGCCTCGACCAGATCCGCAACGGCCTGCGCACCTTCGACAACACCTTCTTCCAGTCGCCGGGCCGCATGAACGTGTTCGACGAGCACGGCTTCCGGGTGATCCTGGACTATGGCCACAACGAAGCCGCCGTGGGCGCCATGGTGGATCTGGTGGAGCGCCTCAAGCCGCGCGGCAAGCGCATCGTCTGCGTCACCTGCCCGGGCGACCGCCGCGACGAGGATGTGCGCGACATCGCGGAGAAGGTGGCCGGCAAGTTCGACACCTATATCTGCCACCGCGACGACAATCTGCGCGGACGGGGCCCCACCGAGATTCCCGACCTGATGCGCGCCGCGCTCATGTCCTTCGGGGTCAAGGACGAGCAGATTCAGATCGCGCCGGAGGAACTGACCGCAGTCGACAAAGCTTTGAACATGGCCCGGCGCGACGACCTGGTGCTCGTCTTCTGCGATGGCATCACCGCCTGCTGGAAGAAGATCATCTACTTCAAGCCGGAGGAGATGGCGGCAGAGGAAAAGGTGTCTGCGCCGCCGGTGCGCATTGCCTTCGATGTGCCCGAGGGCTTCAAGATCGTCACGGATGAGCGCGGCGTGATCCTGGCACCGATCGAGTAACGAGCGGGATATGTCCTTCTATGACTGGTTCTCGCTGCGGCTGAGCGACGAACCGACCCGGCGGCTCGCCGTGATCGGCGGTCGGCTCGAGGATGGCAATTCCGCCATCTTCGGGGAGATGCACCGCCTGTCCGGCGGGCGCATCCTCGTGTTTCCCACCGCCTCCGGAGAGCCGGAGGAGGTGGGGCTCGAAACCGCGCAGGTGTTCCGCTCCTACGGCTTCGAGGCGCAGGTCGCCCCCGTCTTCGGGCCGAACGCGGCCGCCGCGGCCAATGACCCGGCGGTGGCGGCGATGGTGCGCGCCTTCGGCAGCGTCTATTTCACCGGCGGCAACCAGGCCCTCATCATCGCTGCCCTGGCGCCGGGGGGCGTGGAGACGCCAGTCCTTGCCGCCATTCGCGAGGCCAATCTGGAGGGCGGGCTGATCGCCGGCTCCAGCGCCGGCGCCGCCATCATGTCGCAGGTGATGATCGTCGGCGGCACCTCGCTGGATGCCATGGTGCACGGGGTGACCGCCGACCCGGAAAAGCCGGGCATGCTGGTGGGGGAGGGGCTCGGCTTCTTTCCCTATGGCGTGGTGGACCAGCATTTCATCAAGCGCGGACGCCTCGGGCGCCTCATCATCGCCATGGCCAAGGGCGGGGTTCAGCGCGGCTTCGGCATCGACGAGAACACCGCCCTGATCGTCGAGGGGCGGCGCGGGCGCATCGTGGGCGAATATGGTGCCTTCGTCATCGATATGGCCGGCGCCAATTTCGACGAGCGCTTCCGCACCTTCGAGGACATGCGCTTCCACTATTTGGACGATGGCGACGAAATCGATCTCGTGCGCATGAAGCCGACCGCAGGCCCCACCAAGCGGCGGGTGCGCACGGCCGAGATCGCCTATCGGGCGCCGGCCCGTTCCCAGCGCAACGTGTTCGGCGCCTATACGCTCTACGACCTCCTCGGCCGTCTCGTGCTGGGTGACCCCATCGTCTATGCCACCGACCGGGCGAGCGCCGTGGATCTGAAGACCTCCATGGCCGTCACGGTGGAGCTGGAACGGGTGCGCGGGCAGTCGCGCATGCTGGTGGCCCAGACCGAGAACGGCTTCCGCATGACCGCCCTCAATCTGAAGGCGACGGTCATGAGCGAGAAATTGAGCGCCGCGCGCCTCGCCAACCGCGCCACCAAGCTGCAGCGCGATTATGGCGTGAAACCCTCCCCCAAGGCGCGGCTGCTGCTGCTGGGCTCATCTCCCCTCCAGCGCGGCCCCGACATGCTGGTGGAGATGCTGCGCCATTGCGAGGGCGACATCGGCATCATCGCCGCCGCCTCCTCCGATCCGCGCGACACCGCCCAGGCCCATATTCGCGCCCTGCAGGAGCATGGGCGCACCGGAATCGATCTGGGCATCACCATCGACAATGTGGAGAGCTGCTTCCACGACACCGAGCTGATGGCGCGCATTGCCGGGCTGAAGACCATCTTCTTTCCCGGCGGCAACCAGATCCGACTGGTGGAAAGCCTGCTCTATCGGGGCGAGGAAACCCCGCTGGTGCTGGCCATCGCCAAGGCCCGGGCGGCAGGGGCGACCTTGATCGGTGCCTCCGGCTCAGCCTCCGCCCTGTCACGCTTCATGATCGCGGGGGGCTCCTCGCAGGAGGCGTTCCGGTTCGGCGTGTCGTCCGACACCAGCCATTACGGCCTCGTCATCCAGGAGGGCGTCGGCTTTTTCGGCGGCGGCATCGTGGACCAGAACCTCTTCTCCTCCCGCCGCCTCGGCCGTCTGGTCGTGGCCTGCGCGGAGGAGGGCGCGCGCTACGGCTTCGGCATCTGCGAAGAAAGCATGCTGTGCGCACGGGGCGACGGCGGCCTCATCGACGTGTTCGGCCGCTATGGGGTGGTGCTGGCGGATGTGGACCAGAATTCCCTGGTGCTTCAGAGCGACAGCTTTGTCGCCCGCGGGGTGAAACTGTCCTTCGCCCGCCCGGGCGACCAGATCGACGTGGCCAAGGGCGAGGTCATCCGCCACACGCCGGCCGAACCGGCAACCGCCACCCTGGTGCGCCTCGTGAACGAGCTGGTGGTGGAGTGCGGCGCCGTGCCGCTCGGCACCCCGCTGACCGAGCACCAGCGCAACCGCGCCATCCTCATGGGCATCTCCGCCATGGGCGAGGGGACGGTGAGCCTCGACGTGGAATGTCCTCGCGACGACCGGACGTAACCTGACATCGGACGGCACGCCGGGGCCTTTGACGGCTCCGGTGTGTCGGCAGCCGGCCCCCCGCGCTGCCATGCACAAGCTGCACGGCTGTTGCGAACCGCTCCAAACGCAATTGATTTCCCGGCGGCGGCGGCGCATAAATTCGGCAAATCAAATCGATTGAAATTCCCCGCCCCCAGGCGGGTCGAAGGGAGACATCCATGGCCGGACCGCACGACAAGAAGAACCAGAACGGGGCTGCGACGGAACGGCGCCTGCGCTCGCAATTGTGGTTCGACAATCCCGACAATCCCGGAATGACCGCGCTCTATCTGGAGCGCTACCTGAATTTCGGCCTCACCCGCGCCGAACTCCAGTCCGGCAAGCCCATCATCGGCATCGCCCAGACCGGCTCGGACCTCTCCCCCTGCAACCGCCACCATCTGGACCTCGCCAAGCGCGTGCGCGAGGGCATCGCGGCGGCGGGCGGCATTCCCTTTGAATTCCCGGTCCATCCCATCCAGGAGACCGGCAAGCGCCCCACCGCTGCCCTCGACCGCAATCTGGCCTATCTCGGCCTCGTGGAAATCCTCTACGGCTATCCGCTCGACGGCGTGGTGCTGACCACCGGCTGCGACAAGACCACGCCCGCCTGCATCATGGCGGCGGCGACTGTGAACATCCCCGCCATCGTGCTCTCCGGCGGCCCCATGCTGAACGGCTGGTGGAAGGGCGAGCGCACCGGCTCCGGCACGGTGGTGTGGAAGGCCCGCGCGGAGCATGCCGAGGGCAAGCTGGACTACGACACCTTCATGGACGTGGTGGCTTCCTCCGCCCCCTCGGTGGGCCATTGCAACACCATGGGCACCGCCTCCACCATGAATGGGCTGGCCGAGGCGCTGGGCATGTCGCTGCCCGGCTGCGCCGCCATTCCCGCGCCCTATCGGGAGCGCGGCCAGATCGCCTATGAGACCGGCAAGCGCATCGTGGACATGGTGTGGGAGGATCTGAAGCCCTCCGACATTCTCACCCGCGAGGCGTTCGAGAACGCCATCCGCGTCAATTCCGCCATTGGCGGCTCCACCAATGCCCCCATCCACCTCAATGCCATCGCCCGCCATGTGGGCGTGCCGCTGACCGTGGATGACTGGCAGGCGGTGGGCCACAAGATCCCGCTGCTGGTCAATATGCAGCCGGCGGGCGAGTTCCTGGGCGAGGAGTTCCACCGCGCGGGCGGCATTCCGGCCGTGGTGGCCGAGCTGATCGGCGCCGGCAAGATCCATGAGGGCGCGCTCACCGTGAACGGGCGCACCATGGGCGAGAATTGCAAGGGTCAGTTCTCGTGGGATCGCAACGTGATCCGTTCCTATGACGAACCGCTGAAGGCCGATGCCGGCTTCATCGTGCTGCGCGGCAACCTGTTCGACAATGCGGTGATGAAGACCTCGGTCATCTCCGAGGAATTCCGCGCCCGCTTCCTGTCCAACCCGGACGACCTCAACGCCTTCGAGGGGCCCGCCGTGGTGTTCGAGGGGCCGGAGGACTATCACCACCGCATCGACGATCCGAGTCTCGGCATTGACGAGCACACCTTGCTGTTCATCCGCGGCACCGGCCCCATCGGCTATCCCGGCGGCGCGGAAGTGGTGAACATGCAGCCCCCCGCCGCCCTCCTGAAGGCCGGCGTGAAGGCGCTGCCCTGCATCGGCGATGGCCGCCAGTCCGGCACGTCGGGCTCGCCCTCCATCCTCAATGCCTCGCCCGAGGCCGCGGCGGGCGGCGGCCTTTCGCTGCTGCGCACCGGCGACCGGGTGCGCATCGACCTCAATACGGGGTCGGCGGACATCCTCATCTCGGATGCTGAACTCACCGAGCGGCGCGCGGAGCTGGAAGCCAAGGGCGGCTTCCCCATCCCCAAGAGCCAGACCCCCTGGCAGGAAATCCAGCGCAGCATGGTGGAGCAGTTCGACGAGGGCATGGTGCTGAAGCCGGCGGTGAAGTACCAGCGCGTCGCCCAGACCATGGGCGTGCCGCGCGACAACCATTAAGGTGCCGTCCGGCCCGGTGCTTTCCCGGGCCGGAACGTGTCCTTCCCGCCTTGCGAGCCGGCTGTTTCGTCGGCTCTAGGCTTAGCTTGCAGGTCTTGCTATGTCTCAGTCATCCGCCGACGCACCGGCGTCCGGACAGCCCCTTGGCGACATCGTGGAGGGGCCTGCCGCGCGCCGGCCCGAGCGGGTGCGTCACGAAGGGCACCACATCCATGTGGTGCCCTTCGACTGCGACCTCCACGCCGCCGACCTCTATGCCGCCTCCCACGGGCCGGGTGACGCGGCGCTGTGGACCTATCTCTCCCCCGCCCCCTTCCCGGACGAGACCACCTTCCGCCGCTATTATGCGGAGGCCGCCACCAAGGCCGACCCGCTTCTGTTCGCGCTGGTGGACCCTGCGAGCGGCAAGGCGGTGGGACATGCCACCTATATGCGCATCGAGCCCGCCCAAAGGGTGATCGAGGTGGGCAACATCCTCTATACCCGCGCGCTCCAGCGCACGCCGGCGGCCACCGAGGCCATGTATCTCATGGCCCGCCACGCCTTCGAGGATCTCGGCTATCGCCGCTATGAATGGAAGTGCAACGCCCTCAACGCGCCCTCCCGCGCGGCGGCCAAGCGCCTGGGTTTCACCTATGAGGGGCTGTTCCGCCAGCACATGATCGTCAAGGGCCGCAACCGGGACACCGCCTGGTTCTCCCTGCTCGACACCGAGTGGCCGCGCGCCAAGGCGGCCTTCGAGGCCTGGCTTTCTCCAGCCAATTTCGACGCCGATGGCCGCCAGAAGGCGCGCCTGGAGGACCTGCGCGCGACGGCCTGAGGCCTTCACACCAATCGGGCCGGCGCAAAGCCGGCCTGTCAAAAGACCTCACGAAGGGATGGAAACCATGGGTGGACGCTTGAAGGGAAAGACCTGCCTCGTCACGGCGGCGGGGCAGGGGATCGGCCGGGCCATCGCCGACATCTATGTGCGCGAGGGCGCCACGGTGGTGGCCACCGATCTGGACCTTGCCAAGCTGAAGGGCTTCGGCGGCGAGGCGCGGGTGCTGGACGTGCTCTCGACAGAGGCAGTCAATGCCCTCGCCAAGGAGATCGGCCCGGTGGACGTGCTCGCCAATTGCGCCGGCTATGTGCACCAGGGCTCGCTGCTGGAGTGCAGCGAGAAGGATTGGGATTTCTCCTTCGACCTCAATGTGAAATCCATCCACCGCACGCTCACCGCCTTCGTGCCGGGCATGCTGGAGAAGGGGCACGGCTCCATCGTCAACATTGCCTCCGCCGCCTCCTCGGTGAAGGGCGTGCCGAACCGCTATGCCTATGGCGCCACCAAGGCCGCCATCATCGGCCTCACCAAGGCGGTCGCCGCCGATTATGTGGCCAAGGGCATCCGCGTGAACGCCATCTGCCCCGGCACGGTGCAGTCACCCTCCCTGGATGAGCGCATTGCCGCGGTGGCAGCGCAGACCGGGCGCTCCATCGCCGCAGTACAGGCGGATTTCGTCGGCCGCCAGCCCATGGGGCGCCTGGGTACGCCGGAAGAGATCGCCAATCTCGCGCTCTATCTCGCCAGCGAGGAAAGCGCCTTCACCACCGGCCAGATCCACATCATCGACGGCGGCTGGTCGCTCTGAGGGCGGCTGTTTGGCAGGATTGAACCCATGCGCATTCTCGTTATCGGCGGCGCCGGAATGGTCGGCCGCAAGCTCATCGAGCGTCTCGCTCGCGAGGGCCGTCTCGGCTCCTCTCCCATCTCGGCGCTGACCGCGCACGATGTGGTCGCCCCCGCCCGCATCGAAGCGCCGTTCCCCATCGAGGCCCGTGTCTCCGACATCTCGGTGCCGGGCGAGGCGGCCGCACTTCTGGCGGACCGGCCGGACGTGATCTTCCATCTGGCCGCCATCGTCTCCGGTGAGGCGGAGATGGATTTCGAGAAGGGCTATCGCATCAATCTCGACGGCACGCGCTTCCTGTTCGATGCAGTGCGGGGGATAGAGGGCTATTGCCCGCGCCTGGTCTTCACCTCGTCCATCGCGGTGTTCGGCGCGCCCTTCCCGGAAGCCATTGGCGACGAGTTCTTCCACACGCCGCTCACCTCCTACGGCACCCAGAAGGCCATCTGCGAACTGCTGCTGGCGGACTATTCGCGGCGCGGTTTTTTCGATGGCGTTGGCATCCGCCTGCCCACCATCTGCGTGCGGCCGGGCAAGCCCAACAAGGCGGCGTCCGGCTTCTTCTCCTCCATCATCCGCGAGCCGCTGGCGGGGCAGGAGGCGGTGCTGCCGGTGTCCGACGAGGTGATGCACTGGCACGCCTCGCCGCGCTCGGCGGCGGGTTTCCTCATCCATGCGGCGCTCCTGGACACCGCGCCCCTCGGTGCCCGCCGCAACTTCACCATGCCGGGGCTGGCGGTGACGGTGGGCGAGCAGATCGAGGCGCTGCGGCGGGTTGCCGGCGACAAGGCGGTGGCCCGCATCCGCCGCGCGCCCGATCCGGTGATCGAGGGCATCGTGGCCGGCTGGCCGCGCAAATTCGACGCGCGGCGGGCGACCGAACTGGGCTTTGTCGCGGAGACCAGCTTCGACGAGATCATCCGCATCCATATCGAGGACGAATTGGGCGGCCGCATCGCGGACTGAGCGCCGCCCGCTTACCCATCATGAAAACGGCCGGAGGCCTGCGCCTCTGGCCGTTTTTCTTTCTGGATCAGGCCGCTGCCGGCAAGGTGGCGGGCAGTTCGCCGATGGCGGAGCGCAATCCCGGCAGCAGGCGGCGATAGGCGAGGCGGCGGGCATGGGCGTCGGCCAGATGCCCGACTTCCTCGAACTGCCACAGATGCAGGCGCGCGCCACACCGCGCGGCGAAGCGGCTTGCCTCGCCATGCACCGCCTCCACCATCGCCACCACGGCGTGAATGCGGGGCGCGCCGGCCAGCGCGAACAGTTCGAGCGGTTTGGCAGACAAGCCATCCGCCGGCACGCGGGCGCCGTGGAGGCATTCCACGGCGGCAAGATCCACAGGGCCGGCGCGCTCGGCGCTGGCGGAAAAGGCGCGCAGATGCGGCTGGGCGTGATTGGCGAGGGCTTCCGCCAACAGGCTGAGGCCGCCATTGTCGCGGCAGGTGAAGACGATGGACAGGCGGCCGGTGTGGGGCGCGCGCTCGGGTCCGTGCTGGGTCATCGCTGGCCTCCGTCTGAAGGACTTTTTCTCGATTTGGGCCGGCGCAAATGCCACGCGCGCCGAAGCCATGCGCCTCCTCCCGGCGGGCAGGAGTGATTCGCTGCGCAGACCCTAGCGATGGGTCTCGACAGGCCGATGACGCCGATGTTCTTGTTCTGTTTCGTATTGTTTAAGAAAAATCACACCGGTTCAGCACTTTTGCCTTGCTCTTGCTGATTTCATTAACCAATTCGACACATCTCCGGGGCATCCATCCGAATGCTGGCGGTCATGCCTATTCGGCTTATGCGTCTGCGCCGGCTCAAGGAATTGGAGGCGTTGATGGCAAAGAGCGAAGTCACGGGTCCCTCGGTGAGCAAGATCGCGGCGAAGGCCCTTAAGGATCCGGCGAGCTTGACTCCCGAGGAGATCAAGGCCCTGGCTGCCTCCGCTCTCACCCAGGCGCCTGCGAAGCCGGCCAGCGCCAAGGCGGCGACTGCCAAGACTGCGTCCGCGAAGGCCGCGCCTGCTGCCAAGGCGCCCGCTGCCAAGGATGCGACGGCTGTCGCCAAGAGCGAGACCAAGCCAGCCACTGCTCCCAAGCCAGCCACTGCTCCCAAGCCGGCCGCTGCTCCCAAGGCGAGCGCCAGCGTGTCCGCGGCGCCCAAGGCTGCCGCGCCCGCCAAGGCCGCCAAGATCGCCGCTGCTGCCAAGCCGGTTGAGGAGAAGCCCGTCGTGGCCAAGGCGTCCGCGAAGGCGAAGCCGACCGCTGCGAAGGCTGCCCCCGCCAAGCCCGACAAGGTCACGCCCACCCCCGTCCCCGCCCCCGTTGAAGCGCCGGTGGCGGATGCTGCGACCAGCAAGGCCGCACCCCGCAAGTCTGCGCGCAAGGCGGCCGCCGAGCCGGCGCCTGCCAAGGCTCCGGTGGCCGAAGCCCCAGTGGTGGAACAGGCCCCGGCCGCGCCGGCGCCCATCGCGCCGGCCAAGGGCCGCGGCGCCAAGGCAAAGGCTGCCGCGCCTGCTCCCGCTCCCGAGGTGAAGGCCGAGGCCCCCGCGCCCGTCGCGGCGCCGGCTGCCAAGCCTGCCCGCACGCCCCGCAAGGCCGCGGCGAAGGCCGTGGTGACCATCGAAGCCCCCGCCCTGGCGCCGGAGGCTCCGGCCGAGGAGGTCCCGGCTCCGGCCAAGGCCAAGACGCCCCGCAAGGCGGCCGCGAAGGCTGCCCCTGTCGAAGCGCCGGCCGCCGCCCCCGCCGAGGCCCCTCCAACCCAGGAGCGTTCTAAAAGCACCCAACGGACTGCGAAGGGCGCTGCGAAGACTGGCCAGGCGGCAATTGCTGACGCAAAGCCGGCGGAGCCGGCGCCTGAGGTGAAGGCCGAGGCCCCGAAGGCTCCTGCCCCCAAGACTGCTGCCCCCAAGACTGCTGCCCCCAAGACTGCTGCCCCCAAGGCTGCTGCCAAGACGGCTGCCAAGAGCCCTGCAGCCAAGGCCCCTGCAGCCAACGCCCCCGCGGTGAAGAAGCCCGCGCCCGCCGCCGAAGCTGCGCCGGCCGAAGCGAAGGCCGAGCCTGCTGCAGTGGAGGCCCCTAAGGCCGCTGCTCCCAAGACCAAAGAGCCCGTCAAGGCACCGGCCAAGGCTGCCGCCAAGGTCGCGGCTAAGCCGGTGACGAAGCCGGCCGCAAAGCCGGTGACCAAGGTGGCGCCGAAGGCTGCGGCCGCTGCGAAGGCTCCGGCTCTCAAGGCTCCCGTGACCAAGGCTCCCGCGACCAAGGCGACGGCCAAGAAGGGCACGAAGGCCTGATCTTGGACGACCTGTGACCAGCAACGGCCGGCGCATGCCGGCCGTTCGCATATGTGCGGTCTGTGCATCGCCCTCGGCGAGGTCGCGCGCGGCGAGCGCCTGTCAGGTCTTCAGCGGAACACTGAAAGGCCCTCTCTTTGCTTTAACGCATGTCCTTCACGCGAACCGGTATCCGCGTCGCTCCGCCATGCTCTAGCGGGCCGCAATCACGATGACTTCGACGCCCAGCGCGGCGCGGTTCAGCTTGGCTTCGTAGCAGGCGCGGCCGGGCGTATTGCCTTCCGGCACCCAAGCATCCCACACGGCATTCATCTCGTCGAAATTGGCCATGTCCGCGAGCAGGATGGTGGCCTGGAGCAGGCGCGCCTTGCTGCTGCCGACGCTGGCGAGGTGCGCATCGATATTGGCGAGGATCTCCTCCGTCTGCTCGCGGATGGACGCGCCCGCCTTGGCCTTGGCCACCTGGCCGGCCAGATAGACGGTCTCGCCGCCATGGATGCTGATCTGGGACATGCGCGGGCCGATGCCATAGCGCTCGATGGGGGCGGGGCTGGTCATGAGGATTTCCATCTCCTGAGGGTGGGACAAGGGTCCGGCGAGCAGACGAGCCAAGGCAGTCCCGGAAGAGGCTCCGGGGGCTGAACGTGCGGGATCGAGGCGTCGGGGTCGGCGACCGCCTTTGTCAGGCCGCCGCTGTCCGCGCGGGCACCAGCAGGGCGCGCCGGCGGTCGATGAAGCCGGTGTCGACCTCCCCCGCCGCGAAGTCCGCGTCGGCGAGGCAGGCGATCAGGAAGGCGCGGTTGTTGGCCGGCCCCTCCAGAGTGAAGGCCTCCAGCGCCGCGCGGGCGCGGGCGCGCGCTTCCTCGCGCGTCGCGCCATGGGCGATCACCTTGGCGATGAGGGGATCGTAGAAGGGGGTGATGGTGTCGCCCGGGCCATAGGCCGCATCGATGCGCAGCCAGGGCGCGGCGGGCGGCGGCACATAGGCGGTGATGCGGCCGGGGGAGGGCAGGAAATTGCGCACCGGATCCTCCGCATAGAGCCGGCATTCGATGGCGTGGCCGTGCGTCGCCACGTCCTCCTGCGCGAGCGGGGCAAGGGTGCCGGCGGCAAAATCGAGCTGTAGGCCCACCAGGTCGAGGCCGGTGACGCTTTCGGTGACCGGATGCTCCACCTGGATGCGTGTGTTCATTTCCAGGAAGAAGAAATCGCCGGTGGCCACATCCAGGATGAACTCCACCGTGCCGGCACCCGCATATCGGGTCGCCGCGCACAGCTTCACCGCCGCCTGCGCCATGGCGGCCCGCACGCTCTCGGGCAGGCCGGGTGCGGGGCTTTCCTCGATCACCTTCTGGAAGCGCCTCTGGAGGGAACAGTCGCGCTCGAACAGGTGCACGGCGCGCCCGTCGCCAAAGCCGAACACCTGCACCTCCACGTGGCGGGCGCGGGGGACGTAGCGCTCGAAATAGATGGTGCCGTCGCCAAAGGCGCGGGCGGCCATGGAGCGGGTAGCAGCGACCACTGGGGCCAAGCCTTCCGGCCCGTCCACGCGGCGCATGCCGATGCCGCCGCCGCCCGCCGCGGCTTTCACCAGCAGCGGATAGCCCACCGCATCGGCGGCCGCCGGCCAGCCCTGCGCATCCACCCCGAAGCGGGCGCTGCCCGGCACCACGGGCACGCCGGCGCGCCGGGCGATCTGACGGGCGCGTTCCTTATCGCCCATGTCCCGGATGGTGTCCGGCGCAGGACCGATCCAGGTGAGGCCGGCCTCCTGCACCGCCTGTGCGAAGGCCGCGTTTTCAGCCAGGAAGCCGTAGCCGGGATGGACCGCATCCGCCCCCGTGGCGTGGGCGGCGGCAATGACCGCCTCGGCTTTCAGGTAGCTGTCGCGGGCCGGGGCGGGGCCGATATGCACGGCCTCGTCGGCCTCCGCCACATGCGCGGCGTTTGCGTCCGCCTCCGAATAGACGGCGACGGTGGCAAGGCCCCGGGTCCCACAGGAGCGGAACACCCGCCGGGCGATCTCACCGCGATTGGCCACCAGAACCTTCTTCATCGCCATCGCCTCGGTCGTTCAGGAAAGCCTATTGGCGGGAAGGCGCGCGGCCGCCGGAAGCGGGCGGGGTGACCACCCAGAAGACGCGGGCTTCCTCGTCGGAATCGTTGTCCACCCGGTGCCGCAGCATGCTGGAGAAGCGGAAGCTGTCGCCGGCTTCCAGCGTGTAGGTCTCGTCGCCGATCAAGAGCTTGATGCGGCCCTGAATGACCACGCCTGCCTTCTCGCCATTGTGGTTGTAGAGCGCCCCGCCGGACGTGCCGCCCGGTGCGAAGCGGAACTCCCACATCTCCAGCAGGCTGGTGCCCGGCGGCATCAGGAACATCTTGTTGATGCCGGTATTGGTGAGGTTCAGGCAGTGGCGCTCGTTGGCGCGCACAATGAAGGGATTGGCGGAGGGCGGTACGCTGTCGCCCTCGAAGAATTGGGTGATGGGCACGTCCAGCGCGCCGGCCAGCAGCCGCAGCGTGCGCAGGGAGGGGGTGGCAAGGCCCCGCTCGATCTGGCTGAGCATGCCGATGGAGATCATGGCTTGCTCGGCCAGCGCGCCCAGCGACCAGCCCCGCCGCAGCCGCTCGGCGCGCACCACGGCGCCGACGCGGGCGTCGGCTTCCGCGTGAACGTCGTCGGCGGTCAGGTCTCCGGCCGCGGGGGCAGGTTCCGCCTCGGTCTTGCGGCGGGCGGCGCCGCGCGGAACGGCCTTGGCGACGCGCGTCTCTGGCGCTTCGGGGGGCGTTTCGGGAAGGGGGACGTCGGGAGGAACGGCGTTGGCCTTTGCGCTACGCCCCCGCCGTGCGGGGGGCTTTGCTGCGGCCACGGCCTTCGGAGCCGCCTCCGGCGCCGGCGCGGTGCGGCCTTGCGCGGTCTCGTCCCGCGCGCTGTTGCCCCGCGCCGTGCCCTTGCTGCTGCGTCCCGCCATGGATGCGCTCCCGGTGCCGCTCCCGCCAGCGGAAAGCCCTCTCTCCGTCGGCTCACGACAAATAGTGTGATCAAAATTTTGGTGTCAAGTTTCGATCACATGAAAATTTCGACGTTGACATTCCTTTTCATCAGATCAAACCTGAATGCACTGATTTAAGCGTGGTCAAAAGTTGAGCAGCGCATGGCGGCCGTTCGCGCCGTCCTGGCGCTGCCGCCCTTCCCGGAGGCATCGTTTTGAAATGACGACAGAATTCCGCAGCTCGGCGGTGCTGATGCGGAAGGGGAACACCTTCGAGGCGTTCGAGGTGGGCCGCCGGTTTGAGCACCATTGGGGGCGAACCCTGCGCAATTCGGAGGCAGCGCTGTTCTCGACGCTGACCCTGCATTTCAACCCGCTCTACTTCAACCGGGAATATGCCTCAGCGCTCGGCCATCCCGACACGCCGGTCAACCCGCTGATGGTGTTCACGCTGGTGCTCGGCCTGTCCGTGGAGGACTTGTCCGAAGCAGGTGGCGCCTTCCTGGGTGTTGATGATCTCGAATATGGCCCGCCCGTCTATCCCGACGACACGCTCACCGCCCGCAGCACGGTCACGGGACTTCGGGACTCCGGAAAGAACCCGATGATGGGCATCGCCACCTGGCACACCGAAGGCTTCAACCAGCGCGGCGAACGCGTGATTTCCTTCGTGCGCACCAACATGGTGCCGCGCGCGGCCCCGGCGGAGGCGGCCCCATGAGCTACATGACCGAAGAACGGCGGGCCATCCAGGAGCATGCCCGCGAATTCACCCGGCGAGAGGTGACCCCGCTCGCCAACAAGCTGGATCCCGAGCGTGCCGACATTCCCATGGCGCTGCGCGACAAGCTGGCGGAGCTTGGCTATTTCGGCATCCTGATCCCGGAAGAATATGGCGGCCTCGGCCTCGGCTGCTTTGAATATTGCCTGGTGTCGGAAGAGCTGGCGCGCGGCTGGATGTCGGTGGGCTCCATCATCGTGCGCGGCAATTTGCTCATCGGCAGCCACATGATGAGCGAAGAGCAACGCCGCTACTTCCTGCCCAAGATGGCGGTGGGCGAGATGGTGGGCGCCTTCGCCATGTCGGAACCCTCGGCCGGCTCGGATGTGGCCTCCGTCTCCACACGGGCGGTGAAGGATGGCGACAGCTATCTCATCACCGGCAACAAGTATTGGTGCACCTTCGCCAAGGAAGCGGACTTCATCATCCTTGTGGCGCGCACCTCCAAGGCGCCGCCGGACAAGCGCCATCATGGCCTGTCCATGTTCATCTTCGAGAAGAAGCGGGGCGAGTTCCCGGAGGGCATGGCCGGGTCGCCGATCCCCAAGATCGGCTATTTCGGCATGAAGACCTACGAACTGGCCTTCGACAATTTCCGCATCCCGGCGGACAGCCTTATCGGCGAGGAAGGCAAGGGCTTCTATTACGCCACCCAGGGCCTGGAATGCGCCCGCGCCCAGACCGCTGCGCGGGCGGTTGGGGTGGCGCGCGGGGCGCTGGAGGATGCCATCTCCTATTCCAAGGAGCGGGTTCAGTTCGGCCAGCCCATCGCCGCCTTCCAGGAGACGCGCTTCAAGATCGCCCGCATGGCGGCCGAGGTGGAGAGCACCCGCCAGTTCGTCCACTATGTCTGCGACCGCATCGACACCGGCGAGCGCTGTGACCGCGAGGCCTCCATGGCCAAATATCTGGCCAGCGAGATGGCCGAGCGCGTCGCTTCCGATGCGCTCCAGATCCATGGCGGCGCCGGCTACACCACCCATCACGCGGTGGAGCGCCACTGGCGCGACGCGCGCCTCACGAAGGTGTTCGAGGGCACCTCGGAAATCCAACTGCGCGTCATCTCCGATAGCATCCTGGGGAGGCTGTGATGGATATGGCCACCCTCACCGCGCCGGGCAGCTATTTCGAGGCCTTTGAGGTGGGCCTGGTGATGCGCCACGCCCGGGGCAAGACCGTCGAGCCGCTGGAGAATGTGCTCCTCACCAATCTGGTGATGAACACCGCCGCCGGCCATTTCGACGAGCACATGATGAAGACCGCCCCGTTCGGCCGGCGCGTGGTGTTCGGCGGCGTCACCACCGCCCTCGTCATCGGCATGGCCAGCCAGGACACGGCGGAGAATGCGCTGGCTGAACTCTCTATGACCGGCCTCAGGCTGAAGTCGCCGGTGTTCCACGGCGACACGCTCTATGCCTATTCCGAGGTGCTCGCCAAGGAAGACGCGGGCCGGGACGATGCCGGCATCGTCACCTTCCGCCATTGGGGCGTGAACCAGGACGACGTGGTGGTGTGCGAATGCGTGCGCCGGGTGCTGGTGAAGCGCGCCAGCGCCTATGGGGCGGCAGCGTGAGCGCCCTCGCGCCGGCCGGCGCCCTCGGCGACCTGAAGGTCGTGGACATGACCCATTTCCTCGCCGGCCCCTATTGCACTGCCATGCTGGCGGACCAGGGCGCCGACGTGATCAAGGTGGAGCCCCCCGATGGCGACGTGACGCGCACCTTCGGCCCCTTCCACCCGGACGACCAGCTCAAGGCCTTCGCCGGCTATTTCGCCTCGGTGAACCGCAACAAGCGCTCCATCACCCTGGACCTGAAGACGGCCGAGGGGCGCGAGACCTTGCTCGCGCTCATTGATGGCGCCGACGTGGTGGTGGAGAATTATCGCGCCGGGGTCATGGAGCGGCTCGGCTTCTCCTACGAGACGCTGAAGGCACGCAATCCCCGCCTCGTCTATGCTGCCATCCGCGGCTTCGGCGACCCGCGCACCAAACCGAGCCCCTATGGCGACTGGCCGGCCTATGACGTGGTGGCCCAGGCCTTCGGCGGCATCATGGCCATTACCGGCGAGGAGAATGGCGCGCCCACCAAGATCGGGCCGGGGGTGGGCGACATCGTGCCGGCCATGCTGGCGGCCTTCGGCATCATGTGCGCGGTCCATCATGCCCGGCGCACGGGCGAGGGGCAGTTCGTGGACGTGAGCATGGTGGACAGCGTGCTGGCCTTGTGCGAGCGGGTGCTCCACCAATATGCCTATGCCGGCATGGTGCCGGTGCCGCAGGGCAACCAGCATCCCTTCCTGTGCCCCTTCGGCACCTTCCCCACCTCGGACGGCTGGTGCACCATCACCGCCTATGACGACCGCATGTTCGCCCTGCTGTGCGACCTGTGCGGCCTCGCCCGCCTGCCCGCCGATCCGCGCTTTTCCACCTGGCAGGCGCGCTATGACAACCGGGTGGCGCTGATCGAAATCCTCTCGGGCTTCACCGGCCGCCACACCAAGGCGGAGCTTCTCGCCTTGCTGGGTGGCAAGATCCCGTTCGGGCCGGTCTATGACGTGGCCGAGATCATGGCCGACCCGCATTTTGCCGCCCGCGAGATGATCGTGCCCGTGGAGCAGCCCGGCATGGACGCGCCCGTCACGCTGGCCGGCGTGCCGGTGAAGATGACCGCCACCCCCGGCGCCATCCGCCGCCGCGCGCCGCTCCTGGGCGAGCATACCGACGCTGTGCTGGCTGAGGCCGGCTTTTCTTCCGACACCATTTCCACCCTGCGCGCCGCCGGTGCCTTCGGCCGCCCGCGCCCCCTTTCCGCAGAGACCGCAGCATGAGCCCCTCGTCCCGTCCCCAGCGCCTGCGCCGTGTCCAGCTCGCCGTTCCCGGCTCGTCCGAGAAGATGATGCGCAAGGCGGCCGCCTCGCTCGCCGACCACGTCTTCCTCGACCTTGAGGACGCGGTCGCCCCCAGCCAGAAGGCCGAGGCGCGGGCCAAGATCGTCGAGGCGCTCACCACCTATGAGTGGGGCCGCAAGACGCGCTGCGTGCGCATCAACGACTTCTCCACGCGCTATGCCTATCGCGACATCATCGAGGTGGTGAGCGGGGCGCGCGAGAGCCTCGACACGTTGATGCTCACCAAGGTGAAGACCCCCGCCGACATTCTCTTTGCCGACACGCTGCTGAATCAGCTGGAGCAGGATATCGGCCTGGAAAAGCCCATTGGCCTGGAAGCCCTGATCGAGGAAGTGGAGGGCCTTCAGAATGTGGAGGCCATCGCCAAGGCTTCGCCGCGCCTGGAAGCCCTGATCTTCGGCATGGGCGATTTCTCCGCCTCCATGGGGGTGCTTATCAAGCCCGACGGCAAGGTCGGCCCCTATCCGGGCGACGTCTGGCACTATTCGCGCTTCCGCATGGTGATGGCCTGCCGGGCCGCCGGCATTGATGCGGTGGACGGGCCCTATGCGGATTTCCGCGACCCCGAGGGCTACACGGTGGAGGCCTCACGGTCTCTCACGCTCGGCTGCGTCGGCAAGTGGGCCATCCATCCCGCCCAGATCGACTGGGCGCTCTCCGTCTTCACGCCCGATGCCGGCGAGGTGGCACGGGCCCGCAAGCTCGCCGCCGCCTACAAGGAGGCCGAGGCGCAGGGGCTGGGCGCCATCCAGGTGGATGGCACCATGGTGGACGTCGCCTCCATCCGCATGTTCGGAGCCATGCTCCGCAAGGCCGATCTCATCGGCATGTGAACGCGCCGCAAAGGCGCACCGTCCGCCGGCAGCGACCGGCATCCAGAGACCAGAGGGAAACATGACGCATCGCATCTTCGCCCTTGCAGCCCTCGTCCTGGGGCTTGCCGCGGGACCTGCCGTCGCACAGGACACCATGGCCAAGATCAAGGAGGCCGGGAAGATCGTGGTCGGCGTGAAGACCGACTACAAGCCCTGGGCCTATCTCGACCCCTCCGGCAAGATCGTCGGCATGGAGATCGACATGGCTGGCGACGTGGCGAACAAGCTCGGCGTCAAGCTGGAGCTGGTGCCGGTCACCGCCGCCAACCGCATGGAATTCCTCAACCAGGGCCGCATCGACCTGATTATCGCCACCATGGGCGACCGGCCCGACCGGCGCAAAGTGGTGGGGGCCATCGAGCCGCAATATTATGCCTCGGGCGGCAACATCATCGCCCCCAAGGCAGCCAAGTTCACCTCCTGGGACCAGTTGAAGGGCAAGAAGGTGTGCGCCATTCAGGGGGCCTATTACAACCGCCCCGCCGCCCAGCATCACGGTGCCGAACTGGTGGTCTTCCCCGGCGTCGAGGATGCCAAGAAGGCACTGCTCGGCGGCAATTGCGTCGCCTTCCTGTTCGACAGCTCGCTGATCGAGGGCACGCTCGCTTCGGGCGATCCCCAATGGGCCGATTATGAGATGCCGCTGCCCACGGAAGAGAGCGAGCCCTGGATCATCGGCGTCAAGCTCTCCGACCTCAACGGGCCGTTCGGCCAGTTCATGGTCGACATGTCCAAGTCCTGGCACAAGTCCGGCCGGCTGATCGAGCTTGAGAAGAAGTGGGGCATCAAGCCCAATGCCTATCTCGTGGAGATGCACGAGAAATACCAGAACTGACCGCCGCACGGGCGCCCGCCGGTCTCAGGCCGGCGGGCGCAGCCTGACACAGCCTGGCGAGACATGTGATGGACAGCGTGGCCGAGTTCTTCCGCTGGCTCAATGAGACCTACGGGATGAACTTCTCGATCTTCTACGATTCCTATGACCAATCCCGCTTCCTGGCAGGGTTTCGGACGACGCTGGCGCTGGCTGGCGCCTGCATCTCGGCCAGCCTCGTTCTCGGTGTCGTCTGCGCCTTCCTCCAGCGCAGCCGCAGCCGCTTCGTGCGTGGCGTGGTGAACGCCTATGTGCAGGCCTTCCGCAACACGCCCCAACTGGTGCAACTGGCCTTCTTCTATTTCGCCTTTGGGGCCCTCCTGCCCAAGGTGCAGGTGGCGCCGGGAATGTGGGAGCCGCTGGTCTCCAATTTCGGCTGGGCGGTGATTTCCCTTTCGCTCGCCACCGGTGCCTTCAATGCCGAGACCTTCCGGTCGGGCATCGAGGCGGTGCCGGCGGCGACCGTGGAGGCGGCGGAGGCGCTGGGCTACGGGCGGGTCAAGGCGTTCTTCTATGTCATCCTGCCCATGGGCCTGCGCATCTGCCTGCCCTCGCTCACCAACAACCTGGTGGCGCTCGTGAAGCTCACCTCCCTGTCCTATGCCATCGGCGTGCAGGAGCTTTTGTCGGTGTGCGCGCAGATCTGGTCCGAGATGATGAACGTGCGCGAGATGATGCTGGTGCTGCTGGTCTCCTACATGGGCATCGTGTTGGCGGTGGCCTTCACCATGGCGCTGATCGAGCGCGCCCTGCGCATTCCCGGATACGGCCGATGAGCTTCCTGCGCGCCACCCTCGCCCCCCTTCGCGACGGCCCGTTGCCTCTGCGCGTGGCCGATCTCGGCGCCGTGCCGGCGCGCCGGGCGGGGCTGATCTTCCTATTCGCGGTCATCGCCCCGGTGGCGGCGGCGCAGGGGCTGAAGCCCTCCCAGGCGGGGGTGATGGAGCTGCTGCTGAAATGGACGCCGCTGATCTTCTCCGGCTTCCTGTTCAACATCCTCGTCAGCGTCGTCACCATGATGGTGGCCACCTCCCTCGGGGTGGTGCTGGGGGCGGGCATGTGCGCCCGCAGCGCCGTGGTGCGCAACCTGTGCCGGGCGCCGGTCCTGTTCTTCCGCAACGCCCCCTGGCTGGTGGTGCTGTTCGCGGTGATGCTGCTGGTGCCCTATGAGTTTCGCCTGTTCGGGCTGGCCATTTCGCTGCCGGCCTGGATCAAGGCGGTGTTCGGCTTGTCGCTGCCTGTGATGGCCAATATCGCCGAGACGGTGCGCGGCGCCATCCTCTCCTTGCCCAAGGGGCAGTGGGAGGCGGCGAGCGCGCTCTCCCTCAGCCCGCTCCAGACCCAATTGCTGGTGATCCTCCCGCAGGCGGTCCGCCGCATCATCCCGCCCTGGATGAACCAATATGCCATCCTGACCATGAACACGACGATCATCTCCATCGTCGGCATCCAGGAGGGCCTCACCATCGCCCAGGCCGCGCAGGTGGCGGAGGGGCGGGCCGATCTGCTGTTGCCCATCTACCTGATGCTGCTCGCCATGTTCTTTGCCTATTGCTACCCCATCGCGCGCCTGACCCTGATGCTGGAACGCCGCCTGGCGGAGCGGGGCTGAGATGGCGACTGCATCCCCCATCCTGGTGGCCAAGCAGGTGTGCAAGTCCTATGGCACGACGCCCGTGCTCCAGGACTTCGACATGAAAGTCGCCGAGGGCGAGACCGTGTGCCTGATCGGGCCCTCGGGCTCGGGCAAGTCCACCTTCCTGCGCTGTGTCAACGCGCTGACGCCATTCGCGTCCGGCTCCATCGAGGTGGCCGGCATCCGGGTGGACGATCCGCTGATGGACAAGGCGGCCCTGCGGCGGCGCGTGGGCATCGTGTTCCAGCAATATAATCTCTTCCCTCACCGCACCGTGCTCGCCAACATCTGCATGGCGCCCGTCCATGTGCTGGGCCGGCGCTGGCGGGAGGTGGAGGCGGAGGCGTTCGCGCTCCTGCGCAAGGTGGGGCTGGAGGACAAGGCCCGCCGCTATCCGGGCGAATTGTCCGGTGGCCAGCAGCAGCGCGTGGCCATCGCCCGCTCGCTCGCCCTCCAGCCGCGGCTGATGCTGTTCGACGAGGTGACGGCGGCCCTCGACCCCGAGCGCAAGAAGGACGTGCTCGACACCATCCGCGATCTTGCGACCGAGGGCATGACCTGCATCCTGGTTACCCACGAGATCGGCTTTGCCCGGGAGGTGGCCGACCGCATCTGCTTCACCGATGGCGGCCGCATCGTGGAGGAGGGCCCGCCGGACGAATTGATCCGCGCCCCCCAGCACGCGCGCACCCGCGCCTTTCTCGATCATCTCCTCTAGGACAACCCGACCATGGCAAGAACCGCAGTCCTGTCCGACGTCTCCGGCGCCGTCTGGAAGATCCTGGTGTCGGTGGGCGACACCGTTGGCGAGTATCAGGAACTGATGCTCATCGAATCCATGAAGATGGAAATCCCCGTGCTCGCCCCCCGCGACGGGCGCGTGGCCGAGCTGCTGGTGGCGGAGGGCGATGCCGTCGCCGCCGAGCAGATCGTGGCCTGGATCGACTGACATGGCTTTCGAGACCGAACAGGCGGAGCTGGACGCCCGCCGCGCCCGCGCCCTCGCCATGGGCTCCCAGAAGCGCCTCGCCGAGCGCAAGGAAGCCGGCATCCTCAATGCCCGCGAGCGGGTGGCGCATCTTTCCGATGCCGGCAGCTTCGCCGAATGGGGCCTGCTCGCCGTCTCCGCCCGCGCGGATGACCATCACCGCTCGCCGGCCGACGGCTATGTGAGCGGCACCGCCTTCGTGGAGGGGCGGCCCGTGGTGGTGCATGCGGCCGACTTCACCACGCTCGGCGCCTCCACGTCCGCCATCGGCGACAAGAAGTTTCACCACGCCAAGGCCAATGCGGCCAAGAATGGCGTGCCGCTGGTGCTGCTGAACGAATGCGCCGGCTCGCGCATTCCCGACATCATGGGCGCGCAGGGCCTGCACCGGGCGGGTGAGCATTCCGAACTCTGGCGCGACCGCTCCTCGCCCTGGGCGGCGGCCATTCTCGGCCTGACCTATGGCGACGGCTCCTTCTACGCCTCCATGTCCGATTTCGTGGTGATGCGGAAGGGGGCGGTGATGGCCGTCTCCAGCGAGCATGTCACCTCCGTGGCGCTGGCCGAGGCCAATGACCCGCGCGAGTTCGGCGGCTGGGAGGTGCAGACCCAGGTGACCGGCGTGGTGGACCGCGCGGTGGACACGGACGAGGAGGCCCTCGATCTCATCAAGCGCTTCCTGTCCTATTTGCCCTCCCACGGCCAGGAATTGCCGCCTCGCATCGCCCCCGGCGCGCCGGGCGGGGACCAGGCCAAGCTTTTGGACCTGCTGCCCGAAAGCCCCAAGCGCACCTATGACGTGCGGCGCATGCTGGAGATCATCTTCGATGCCGGCACCCTCTTTCCGCTGAAGGAACGGTTCGCGCCCGTGGCCTTCACCGGCCTTGCGCGGCTCGCCGGCGAGACCGTGGGCGTGATCGCCATCAACCCCCAGCACAAGGGCGGCGCGCTCGATGCGGATGCCTGCGACAAGGTGGTGAGCTTCATTGTCCTGTGCGACAGCTTCAACATCCCGCTCATCACCTTCGCCGATACGCCCGGCTTCCTGGTGGGCGCGGCGGGCGAGCGGCAGAAGATGCCGGGCAAGATCATGAACTATCTGCAGGCGCTGGGGGCGGCCACGGTGCCCAAGCTCTCGGTCATCCTGCGCAAGTCCTACGGCCAGGCGCACCTCAACATGGGCGCCGGCTATGCGGACGAGATGGCCGCTTGGTTCACCGCCGAGGTGAGCCTCATGGGCCGCCAGCCGGCCATGAACGTGCTCCATCGGCTGAAACCCGGCGAGGGGCCGGAGCGCTATGCGGAGCTGGAGGCGGAGCTGGCACGCGACACCTCGGCCTATGCGCTGGCCGAGCCCTTCATGGCGCAGACCGTGATTTCGCCGCCCGAGACACGCGACTGGCTGATCCGCATGCGCGCGCTCCATGCCCGCCGCCCCACCGGCGGCATCGGCCTGCGCCGGCTCGCCACCTGGCCCACCACCTATTGAGGCCGCTTATGTCCGGCACCAGCGACACCCCTCCCGCCATCGACCTGCGCCAGCGGTCATCGTTCGGCTTCTTCACCACCGAGCAGGTCCGCTTCGCCGACCTCGACCTGAACGGTCATGTGAACAACCTGTCCTTCCTCGCCATGATGGAGAGCGCCCGCCAGCGCTTCATCGCCGGCCATACGCCCTTGGTGCTCACCGACGCGCAGACCTACATGCTGGTCCATATGGAGGTGGATTTCGTGGGCGAGCTTCACTATCCCGGCGCGGTGGACGCCGCCTGCCGGGTGGTGGAGGTGCGCCGCTCGTCCGTTGTGTTCGGGCAGGCGCTGTTTTCGGGGGAGCGGGCGGCGGCGACGATGAAGGCCGTCACCGTCAATGTGGACCGCTGCATCCGCAAGGCGGCGCCCTTCACGGACGACGCCCGGGAGAAGCTACTGGCGCTGCTGGCCGCCTGAGGCGGCGCTTCAAATAAGAACGGCCCGCGAGACGATCTCGCGGGCCGCTGTCTTGCGTGTGTCCCGCGCCCTCAGGCGATGCGGTCGCCGGGCTTGATCTGCACCGTGCGGCTGTCGACGCCGGGCAGCATCTTGGAGGGATCGCGCGTCACCACCACGTCGATGACGGTGGGCACGCCGCACGGCACCAGCGCCGCCTTCAGCGCCCCCGCCACATCTTCCGGCCGCTCCACGCGGATGCCGCGGCATCCCATGGCATTGGCCACCGCCGCATAGTCGATCTCGCTGAGGTCCGAGGACTGGTAGGCGCCCTGGCCATACATGAGGTGCTGGAGCGCCTTCACATAGCCCGAGGCGGCGTTGTTGATGACGATGACGGCGAAGTCCAATTCCAGCCGGCGGGCCGTCTCCAGTTCGCCGAGCATCATGTTGAAGCCGCCATCGCCGGTCAGCGCGAAGACCGGGGCCGGGCGGGCGGCGAGCGCCGCGCCGATGGCGCCGGGCAGGCCATAGCCGATGGAGGCCGAGCCGCGATCGGGCACGAAGGAGCGGCCGGCGCGGGGGGAATCGAACAGGAGCCCGCCCCAATGGGCCGCGAACCCACCATCGGCCACCAGATAGCCGTTCTCCGGCATGGCCGCGTTGATTTCGGTGAGGAGGCGGGCGATGTCCACCGGCGTCTCCTGCGAGTTGAGCCGGTCGCCCACCTTGGTGCGCCAGGCATCCATGCGGGCGGCGATGTCGGCGGGGCGGCCAGCCCAGCGGGTGGAGAGCGCTTCACGGGAGGGGGCGAGTGCGGCGGCCAGGTCCTCGATACCGAGGCGGGCATCGCCCCACAGCTTCACGGCGGAAGGCACCGTGCGGTCGAACTCCTCGGCCACGCAGTCCAGATGGATCAGCGCCTTGCCGGGGGAGGGGATGGTGTAGCGCTTGGTGGCGATCTCGCCCAGCTTGCAGCCCACCACGATGAGGAGGTCGGATTCCTCAATGAGCGGGTTGGCAATGCGATCATAGCGGCCGAACAGGCCGGCATTGAGCGCGCTGGCGCAGGGGATCGCGCCCTTGCCGGAGAGCGTGTGGGCGACGGGAATGTTGAAGGCTTCGGCAAAGGCGGTGAGCGCCTGGGCGGCACCGGAAATGTGCACGCCGCCGCCCGCCAGGATCACCGGCGCCTTGGCCCCCGCGATCTGGGCCGCCGCTTCCGCGATGCTCTCCCCATCGGGGCGGGTGCGCAGTGCGGGAACGCTCTGGAAGCGGGTGTCCACCTCGAAGGCGCTGACGGGGAAGTCGTGGACCGCGTGCGAGATGTCCTCGGGAATGTCCAGCACCACGGGGCCGGGGCGGCCGGAGGTGGCGACCGTATAGGCCCGGCGCACCAGTTCAGGAATGCGGGAGACCATCTCCACGCGGATGACCTCCTTGGAGACCGGGCGCAGCAGGTCCACCTGCCGGCATTCCTGGGTCATATTCTTCCAGGAATGGGCGCGGTGGGTATCGCCGGCCAGCACCACCAGCGGGGTGCCCGCATTCAGCGCTTCCATGAGGCCGGTGACGAGATTGGTGGCGCCTGGTCCGAGTGTCGCGTCGCACAGGCCCACGCGGCCGGAGACCTTGGCATAAGCGTCGGCCGCAAAGATGCCGGCGCGCTCATCATTGATGAGGATGTGCTTGAGGCCCAGCCGGCGGGCGGCATCATAGAAGGGCAGCAGCTGGAAGCCGCCCATGCCGAACACCACGCCGCCGCCATAAGCGAGGATCATGCGCGCGACGGCCTCGCCGCCGGTGATGGAATGGACGCCGTTGACGGCATCGGACTTGAGATCGACGTGCTGGTTCATCTGAAGGGTCCTTGAGGCAAAGCACGGCCCGTCCCACCGCGCCAAGGCGGCAGGAGGGGAAAGTCAGGGGCCGGGGCGCGGGGCGCCGCCGGCGGGTTGGGACCGGGAAAGGTCAGTTCACTTCGGCGCCGGAGGTCTTCACC
Source organism: Aquabacter sp. DMC10 (assembly GCF_056314145.1). NCBI lineage: Bacteria > Pseudomonadati > Pseudomonadota > Alphaproteobacteria > Hyphomicrobiales > Xanthobacteraceae > Aquabacter > Aquabacter sp. DMC10. The sequence goes on along the minus strand of NZ_JBQUYX010000001.1, from coordinate 93,652 downwards.
ACCTTTGCCCACTTGGCGGTTTCCGAGGAAATGAGGGCGGCCAGCGCGGCCGGGGTGCTGGAGGCGGGATCGGCGCCGATATTGTCGAACTGCTGCTTGGTGCTGGGATCGGCCAGCAGCTTCACCAAAGCCGTGTTCAGCTTGTCGATGATGGGCTGCGGGGTCTTGGCCGGGGCCACCAGCGCGAACCAGGACAGCACCTCGCAATCGGGCAGGCCGGCTTCCGCCATGGTGGGGATGTCGGGCGCGGCAGGGGAGCGGGTGGCGGAGGTCACCGCCAGCGCGCGCAGCTTGCCGGCCTTGATGTAGGGCAGCGAGGAGGACAGGTTGTCGAACATGGCCTGCACCTGGCCGCTCATCAGGTCCACCACCGCCGGTGCGCTGCCCTTGTAGGGCACATGGGTGAGCTTGACCCCCGCCACCATGTTGAACAGCTCGCCAGACAGGTGGATGGACGATCCACTGCCGGAGGAGGCGAAATAGAGCTTCTCCGGGTTCTTCTTCGCCAGCGCGATGAACTCCTGCACCGTATTGGCGGGAACGCTGGGATTGACCACCAGCACGTTCGGCACGGTGGCCACCAGCGAGACCGGCGCAAAATCGCGTTCGAAGTCAAACGGCAGGCGACGATAGAGCGTGGTGTTGATGGTGTTGGCGATGGTGCTCATGAACAGCGTGTAGCCATCGGGGGCGGACTTCGCGACGAAGTCAGAGGCGATGGTGGCGCCGGCGCCGGGCTTGTTGTCGATCACCACCGGCTGACCCAGCTCCTCGGAGAGCTTCTGGCCGACGATGCGGGCGATCTGGTCCGTGGACCCGCCGGCGGCATAGCCCACCACCAGATGAATTGGCCTTGAGGGGAAGGCATCGGCCTGCGCGGGGAGGCTGCCCATGAACGGGGCGGCAAGAAGCGCCGTGGCGCCCGCAAGGGTGGACAGCAGCAGATGTCGGCGATCCATGGCGTACCTCCATCGACGGGGTGGAAGTTGACTTGTCCATATATTGGACTATAATTTCCCGTCTGATCGTAGTGGAAGCTACGTACGCCAAACAAACAAGTCAACAAATAGGTTTTGGTCAGGTTTGGTGACATAAAAATAGTCCAATATATGGATATTACGGGAGAGCGGAAATGGCGGGTGGGGAGGGGGAAGCCGGTGGCACGCAGAGCATCCGGCGCGCGGCGAGCGTGCTGCGGGTGCTGGCGCAACGCAGCCAGTCTGGCGCGCGCATGGTGGACATCACGCGGGAGACGGGGCTCATCCATGCCACCGCCCATCGCATCGTGCAGGGGCTGATCGGCGAGGGGCTGGCGCGGCAGAACCCGGCCACGCGCCGCTATCACCTCGGCGCCTGGGTCTATGAGCTGGGGCTATTGGCCGAGCCGCGCCTGGCGCTTTCCGACATGGCGGGCGAGGCGGTGGAGCGCCTGGCGGAGAAGACTGGCGACACCGTGTTCGCGGCCGTGCGGGCGGGCGGCGATGCACTCTGCATCAAGCGCGCGGCCGGCAGCTTTCCCATCAAGGCCTTCACCATCGATGTGGGCGCGCGCATTCCGCTGGGCATCGGCTGCGGCGGCCTGGCCATGCTCGCCGCTTTGCCGGAGGAGGAAGCCACCGCCATCATGGCCTCCAACGGCCCGCGCCTGCCGCAATTCGGCGATCTCAGCATGGAGGCCATGGCGCGCCTCGTGGCCGAGGCGCGGGCACGCGGCTATGCCACCAATCTCAGCCGCGCGCCGGGGGTGGTGGCGGTGGGCGTCGCCGTCCTCACGCCCGACGGCGGCCTTGCCGGCTCCCTCTCCGTGGCCGCCATCGAGAGCCGCCTCACCCCCGAGCGAGTCGACCAGATCGCCCGCCTGTTGCGAGCGGAGGCCCGGCGAATCGAGAAGGCAGGCGAGGTGGGATAAGTCCTTGGCCACACGTGCGGTTCTGTCGTACCGCATCGCCGGCGGCGCCCCTAAAAAAATGTGCCGCTGGGACCCCGCTTCCCCGCCCATTCGCGGTCTCATGCCCATGTTTCACCCATTTGGGTGATGTGCATTCCGCTTGGGCAATCAACCCTGCCCTTGGGTGACTGAGCCGGCGTCCGCCCGCTGATGCGGGTGGCGGGGCTCTTCAGGGGTGGGGTGGCCATGCTGTATGACTTGACGCGGACCGAACTGGTTCAGGGCGATCCGACGGAGAATTTTCCCGGGCTTACTGCGCTGGGCATGTCGGGCTCGGAGCAGGCTCAGATCATCGCCGCTCTGGAGGCGGCGGGCGTCTACAGCACCACCGACCCTGACGCGCGTGCGGCCGTGGACGTGAAGGCGGGTGTCACCAAAGACACCACCTTTGGCGGTGGGCCGGACGCGCTGATCTACACCAGCACGTCTTCGGTCACGGTGAATGTCCTTGGTTCTGGTGGCATCATCGCCACGAGCAACGGCAACGACAGCATTTCGAGCTTCGGCCCCGACAATGTGCTGATCGCCGGTGCGGGCAATGACACGGTTTACGCGGGCAGTGCCGACGACCTGGCTTCTAACGTCGCAGTGGATGCGCGCGGCAACACGCTCTACGGCGGCGAGGGAGACGACGTGGTCGCGTCCCGGGCCGGGGCACTGGCCTTCAATCCAGAAACCAATTCCAGGGACATCAACATTCTGAACGGCGACGGCGGGGATGATGTCCTTTATGCGCTCCAGTCGGGCAACATCTTCTATGGAGGAGAGGGCAATGACACTCTGACTGCAGGGCTTGCTTCGAGTGAAGCGCCTGTGGCCGGTGATACTCTTTATGGTGGCGCCGGGGATGATCTCTTGACCGGCGCCTCTGGGCCGACTTGGCACGTCATCAACGGTGCCACGGTGGTGGGCGGCGCCGTGATTTATGGTGACGAGGGCAACGATACTTATCTTGGTCAGCCCCTGGATTCCATCTTTCGGCCGTTTGCAGGTAATGACACGGTTTATGGCGGCGTCGGCAATGATCTCCTGAATGCCAACGTAGGCGTGAATGTCCTTTATGGTGACGGCGGTAATGATGAGATCTACAGCGCTGAGCAGGCGGCCACCGGATCAAGTGTTTTCGGCGGCGTCATCTTTGGCGGAGAGGGAAATGATTCAATCCTTCTCCGTGGGGGTGAGGTTACGGTGTATGGCGGTGCGGGAGATGATAATATAGTTGGCGGGACCGTCACCTCTGCGAAGTGGCAGATTTTTGGTGACGACGGCAACGATTCCATCCGGGCCCTGAACGGAACGGGCGTCATCTTCGCCGGCTCCGGGTTTGATCAAATCATAGGCTCCGCCGGGGCTTCCATCACGGCCTATGGCGGTGAAGGCGCCGACTTCCTCAGCGGCGGCGGTGGGTTCTCGCGCCTCTATGGGGATGCCGGCCTCGACCGCATGGAAGGGATCGGAAACAGCACCCTGTACGGCGGATTTGACGCGGACACCATGTCCTCCACCGGCGGAGACATTCTTTACGGCGATGCCGATGCGGATGTGATCAATGTCGGGGCGGGTGCGACGGGTGTGGCGACGGTCTATGGCGGTGATGGTGGAGATTCCATCACGTCATCCTTGCCGGCTGGCGGCATCTTTTACTCGGGTAATCTTCTCTATGGTGATGCCGGTGCCGATACCATTGCCGGCGGGGTCGGATCGGACACGATTTATGGCGGAAGCGACGCCGACCAGCTTTCGGTGTCCCGCGGGTCCAATTTTCTCTATGGGGACACAGGTGCCGACACCATGCTCGGTGGCCTGGATACGACGCCTGGCGCACAGGACACGCTTTATGGCGGCGAGGGCAACGACCAACTGAGCAGCCGCACCACCCACGCCCTCATGGAGGGCGGCACGGGCGCCGACACCATCGCCGGCGCGAGCGGCGCGGATACCATCTTCGGCGGCGACGGCAATGACCTGATCTGGGTGACGCTGGGCAGCAACATCCTCTATGGCGACGCCGGCATCGACGTGATCACCGGCAGCGCCCAGGCGGGGGGCATCGATACCCTCTATGGCGGCTTCGGCGACGACATTCTGGCCAGCCGCGCGGCGGCCAGCCTGCTTTATGGCGATGACGGCAATGACCAGGTGAGCGGCGCCAGCGGGGCCGACACGCTTTATGGCGGCCTCGGTAATGACGAGGTCTGGGTCACCCGCGGGAGCAATATCCTCTACGGGGAGGCGGGCGTCGACTTCATCCGCACTGGCACCGTCGCGGTGGCAGGCGCGGTCGACACCGTCTATGGCGGTTCCGATGGCGACAATATTGCCTCCAATCTGAACGGCACGCACGCCGTGCTCTATGGCGATGCCGGAGCCGACACCGTCGTGGGGGCGAGCGGCCAGGACACCCTTTATGGCGGCGAGGATGCCGACCTCATATGGGTGAATGGCGGCTCCAACCTGCTCTATGGCGACGCCGGCAATGACAGCCTGGCGGGTGGCCTGGATGCCACGGGCACGGATACGCTTTATGGCGGGCTGGGCAATGACAGCGTCGTCACCCAGGAGTTTGGCTCCCATGGCCTCCTTTATGGCGGCGAGGGCGCCGATACGCTGGTGGGCGGCAGCGGCGCCGATACCCTCCATGGCGATGCCGGCGAAGACCTGATGTGGGTGAACGGCGGCTCCAACCTGCTCTATGGCGAAGCCGGCAACGACACGATCACCGCCTCGGTCACAGGGCCGGCGGGCGGCATCGACACGCTTTATGGCGGCGGGGGGGAGGACGAACTGATCGGCAGCCTCAGCCCCAACGCCATGCTGGCCTATGGCGGGGCGGACGCGGACAGCCTCGTGGGTGGCGCCACCAATGCCACGCTCTATGGCGGCGAGGGTGACGACAATCTCTGGACCTCCGTGGCCGGAACCCACCTCATGTATGGGGATGAGGGCAACGACATCCTGTCGGTGGCCGGGGGCAGCAATACGCTTTATGGCGGCGAAGGAAGCGACCGCTTCTTCGTCTCGGCTCCCGGTGCCACCAGCATGTCTGGCGGCGCTGGCGATGACGAGGTCACGATCCTTGCCAAGGGCGGCAACGGCTCCGTCGATGGCGGTGCGGGCGACGACTGGGTGTGGTTCAAGGCCTATGGGCTGGCGGAGGTGCAGTCTCACAGCCTCGCCGATGGCATCACCACCATCACCTTCGCGGATGGGGCGGTCTATACGGTCAGCGAGGTGGAGGTGGGCTCCTTCGGTGCCAATGGCGATACCGTGGCCTTCAATTCCTGGTCTTAAGGTTTGGGGCGCGTTGGGGGGCGCCCATACGCCCCCGCAGCGCGCCGCCCTTCGCTAAAGTGTATGAGCGCGAGACCCTGCGGGTTCCGCGCGGCAGGTTGGCCTCAATGCCGCAGGCCCGGGGCTTCCTGGCCGGTGCGGGCCACATATTCGGTATAGCCGCCGCCATATTGGTGCACGCCCTCCGGCGTCAGCTCCAGCACCCGGTTGGAGAGGGCGGCGAGGAAGTGCCGGTCGTGCGAGACGAACAGCATGGTGCCCTCATATTCGGAGAGGGCCGCGATGAGCATTTCCTTGGTGGCGATGTCCAGATGGTTGGTGGGCTCGTCCAGCACCAGGAAGTTCGGCGGGTCATAGAGCATCTTGGCCATGACGAGCCGCGCCTTCTCGCCGCCGGACAGCACCCGACAGCGCTTCTCCACGTCGTCGCCTGAAAATCCAAAGCAGCCGGCCAGCGTGCGCAGCGAGCCCTGGCCGGCCTGGGGGAAGGCGTCTTCGAGCGTCTCGAACACGGTCCGCTCGCCCTCCAGCACGTCCATGGCATGCTGGGCGAAATAGCCGAGCTTGACGCTGCCGCCCACGGCCACCGTGCCCTGGTCGGGCGTGGTGGTGCCGGTGACGAGCTTCAGCAAGGTGGACTTGCCGGCGCCGTTGACGCCCATCACGCACCAGCGCTCGCGCCGGCGCACATGGAAGTCGAGGCCCTCATAGATGACCTTGCTGCCATAGGCCTTGTGGACATTCTTCAGGCTTGCCACGTCCTCGCCGGAGCGGGGCGCGGGCAGGAACTCGAAGGCAACGGTCTGGCGGCGACGGGGCGGCTCCACCCGGTCGATCTTCTCCAGCTTCTTCACTCGGCTCTGCACCTGCGCCGCATGGGAGGCGCGGGCCTTGAACCGCTCGATGAAGGCGATCTCCTTGGCAAGCATGGCCTGCTGGCGCTCGAACTGGGCCTGCTGCTGCTTGTCTGCCATGGCCCGCTGCTGGGCATAGAATTCATAGTCGCCAGTATAAGTGGTGAGCGAGCCGGCGTCGATTTCCACCACCTTGTTGACGATGCGGTTCATGAAGGCCCGGTCATGGGAGGTCATCATGAGGGCGCCGTCATAGCCCTTCAGGAAGTCCTCCAGCCAGATGAGGCTTTCAATGTCCAGATGGTTGGAGGGCTCGTCCAGCAGCATCACGTCGGGGCGCATGAGCAGGATGCGGCCGAGCGCCACCCGCATCTTCCAGCCGCCGGAAAGCTTGCCCACGTCCCCGTCCATCATCTCCTGGGAAAAGCCGAGGCCGGCCAGCACCTCGCTGGCTTTGCCCTCCAGGCCATAGCCGCCAAGGGATTCAAAGCGCGCCTGCACCTCGCCATAGCGCTCCACCAGGGCATCCATCTCATCGGCCCGGTCGGGGTCGGCGAAGGCGTGCTCCAGCTCGCGCAGTTCTGCGGCGACTTCGCTCACCGGGCCGGCGCCATCCATGGCTTCCGCCAGCGCGCTCTTGCCGGACATCTCGCCCACATCCTGGCTGAAATAGCCGATGGTGATGCCGCGATCCACGGACACCTGCCCCTCGTCGGGCAGCTCCTCGCCGGTGATGAGCCGGAACAAGGTGGTCTTGCCGGCGCCGTTGGGACCCACGAGGCCGATCTTCTCGCCCTTGAGCAGCGTCGCGGACGCCTCGATGAAGACGATCTGCTTGCCGTTCTGCTTGCTGATGGAATCGAGACGGATCATGCGCGCGCGAAATCCCGAGTGGATGCTGCAGCGCGATTAGGCCATTTGCGGCGCCGGGGGAAGGGCGAAGGGCACCCTTCGCCTCACTCGGCGGCGGAGGGCTGGGGCTCTGGCGCGCCGGGGGCGGCATTGGGATCGCCCGGTTCGGTCTCCCAGGCCAGGCCTGGAATGGCGACGATGCGACGGCCGCGGCCGTCAAGCCGGGTCACGATCACCTGCCGCTCTTCCATATAGGCCAGGAGGCGCCGGGCCCGGCCCGGCGAGCGGCTGCCATAGGCACGGGCCACCTCCGCATCGGACGGGCAGGGGCGGCGGTCATGGGCGGCGCGGGCGAGCGAGAGGAACACGCCCTGCATGTCCTCCGGCAGGGCGCTGGCCATGGTGATGACTTCCGCCCAGGGGGAATCCTCGGCTTCCGCCTCGGCAATGTCGATGCCCGCATGGGCCACCGCGAGGCGACGCCGGAAGGCGGACAAGGAGAGCGCCTCGCCCCCCACGCGGCGGATGCGGCAGCGCACCAGGAAGTCCTGGTAGAGAACGGCGATGGTGCGGAAGCCCGCATCGGGTTCGGCCAGGATCTCGCGCAAGGCGGCATCGATGGCGGCCTGGCGCTGTTCCGGCGAAAGCGTGGGCACCGGGGTGGGCGGCTCGGGCGCCGGCGGCGGCGCGGCCGGCGTGGTGCGGGCGAGCTGGGCCAGCACGTCGGCGGTGGGCGCCACCGGCGGCGGGCGGCGCGGCACCAAAAGCCGGCTCTCGTCGGCGCCCGGCGTGAAGATGAGGTCGTGCGCCTCCTCGCCCGAGGCAGGGCCCGGCAGCGGCAGGAGCTTGGGGCTGGTGGAGCGGGCGGAGGTTTCCACCGGGCCGATGCGCACCGGCAGGGGACGGCGGGCCATGGCCGGGCCGAGGGCGACGAAGTTGCCGCTCTCCAGGTCCCGGAACATCTCCGCCTGCCGGCGCTCCATGCCCAGCAGGTCCGCGGCGCGGGCCATGTCGATGTCGAGGAAGGTGCGGCCCATGAGGAAGTTGGAGGCTTCCGCGGCCACGTTCTTGGCAAGCTTGGCCAGGCGCTGGGTGGCGATGACGCCGGCCAGCCCTCGCTTGCGGCCGCGGCACATGAGGTTGGTCATGGCGCCCAGCGAGACCTTGCGCGCCTCGTCCGACACTTCGCCTGCGGCGGCGGGGGCGAACAACTGCGCCTCGTCCACCACCACGAGCATGGGATACCAGACGTCGCGATCCGCATCGAAGAGCCCGCCCAGGAAGGCGGCGGCGGCGCGCATCTGCTGCTCGCTGTCCAGGCCCTCCAGGTTCAGCACCACCGAGACGCGGTGCTGGCGCACCCGTGCGGCGATGCGCTGAAGGTCCGCCTCGCCCCTCTGGGCGTCGACCACCACGTGGCCGAAGCGGTCGGCCAGGGTGACGAAATCGCCCTCAGGGTCAATCACCGCCTGCTGGACCCAGGGGGCGCTCTGTTCCAGGAGACGGCGCAGGAGATGGGACTTGCCCGAGCCCGAATTGCCCTGCACCAGCAGGCGGGTCGCCAGCAATTCCTCCAGGTCCAGCACGGCCGTGCCTCCGCCGGAGCGGGTGCCGAGGTCGATGGACACCTTTGCGGGCGCCGTCATCGGGCGGGGCGTCCTGCGGGGGAGGGGTGGCAGATCATGGGGTCACTCATATCGATTCGCGCCGGGGGTTCAACTGCGCGGCGGCGCGCATCTGTGTCTGGATGAGGTAATTTGGCACCGCAGATGGGCGCGTCCGCCCGCAAGGCCTTGCCGCGCCTAGACATCCTCGATGGGAATTCTCAGCAGCTTGACCGAGTTCAGGAACACCAGAATGTCCGGCCCGAGGTGCAGGAGTGCCGCCTCCACCGGGCCGATCCAGCCCAGCAGCGCGGCCGTGATGCCGGCCACATGGACCACGCCCACGCCGAAGACGAGGTTTTCCTTGATGGTGCGGTAGGCCCGCCGGGCGATGGCGCGGGCGCTGACGATGCGCATGAGATCGTCGGTCATCAGGGCGATGTCGGCGGCCTCCAAGGCGGCCTGCGTGCCTCCGCTGCCCATGGCGATGCCCACATCCGCCCGCGCCAAAGCGGGGGCATCGTTGATGCCGTCGCCGATCATGGCGACGCGGGCGCCCTCTTTCTGGAGCGTGGCGATGGCGCTCACCTTGTCCTGCGGGCGAAGGTTGGCGCGCACGTCGTCGAGGCCCAGCTCCGCCGCGACGGTCGCTGCCGTAGCGGCATTGTCGCCGGTGAGCATGACCAGGCGGCGGACGCCCGTGGCCCGCAGCCGGCTCAGCGCCTCCCGCGCATTGGGGCGGATGGTGTCCGCGATGAGGATGGCGCCGACGAAGCGCCCGTCCACGGCCACATGCAGGGGGGTGCGGCCGCCCTGTTCCACCGGCGCGTCGAGGGTGACGCCGTGTTCCCGCAGCAAGGCCGGATTGCCCACCAGCACCGCCCGCCCGCCGATCACCGCCTTCACGCCGCGCGCGATGATCTGCTCGTAGTGGTCCGGCTCGGCGACAGGCAGGCTCAGTGCCTCCGCATGGGCCACCACCGCCTCGGCGAGCGGATGAGCCGAGCGCCGGTCCGCCGCCGCCGCGAGGGCGAGGATCTCCGTCTCGCCGAAGGCGGGATCGCGCACTTCGATGCCGACCACCCGGGGCTGGTTGGCGGTGAGCGTGCCGGTCTTGTCGAACACCATGGTGTCGACCTTGGCGAGGCTCTCCAGATAGATGCCACCCTTCACCAGGATGCCGCTGCGCGCCGCGCGGGCGATGGCGGCGATGATGACGAGCGGGGTGGCGAGCCCCAGCTCGGCGGGCGAGGTGAAGATGAGCAAGGTGACGATGGTGCGCACGTCGCGGGTATAGGCATACACAGCCAGCAGGAAGATGAGCACCACCGGGATCAGCCAGGCCGCCACCTTGTCGGTGAGCTTCTGCACCGGCGCCTGCTCCTCGCCTGCGCTTTCCACCAAGGCGACGATGCGGGCGAAGGTGGTGTCGGTGCCCACTTGGGCGGTGCGCACGTCAAGCGCGCCGGCGACAAGAATAGTGCCGGCATAGACGCCATCCTCGGCCGCCTTGTCCTTCGGCACGCTCTCGCCGGTGATGGGCGCCTCGTCCACGGAGCCCGTGCCCGCCACCACGGTGCCGTCCACCGGAATCTTCTCGCCCGCCCGTACCAGCACCACGTCGCCAGGGCGCAGGGTTTCGATGGGCACGGCATGTTCGCCGTCCGCCGCGCGGACGAGGGCGGTCTGCGGCACCGAGCCGACGAGGTCGCGGATGGAGGCCCGCGCCCGGTCCATATTCAGGTCGGCGATGAATTCCGCGATCAGGATGATGACCATCAAGATCGCGCCGGCCACCGTCTCGCCGCCGATGAGGGCGATCACGGTGGCGATGGTGACGAAGATCTCGGTGCCGATCTTGCGTTCGTGGATGAGGTCATGGAGCCCGATCCGCACCAGCGGATAGAGCCCGATGGCCACCGCCAGCCACAGCGCCTCGATGGGGATCAGCGCGCGCCAATAGAGCAGGGCCGCCACGCCCGCGAGGGCGATGCGGGCGAGGGCGAACCAGCGCTCGGGCGTCATCAGCTCGGACCAGCGCGCCGACGATGGCGCCGACGAGGGCGCCGCTGCGGCGGGGGAGGGCGGAACGCTCATGGGTCGTGCCTCGCAGCGTCTTATCGGGCGATGTGCCTGCGCCTTCCGCATCTGGATAGCAGGATGGCGGCGCCGGGCAATGTGCGCCCTGCCGCAGGCCGGTTTTCAGGCACGCGCGCCAGGTGCCGCAATCCTGGGCAAATGCCCCTTGGGCGTGCAGATATAAACAGACTTGACTGTTTGTAAGTGTGGTGCCTTGCTATGCCGGCAATGGATGGGGGGCGAGGGTGGCGCAGCGCAGACGATCCCAGCATGAGCGGACGGCGGAGACCTCCGCGCGCCTGCGCCATGCCACCATCGACCTGCTGCACGACCAGGGCTTCTCGCGCCTCTCCACCCCCCAGATTGCCGCCCAGGCGGGCGTCTCGCGGGGGGCGCTGACGCATCATTTCTCCAGCAAGGAGGAATTGGTGACCGACGCCATCAACGACATGCTGGAGCGTGTCACCGTCGACCTGCATCGTTTCGCCGAGGATTTTTCCGCGCGCGGCGGGTCGAGTGATGAGATCGTCGACTATATCTGGCAGATGATGTCGGACCGGCTGTTCTATGTCACCATGGAATACTTGCCGGAAGCCCGTCACAATGGCGAATTCAAGGAACGCCTCATCCCGGTGGTGAAGAAGTTCCATGCCGGGCTCGATGCCGTCTGGATGGCGCTGGCCGACCGGCGCGGGGCGGATGCCGCCCACACCCGCACGGTGATGAACGCCACCATGTGCCTGGTGCGCGGCATGATCGCCCAGACCGTGCTGCGCGAGGACCCTTCTTACTATCGGGAGATGCTGTCCTTCTGGAAAACCCAGGTGGCCGCCCAGTTTCCCGAGGAGCGGGTGCCCGCTCCCCCTTCCGCCGACATCCCCGCCCGGCCCGCCAAGGCCGGCGCCGCCCGCGCCCCGCGGGCGAAAGCGACAAACCGGAGCTGACCCCCATGGCCTTTCTCTTCACCAATGCCCGCATCGTCGACGGCACCGCACCCGAGCGCGGCGCGCCGGTGGACGTGCTCGTGGAGGGCGAGCGCATCACGGAGGTGGCGCCGAAGATCAGCGCGGCGGCGGCCGAGGTGGTGGATCTGAAGGGCCGCACCCTCATGCCGGGCCTCATCGACGCTCACGTGCACACCATCGCGTGCCTCGCCGACCTCGGCGCCAACGCCAAGCTGCCGGATAGTCTGGTCGCCGTGCGCGCCATGAAGCTCCTTGGCGAAATGCTCATGCGCGGCTTCACCACCGTGCGCGATCTGGGCGGTGCCGATCGCGGCCTGAAGGTGGCGGCGGCCGAAGGCTTTTTGGCCGCGCCGCGCATGGTCATCTGCGGCAAGGCGCTCAGCCAGACCGGCGGCCATTGCGACTTCCGCGGCCCCTATGACGACCGCGAGACGCCCCGCACCGGCTTCCGGCTGGGCGCGCTCGGCCGCGTGGTGGACGGCGTGCCGGAAATGCGCCGCGCTGCCCGCGAGGAAATCAAGGGCGGGGCCGACTTCATCAAGATCATGGCCAATGGCGGCGTGGCCTCGCCCACCGATCCCATCCATTTCCTCGGCTTTGCCCGCGAGGAATTGCTGGCGGTGGTGGAGGAGGCGGAGAATGCCGGCACCTATGTTTCCGCCCATCTCTATACGGATGAAGGCATCCGCCGGGCGGTGGAATGCGGCGTCCATTCGCTGGAACACTGCAATCTCATCCAGGCCGACACCGCCAAGTTGGCCGCGCAGAAGGGTGCCATCGCGGTGCCCACGCTTGTGACCTATGACAAGCTGGCCTCCGAAGGCGCGGCCATGGGTTTCCCGGCCGGCTCCATCGCCAAGATCGACAGCGTCCGCCTCGCCGGCATGGAATCCATCTCCATCATGCGCGAGGCGGGCCTTCCCATGGCCTATGGCTCGGACCTGCTGGGCGAGATGCACCGCCACCAATCGGAAGAGTTCGTCATCCGTGGCCGCGTCCTGCCGGCCCACGAGGTGATCGCCTCCGCCACCACCGTCGCGGCCAAGCTGCTGCGCATGGAAGGCCAGATCGGCACCATCGCCGCCGGCGCCTTCGCCGACCTCATCGTGGTGGAGGGCGACCCGCTGGCGGACCTCTCCCTGCTCACCGGCCAGGGCCGCCACATGCCGCTCATCATGAAGGGCGGCGCCTTCGTCAAGTCGACCCCGCTCGCCTGAACCAACAAGACCTCCAGACCCAAGAACTGCAAACCAAAGGGAACACGACCGTGACTCTTTCCCGTCGCCAGACGCTCGCGGGCCTTGCAGGCACGCTTCTTCTCCCAGCGCTCTCGCGCGGTGCGTTCGCCCAAGCGGCGACGTTCCGCATCGGTGCGCTGAACCCCGTCACCGGCGCCGGCGCCCCGTATGGCTCCGGTATGCAGAAGATGATCCTCGCCGCCGCCGAGATGGTGAACGGGGCGGGCGGTGCCGGCGGGCGCACCCTCGAAGTCTCCGCCGAGGACGACCAGACCCAGCCGCAGGCGGCGGTGCTGGCGGCCAAGAAGCTCATCGAGGTCAACAAGGTGCAGGCGATCCTCGGCACCTGGGCCTCCGGCGTGTCGCTGGCGGTGGCCCCGCTGACCAATGATGCCGGCCTCATCCTGATGCACACGTCCGGCGCGCCGGCCCTTTCCGTGCCCCCCGCCAATGCCAAGGGGCTGCTCTATCGCTTCCAGGCCACCAATGACCGCTTCGGCCGCGCCTTTGCGGAAGTGGCGAAGAAAGAGGGCTTCAAGCGGCCGGCCACCATGGCCTTCAACAATGCCTCCGGCATCGGCAACACCGAGGGCTTCAAGAAGGCCTGGGAGGCGCAAGGCGGCAAGGTGGTGGCCGAGGTGGTCTATGAGCCCAACCAGCCGAGCTATCGCGCCGAATTGCAGAAGGTGCTGGCTGCCAAGCCCGACGTGATCGTCATGGGCTCCTATCTCGCCGACACCACCATCATCCTGCGCGAATGGTTCCAGACGGGCGAGACCACCAAGTTCATCATCCCCGCCTGGGCGGCGAACCCGCAATTGGTGCAGGCGCTGGGGCCGGAGGTGACGGAAGGCATCATCGCCGTCGACAGCATCTCCAACGAGGGCTCCGAGGCCTTCAAGGCCTATGACGCGGCCTACCAGAAGGCCATGGGCCAGTCGGGCCTGTCCAACGTCTATGCGGCCATGACCTGGGACATGGTTGTGGTGCTGGCGCTCGCCATGGAGGCCGCCGGCCCCAATGCCGACGTGGCCGCCATCGCCGCCAAGCTGCGCGAGGTGGCCGGTCCCGGTGGCAAGCCGGTCTCCACCTTCGCGGAAGGCAAGGCGGCGCTGAAGGACGGCAAGATCGACTATCAGGGTGCCTCGTCCATCCTCGATTTCGACCAGTATGGCGATGTAACGCCGGACTTCTCGGTCTCCTTCGCCTCCAAGGGCAAGATCGAGCGCAAGTATGTGGTGAAGCTCTGATCTGACGTGAGGGGGCCGGCCGCTCCTTTCGGCCGGCCCCCCATCGCCTTTCCCTGTGCCGCCCGCCTCGCGCGGGACGAGGACCTTGCCCGTGATTTCGTGCCTTCTCCCGCGCCGCCGTGGCGCACGCCCTCGCGCCCGCTCCGTGAGCCGCTCATGAGCGGCTTTCTGGAGCTCGCCATTTCCGGCCTCATGTCCGGGCTCGTCATCGGGCTCGCGGCGCTGGCGCTGACCCTGGTGTTCGGCGTGGCCCGCTTCGCAAATGCGGCGACGGGGGATTTCATGACCTGCGGCGCCTATGCGGCGCTCGCGGGCTTTGCCGCCACCGGCTCCATGGTGCTGGGCAGCCTGGTGGGGCTCGCGGCCGGCGCGCTGGTGGGCGTGCTCTCCTATCTCCTGGTGTTCCGGGTGCTGGAGGGCCGTGCTTCGGTCTCGGCGCTGCTTGCTTCCATCGGCGTCGGCTTCGTCATCCGCGCGGTGCTCGGCCTCATCTATGGCCACGGGCAGCAGGTGTTCCAGCTGCCCCTGGTGCGGCCCTGGCGGGTCTATGACCTGCGCATCCAGCCCAATGACCTGAAGATCGGTATCGCCGCCCTCGCCACCCTAATGGTGGTCTTCCTCATCCTGCACGCCACCCCCATGGGCCGGCGCATGCGGGCGGTGGCGGATGATCCCATGCTGGCGCGGGTGTCGGGCATCGCGCCGCGCAAGGTGATGCTAGGGCTCTGGGCGCTGGGCGGCGCAGTGGCGGCGCTTGCCGGCGTGCTGCTGGGCATCAAGACGGTGGTCTCGCCGGAAATGGGCTGGGAGATGCTGATCCCCGTCTTCGCGGCGGCGGTGCTGGGCGGCATCGGCCATCCCGTGGGCGCGGTGGTGGCGGGCGTGCTGCTGGGCGTGCTCCAGGAGATCGCCACGCCTTATGTGGGCTTCACCTACAAGCTGGCGCTCGCCTTCGTGGTGCTGCTCATCGTGCTTCTGGTGCGGCCCAAGGGCCTGTTCGGCCGGGTGGAGGGGGTGCGCTGATGGACGCCTATCTGATCGCCATCGCCATTATCGGCGCCATCTATGTGCTGCTCGCGCTGGGGCTGAACCTGCAATATGGCCTCACCGGCATCGTCAATTTCGGCCATGTGGGCTTCTTCTGCGTGGGCGCCTACACCACCGCCATCCTGTCCACCCATTCCCTGTCCATGCTCGTGACCTTCCCGCTCGCCGCGCTCATCGCCATGCTGGCGGCCTGGCCGCTGGGCCTTGCCAGCATCCGCCTGCGGGAGGACTATTTCGCCATCGTCTCGCTGGGCTTTTCTGAAGTTGTGCGCCTCGTCGTCACCTCCGAGCGCTGGCTCACCCAGGGCGTGCAGGGCATTCCCGGCATCCCGAAGATGTTCGGCATGTTCTCTGGCACCACCCAGGCCCTGGCGGTGCTCGGCCTGCTGGTGGTGCTGAACCTGCTGGCGGTGGCCGCCATGGTGCGCATCGTGCGCTCGCCCTTCGGCCGCATGATCGAGGCCATCCGCGATAATGAGGAGGCGGTGAAGGCGTTGGGTAAGGACCCTGCCGGCTTCAAGATCCAGGTGCTGGTTTTGGGCGCCGGGCTCGCCGGCATCGCAGGCGCGGTCTATGCCCATTATATCGGCTACATCTCCCCCGACCAGTTCGTGCCGCTGATGACCTTCCAGGTCTGGATGGCCATCATCATGGGCGGCGTGGGCCGCATTTCCGGGGCGCTGGTGGGCGCGCTCCTGCTGATGGTGTTCCTGGAGGGCTCCCGCTTCCTGCGTGACCTCATGCCTTTCATTTCGGAAGTGGCCATGGCGAGCGTGCGCCTCGGCGTCGTCGGGCTCGCCCTTGTCCTTTTCACCATGTACCGCCCGCAAGGCCTGATGGGGGATTTCACCCGCAAATGAGCCTCTCCATCCAAGGACTGACCAAGGCCTATGGCGGCCTGCGCGTGGTGGACGATGTCCGCTTCGAGGTGCCCACCGGGGCACTGGTGGGCGTGATCGGGCCCAATGGGGCGGGCAAGTCCACCCTCTTCTCTCTCGTCACCGGGTTCCTGGCGGCGGATGCCGGCGACGTGGCCTTCGAGGGCCGCGCGCTTGGCCGCGCCAACCCCATGGAGCGGGCGCGCGCCGGCATGGTGCGCACCTTCCAGGTGCCACGGGAATTCGGTCATCTCACCGTGCGCGAGAACCTGATGGCCGCGAGCCCCGGGCAGGCGGGGGAGGGGCTCCTCTCCGCCTTCTTCCGGCCGGGCCTCGTGAAAGCGCAGGAGGCCCGCATCGCCGAAAAGGCGGAGGAGACCATTGCCTTCCTGCGCCTCCAAAAGGTGGCGGACCTGCCCGCCGGGCGCCTGTCCGGCGGCCAGAAGAAGCTGGTGGAACTGGGCCGCGCTTTGATGACCGGCGCCCGCATGATCCTGCTGGACGAGCCCTTTGCCGGCGTGAACCCGGTGCTGATCGAGGAATTGTCCCTGCGCATCCGCGAACTGAACGGCCGGGGCATCGGCTTCCTCATCATTGAGCACGATCTGCCGGCGCTGAACCGCCTCGTCTCGACCTTGCATGTGATGGATCGCGGTCGCCTCATCGCCTCCGGCACGCCAAGTGAAGTTCTGGCCGATCCCAAGGTGCGGGACGCCTATCTTGGGGGAGCGGCCGCGTGATGCTGACCATCGAAACCCTCGCCGGCGGCTATGGCGAGGTGAACATCCTCAACGGCATCGACCTGACCCTTGCGGCGGGGGAGATCCTCACCGTGGCTGGCACCAATGGCGCCGGCAAGTCGACGCTGGCCAAGGCGGTGGTGGGGCTGCTGCCGCGCGTCACCGGCCGGGTGCTGCTTCAGGGGCGGGACATCACCCATCTGCCCGCCGAGGCGCGGGCCCATGCGGGCATCGGCTATGTGCCGCAGGTGTCGAACGTGTTCCCCTCCTTGTCCATCCGCGACAACCTCGCGGTGGTGGAAGGGGTGCGCGACAAGGCGGCCCGCATCGACGAGATGTTCGCGCTGTTCCCGGCTCTGGCCGAGCGGCGGCGGGCGCGGGCCGGCAGCCTGTCGGGCGGCGAACGCCAGCAGCTTGCCTTCGCCCGGGCGTTGATGACGCGGCCGGCGGTGATCGTGCTCGACGAACCCACCGCCGCCCTGTCCCCCGCCAAGGTGGATGAGAGCTTCGCCCGCATCGCGGCCCTGGCCGGGACAGGGACGGCGGTGTTCCTTATAGAGCAGCGCGCTCGGCAGGCGCTGGCCATCTCCCATCGCGGCGCGGTGCTGGATGGCGGCAAGGTGGCCCTGGAAGGCCCCGCCGCCGACCTCCTCACCGACGAGCGAGCGGCCAAGCTCTATCTCGGGCAGGCCTGAGCGCTCCCGCTCAGGCCGCTTCGGGCGCCAGCGCATAGACCCGCAGCCAGTGCCCGTCGGGATCGGCAGCGACGAAGCTGCGGCCGAAATCCAGATCCGTCGGCGGCAGAAGGATACGGGCGCCCTTGGCAACCCAGTCCGCATGGGTGGCATCCACGGCGGCGGCATTGGCGAGGCTGAGGCCGATCTCGCCCCCGCCCACGGGCGCCGGAGCGGCCGGCGTCACGCCGTCCCGCCGCCAGAGCCCGAGGCCCGTGCCGGTGGGCAGGCGGAAGAAGACGAAGGTGGAGCTCTCCTCCAGCGGCGCGATCCCCAGCAGCCGGGCATAGAAGGCCCCGCTCGCCTGCGCGTCGGCCACATGGAGGAGGAGGGAGGTGTTCACGAACATGGTGGGTTCCCGTCATTGAGACGGGCGCACCCTATGGGAGCCTGCTGTCAGTTTCTGGCAGTAGGGTTTATCCGTCCATGGATGGCGGAAGACCCTGCTGCGCCCGCCATTCCCGCAGCAGCACCTGGCGGCGGCGGGGATAACGCTCCTCCCGCATCTGTGCTCCCATCAGTCGATCGGTGCGGAAACTGCGGAAGTCCTCCCGCATTTCGCACCAGCCCAGCAGGACGCGGGCGTGATCGAAATAAGCCAGTGCGAACGGCCAGATGATGCGCTGCGTGCGGGTGCCGGATGCATCTTGATAGGCGATGGAGAGCTTGCGTTCCGCCCGGATGGCCGCGCGCAACAGGGCCTGCTCCACCATGTGCTCAGGCTGGGGTGCCGCCGGCCCCACCAGCAAAGGCGAGGGCAGGGTGGCCGGATGGAAGTCGGGCGGCAGCACGGCCAGGATGCGGGAGAGGGCACGCCCTGCCGCCGCGCGCAGGGCCTCGTCCCCCCGGTTCGTCACCCATTTCATGCCCAGCATCACCGCCTCCATCTCCTCGGCGGAGAACATGAGCGGCGGCAGCAGGAAGCCGGGTTTCAGCACATAGCCCACCCCCGCTTCGCCCTCGATGGTCGCACCTTGGGCCTGGAGGCTGGCGATGTCGCGATAAAGGGTGCGCAGGCTCACGCCGGTCTCGTCCGCCAGCACTTTTCCGCTCACCGGGCGGCGGTGGCGGCGCAGGACATCGAGAAGCAGGAGCAGGCGTTCGGAGCGGGACATGGCCGGATTCACACGGAGGAGGCCGCCCGATCATGGCAGCCCCCATCGCCCCGCGCCACCGACAGCCTAAAGGCGCAGCACGATCTTCGCCGCCGCCGTGCGTCCGGCATCGATGTCGGCGAAGGCCTGCGGGCCCTCGGCGAGGGGGCGTTCCTCGATCCAGTCCAGCGCCCCGAGCCGGCCGGAGGCGAGCGCATCCACCGTCGCCCGGAAATCGGCGGGGGTGTAGCAATAGGTGCCGGTGATGATGATCTCCTGCAAGGTGATCCGCCGCACGTCGAAGCCCGCTTCCCCCGGCAGAAGGCCCGCGTGCACGATGACGCCGCCCGGCCGCACCAGCCGGCTCGCGGCGGCACGCGTGGCCTCCGCGCCCACCGCATCGATCACGAGGTCGATGCTGCCGTCGGCCGGTTCGTCTCCACCGCCCGGCGCATAGCAGAGGAAGTCGCCGGCCCGCCGCACCGTCTCGCGCCGGCCCCCGTGGGGCTCGGCCAGGAAGATGCGTGCCGCGCCCTGCATGCGCAGCACCAGAGCGGCGGCAAGGCCGATGGCGCCGCCCCCCAGCACCAGGCAGCGCGCGGCGGGCAAGGGCTGGCCCAGCAGGCGCGCGCCCGCATTGACCGCGTGATAGGACACCGCCACGGGCTCCGCCAGCGCCGCATGGGCGATGGGCAGATGCTCCGGCACCGGCACCAGGTTCCGCTCGGGCACCCGCACCAGTTCCGCGAAAGCACCGGGGCGGGGCGGCATGGAGAGGATCTGGCGGGAGGCGCACAGATGCGGCCGCCCGGCCTCGCAGATGGGACAGATGCCGCAGGTCACCAGAGGATTGACGGTCACCCGCTCTCCCGCCCGCGGCCCGGAGGCGATGCGCCCCGCCGCCTCGTGGCCCAGCACCAAGGGCGCGGGGCGGCGGGCATCGTGACCGTGATAGGCATGCATGTCCGACCCGCAAATGCCCACCGCTTCCACCCGCACCAGAACCTCGTCATTGCCGGGGACGGGCTCGGGCTCGGTGCGCAGTTCGAGGCTGTGGGGGCCGGTATAGACCAGGGCTCTCATTGGGGATGTCCGCTCACGGGTGCGTTCATTTGGCGGTGAAGCCGCCATCCACCGCCAGCACCTGGCCGGTGACATAGGCCGAGGCGTCGGAGGCGAGGAAAACGGCGGGGCCCACCAGGTCCTCCAGCCGGCCGTTGCGGCCGATGGCGGTCTGGGCGGCATTGGCGCTCGCGCGGGCCTCGTCCTCGAACACGGCCTGCGTGAGGGCGGTGGGGAAGAAGCCGGGCGCGATGGCATTGCAGGTGATGCCGTGGCGCGACCAGGCTTCCGCCGTCGCCCGCGTGAGCTGGGCCACCGCGCCCTTGGCGGCCCCATAGGGCGCGGAATTGGGGAAGGCGCGGAAGGATTGCAGCGAGGCGATGTTGAGGATGCGCCCCCAGCCCCGCTCCGCCATGCCCGGCGCCAGATCCCGTGTCAGCAGGAAGGGCGCGCGCACATGCACCGCCATGTGCAGGTCGAAGGCATCCGCGCTGACTTCGCCGAAGGGCTGGCGCAGATTGATGCCGGCGGCATTCACCAATATGTCCACCGCCCCCGCATCACGGGCGAGCGCCTCGGCGGCGCCGGGGGCGGCAAGGTCGGACACCAATGCGGCGGCGGTGATGCCGTCGCGCTGGAGATCATCCACGGCGGCGTCCAGTTCCGCCGCGCGCCGAGCGGCGAGGATGACCCGCGCGCCGGCCTTGCCGAGGGCGGCACCGATGGCCAGTCCGATGCCGGAACTGCCGCCGGTCACAAGGGCCGTGCGGCCCGTCAGGTCGAAGAGGGACGACAAGGCGAACATGGCTTCCCCTCAGGCGTCCACCGCCGCGCCCATGTCGAAATTGTGCCCCGGGAAGTATTTGGCGAGGCGCTGGTCGCCGGTGCGGGCGTGGGCCTCCATGCCTTCCAGGCGCGAGATGCGGGCGGTGACCTGGGCGATGGTCTTGCAGCCCTCGCGGGTCATGCGCTGCCAGGTGAGGGGTTTGAGGAACTTGTGCACCGACAGGCCGGCCGAATAACGGGCGGCGAACTTGGTGGGCAGGATGTGGTTCGGCCCCGACGTCTTGTCGCCGAACGCCACGGTGGTCTCCTCGCCGAGGAACAGCGAGCCGTAATTGGTCAGGTTCTCCAGCCACCAGTCGAGGTCGGCGGCGTGGATCTCCAGATGCTCGCTGGCATAGCGGTCTGAGACGTCAACCAGTTCCTCGCGGGTGTCGCACACGATCACCTCGCCATAGTCGCGCCAGGCGGCGGAGGCGGCATCGCGGGCGACGGGGGGCAGCTCGGCAATGAGCGCGGGCACATGGGCCATCACCGCCTCGGCCACCGCGCGGGAGGAGGTGAACAACCAGGCGGGGCTTTCATGGCCATGCTCGGCCTGCCCCACCAGGTCCACCGCCACCATCAGCGGGTCGGCGGTCTCATCGGCGATCACCGCCACCTCGGAGGGGCCGGCGAACACGTCGATGCCCACCTTGCCGAACAGCATGCGCTTGGCCTCGGCCACGAACTTGTTCCCGGGGCCGACAATGATGTCCGCCGGCTTGCCGGTGAACAGGCCGAAGGCCATCGCCGCGATGGCCTGGACGCCGCCCAGCGTCATCACCATGTCGGCGCCCGCCACCTTCATGGCATAGAGCACATAAGGGTGGATGCCCTGGCCCCGATAGGGCGTGGAGCACGCCACCACCGTCTTCACGCCCGCCGCCTTGGCGGTGGCGATGGACATGTAGGCGGAGGCGATATGGGCATAGCGGCCGGTGGGCACATAGCAGCCGGCCACGTTGCAGGGCACCAGCTTCTGCCCGGCGGTGAGGCCGGGCATCAGGTCCACAGAGAAGTCCCGCACGCTGTCGCGCTGGGCCTCGGCGAAGCGGCGCACCTGGCCTGCCGCGAAGGTGATGTCGCGGCGGATGGCCTCCGGCACCTCGGCGGCGCGGCGGTCCATCTCCTCGGCGGTGACGAGGATGGGACCGTCCCATTTGTCGAGCTTCAGCGCATAGTCCCTCACCGCGTCTTCGCCGCGCCGCTCGATCTCCGCCAGCATGGCGGTGACCACGTCCTGCGCGGTGCCGGTCTCGGTCTCCGGCGTCTTGCTCGCCCGCTTCAGATACGCGATAGCCATCTCACATACTCCATTGCGCGCGCTGCGCGTCCGGGCTTGCGGCCTCAGTTGGTCTTGTCGAATTCGGTGGCGAAGGCCTTGAGCTTGGGATCGGCGGCCACCTTCTTCATGAAACTGTCGTCCACGTAGCTCTTGGGATCGGGCGCGGAGGGCAAGGTGCCCACCTCGGCCATGAAGCCGCCGATGCGCGCCAGCCAGCCGTCAAATTCCGAGGCGCCCTTGGCGCGGTCCATGAGCGCGACCTGCTGGGCGAGGGAATAGGTGGGCCGCAGCGCGAATTCCTGGTCGATGGCCGCGTCCGAGGCTTCCACGCCGCCGACGGCATAGAAGCGCTTGGTCATTTCGCGGGCTTCCTTCGGGTGCGCCTTGGCCCAGCCCCAGCCGCGCACATAGACCGCCAGCACCTTGGCCACATCGTCCGCATTGTCCTTGGCGAAGGCGGGGCGCACCACCAGCGCTCCGGGCACCATGGCGCCGGCATCGGCGCCCGAGCAGAGCACCTTGGCGCCGGCCTTTTCCTCCAGCGTGTAGGTATTGGGCGCCCAGACGCCGGACACTTCGCCATTATTGGCCATCACGGCCGAAATGATCTGCGCCTGGCCGAGATTGACGAACTGCATGTCGGAGGATTTGAGGCCCCATTTGGCAAGGCAGGCGCGGGCGGCATAATCCACCGTGGAGTTGGTGGTCAGCAGCAGCTTCTGGCCCTTCAGCTGGGACGGGTCCTTGGTGATGGCGGCGACCTTGTCGGCGCGGGTCATCATGGCATTGGTCTTGGATTCGTCATTGGTGATGCCGGCGGTGACGAGGCCGAAGCGGGAGGCGCCGAGCACCGCCGGCACCGAGCCCGTGCCGCCCACGTCCCACGATCCCGCCTGCGCCGCCGCCACCTGGGGCGCGCCCGCCGGGAAGGTGACGAAAGACGGGTCGAGGCCCACCTCCTTCCACCACCCCTTCTCGGTGGCGATGTAGAAGGGCAGCGCCCAATAGAGGGAAGGCTGGTAGGAGATGTTGATCTTCTTCAGCGTCTGCGCCTCCACGGCCGGGGCGCCGAGGCCGATGGCGCAGGCGAGCGCGGCGGCCAGAAGGGTCCTCTTCGTCGTCGTCGTCGTCATGGCGGGTTTCCTCCTGTGGCGCCGGTGGTCCGGCTTTGTGTTCCGGCGCTCAGTGATCGGCGCCGGCCTTTTCCTCGCGAAGCGACTTCCAAATGTGGGTGCGCAGGTGGACGAAGGATTCCAGGTCCATCACGTCCTCGATGCGGCTGTAGCTGTCCCAGCGTTCCGCTTCGCGCACCGACTTCACGTCGATGATTTCCTTGATGCGGCCCGGCCGGCGGGTCATGACGGCCACACGGTCGGCGAGATAGACCGCCTCCTCCACCCCATGGGTGATGAAGAGGACCGTGCGCGGATTGAGCCGGGCCAGGCGCACCAATTCTTCTTGCATGACCACCCGGGTCTGGGCGTCCAGCGCGCCGAAGGGCTCGTCCATGAGCAGCACCTGCGGGTCGAGCACATAGGCGCGGGCGATGGCGACGCGCTGCTGCATGCCGCCGGACAATTGGTGGGGGTAGGCCTCTTCGTAGCCGTTCAGGCCGATCATGGCGATGGCGTCGGCCACGCGCTGGCGCCGCTCGGCGGCAGGCACATTCTTGTTGCGCAGGCCGAGCTCGATATTGTCGGTGACGGTCTTCCAGGGAAACAAGGCAAATTGCTGGAACACCACGGCCCGGTCCGGCCCCGGCCCCGTCACCTCGCTGTTGCCCACCAGGACACGGCCGGAGGAGGGGAATTCAAACCCGGCGGCGAGGCGCAGGCACGTGGTCTTGCCGCAGCCGGAGGGGCCGACGATGGCGACGAACTCCTTGTCGGCCACATTCAGGTTGATGTCGTCCAGCGCCTTGACGTGGCCGCCGAAATCCTTGCCCACGGCATCGAAGCGGATGCTGCTCATTTCTTCCTCTCAAGCTCCGCCCAGGCGGCGATGAATGCGCGCTTCCAGCGTGCGCAGGGCGACGTCGATGAGGACGCCGATGAAGCCGATGGCGGCCATGCCGACCATCACCGTCGTGGTGGAGACCGCGCCCTGGGCCTGCACCATCATGAAGCCCACCCCGGTGGAGGCGACGATCAGCTCGGCACCCACCAGCGACTGCCAGCCCAGCCCCGCGCCGATGCGCAAGCCGGCGATGATGGAGGGCACCGAGGCCGGCAGCAGCACTTCCAGGATGATGCGGTGGCTCGGCGTGCCCAGCATTTCGGCGGCCTCGAGGTAGCGCGGATCCACGTGCCGGGCGCCGCGATAGGCGTTCAGCAGGCAGGGCGGAAAGGCGCCGGAGAAGATGATGAGCACTGGCCCGCCAAAGCCCGTTCCGAACCAGAGCGCCGCGAACGGCACCCAGGCGATGGGGGCGATGAAGCGCAAGGCGTCGAAGATGGGCGAGACGATGTCGTCCAGCAGACGGAAGCGCCCCATCATCAGACCCAGTGG
This sequence comes from Aquabacter sp. DMC10, assembly GCF_056314145.1. Classification (NCBI taxonomy): domain Bacteria; kingdom Pseudomonadati; phylum Pseudomonadota; class Alphaproteobacteria; order Hyphomicrobiales; family Xanthobacteraceae; genus Aquabacter; species Aquabacter sp. DMC10. The sequence goes on along the minus strand of NZ_JBQUYX010000001.1, from coordinate 69,398 downwards.
CACGCCCACCGCCACCGCCAGCAGATAGCCGGCACCGAAGCGCTGGAGGGAGGAGAGCAGATGGGCCGGCAAGGTGCCGCCGGCAAATTGGGCGGTGAGGAGATCGACCAGCCGCCGCGCCACATCCAGCGGGCCGGGCAGGAAGGTGGGGGCGACGAGGCCGCTCGCCGAAAGGGCGGCCCAGAAGGCGAAGAAGCCGACAAGACCGACGGCGCCAAGCGCCATGCGGCTAGAGGGAGCAAGGGTCGCATTCATGCCGCGGCTCCCCGCACGCGCACCCAGGTCAGGGTCCGCCGCTCAACGGTGGCCAGCAGCGCCGTGGTGAGCGCGCCGAACACCGCCACGCTCGCCATCCCCACCAGGATCATGCCGGGATAAAGGTCCTGCTGGGCGAGGTTCAGGAGGTGGCCGAGGCCAGCGAGCGCGCCCACCAGTTCGGCGGCAACCAGGGTGGTCCAGCTCGCCTGGAGGGAGAGGCGCAGGCCCGTGAAAATCATGGGCGCGGAGCCTGGCACCAGAACTTCCCGCACGAAGCGCCAGCGGGGCGTGCCGAGCATGCGGGCGGCCTCGATCAGCGGCCGGGGAATGGACTTCACGCCCGCCTGGGTGTTGATGACCGAAGGCACAAAGGCGGCGAAGAAGATCACCATGATCTTGGCGGCATCGCCCAGGCCCAGCCAGAGGATGGCGAGCGGAATCCAGGCCAGCGGCGGGATCGGGCGCAGCAGCATGAAGACCGGGTTCAGCAGGGCTTCCGCCACCGCGCTCCAGCCCATCAGCAGGCCGAGCGGCACGCCCACCGCGATGGAGCAGAGGAAGCCGAGGGTCACCAGCTTCAGCGAATGGACCACATGCACCAGGAGGGTCGCATCCCCATAGCCGCGGGTGAGCGCCTGACGCGCGGCGATAAAGGTGTCGCCGGGCGTCGGGAAGCGGCCCGGCGAGATCATGCCGGTGACGCTGGTGAACACAAACCATGCCGCAGCAAGAGCAGCGAGCGTCGCCACTCCCACCACGGCCCGTCGTCCGAGCCGCATGGACGTCCTCCCACATGTCGGCGCTCCATCTGCGGGAGCGTTGGCGCGGGACCGCTCTGCGGCGGTCTATGAAAGCGCTTACATGACGCTATCATCCCGGGCCGGCCTGTCAAGGCGGCTCACAGCAAGTGCGGTGAGAAATTTCTTGTCCCCGTGGGTGGAAGCAGGTCAGATAAGGATGAAAGCGCATTCATGCGCTGATGCACCGCAGCAGGAGGGGACGCCCATGCCCCCGAGGACGAAGGCAACGCTGGAGGATGTGGCCCGGCTCGCCGCCGTCTCCACCGCCACCGTCTCGCGGGCCCTGTCCCATCCCGACCTGCTCCAGCCGGACACCCTGGAGCGGGTGCGCTCCGCCATTGCCCGGCTCAATTATGTGCCCGGCGGCGCCGCCCGTGCCCTCGCCTCGGGCAAGACGCTCACCATCGGGGCGGTGGTGCCGACCCTTGACCACGCCATCTTCGCCCGCGCCATTCAGGCCATGCAGACGGAACTGGCGGCCAATGGCTACCAGCTTCTGGTGGCGGCCAGCGACTATGTGCCGACGCTGGAGGCCGCCGCCGTGCGGGCCATGCTGGCGCGCGGCGTGGACGCGCTGATGGTGGTGGGCGCGGACCATCTGGACGAGACATGGTCGCTGCTCACCACGTCCAGCGTCCCGGTGGTGCTGAGCTGGTCCTTCGATGCCCGCCTGCCCTCCATCGGCTTCGACAATCGCGCCGCCGGCCGGCTTTTGGCCGAGCACCTGCTGGCGCTGGGCCATCGGCGCTTCGGCATGATTTCCGGCCACCTGCGCGCCAATGACCGCGCCCGCATGCGCGTGGAGGGCGTGCGCGCCGCCCTGGCGGAACGGGGGCTCGAACTCACCCCCTCCCAGATCATCGAGACTTCCTTCACCTTGGCCGGCGGGCGGGCCGGCCTCGTGGAACTCATGGGCCGGGCGCAGTCGCCCACGGCCGTCATCTGCGGCAACGACCTCCTGGCCGCCGGCGCCCTGCTGGAGGCTCAGGCCAGCGGCCTTGGGGTGCCGGAGGCCCTTTCCATCGTCGGCATCGACAATCTGGAGATCGCCGCCCACCTGACGCCGCCCTTGACCACCGTGCACCTGCCGACCACGGAACTGGGGCGCGCGGTGGCCGATCATCTGCTCGCCCGGCTGAAGGGCGAGGCACGCCCGGCGCGGCTGGAACTGCCCATCGAGTTGGTGGTGCGGCGTTCCGCCGGCCCGCCCAGGGAGGCGCAGGTGCCGGACGCGTCCCGCGCCCAGCCGGCCGGCGGCTAGACCGCTCAGGCGCCGTCGCGGGCGAGTATGCCGCTCTTGAACAGGAGACCGGCCGCCGCCGCGCCCAGCATGGGGGCGAGGATGAACAGCCAGACTTGGCCGAGCGCCTGGCCATTGCCGGCGGCCCCCACCAGGGCCGGGCCGAGGGAGCGGGCGGGATTGACCGACACGCCGGTGATATTGATGCCGAAGATGTGGATGGCCGTCAGCGTCAGGCCAATGGCGAGGCCTGCGAGGCCGTGGACATGGGTGGGATTGCCGGTCTGCGTCACGCCCAGGATGGTCACCAGGAACAGGAAGGTGGCCACCAGCTCAAACACGAAGGCCGATCCAAGATTGTAGCCGCCCAGATAGCCCGGCCCCCAGCCATTCTGCCCCAGCGCGCCCGGCGTCCAGCCCGCGCCCTTGCCGGAGAGGATGATGTAGAGGACGAACGCCCCGGCAAGGGCACCCAGCACCTGCGCCACCGCATAGGTGACGAAGTCCCGGGCCGACATGCGACCCGCCAGGAGCACGCCGAAGGACACCGCCGGGTTCACATGGCAGCCCGAGATGGGGCCGATGCCATAGGCCATGGCCACGATGGCAAGGCCGAACGCGAAGGCGATGCCGAGGACATCGATGGCGGTAGCCCCCGTCCCCATGCCGCCCACCACTGCCGCGCCACACCCGAACAGCACCAGGGTAAAGGTGCCGATGAACTCCGCCACCGCCTTCTTCATCTCGTGTCCCCCCAGGGAGTCTTTGCCGCCTCGGACGGGCGGCGGGGCTCACGCTAGAACGGCAAGCTTGGACTTTACACTTACGGTTTTGTAAGCCGTCCCGCCTGCGGCCGTGCCGAGGCCTGCAGGAAAGGCAAGGGTGGTCTGAGCCAGGCCCGCAGCCCCTCCCTGGACGCGGCCGGCAAAAACGCTAAGGTCGCGCCCGCCCGGCGGCCCCGTTCGAGGGATGCCCTGGCGTCATACCGAACCGGGGCCTCAAGTGGCATCGGTCGTTATCGCTGAAGGACCGAAGATCGTGCACCACAGCAATTCCCATTCGCCGCACCTCTCGCTGGCCAAGGACAAGATCCGGGTTCTGCTGCTGGAGGGCGTGAATGACAGCGCCGTCGAACTGATGACCTCCGCCGGCTATACCAACCTGACCCGCCTGACCAAGGCGCTGGACGGGGAGGCGCTGAAGGAGGCCATCAAGGGCGTCCACATCCTCGGCATCCGCTCGCGCACCCATATCACCGCCGAGATCATGGAGGCGGCCGACCGCCTCATCGCCGTCGGCTGCTTCAGTGTCGGCACCAACCAGGTGGATATCGACGCGGTGCGCGCCTACGGCGTGCCGGTCTTCAATGCGCCCTTCTCCAACACCCGCTCGGTGGCGGAACTGGTGATCGGCGAGATCGTGATGCTCTATCGCCGCATCATCCCCCGCTCCAACGCCGCCCACCAGGGCGGCTGGGACAAGTCGGCCGCCAACAGCCACGAGGTGCGCGGCAAGACGCTGGGCATCGTCGGCTACGGCAATATCGGCTCGCAGCTGTCCAATCTGGCCGAAGCCATGGGCATGAAAGTGATCTTCTATGACCACACCGACAAGCTGCGCCACGGCAACACCGAATCCACCACCAGCCTGCATGAGCTGCTCGCCGCTTCCGACGTGGTGAGCCTGCACGTGCCCGAGACCCCCGCCACCCACGGCATGATCGGCCGCGACGAGATCGCTGCCATGAAGCCCGGCGCCTATCTCATCAACAACAGCCGCGGCACGGTGGTGGACCTCGACGCCCTCGCCGATGCCCTCAAGGCCGGCAAGCTGCGCGGCGCGGCAGTGGACGTGTTCCCGGTGGAGCCGAGCTCCAATGCGGAGCGCTTCGCAAGCCCCCTCCAGGGCCTCGACAATGTCATCCTGACCCCGCACATCGGCGGCTCGACGGAAGAGGCGCAGGAGCGCATCGGCGCCGAGGTGGCGCGCAAGCTGGTCGATTATTCCGACAGCGGCTCCACCATGGGCGCGGTGAACTTCCCGCAGGTGCAGTTGCCGGCCCGCCCGCTGGGCACCCGCTTCATCCAGGTGCAGCGCAACGTGCCGGGCATGCTGGGCCGCCTCAACGAGGTGCTCGCCCGCCACTCCGTCAACATCGCCGCCCAATATTACGAGACCCACGCGGATGTGGGCTATGTGGTGCTGGACGCGGACGCCTCGGCGGCCGACAGCCAGCGCGTGCTGGAGGACATCCGGGCTCTCGACGGCACCATCCGCGCCCGGCTGCTGTACGAATACAAGCTCTGAGCGAGGCTTCCAGCTGCGCCCCCTTCCCGGGGGGCGCGGCCCCTATGCCCCCACGGTGAGAGCGAGGGTGCGGCTGATGGCGGTGAAGTCGCGGCCGCTTTGCGCGCTCCAGGTGTTGAACGCCTCTTGCACGGCCGCGAAATCCCGCTTGCTGCTGGGGGCCTTGGCGACCACCCCTTCCCGGATCAGGGCCGCCACCACGTCCTTGGTGGTGATGAAGGCCGGCTTGCCCAGCGCCCGCAGCACCCGCATGCCGCTGTCGCCCCCAAGATGGCTGCCGCGCGTCTTCAGGATCTCCAAGAGGCCCACATAATCGGCGTCCGGCCAGCGGGCGATGAAGCCGGCGGCGGTGCCGTGTTCGGCCGCAAGGTCCACGACCATCCGCGCATTGGCCTGCACCGCCTTGATCTTGGCGCCGTTGCGCACGATGCCCGGGTCCGCCAGCAGGGCCTCCAGCTTCTCGTCGGGCATGAAGGCGCAGGCATGGGGATCAAATCCCTCGAACGCGGTCTCGAACGCCGGCCATTTGGCGGCGATCACCTTGGAGGAGAAGCCCGCATTGAAGATGCGGCGCGCCATTTCGGCCAGTACGCGATCATCGGGCGTGGCGGCGATCTCCTGCGGGGTGCGGGAGGGGGGCTCGGCGAGGAGCGCGTCCAGAGCAGTCGGGCCGCCCTTGCGGGCTGCGGCCTCGGCGAAGATGGCATCGAAGGGGCGGGTCATTGGGGCTCCCCGAAAGGCGGCGCAGGTTAGACCGCGGATCGGGGAGATGGCAATCAAGCGGCGGTCCCGCACCCCGTCGCCCGGCGGTCGGCCAAGGGGCGTGGGAGCGGCGGCCCGGGAGGGGCCGCCGCGCATGGGCGAGGGGCGATCAGCTCTCGTCGATGGCGTGGCCACCGAGGGCGCCGGCGACGGCCCCAACGACACCCGCCGTGGCCGAGGAGGCCGCCAGGCCGAAGGCGCCGGAGGCGCTGAGCCCCATCACCGCCGCGACCATGGTGGGGGCCAGCGGGCCGGTGGCGAGCGCTCCGGCCATGGCAAGGCCAAAGCCCACCGTGCCCACGACGCCACCGGCAATGCCGCCGATGGCAGCCCAGCTGATGCCGCCGTTGACCGCTTCGAGGCTGTTCTCGTCGATCTGCTGGGCTTCAGGCGACTTGGTGAACGCCATCGCTTCGTTGAACACACGCTCAGCCTCCGCCGGCGACAGCGTGTAGCCATTGGCCTCGGCGTATCCGCGCAGGCCCTCCGGGCTGGTGGCGGTTTCACTGAATTCCCGGAAGCGGGACTCGTCCTTCACCAGGCCGACCACGAATTCAGGGAAGGTGGCGGGATGCGTCTGCGTCATCATCGGCTCCTTGAACAATCTTGATTGCGCATGCGGTTCGGCACCGCGCTTAGCGGAAGAGGTCGGCGACCTTCTCGGACAGCGCGCCGATGCCGGCCCCCACCCCGCCACCCGCGATGGCACCCCCGCCCGCGGACGCGGCTGCCGTGCCGATGATGGCCCAGCCTTGGAGGGCGAGGGCCCCAGCCACCAGCCCCGGGCCTAAGGTGACGCCCAGGCCGACACCGGCGATCGCTCCGATTGCACCGCCCACGGCGGCCCAGGAGACGCCACCGGACACCGCGTCCAGCTGCGCGTCTTCCAGCTCGCCCGACTGACGCAGGGCCTCCAGGCGTGCCTTGGCCAGCTCGTCGGCGGCTTCAAAAATGCCGTCCGCCTCGCTCTGGCGCAGGGTGAGGCCACGCTCGGCGCAATAGGCCATGAGCGAAGCGGCATCGGTCACTTCAGCATTGAAGCGGGCGGAGTCCGCCGGATCCTTCAAGGTTTCGGCAAGCAGTTCCTGGAACTTCTGGAACCGCGGGTTCACGGTCTTGGCGTCGGCTTCCATCGTCTTTCCCTCATCTTAAGCGTCAAGCCTCGGGTCTCATCGCCCGTGGCGCGTCTGCCTGTTCATCGAGACCGGCTGGATCCCCGAAGCGTTCCCTTTCGGGAGGAGGCCCGCGTTTGGGGCGCGGCATGGCCTGCGCAGTCCAGTGTGATCTCGCGTCCCGCCGATGCGATTCATGTAAAGCTCAGCGGTGACGGTGAGGTATTGATTATAAAAGGTGACGCAATTGTGTCTACTAAAGAAAAGAGGTGCATTTAATAGATTAAATGCGAAGTCTTACTTATTGTTGCTTTATCTTTCACTTCTGCGCCGGCTCGATTGTTTCGTGATCTTGCGCCGGCGGGGGCGGTTGCCCGGCGCCCCGGGACTGGCGATCGGGCGGGCGCGATGGTAGAGGCGAGGCGGTGCGGCCCTTTCCATCCGCCGGACCGCTTCAGAGGCCGGGCGCGGGCGGGTCGCCGAGATCTCAGCGCGCCGGCGTCCGCCTGGCGCGTCCATCTAGGAAGGACGAGACGATGAGCATCGAGCGGCTCGACAAGGGTCCCCGCATGAGCCAGGCCGTGATCCACGGCGACACGGTCTATCTGGCCGGGCAGGTGGGCGAAGGGCCGGACGTGGCCAGCCAGACCAAGGCGATCCTGGAGTCCGTGGACAGCCTGCTCGCCCGCGCCGGCACGGACAAGTCCCGCCTCCTGTCGGCCACCATCTGGCTTGCCGACATGAACGACTTTGCCGCCATGAACGCCGTGTGGGACAGCTGGGTCGATCCCAACAATGCGCCTGCCCGCGCCACCGGCGAATCCCGCCTCGCGGCGCCCAAGTATCTGGTTGAGATCATCATCGTCGCCGCACGCGGCTGATCCTTGGCGGCCCTGCCCCCTTCGGGAGGGCAGGGCCGCGGGTCAGGCGTTGGTGGCGGCCGCTGACCGGCGTGCAGGCTCCGGCGGCGCGGCAAAGGCCGCGTCCCGCGGCGGGACCACTTCCGCGCGCAGGCGGGGCAGCGCCTCGGGATAGGCCTCCTGCAGGAAAGCGATCAGCTTTTCGCGCACCTCGCAGCGCAGGTCGAATGCCGCGCCGGCGTTGGTGGCGCTCACCAGGATGCGCACTTCCATCACCGTTTCCCGGAAGTCGGTGACCGACACATTCACCACCTGGCGATCCCACAGCCGCGACGAGGCGGCGATCTCCTCCACCTTGCGCCGCACCGTCGCCACGGGCACCCGGTAGTCCAGATAGATCATGACGGTGCCGATCAGCGCCGAGCCCTCCCGGGTCCAGTTCTGGAACGGCTTTTCCATGAAATAGCTCAGCGGCAGGATGAGGCGGCGCCAGTCCCAGAGCTTGACCACCACATAGGTGGAAGTGATGTCCTCCACCTTGCCCCACTCGCCTTCCACCAGCAGGGCATCGTCGATGCGGATGGGCTGGGTGACGGCCAGCTGGATGCCGGCGAACAGGTTCTTCAACACCGGCTGGAGCGCCAGGCCCAGCACAATGCCGGCGACGCCCGCGGAGGCCAGAAGGCTGACGCCATACTGCCGGACATCCTCGAACGACATGAGGGCCGCGGACAGGGCAACCGTAAAAATGATGGTGCCCGCCGCCCGGCGCAGGATGCGGGTCTGGGTGACGTGCTTGCGGGCCAGGAGATTGTCGTCCGCATCCAGCTTGAAGCGGCGCAGATAGACCGTCACCCAGATGTGCAGCGCCGTATTGGCGAGCCAGGCCACCAGCGCAATGAAGCACAAGAGCAGCGCCTGCTGCACCAAGGCCGTCTCGCGCAAGGTCAAGGGCGCGATGTTGGCGGCAAAGCCGAGCGCCACCGTGATGGCGGCCAGCCGCGTCGGCCCCTCCGTGCGCGACACCAGGGAGCGCCAGAACAGGTCCATTCCGGCCACCACCCGGGTGAGGATGCGATAGGCCAAGGCGTGGACGAAGCGCGCCAGCAGGATGGCCAGAAGAAAGACCACAAGGCTCGTGACCCAACTCGGCACGAAGGCCAGCGACCCGTCGAGCTGGTCGACGACATATTCGATGCTCTCCATCTGTCCTCCCGGCATGGTCCCGGAAGGCAACAGCCGGCGTCCCGATGGGTTCCCTCGGCGACCTCCGCCCACCCCGGGGCGTGGCGCCTGCGGGGGGAGGGGCGTCTCGCGCGTCTCGCGCGTCACGCGCGCGATCGACAGGTTGGGGAGGCCATCCCACCCAACCGGATCGGTTCGACTTGGCCGGATCAGGCTCTACTGCCTCGCCTGCACGCGCGCCGGCAGCCCGACATCGGGCCCGGACGGGCTCTCGGGATCGGGAACCAGGTGCCGAAGCGGGTCGAAGCCGCCCACATACCGGCTCCAGGCGTAGGCCATCACCATCCCCTTGGCCCGAGGCAGCAAGGTCAAGGCGGAGACAAGCGCGATCCCCTCGTTGATCGCCAGTTCCAACAGCAGCGGAAGTCCGCCGAGGTCCTCCATGACGCCCGCCGCCAGCAGCGCCAGCGCCAGCGCGACCGGCCCCACAAGAAGCGCGATGGCATTGCCGATCCGGCCATGGTGGAGGGCTTCGCCGCAGGCCGGGCAGTCCTCTTTCAGGGCGCCAAGGCCGAGGACCACGGGCCCGCCGCCGCAGGCCGGGCAACACCCCGCCCAGCCGCGTTTCAAGGCCAGCGACACGGGCCGAGGCGGGTTGAACCCATTGTCGGGATAGATGAGCCGATGGGCATAGGCCTCTTGCCGTGCGGACAGGCCCGGGCGTGCGGAGGCGGTGACGCGCGGATGCGCGTCGAAATGAAGGTTCGACATGATGAGGTTTCGCAAATGGGGCCGTACGGGCCCTGCCAGGGAACGGCGCGCGGGTGGGCCGCGGCGCCGGCTCAGGTCAGGTTGGTGCCCACCGGTGGCCCCCGCGCCCTCTGGGCGGCCGCCACGCGCCCGGACAGGATGAGGACGGGCTGTGCACGGCCGGTGCGCTCATGCAGGCTTGGCCGACAGGGAAGGGCCACCGGCGGCGGCAAGAGGCCGCCTGCATGCACCAGGAGGCAGGCCTCGCACCATACGGCGCCGGCGAGCGTCGGTGCGCCCGCATCGTCTCCAGCGCTCGTGCACAGGGACGGGATGCTGCCGTCGGGCAAGGCGAAGGCGGCCAGGTCGGTGCCGCCGGCCCGCGCGATCGGCTGGTGGGCGAAGCCGAGCAACAGCATCGCCAGCGCGTAAAGCGCGGCGAACACCATCCTCCATTGATCCCGCCCGTGCCCGCCGCCCATGCCCTGCTTCTTCTGCATCGCACGCCAAAGGTCAAGCTGGGCGGGCGCTGCACCATTTCCCCGGCTTCGCGGCTTCCGTTCATTGATCTGGGCCAAGATATGGGCGAAGTCGTTCCCTTGTATGCGGGGATGGGGAGAGGGACATGATCGCAAGCCCGGCCGTGACGATCCGAGATCCTCAAGCGGGGGACGCGGCGGAGTGGCGGGCCCTCTGGACCGGCTACAATGCCTTTTACGAGGCCACCGTGCCCGAGGCGACCACCGCCTATACCTGGGCGCGCATGCTGGATCCGCAGGCGCCGCTCCTTGGCCGCCTCGCCCTCCTGGAGGGCCGGGCGGTGGGCTTCAGCCTGAGCGTGCTCCATGAGGGCACCTGGGTGCGCGACCCCGTCTGCTACCTGGAGGACCTGTTTGTCGATCCGCAGGTGCGCGGCAAGGGCGTCGGGCGGGCTCTGATCCAGGACCTGGTGGATGAAGGCCGCGGGCGCGGCTGGGCGCGGCTCTATTGGCACACGCGCGCCGACAATCCCGCCCGCCGGCTCTATGACAGCTTCCTGCCAGCCGACGATTTCGTGCGCTACCGCATGGACCTGACGTGAGCCGCGTCAGGCCCGATAGGTGGAGACCTGCGTCAGCAGCCAGGACCTGAAGGCCTGGACGGCGGGCGTCTCCTGCTTTCCCTCGGGCAGGACGATGTAATAGCTGTGCGCGCTGGAGAAGGGCCGGGGGCAGGCCACCACGAGCCGGCCGGCCGCCAGCTCCTCCTCGATGAGATAGCGCGGCAAGAGAGCGAAGCCGGCGCCCGCGAGCGCGGCCTCGATCACCATGTTGAACTGGTCGAAATGGTGGCCCTGGAAGGCATTCACCTCGCCAAGGCCCTGCGCCTCAAACCATTGGCTCCAGAGCTTGGGGCGGGTGCTCAGATGCAGGAGGGGGCCGCGCGCAATGTCATCGGGCGTGGCCGGACGGCCGGCAAAGGCGGGGCTGGCCACGGGCACGATGAGTTCGTCGCACAGATAGGTGCAACTGGCATGGGGCCAGACCGGCTGGCCATAATGAATGGCCACATCGAAATCCCCGCGCGACAGGTCGAATGGTCCGCGATGGCAGGCGATGTTGAAGCTGATGCCGGGATGAAGTTGAAGAAAGCCCGGCAGGCGCCGCATCAGCCAGCGGCTGCCGAAGCTGGGCAAGGTGGCGATGGTCAGGAGCGCCTTGCCGTCGGAGGCGGCGAGCGCCCGGCGCATGATCTCCTCGCTCTGGTCGAGCAGCCGCGCCACCTGCGGCAGCAAGGCCCGCCCCGCTTCCGAGAGCACCACGCGCTTGCGCACCCGCTCGAACAGCACGACGCCCAGCTGGGTCTCCAGGGTGCGGATCTGCCGGCTCACCGCGCTCTGGGTGAGGTTCAGTTCCTCCGCCGCGCGGGTGAAGCTGCCGTGGCGGGCGGCGCAGGCAAAGGCCTGGAAAACCCCGAGGTCCGGGATGAGGCTGCGCGTGAGGTTCATTCCCATCTCGCATCAACAAAGTCGAAAACGTCGCTGTAGAGACGCTCGCGGCTTGATTATCATGCAATGACCGAATGAACGAACCGCCTTGGTCGGCGCGCCCTGCGCGGCCGGAGAAGCCGGTTGAACCCGTGCGGAGACGACCATGCCCGAGACCCTCGACCTGAAGCAGGAAACCGCCGCGCTCCTCGATCGCCTCGGCGTCTCCCGCGCGGCCTGGACGGGCGGGGACATGGTGTCCTTCAGCCCGGTGACCGGTGAGGCCATCGGCGCGCTGCGCACCGTCTCGGCTGCCGAGGCGACCGCCGCCATCGATGCCGCGCACGAAGCCTTCAAGGCGTGGCGCCTCGTGCCCGCGCCCCGGCGCGGCGAACTGGTGCGCCTGCTCGGCGAGGAACTGCGCGCGGCCAAGGCGGACCTGGGGCGCCTCGTCTCCATCGAGGCCGGCAAGATCGCCTCCGAGGGCCTGGGCGAAGTGCAGGAGATGATCGACATCTGCGACTTCGCCGTCGGCCTTTCCCGCCAGCTTTATGGCCTGACCATCGCCACCGAGCGCCCCGGCCATCGCATGATGGAGACCTGGCACCCGCTCGGCGTCACCGGCATCATCTCCGCCTTCAATTTCCCCGTCGCGGTGTGGTCCTGGAATGCGGCGCTCGCCCTGGTGTGCGGCAATCCGGTGGTGTGGAAGCCCTCGGAAAAGACCCCGCTCACGGCATTGGCCTCCCAGGCGGTGTTTGAGCGCGCGCTCGCCCGCTTCGGCGATGCGCCCGCCCATCTCAGCCAGGTTCTCATCGGCGACCGCGCCATCGGCGAGGTGCTGGTGGACCATCCTCGCGTGCCGCTGGTCTCGGCCACCGGTTCGACCCGCATGGGGCGCGAGGTGGGGCCGCGCCTTGCCCGGCGCTTTGCCCGCTCCATCCTGGAGCTGGGGGGCAACAATGCGGGCATTGTCTGCCCCTCCGCCGACCTCGACATGGCACTGCGCGCCATCGCCTTCGGCGCCATGGGCACGGCCGGCCAGCGCTGCACCACGCTGCGCCGCCTGTTCGTCCATGAGAGCGTCTATGACACCCTCGTGCCGCGTCTGAAGGCCGCCTATGGCAGCGTGTCCGTGGGCAATCCGCTGACCACCTCCGCTTTGGTGGGACCGCTGGTGGACCGCGCCGCCTATGAGGGCATGGAGCGCGCGCTTATCGCCGCGAAAGCCGAAGGCGGCACGGTGTTCGGCGGCGAGCGGGTGACCGAGGCGGGGCCGGAGGGCGCCTTTTATGTGCGCCCGGCCTTGGTGGAAATGCCCCGCCAGTGCGGGCCGGTGCTGGAAGAGACCTTCGCCCCCATCCTCTATGTGATGAAATACACAGACTTCGACGCCGTGCTCGACGCGCACAACGCCGTGGCGGCGGGCCTGTCCTCCTCCATCTTCACGCTCAATGTGCGCGAGGCGGAACGCTTCCTGGCGGCAGATGGCTCCGACTGCGGCATCGCCAACGTCAATATCGGCACCTCCGGCGCCGAGATCGGCGGCGCGTTCGGCGGCGAGAAGGAGACGGGCGGCGGCCGCGAGTCCGGCTCGGATGCCTGGAAGGCCTATATGCGGCGGGCGACCAATACGGTGAATTATTCCACCGCCTTGCCGTTGGCTCAGGGCGTGTCCTTCGACATCGGCTGAGCCTCCGCCGCAGGGACGACAATGGCTTCGGGCGTCTTCCCCGCCTGCCGCAAGGCGTGCATGCGGCGGAAGGCTTCCTCCAGGCCCCGGGTGAAGGCGCCGGCATCGAACAGGGGCGCGCTGGCGCGCGCTTCCTTGAGATGCGCCTTCATCGCCGCGAGCCGGGCCGGATCGCGCGCCAGTGCCAAGGCGAGAGCCTCATAATCCGCCAAGCATGTGGTGATGAGGTCCGGCAGCCCCACCGCAGTGAGCAAGCTCGCCGCCACGCGCGCGGCGAAGCTCTCGCCCAGGCAGGTGAGAACCGGCACGCCGGCCCACAGGGCATCGCTCGCCGTGGTGTGGGCATTATAGGGCAAGGTGTCGAGGAAGAGATCCGCATGCGCGTGGCGGGCGAGATGGTCAGCCAGGTCCATGCGCGGCGCGAAGACGAGGCGGTCGGGGTCGACGCCCGCGCTTGCCGCCTCATAGGCGAGATTATCCCGGGCGGTGGGATTGGCCTCGAACAGCCAAAGCACCGATCCCGGCACCTGCGCCAGCAGCCGCATCCAGAGCCGGAACAGAGCCGGCGTGATCTTGTAGGTGTTGTTGAAGCAGCAGAAGACGAAACCATCCTCCGGCAGCCCGCAGGCGGCGCGGCTGGGCGTCGTCTCGGCGATGGCCCGCCGGCTGTCATTGGGCTGGTAGGCGCCGGGGAGCTGGACGATCGTCTCGTCATAGTCGCCGGCCTGGGCGAGGGGCGTCACCACCCGATCGCCGATGACATAGTCCATGAAGTCGGCGCCCATGGTGCCGGGATAGCCGAGGAAATTCACCTGCACCGGAGCCGGCCGCAGGGCCAGGATTTCGGTGCGGCAGCCCAGCGTATAGCCCTTCAGGTCCACCAATATGTCGATGCCATCTGCCCGGATGCGCCGGGCCGCCTCAATGGCCGAGAGGTGGCCCACCTCCACGAAACGATCGAAGGCCGCCACCACCCGCCGCCGCATGGCCGAGCCATCGTCCGGGCCATGGGAATAGGCGAAAAGCTCGAAGGCGGAGCGGTCGTGGCGCTCGAACAGCTCCACCGCCAGGAAGGCCGTGGCGTGATGGTAGAGGTCGCTGGAGAGATAGCCGACGCGGATCGGCCGGTCAGGCGGGGCCGGGGGCGCGGGCGGCAGGCGGTCGGCCGCCGAAAAGCGCAGCGACCGCGCATAGAGCCGCGCCGCCCTCAGGTGATCGGCGGGCGTCACATGGGATGACAGGAGGATGAAGGGGCTCACCGGCGTGCCGGTCCGCTCCAGCAGGCGCGCGAGGGCTGCCTCGTCCTCTTCCACGCTGCCCCACTGGCAGATCTGCCGGCTGGCATTGGCGGCGCCGAGGCGGGCGGTGACGTTTTCGGGCTCCCTCTGCAGCACCCGGCGAAAGAGGTTGAGCGCTTCGGGAAAGCGCTTCCCGTCGAGGCACAGCGCGCCGAGGTTGAGGAGGGCGCCCACATGGTTGGGCTCCAGCGCCAGCGCCCGGTTGAGGCTCTCCGCCGCCGCCTGCCGGCGCTTGGGGTCCGATAAGAGGATCAGTCCCGCATTGGCATGGAAGGCGGGCACGCTGGGCTTTTCGGCGGCGGCGACCTGGAACAGCGCCAGGGCTTCCCCGTCGCGCCCCGCCTCATAGGCGGCAAGGCCGGCCTGGCCGAGATCCTCGGCGGTCAGCCGGCCCGCCGCCACGGCGGCGCGCCAGATGCCGATCGCGCCGTCCGCCTCCTGGGCGAAGAGGGCGCATCCGCGTGCCAGATCCTGCTGCCCCGCGCCTGTGTCGTGCGAACTGGACCGGGGAGCGGGCTGGATCGCGCGCGGCGACCATGCCGGCGCGCGTGGCACGGGGTTCCGCAGGGCATTCCGACGCGCCTTCGACATGCCGCATCCTTCTGCTGGCGCGGCCCGCGGCCGCCCGGTGGCTTTCGCGCACCCTCTCCGCTTCGCCTTGCTTGAGGCTGGCGTCACGCCCGGCGGGCGTGGATGTCGAACCAATGGCTGCGCGGCGCGATCCGATTGCCCTTGCGATCCCGCACCGTGGTCTCATAGTGGCGCTCAAAGGCGACGCGCTCCTGCCAGGGGCCGGGCAAGGCATCGCCCCAAGGGCCCGAGGAGCCCTTGGGAAAGGCATAGGGCAAGGCGGGGTCGCGCATGGCCGGCACCTGCGACTGGTCCACCAGGGCGAAGCTGACATAGCCGGCCTCCGCCAGGGCGGCGATATAGTGGAAGCCGAAGCGGCAATCCTCCACGCTGACGAAGGCGGGCTTTGACGGCAGGTCCCGCAACTGGTCGAGGACGATGGCGTCCACCCCCTCCACGTCGATCTTCAGATAATGGGGCACGCCGTGGCGGGCGAACAGCATCTCAAGCGTAACGGCGGGCATCTCCACCGCGCGGGTCGGCGTGTCCTCGCGTCCCGCCCAGCCGGGCTCGATGCTGCTCCAGTGATCGTTTGCTTCGTTGACGTGGAACGTCACAGTCCCCGCGCTCGACCAGATGGCCGCTTCCTCCAGCCTCAGGCGGCCTGCCGCGATCTCCTCGGCAAAGCGCGTGCGACCGACGGCGGCGAGCGCGGGATTGGCCTCCAGCGCAACCACCTCGAAGCCCTTGGCGAGATAATAGGCGGTGTCGTCGCCATTGTTCATGCCGAGGTCCATGACCATGCGGTCGGCGGGGGCGAAGACGGTCATGGACGGAGGCGCTCCTTGGGAATGGCGTAGACCACGGCCCCCGTGCCGCACCAGCCGTGGGTGCGGATGAGGACGCGATAGTCGGGCAAGGTTTCCATCAGCCAGAGCGGCGTCGCCGCCAGGCCGTCGGCATTGTGGTAAATGGTGGCTGCGATGATGGGGCGGTGGCGCAGCAGGGTTTTTCGCGCCCCTTCCAGCGCCGCCAGCTCCGCCCCTTCCAGGTGTAGCTTCACGAAGCTGGGGTTGAGCTTGAGGGCATCGATGGGGGTGAGGCGCGCCCGCACCGTGCCCGTGGCCGCAATTTGCGAGGCAAAGCCCAGGCCCGCGTGGAACAGGGCGGGCCGGGCGCGATCGCCCAGGACAGCATCCAGCACACGGACGCGGCGCGTTGTCTTCGCGGGCCATGCGGCGATGGTCCGTTCCAGCACGGCGCGGCTCGCCGGGTCCGGCTCCACGGCCCAGGCCGCGCCAATGCGGCCGCCAGTGCCGGCAATGATCTGCGCGAGCATCGTGCCATGGTGGGCGCCGCCATCCAGCACCCGCTCGGTGGCGGAAAGCAGCGGCGTGATCTCGGGCAGCAGGAAACGCGTGCCGGTCTCCACTGGGGCGTCGGCAAAATCCCACTCCTCGCGCGCCAGCCGCCAGGCGGCAAAGCGCAGATAATGGGCGCGGGAGGCATCATCGGCGAGGCCCGCCAGCATGGCGTCCGCCGCCTCAAGGCCTGGTGCGCGCAAAGGTGGGGCGAACCAGCCATTGCCCAGGGGATGACGGTCGCGGAAGGCCTCGGTCACGTCATAGGCGGGCAGGCAGCGGGCAAAGCCCTGGCGCTGCAGCTCCCGAGCCAACGGAACATAAGGCGCCGTGACCACGGCCACCGCGAACAGGGCCGTCTTCTTCACCGCCTCTGGCACGGCGTCGGGCGAAAGCACGGGAAGGCCGGCCCAGGCGGGATCGCGGGCGCATAGGACCGCATTGCGGTCGATCACCCCCGCGACCGGCTGGCCGACGGCGGCGAGATGGGCCCGGACCAGCTTGCCCAGCGCCCCGCCGCCATAGATCCATAGGTCATCGCCTCCCGGATGCGCGGGCGCGCCGGCGGGGGCGCAGGCATTGGCCATGCGGAGCAGGGCGCGGGCGGCGGCGATGTCCGGCAGAGCGTCGAAGGCACGGGCCATGTGGCGCGCCTCTCCCGGCCGCAGGCTCGGGCCGGGGGCGAACCGAGACAGCCAGGCGGGACGCCCTTGCCCTTCCTTCCCCATGGATCGCCTTCACCCTCTCAACGCGCGTTCGCTCAACCGGTGCGTGCCGGCGCGGGCAAGGTGACGGGCGGACCTGTCGCGGGCCTTGTGCCCCAAGGGACAAGGGGACAACGCGACCACGGGAATGGTCAGCCTGGCACCATGCCCATGGCCTAAGGCACGGCAAGCCTTGCCCGCGAGGACCCATGGTGCTCCCTTCTTCCACCGTCGGCGCTTCGCCGCGCCCGCCCCGCACGGTGCTCCTCACCGGGGCCACCGGCTTCGTCGGACGACAGATCCACAAGGCGCTGATCCGCCAGGGCGATCGGGTGCGCGCGGTGGTGCGCGCGGGTACGGCGGAGCGGCTGGGATGGGAGGCGCAGGTGGTCGCCACCCCCGATCTGTTCGCGCAGGGCGCCCCCTTCTGGGCGCAGGCGGCGCAGGGCGTGGACGCGGTGGTCCATGCGGCCTGGATCGCCACCCCCGGCCTCTACCTGACCTCGCCGCAGAACCTTGATTGCGTGCGCGGAACGCTCGCCCTCGCGCAGGGCATCGCGGCCGCCGGCGTGCCCCATTTCGTCGGCATCGGCACTTGCTTTGAATATGCCCTGCCGGGAGAGCAGCTCACGGTGGATGCGCCCGTCAGACCCGACACGCTCTATGCCACCGCCAAGCTCGCCACCTTCCAGATGCTGGAGGCCTTCTTCGCCGGTGGCCCGACGACCTTTTCCTGGGCGCGGCTGTTCTATCTGTACGGCGAGGGCGAGCATCCGAGCCGCCTCGTCGCCCACATCAAGGCGAAGCTCGCTGCGGGCGAGGTGGCGCGGCTGTCCGCGGGCACGCAGGTGCGCGACTTCCTGGATGTGGAAGCCGCCGGCGCCATGGTCGCCCGCGTGGTGGCGAGCCGACAGCCTGGCGCAATCAACATCTGCTCAGGTGAACCCGTCACGGTCCGGCAGCTGGCGGAGCGGACGGCGGACGCCGTGGGGCGCCGCGACCTGCTGGAATTCGGCAGCGCGCCCCCCCGCCCCGGCGATCCGACCGCCGTCGTCGGTGTCTGCAACCTGGCGCCGGACGTGTGCTGACAAGGAGGGGAAGCCCAATCATGAAGGCCGAGATCAAGCCGCGCATCAATCTTGAGGGCCGCACGCGGCTGGAGACGGTCATTCCCCTCGACGCGCCCTATATCGTGTTCGTGGACCCGGCGAGCGCGTGCAATTTCCAATGCAGCTTCTGCCCCACCGGCCATCGCGACCTCATCCGCGAGACCGGCCGCTACCAGGGCGCCATGAAGTTCGAGGTGTTCACCAAGATCATCGACGACCTGTCGGACTTCTCTCGCCCCATCAAGGTGCTGCGCCTCTACAAGGATGGCGAGCCGTTCCTCAACCGCCGCCTCGCCGACATGATCGCCTATGCCAAGGCCAGCGGTCAGGTGGACTATATCGACACCACCACCAACGGCACCTTCCTCTCGCCCGAGCGCCTCGGCCCGGTGCTGGAGGCCGGCCTCGACAAGATCAACATCTCCGTCGACGGCATGACGCCCGAGCAATACAGACGCTTCACCGGCGTCGACTTCGATTTCGACGGCTTCGTGCGCAATGTGCGCTGGCTCTATGACAATAAGGGCAACTGCGAAGTTGTGGTGAAGATCCCCGGCGAGCTGATTAGCGAGGCGCAGCGGCAGGAGTTCTTCGACACCTTCGGCGATCATTGCGACCGCATCTTCATCGAGAATTTCGCGCCCTGCTGGCCGCAGTTCGACATCGAGGCCCACACCGGCGTGACCATCTCGCAGGGCATCTACCAGCAGCCCGTCGGCGAGACCGAGACGTGCCCCTATATTTTCTACGGCATCTCGGTGAATGCCGACGGGCTGGTGAGCTCCTGCTTCCTGGACTGGGGGCGCAAGCTGGTGGTGGGCGATGTGCGCACCACACCCCTGAAGGACATCTGGAACGCGCCCGCGCTCAATGCGCTGCGCCTCCAGCATCTGGAAGGGCGGCGGCGGGAGAATGCGGTGTGCGGCGGCTGCGGCCAGCTCTCCCATTGCCTGCCCGACAATATCGACCCCTATCGCGGTGAGCTTCTGGCGCGCTTCAAGGCTGTGGCCCGGCTTGATCCGGCGATGCCCGCGCCCGGTGGCACGGTGCCTCTGCCCGCGGCGGCCGAATGAAGATCCTCCACATCAGCGCCCATCTGGGCGGCGGCGTGGGCAAGGCCCATGCCGCCTTGATGGAGGCGCTCGCGGCCGGTCGCGGCAAGGCCGCGCGGCTACGGCACACCTTCGTGCTGCTGGAGCCGCCCAAGGACCTCGATTATGTCACGCGCATCGCCGCCGCGGGGGGGCGCCTTGTGGTGGCGCCGTCGGCGGAGGAGATCGCCGACCTCGTGGCCGCAAGCGACATCGTGCAGGTGGAGTGGTGGAACCACCCCCGTCTTTACGCGCTGCTCGCCACGGCCTGCTTCCCCCCCATGCGCCTCGCGCTCTGGACGCACATTTCCGGCCTCGACGCGCCGCTGATCCCAGCCGGCCTGCCGGCCCTGGCGGACCAGACTCTCTTCACGTCCGCCTGCTCCTATGCCGCCGCCAATCTCGCGCCGGTCATCGCGGCGCGCCCGGAGCGGTTTGCGGTGGCCAATTCCGGCTTTGGCTTTTCGCCCCAGCCCCGCGCGCCCAGCGGCGCGCCGCTGCGCTGCGGTTATCTGGGCACGGTGGATTTCATCAAGCTCCATCCTCAGGTGTTCGACATCATCGATGCGGTGGATGCGCCGATGCGCGTCTCCTTCTTCGGCCATCTCGATCCTCTCGGGGAGGTGGCCGTGCGGGCGGCCCGCATGCGGCATCCCGAGCGCGTGCGCTTCATGGGCTATGCCTCCAATCCCGCCGCCGTGCTGGGGGACCTGGATCTTTTCCTCTATCTGCTGACCCCCGGCCATTACGGCACCGCCGAAAATGCGCTGGTGGAGGCCATGTCGCTGGGCGTGGTGCCGGTGGTCTTCGACAATGCGGCCGAGACCAGCATAGTGCGTGAGGGCCGCAACGGCCATGTGGTGGCCAATGCCGAGGGATGCGTCGCGCTGCTGGAGGCTCTGCACCGGGCCCCGGCCGCGCTGGACCCCTTGTCCGCGCGCGCGGTGGCGGACATGAGGCGCACCCGCACCCCCCGCGCCACCTTGCGCATCCTCTCGCGGGTCTATGCCCGGATGATGGAGATGCCGCGCCGCCCTCGGGACTTTGCCGCGGCGCTTGGCGTGGACCCGCGCGGCTGGTTCCTGTCCACTTTGGGCGAGCGACCCGACGGCGAGGGCGCGGCACAGCGCCTGATGGGACGCACATGCGCCAAGGGCAGCCTCGGCCATTTCCATGCCTGCTTCCCGGAAGATGCGAGCCTCTCCGCGCTTGGGATGGATCGGCACCCCTGAGCGAGCACCCGGCGGCAGCCCATGCTGAAGCTCCGGCACGGATCACGCCCCCGGGAACCCATCTCAAGGCGGAAAGCAGGACATCTCGGGTCACCCATCCTTCTCCCGCTGCGGGGGAGGGCGCCGCCGGAGCCTTGCCCCGGCGGTTCGGTGCGGCGGCGTCTCCTCAGAGCAGGACCGACTGGCGAATGTCGCGCTCGCTGACCACCAGGCCCGGCGCATAGCCCTGCGCGAGGAAGTCCTGCCGCTGCGTCTCGTCGGGAACGAAGACGATGCTGCCGGCGAGCGTCTTGGGCGTCGGTTCGGTGGGCGGGGGCAGGACCATGATCCGCCGCTCCAGGCCCACATCGCGCAGCAACTGGCTGAGCGCCTGGCCGTCATCCACGCCGCTCACCAGGAGCCGATCAATGCCGGCGACGCCATTGGCAAAGCGGGCGAGCGTCTGCGCCATCACCAGCACGGGCAGCTGGTCCATATGCTCGAAGCCGGCGAGCTGGCGCGGGTCCAGATAGGTCAGGCGGCAGATGATCTCATAGGCGCGGATGAAATCCTTGCGCTGCAACCAGAGGCGCAGGGCCACCCGCATGCGGGTCTCCACGAACACATCCACCATATCGCGGAAGGCGCGCCGCATCTCCTCGTTGAGGACGATATTGCGCCGTCGCAGCAGGCTAAAGATCATGTATTCGATGCCGCCGCGATAATTGTCCCAGATGGTCATGGCATCGTCGAGGCCCGTCTGGGCGCGATCGGGCATGACCGGGGTCAGCGTCACCGAGCGAAAGTAAGGCATCCGGCGGAACGCCACCGGACCCTCGGCGATGACGCCGGCAATATAGCTGAAGGCCCAATAGCAGAAGCGGGGCGCGGCTGCGATCTGGCGGGCGGCGTCGGCGCGGTAGATGACGATCTCCGGGAAGATGTGGTGCTCCACCACATAGCCCAGCAGCGCCGCCTCCTCGCCCGGCCGGAAGACTTTCACCTCGTCGGGCTGGTCGTAGAAGAGGCAGGTCGTGGTCTTGTTGAGGTCGTCATAGACCTCCCACGGCGTATAGCAGGCCCGGATGTCCGGGTTGTCCATCATGAAGTGAATATTGTCGGCCACCGCCTCGGGGATCAGGAGATCATCGTCGGCGAGGTAAAGCAGATACTGTCCCTCGGCGCGATGAAAGACGCTGATGAGATTGAAGAGAACCTTGTTCTCCTCCTGCCGGAAATAGCGGATGGGCAGGCCCTCGGCGCGGTGGCGTTCCACCACGTCGGGCGTGTCGTCGGTGGAATGGTTGTCGGAGACCACCACCTCATAGCTGAAGTCCCAGCTCTCGCCCCACGCCTTGATCTGCGGGAACAGATGCTCGAGGAACCGGGCGCGATTATAGGTCGGAATGCAGATGCTCAGCGTGACGGGGCTGCCGGCCGGTGAGGGGGTGGGCGTGGTCATGGACGAAAATCCTGCGCCGCCGCGTCGCGGTCGGAAATGAGGGTGGGGGGGATCTGCCATTCGATGCCGAAGGCGGGGTCGTCCCAGCGATAGGTGCGGGCGAGGTCCGGCGCATAGACGTCGGACACGAGGTAGAAGACCTCGCACTGGTCTTCGAGCGTGAGGAAGCCGTGGGCGCAGCCCTCCGGCACGTAGAGGGCGTTCTGTCTTTCGGCGCTCAGTTCCACGCTGGCCCAGCGCAGATAGGTGGGCGAGTCCGGCCGCAGGTCCACCACCACATCCTGCACCCGGCCGCGCGTTGCGCGCACGAGCTTCACCTCGGCGCGGGGAGCCTCCTGCATGTGCAGGCCGCGCAAGGTTCCCTTCGCGGGGTTGCCGGACAGGTTGGCATGGACGAAGCGGTCCATCAGGCCATGCGCGCGGAAGGTGTCGGCGCAGAAGGCACGGCTGAAGGTGCCGCGGGCATCGCGGAACGGGATCAGCTCAATCTCAAAGGCGCCGTCCACCCCGGTGGGACGAAAGACGAAGCCGGGACCTGTGGGCACCGGGGAGGTGGGCGTGCAGGGCGCGGCCGCTTGGGGCACGGAAGGACGAGGAGCCTCCGCCTCGGGCGGATGCGCCGCGACAAGCCCAGGCGAATACGCGTTGTCCATGCTCCCGTCCTCTCCCAACGGAAGAGCCGGACGCACTCCCCGCGCCCCCGCGCCCTTCCACCCTCAGGGCTAGCCGGGCTCGGTTGCCTGGGGCTGACTTTCAGGCCCGTGACGCCCGCAAAGACGTCACTGGCGCCTCCTGTACGTAGTTTCCCAGATTGTTGCGGGACGTGGTAATCGGTATCGAGCTATTCCCTTCCAGGCATAGGACAGCCATCGAAAGGCGTGCGCATGGCCGGTACCACAGCGGAGCTCGAAGCGCTCCTGATGCAGCGATCGCTCACCGATCCCCAATTGCTCGCAGCTGCCGAAACGGCAGGCGACGTGCGCATCCTACCCGATGCCACCGTCATCAAGATCGGCGGCCAGAGCGTGATCGATCGCGGACGGGCGGCTGTCTATCCGCTGGTGGAGGAGATCGTGGCAGTCCGCAAGGCCCACAAGCTGCTCATCGGCACCGGCGCGGGCACCCGGGCGCGGCATCTTTATTCCATCGCCGCCGATCTCAGCCTGCCGGCGGGGCTGCTCTCCCAACTCGGCGCCTCGGTGGCGGGGCAGAATGCCGCCATGCTCGGGCAGCTTCTGGCCCAGCACGGCATTCCGGCGGTGGAGGCGGCGGGCCTGTCCGCCGTTCCGCTTTATCTGGAAGAGGTGAATGCGGTGGTGTTCGGCGGCATGCCGCCTTATGCGCTGTGGATGCGCCCGGCCGCCCAGGGCGTCATCCCGCCCTACCGCACCGATGCCGGCTGTTTCCTGGTGGCCGAACAGTTCGGCTGCAAGGCCATGATCTATGTGAAGGACGAGGACGGGCTTTATTCGGCCAATCCCAAGACCGCCAAGGATGCCTCGTTCATCCCGCAGATCTCGGTGGATGAGATGAAGGCCCGGGGCCTGCACGATTCCATCCTCGAATTTCCGGTGCTGGACCTCCTGAAGGCGGCGCGCCACGTGCGCCAGGTTCAGGTGGTCAACGGCCTCGTGCCCGGCAATCTCACCCGCGCGCTGGCGGGCGAGCATGTGGGCACCATCATCACCGCCGATTGAGGGGCGCGCCATGGCTGACAGCACCAATTCCATCAAGCACCTGGCCTCCGCCCTCGCCCGCCAGACCCTGCTCGACCGCGACCTGACCTCGCCGGTGGCGGGGCGAAAGCCCATTCGCCTCCTGCCCTGGCTGCAGGTGGTGAAGATCGGCGGTCGGTCCATCATGGATCGGGGCGCCGCTGCCATCCTGCCGATCGTGGCGGAGCTGCGCGCGTTGCTGCCCGAGCACCGGATGCTCATCCTCACCGGGGCCGGCGTGCGGGCGCGCCATGTGATGAGCGTCGGCCTCGACCTCGGGCTTCCGGTGGGCTCGCTGGCGCCGCTCGCGGCCAGCGAAGCCGGGCAGAACGGCCATATTCTGGCCGCGCTCCTGGCCAGCGAAGGGGTGTCCTATGTGGAGCATCCCACCATTGCCAGCCAGCTGGCCATTCACCTGGCGGCCGCCCGGGCGGTGGTGGGGAGTGCCTTCCCGCCCTATCACCACCACGAGTTCCCGAACTCCCGCATTCCCATGCATCGGGCCGATGCCGGCGCCTTCCTGCTGGCCGATGCGCTGGGCGCGGCGGGGCTGACGCTCGTGGAGGATGTGGATGGCGTCTATTCCACCGATCCCAAGGGCCCCGACGGCGCCGCCGCGACCTTCCTGCCGGAGGTGCACGCCACGACACTGGCCGGGGCGCAAGGACCCTTGCCGTTTGATCGCGTGTTGCCGGAGCTGATGGCCAATGCCCGCCATCTCACCCATGTGCAGGTGGTCAATGGCCTCGTTCCCGGCCGCCTCACGGCGGCCCTCCGGGGCGAGCATGTGGGCACCATCGTGCGCACCGGCGCGGGCAATTAGAGCTGGAGAAGCGGACCCCGTGCGGGAACGGAAACGTCCCGCACGGAGCCCACCCTATCGGCGCTTCGGCCCTCTGCCTCTGCCAGTAGGTCTTACTCGGCGGCGCGAATGTTGAGCTTGGCTTCCGCGATGGAGGTCAGCTTCTGATCCGCCGCCTTTTCCTCGGCGAGGGTGCGTTCCAGGACGCGGGCGCAGTCGGCACGGCCCAGGCGCTTCGCCCAGGCCACCAGCGTCCCGTAGCGGGTCATTTCATAATGCTCCACGGCCTGCGCCGCCGCGGCGAGCGCGGCGTCCAGCACCTCGGCATCATCCACCTCGCTGGCGATGTCCTCGGCCTCGTCGATGATCCCGTCGATGGCGGGGCAGGTGGTGGTCTTCGCCTCGGCCCCGTGCATGCGGAAGACCTCCTCCAGGCGGGTGACGTGGCCCTGCGTCTCGGTCAGGTGCATCTGGAACGCCTGCTTGAGGGTCGGGTCGCTCGCCTTGTCGATCATCTTGGGAAGCGCCTTCACGATGCGCTTCTCGGCATAATAAATGTCCTGCAGGGTGTGGACGAACAGATCGTCCATGGTCTTGATGTCTTTCGAGAAAAGGCCCATTTCGCTCTCCCTTGGATGCTGTGAGGTCAAGGCGTTCCCAGCTGGGATGCCGCTTTGCCTCTCCTGGCGCGTGCCGCGGGCCCCCGGTCGGGGCGGGGCTGCGCCGGCCTGCCTTCCCAACTGATGTGAGGCGGGTCGGTTCCTTCGGCCAAGCTGGCAAGGGCGTGGAAAGGATCGGGGAGGAACCGCCCGCCCCGATAAGCGGAACCGGCGTGGGCCGACTGCGTTGTGGGCGGTCGGCGGACCGGCCGCCGGCGGGGGTGAGAGATTTCCATGCAGCTCTTCAAATGCCAGAACTGCCAGCAGGTGCTCTATTTTGAGAATACCACCTGCGAAAAGTGCGGCCTGCGGCTCGGCTATCTGCCGGAGCGTTCGGTCTTGAGCGCGGTGGAGGCCGACGGCCCCACCTGGGTGGCGCTGGCCGATCCCAAGCCGCGCTATCGCTTCTGCGCCAATTGGGAAAGCTATGCCTGCAACTGGATGGTGGATGCCGGGGAGGGGGAGACCTTCTGCCGGGCGTGCCGCCACAACCGCACCATCCCCGATCTCTCCAGCCCCGAGAACCATCGCGACTGGCAGAAGATCGAGCAGGCCAAGCGCCGCCTGTTCTATTCGCTCATCCGCCTCAGGCTGCCTTTGCCGGAGCCCGGCAGCGGGGACCCCGAGCCCCTGGTGTTCGACTTCCTCGCCGATCCGCCCCAGGGGCCCAAGGTGCTCACCGGCCATGACAATGGGGTCATCACCCTCTCTCTGCGCGAGGCGGACGACGCCGCGCGGGAAGAGGTGCGCGCCTCCATGGGCGAACTTTACCGCACCCTGCTCGGCCATTTCCGGCACGAGGTCGGCCATTTCTACTGGGACAAGCTGGTCCGGGACGGCGGCCACCTGGAGGCCTTCCGTGCCCTGTTCGGCGACGAACGGGAGGATTACGGCGAGGCGCTGAACCGCCATTACGAGCAAGGTCCGCCCGCCGACTGGCGCGATCGCTTCGTGAGCTCCTACGCCACCATGCATCCCTGGGAGGACTGGGCGGAAAGCTTCGCCCATTATCTCCATATTCTCGACACGCTGGAGATGGCCGGCGCGTTCGGTATCCGCATCGACCCGGACATCACCGATGATGCCGCCCTTCAGGCGGACATCTCATTCGACCCGCATCGTGTGCGCGACATCCGGCGGATCGTCGATGCTTGGCTGCCTTTGACCTATGCGGTCAATTGCCTGAACCGCTCCATGGGCCAGCCCGACCTTTATCCGTTCGTGATCCCGCCGGCGGTGGTGGACAAGCTCGCCTTCATCCACGACCTGGCGCAGGGGCGGGTGCCGAAGAGGGAAGCGTCCCTATCGGCAGAGGTGGCGGATGCGGCGCAATAAGCCGCCGCATCCCAACACGCGGGGGCATCCCTTATTTGGGAACCGCTGAAGGCATCTCCGCCTGCGGCTTTGTCCCATATCCGGCGATGAAGACGCGGACCGCCTCGTCCACCGTGTAGGCGATCTGTTCCGGCGTCGGGGGGGCGTTGCAGCCGAACAGCAGGCCCTTGACGGTCTTGTCATGGCACAGGTTGAAGAAGATGTGGGCGGCCTGCAGGTCGTCCTGGATCTCCAGGCGGCCCATGTTGGCCTGCTTGCGCAGGAGGTCCGCCAGCCGGCGCCCGCCACGGCAGGGGCCGGCCTCGAAAAAGGCCTGGCCGATGCGGGGGAACTTCTCCGCCACGCCCATCACCATGCGCACCAGGCGGATATGGTCGGGCTGGACCATCATGGTCAGGAAGGACACGCCGATCCGGCGCAGAAGGCTCTCCAGATCGTCGAGAGAGGCATCCACCTCGAACAGATGCTCGGCGGACTTGGCCCGCACGCTCAGCACGAGGGCCTCGAACAGCTCCTCCTTGCTGCCGAAATAGACATAGATGGTCGCCTTGGACACGCCGGCCGTCTTGGCCACCTCGTCCATGCTGGCGCCGTCGAATCCCTTGTCGAAGAACACCCGTTGGGCGCCGTCGAGAATGTCGCGGCGCTTGGCGGATTCGGGTTCGTGGCGGCCGGCCGTGCGTGCGGGCGCATCTTTGGTGGTGGTGCTCATGTCTCCCTCGGATGTCTCCCTCGGACCGGGAGCCGGCGCGCCCATCATGGCCGCGGCAGGCTGTGCGGCAAGCCATCTGCATGACCGCGTTCGGGAGGCATCCCGCTCGCCTGAGCCAAGCCTTGGCTGCGAGGAGAGGGGCGTGCTCCATCTACCGAAATAAGCGGTCCGTGCAGCTGCTGTCAAAGCCATTGACTAAACCGTTTGGTTTGATATGTAAAGAATGAACTGAACGTTTTAGTTCGATCTAGCCCGCAGCGAGACGCCGCATGGCCCGCACCTTGGCCGCCCAATTGGCCCCGCACACACAAGATCCGCAGGATGCCGACCGGCCCGGGGCATCCCCGACGCATGGGGCCCCGGCGCCCGCCGCCGACCGTCCTGAGCCCGCCCCCCTGACCGCCCGCCGCCCGGACGCTCCCGCGCCGGTCCAGCCGCAAGCGGAGCAGGCGAGCCCCGGCAAGCCCTCCCGCAAGCGCAAGATCCTCACCGGGGTGCTCGTCCTGGCGGTGGCCGCCGGCGGCTATTTCGGCTTCAACTGGTGGACCGTGGGCCGCTTCCTCGTCTCCACGGACGATGCCTATGTGTCGGCCGACACCTCCGTGCTCGCGGCGAAGGTGAGCGGCCATATCGTCAGCATTGATGTGGACACCAACCAGCCCGTTCATGCGGGGGAGGTGATCGCCCATATCGATGACGGCGACTATGCGCTCTCCCTCCAGGCGGCGGAGAACAAGATCGCCACCCAGCAGGCCACCATCGCCCGCTTTGGCGAGCAGATCGTCGCCGCCCAGGCCAGTGTCGACCAGGCCAAGGCGCAGTTGAGCTCCGACCAGGCCGAGCTGAACCGCACCCAGCTGGATTACGACCGCCAGTCCAAGCTCGCCAAGTCCGAGTTCGCCAGCCGCTCCACGCTGGAAAACGCGGTGGCCGCGCGCGACAAGGCGCAGGCGGCGGTGGATGCGGCGCAGGCCGCCATTGCTTCGGCCGAGGCCAATGTCGCGGTGCTCAAGGCCCAGCAGACCGAGGCCACCCGCACCCTCGCCGAGCTGACCGTCTCGCGCGACCAGGCCAAGCGCAACCTGGACTTCACCTTCGTGCGCGCGCCATTCGACGGCATTGTCGGCAACCGCGCCGTTCAGGTGGGCCAATTGGTGCAGGCGGGCACGCGCCTCATCGCGCTCGTTCCCATCTCCAAGGTCTATGTGGACGCCAATTTCAAGGAGACCCAGCTCGGTCGCCTGCATGCCGGCCAGAGCGTGGATGTGGAAGTGGACGCCTTTCCCGGCCGCACGTTCCACGGCCGCGTGGTGAGCATCGCCCCCGCGTCCGGGTCGGTGTTCAGCCTGCTGCCGCCGGAAAACGCCACCGGCAATTTCACCAAGATCGTCCAGCGTGTGCCCGTGCGCATCGAATTGGATGACGAGGCGCGGCAGGCGGCGGTGTTGCGGCCGGGCATGTCGGTGACCGCCACCGTCAACACCCGCGGCTGAGGCCCGCCATGTCCGGCTCCCTCGCCTTGCCCGCAGCGACGGCCCGCCCCTCGTCCGAGGGGCGGCGCATGTTCGCCTTCCTGTGCATGGTCTTCGGCATGTTCATGGCGATCCTGGACATCCAGATCGTCTCGGCCTCGCTGGCGGAGATCCAGGCGGGCCTGGCCGCAAGCTCGGACGAGATTTCCTGGGTCCAGACCTCCTATCTCATCGCCGAAGTGGTGATGATCCCGCTGTCGGGCTTCCTGTCGCGGGCCTTCTCCACGCGCTGGCTGTTCGTGGCCTCGGCCGTGGGCTTCACCACCATGAGCCTGTTGTGCGCCACCGCCACCACCATCAGCCAGATGATCGTCTACCGGGCGCTGCAGGGCTTCCTCGGCGGCGGCATGATCCCCACCGTGTTCGCCGCGGCCTATTCCGTGTTCCCGCGGGAGAAGCAGTCGGTGGTCTCGCCCATGATCGGTCTTGTGGCGACATTGGCGCCCACCATCGGGCCGACCGTCGGCGGCTATCTCACCGACCTGTTCTCCTGGCACTGGCTGTTCCTGGTGAATGTGGTGCCCGGCATCTTCGTCGCCATCGCCTGCGCCATCCTGGTGGATTTCGACGAGCCGGACTTGTCCCTGCTGGATCGGTTCGACTGGTGGGGCCTCATCTTCATGGCCGGCTTCCTCGGCAGCCTGGAATATGTGCTCGAAGAAGGGCCCACCAATGACTGGTTCGAGGACAACACCATCCTCATCTTCGCGGTGGTCTGCGCGCTCTCCTCGGTGGCCTTCTTCGCCCGCGCGCTGATGGCGCGCCATCCGGTGGTGGAATTGCGCGCCTTTGCCAACCGCAATTTCGCGGTGGGCTCGGCCTTCAGCTTCGTCATGGGCATTGGCCTTTACGGCCTGACCTATCTCTATCCGCTCTATCTGGCGCGGGTTCGTGGCTATTCGGCGCTGATGATCGGCGAGACCATGTTCGTCTCGGGCCTTGCCATGTTCCTGACCGCGCCCATTGCCGGCCGCCTTTCGGCCAAGCTGGACCCGCGGATCATGATCGCGGCGGGGTTCCTCGGCTTTGCCATTGGCACCTGGCAGGTGACATCCATCACCAAGGACTGGGACTTCTGGGAACTGCTGGTGCCGCAGATTTTGCGCGGCGTCTCCCTGATGGTTGCCATGATCCCCATCAACAACGTCTCGCTCGGCACCTTGCCGCCGGCGCAATTGAAGAATGCCTCGGGCCTGTTCAACCTCACCCGGAACCTCGGCGGAGCGGTGGGGCTCGCGCTAATCAACACGGTGCTGAACAATCGCTGGGACCTGCACCTCGCCCGCCTGCACGAGAGCGTGCAATGGGCGCGGGGCGCGGCCGTGGAGCGGTTGGACACCATGACGGCGGCGCTCTCCGCGCTCGGGTCCGATGCCGACCTCGCGGCCCTGAAGAAGCTGGCCGGACAGGTCCGCATCCAGGCGGAGGTGATGGCCTTCTCGGACGTCTTCCTGGTGCTGACCGCTCTGTTCGTGACCCTCTTCTTCTTCGCCCCGCTCATGCGCCGGCCGGTGAACAAGGGCGGTGGCGGAGGCCATTGAGGGCGCCGTCAGGCGCCCATGACGCCCTCCAGCCGACGGGCGAGGGCGATGAGACGGGGCCGGACATCCTTCAGCAGGAAGTCCGGCGAGGTGATGACGGTGGGCGCGCCACAATTGACCACCATGGGGTCTAACCCCCCGCCCGGGCGGAAGCCCACGGCAATGGCGCTGACGCTTTCCTGCCAGTCGCCGAACGAGCAGCAGCACCCGAGCGTGCGATGTTCCTCCAGCGCGCGCTCGAGGCCTTGCCGCAGCTTGGGCCAGGCCAGCGGGTCGACCCCGCTCAGCTCCTCGAAGAGCGCCTCCCGCTCCTCCCCTGTGAGCGCGGCCACATAGGCCCGGCCCATGGAGCTGCGCGCCATGGACATGCGTGAGCCCACATCGATGTTGAGCGAGATGGCCGCCGCCCCGCGCAGGCATTCCACATAGCGCATGCTGAGCTTGTCCCGCACGCCGAGGCCCACGGTGCCGTCCGAGAAGGTGGCGAGCTCGCGCATGGCGGGCCGGGCGATCTGGCGCACCGAGAGCCCGCCCAACGCCAACGAGCCCAGCGCCATCAATTGCGTTCCCTGGCGGTATTTTCCCGCCTCGGCGACGAAATGCAGATAGCCGAGCTTGGTGAGCGTGTAGGTGAGCCGCGACACCGTCGAGCGCGGGAGCTTGCAGCGTGCCGCGATCTCGTGATTGGCCAGCAGCGTTTCGCCGGGCTTGAAGGCGGAGAGCACCTCCAGACCTCGGGCGAGGGCGGTCACGAAATGGCGGTCTTCCTTTTCTCCAGCGGGAGGTGGGGCGGGAGAAGCGGCGCGGCGCATGGGCGAGGTCCCGGTGGCGAGGGGAGCGTCACGAGAGAGGGGCCTCCCTCGGGTGCATTCTGCAATGCAGAATAGTCTTGGGCCCACTGTCAAGCGCGACCGCCAACCGCCTTGACAGGCGCGCCCGGATCTCTCACGAAAAGGTAGTTTTTGAAATTACATTCTGCAATGCAGAATGAAAGGGAGGCAATCATGGGGCCGGTGCACAGCGAGACTGGAGCGGACGGCGTGCTGGTCCTGACCATCGACAATGCCCCGGTGAACGCCCTTTCTGCCGCCGTGCGGGCCGGGCTCGTCGCCGGTATCGCGGCGGCGAATGAGGCGCCGGCGGTGCGTGCGGTGGTGGTGACCGGCGCCGGCAAGGCCTTCGTGGCCGGAGCGGACATTTCAGAGTTCGGCAAGCCGATGGCCTCTCCCACCTTGCCCGATGTGCTGGAAGCGGTGGAGGGCAGCGCCAAGCCCGTGGTGGCCGCCATCAATGGCGTTGCGCTGGGCGGCGGGCTGGAGCTGGCGCTCGCCTGCCACGCTCGCGTGGTGGCCCCCGGAGCGCGAGTTGGATTGCCGGAAATCAAGCTCGGCATCATTCCCGGCGCCGGCGGCACCCAGCGCTTACCGCGCATTCTTGGGGCGGCACCCGCCTTTGAACGGATGGCGAGCGGCGAGCCCATGGATGCGTCGGAGGCGCTTGCCCGCGGAATCGCGGATCGTCTGGTGCCCGGCGATCTCCTGGCCGATGCACGCCGCCTTGCGCTTGATCTTGCCGATCAGCCCGCTTTGCCGCGGGTGCGCGACCGCACCGATCGCTTCTCCGACGCCGACCGCGCGGCCTTCGAGGCCGCCGCGGCGGAAGCCATCAAGCGCGCCCCGCGCATGCCCAACGTGTCCGCGCTGGCGAAGGCCGTGCGGGCCGCGCTGGACCTGCCGTTCGAGGACGGGCTTGCCGTGGAGCGCGCCGCCTTCATGGATCTGGTGAAGGACCCCAGCGCCAAGGCGCTGCGCCATCTCTTCTTCGCCGAGCGCGCCGCCGCCCGCGTGCCCGGCATCGGCAAGGAGGTGCGCCCGCGCCCCATCGCCCGCGCCGCCGTCATCGGTGCCGGCACCATGGGCGGGGGCATCGCCATGTGCTTTGCCCAGGCGGGCATTCCCGTCACCGTCATCGAGGTGAAGGCGGAGGCCCTGGAGGCGGGGCTCGCCCGCATCAAGTCCAATTACGAGACCTCGGTGAAGCGCG
Source organism: Aquabacter sp. DMC10 (assembly GCF_056314145.1). Taxonomy (NCBI): domain Bacteria; kingdom Pseudomonadati; phylum Pseudomonadota; class Alphaproteobacteria; order Hyphomicrobiales; family Xanthobacteraceae; genus Aquabacter; species Aquabacter sp. DMC10. The sequence goes on along the minus strand of NZ_JBQUYX010000001.1, from coordinate 37,320 downwards.
GCTCTCTCGCGCCGGAGGCCATGGCGGCGCAACTCGCCTTGATCTCGGGCGGCGTGGGCCTGGAGGCGGCGGCCGAGGCCGATGTGGTGGTGGAAGCCGCCTTCGAGGACATGGCGGTGAAGGCGGACATCTTCGGCACCCTCGACCGCGTCGCCAAACCCGGCGCCATCCTCGCCACCAACACCTCCTATCTGGACGTGGATGCCATCGCCGCCGCCACCAGCCGGCCGCAGGATGTGGTGGGGCTTCATTTCTTCAGCCCGGCCAATGTCATGCGCCTCCTGGAAGTGGTGCGCGCCAAGGCCACCGCGCCGGACGTGCTGATGACCGGCCTCGATCTCGGCCGCCGGCTCGGCAAAGTGCCGGTGGTGGTGGGTGTGTGCTACGGCTTCGTGGGCAACCGCATGATGGCCAAGCGCAGCCAGGCGGCCGAGCGCGTGCTGCTGGCCGGCGCGCTGCCTCACGAGGTGGACGACGCCTTCACCGCCTTCGGCTTCCGCATGGGGCCGTTCGCGGTGCTGGACCTGGCCGGCCTCGACATCGGCTGGCGCGCGCGCAAGGTGACGGGGGTGAAGGCCCCGGTGGTGGATGCGCTCTGCGAGCGGGGCCATTTCGGCCAGAAAACCGGGCGCGGCGTTTATCTTTATCCGGCCGGCGCCCGCAAGGGCGAGCGCGACCCGGAGACCGAGGCGCTCATCCTCGCTCTCTCCGCCGAGCGGGGCATCACGCGCCGCGCCTTCACGCCGGACGAGATCATGGCGCGCTTGCTCTATCCCATGGTGAATGAGGGCGCGCGCATCCTGGAGGAAGGCATCGCGGCGCGGGCTGGCGACATCGACCTCGTCTGGATCAATGGCTATGGCTGGCCGCCCTTCACCGGCGGCCCCATGCATTGGGCGGAGAGCGTCGGCCTCGCCAAGATCGTCGCTGCGCTGGACACCTTCGCCGAGGAGACAGGCGACGAGAGCCTGCGCCCCGCGGCCTTGCTGCGGACGCTGGCGGAGCAGGGCGGCTCCTTCGCCGACAAGGCATAGGCCAGGACGGAGGGCACCCGCCATGGACCTGCGCTTCACGCCCGAGGAGACCGCCTTCCGCGCGGACGTGCGGGCCTTCTTCCGCAGCGAGATCCCCGCCGCCATCCGCGCCAAGGTCTCGGATGGGCGCCTCCTTGCGCGGGAGGACTACGTCACCTCCCAGCGTATCCTGAACGACAAGGGGTGGGCGGTGCCCCATTGGCCGGTGGAGCATGGCGGCCAGCCCTGGAGCGCGGTTGAGCGCTACATCTTCATGGAAGAGCTGATGCAGGCGGCGGTTCCGCTGCCCTTGCAGTTCAACTGCTTCATGGTGGGGCCGGTGATCGCCACGTTCGGCAGTGAAGCGCAGAAGGCCCGCTTCCTGCCGCGCATCAAGAGCCTTGAGGACTGGTGGTGCCAGGGCTTCTCGGAGCCCGGCGCCGGCTCGGATCTCGCTTCGCTCAAGACGCGGGCGGTGCGCGAGGGCGATCATTACATCGTCGATGGCCAGAAGACCTGGACCACGCTCGGCCAATATGCCGACTGGATGTTCTGCCTCGCCCGCACCGATCCGGCGGCGAAGAAGCAGGCGGGCATCTCCTTCCTGCTCATTCCCATGGACAGCCCGGGCGTCACCGTGCGGCCCATTATCACCATCGATGGCCGGCACGAGGTCAATGAGATCTTCCTGGACCACGTGCGGGTGCCGGCGGAGCTCCTGGTGGGCGAGGAGAACAAGGGCTGGGACTATGCCAAGTTCCTGCTCTCCAACGAGCGCACCGGCATCGCCCGCATCGGCATGTCCAAGGAGCGCCTCGCCCGCGTCAAGCGCCTCGCCCGGGTGACGCCGGCCGGCGCCGGGACAATGTGGGACGATATGGATTTTCGCAGCCGGCTCGCCTCGGTGGAGATCGAGCTCAAGGCGCTGGAGATGACCCAGATGCGGGTGGTGGCGGGCCAGGCGACGCGCGATGCCACCAAGCCCGACCCCGCCTCCTCCATCCTCAAGATCAAGGGGTCGGAGCTTCAGCAGGCGACCACCGAGCTGCTGCTGGAACTGGCCGGTCCTCAGGGGATCGCGGCGCGGGGTGGGCTGGGCGACGACATGGACGGCCTGTTCGCCTTCGCGGAGACGGCGGCGCCGGTCTATCTCAACCACCGCAAGGTCTCCATCTATGGCGGGTCCAACGAGATCCAGCACAATGTGATCGCCAAGGCGATCCTGGGCCTGTGAGGGGGATGCGCTATGGATTTTGATCTCTCCCCCGAGCAGCTTCTCCTCAAAGACAGCGTCGAGCGCTGGGCCACCGACACCTATGGCACGCTGGAGCAGCTCAATGCCGCCCGCGCGGCGCCGCTGGGTTTCCCGGATGAGGGGTGGGCGGCACTGGCCGAGCTCGGGCTGCTCGCCTTGCCCTTTGCCGAGGCCGATGGCGGCTTTGGCGGCGGGCCGGTGGATGTGCAGATTGTCATGGCCGCGCTGGGGCGGGTGATGGCGCCCGAGCCTTATCTCGCCAGCATCGTGCTGGGCGGCGCCGCCGTGCGCTGGGCCGGGAGCGCCGCGCAGCGGGCGGACATCCTGCCCAAGGTCATGGACGGCTCGCTCCGTCTCGCCTTCGCCCATGGGGAGGCGCAGGCGCGCTACGATTTGAATGATGTCGCCACCTCGGCCCGCGCGGGTGAGGGCGGCTTCCGCCTCGATGGGCGCAAGAGTGTGGTGCTCAACGCCGATGCCGCTGGCCTCCTGGTGGTGAGCGCGCGCACCTCCGGCGACCGCCGCGCGGAGGAGGGCATCTCGCTCTTCCTGGTGCCGGCGGATGCGCCGGGCCTGACCCTCGCGGCCTATCCCACCCAGGATGGCGGGCGGGCCGCCGACCTGATTCTGAATGATGTCTTCGTCCCCGCCGACGCCCTTCTGGGCCCGCGCGATGGCGGCCTTGCCGTCGTGGAGAAGGTGGTGGATGGCGCCATCTCGGCGCTGTGTGCGGAGGCGGTGGGCCTTATGGAGGCGCTCACCGCCCTCACGGTGGACTATCTGAAGACCCGCAAGCAGTTCGGCGTTGCCATCGGCACCTTCCAGGCGCTCCAGCACAAGGCGGTGGACATGCTGGTGGCGCTGGAACAGGCGCGCTCCATGGCGCTCTATGCGGCCATGATGGCGGAGGCGGAGGATGCCGAAGCGCGGCGCCTGGCTTTGTCCGCCGCCAAGGTGCAGGTGAACCGCGCCGCGCGCTTCGTGGGCCAGAGCGCGGTGCAGCTCCATGGCGGCATCGGCATGACCATGGAATATCTCGGCGCCCACCATTTTCGGCGCCTCGCCATGATCGAGCTGATGCTCGGCGACACGGCCCATCACCTGCGCCGCGTCACCGAAGGCGGCGGCCTTCTGGCCGCCGATTAAGGGCCTCAGCCGAGCAGGGTTTTCGCGGCGGCGAGGAGGTATTCATCCTTGCCGCGCGGGGCCATGAGGGAGAGGCCGACGGGGCAGCCGTCCAGCGTGCCGAGCGGCAGGGAAATCTGCGGCACGCCCGCATGGCCGGCGGGGCAGAGCAATTCCAGCGCCCGCGCGCGGAAGCTCTCCAGGGCATCGCCGGGGGTGTTGCGCAAGGGGGCGATGCCAGGCGCGGTGGGCAGCACGATGAGCGTGTCGGTGCCGAGCAGGGCATCCATGCGCGCCCGCACCTCGTCGCGCACCACCCGCGCGGCGGCCACTTCCCCCGCATCCAGGGCCGAGGCAGCCGCGAAGCGCTCGCGCACGCCGGGGCCGAAATTGGGCTTCACCTTCTGCACCCAGGCGCCATGGGCGGCCCAGGCCTCGTCCGACTGGATGAGGCGGAAGGCATTGCGCCAGGCGGGCAGGGCACCCTTGGCCACATCCACCTCTTCCACGGCACCGAGGCGTTCGGCCACCCGAGCCAAAGCGGGCGCAAGGGCGGCCGTCACCTCAGGGCCGGCGGCCGCGAACAGGTCGCGCGCCAGCAGCAGGCGGCCGGGGGCGCCCACATCCGCCAGACCGCCGAACAGCACCGCGCCCACCTGCGCGAACAGGACCGGATCGCGGGCAAACCAGCCCACGCTGTCATAGGACGGGGCCAACGGCACCGCGCCGTCGATGGCGATGCGGCCATGGGTGGGGCGAAGCCCGATGATGCCGCAATAGCTCGCTGGCAGGCGCACGGAGCCGCCGGTATCGGAGCCGACGGCGAAGTCGACAAGGCCCCCGGCCACCGCCGCCGCCGAGCCGGAGGACGACCCGCCGGGAATGCGGCCGGGCGCGGCCGGGTTGATGGGCGTGCCGTAATGGTGGTTCTCTCCATTCAGGCTCCAGGCCAACTCGTCGGTGTGGGTCTTGCCCACCAGATGGCCGCCGGCGGCCAAGAGCTTGTCCACCACCGAGGCGCTGCGGCTGGGAATGTCGTGGGTGGCGAGCCAGTCCGGGCTGCCGGCGGCGGTGGGTACGCCGGCCACGTCGAAGAAGTCCTTCACCGCGAAGATGCGGCCCGAAAGCGGGCCGTCGCCGGTGGGCGCGCGGTCGAAATGGCCGTGGGGGACGAAGGCGTCGAGAGTGTCCGTCACAGTCATGTCAGGCTCTTGCAGGTGTCGCCCGTGCCGGGCTGGAAGGTCATCCCTCATACCCGCTTCGCCCTGATTTGCCGACACAAAAGGCGATGGCCTTCCATCCGTGGAGCCCGTGTGGCCAAGCTCGCGCTCAGGCCGCCGGGGTCCGCGCGCGGGTCAGGAACTTCTCCTCATAGAGCCGCCGGGCGCGGCTCATATGGGAGATGGTGAGCGCCTCCAACTCCTTCATCTCGCCGGCCACCAAGAGGTCCACCAGCGTGCGATGCTCGTCGCAGGCCTGGGCGAGGGCGGCGGCATCCGCCACCCCATAGGCGCGGATTGGAAAGCTCAGCCAGTCGTGCTGGCGGATGGTGGCCACCAGGAAGGGGTTGTCGCACAAGGCGAAGACGGCATCGTGGAACATCATGTTGGTGCGATGGATGGCGACGAGGTCGCCCTCGCGCGCCGCCGCCGCATGGGCGTCCAGCCAGTGCCGCACCGGCTTCAGCGCTTCGTCCGAGGGCGGGCGGATGCGCGCCACCGCCGCCCGGTGGAGCACCTCGCGCATGTCATAGAGCCGCGCGATCTCGCCCTTGTCGAAGCGGCGCAGTTCTGCGCCCCGATAGCGCGGCTTCACCACCACGCCGAGCCGCTCCAGCTCTTCCAGCGCGGCGCGCACCACATGGCGCTTGGCGCCGTAATCCTCCATCAGATGGTCTTCGATCAGCCGGTTCCGGGGCAGGATGCGGCCGGCAATGATGTCCGCCTCCAGCGCCGCGATCACCGCCGCCACCGGCGCCGCCAGCGGGCGCTCATCGCCCGGCAGGGTGAAGCGCGCTTCTGCCGCCGCATCGGCTTCATCATCGGGGGCAGGGCGGGAACGGGGCATGGGGAGACTTTCGCAAGCGGCGGGGCGGCATTCCACGCCCTTTTATCAATAATATCATCGAGCGGATCATCGGCATCTACCCCCTGGCAGCGCAGGGCGGCGCGCGTCTAGCGTGCCGGCGCAATTCAGGAGGAAGCACCGATGCCATCCAGCGCACGGGCCATCACGCCGCTTGAGGAGGAGATCGTCTCCATCGATCCCGCCAACGGCCGCATCGTCGGGGCCGTGGCCGCCACCCCACTCGCCGCTATCGATGGGATCGTGGAGCGGGCCTGGCAGGCCTATCGCACCTCGCCCTGGCGGGCCATGGCGCCCCAGCGCAAGGCGCTGGTGATGCAGGAGATCGCGCGCCGCATCGGGGCGGAGAAGGAGAGCCTGGCCCAGCTCCAGATGCGCGACAGCGGCAAGCCGTTGGCCGAGTGCCGGGGCATGGTGGAGTCGGCCGCCGGCGCCTTCCGCTATTATGCCGGCGTGGTCGAGACCATGGAGACTGGGGTCCAGCCCTCGCGCGGCGAGTATGTGGCCATGACCGTGGTGGAGCCCTATGGCGTGGTGCTCTGCATCACCCCCTGGAACTCCCCCATCATGAACGAGGCCGGCAAGGTCGCCCCCGCTCTGGCGGCGGGCAATGCCGTGCTCCTGAAGCCGTCCGAGGACACGCCTCTGCTTGCGCCGGAGCTGGTGCGCATCTGCCTGGAAGCCGGCCTGCCGGAGGGCCAGCTCCAGGTGGTGCAGGGCCGGGGAGAGACGGTCGGCGCAGCGCTGGTCGCCCATCCCGGCGTGCGGATGATCTCGTTTACCGGCGGCACGGTCACGGGCCGCGCCATCGGCAAGGTGGCGGGCGAGCGCCTCGCGCCGGTGGCGCTGGAGCTGGGCGGCAAGTCGCCTCATGTGGTGTTCGCGGATGCCGATCTCGACCACGCGGTGGCAGCGGTGGCCGCCGGCATTTTCGGCTCCGCCGGCCAGAGCTGCGTGGCGGGCTCGCGCCTGTTCGTGGAAGAGAGCGTCTATCGCGAGGTGGTGGACCGGGTGGCGGCGCGTGCCCGCGCCGTGCGGGTGCGCGCGCCTGATGATCCCGAGGTGGAGGTGGGGCCGCTCGCCTCCTTCCACCACCGCGACAAGGTGGCGGCCCATGTGGCCCGGGGGCTTGCGCAAGGCGGCACGGTGCTGGCGGGTGGCGGCGTTCCGCAGGGGCCCGCCTATGACGGGGGCGCCTATTACCTGCCCACCGTCATTGAGGGCCTCGCCCCCGACGCCATGCTTTGCCAGGAAGAGATTTTCGGCCCGGTCCTCGTGGCGCTGCCCTTCAAGGATGAGGCGGACCTGATCGAGAAGGCCAACGGCACCGCCTTTGGCCTCGCCTGCGGCATCTGGAGCGAGAGTTTCAAGCGCGCATGGCGGGTCGGCCGGGCGCTGGAAGCCGGCTCGGTCTGGATCAACACCTACAAGCAGTCCCACATTTCCTCCCCCTTCGGCGGCTTCAAGGCCAGCGGCATCGGCCGCGAGAAGGGCATCGAGGGGCTGCGCCTCTACGGCCAGGTGAAGAGCATCTTCCTCGGCCTCCACGAAAATCCCCTGTCCATTGCCCGCTGAGGGAACCGCCATGACTTCGACCGAACGCACCCCCGCCCTCGCCATTGCCGGCGGCCGCTTCCTCATCGTGGGTGGCGCCAGCCTCGTGGGCTCCACCACTGCCGATCTGCTGCTCGCCCAGGGCGCGGCCGAGGTGGTGATCCTGGACAATTTCTCCTTCGGCGCCCGCCAGACCATCGCGCACCTGGAAGGCAATCCGCGCGTACGCATCGAGACGGCGGACATCACCCGCCTGCCGCAGCTGCTGCGCGCCATCCGCAACGTGGACGGCGTCATCCACCTCGCCGCCATGATGACCATCTCCATGGACCGCGACCCCGAGGTGGGCCTGGAGGTGAACATCGATGGCGTGCGCAACGTCATCGCCGCCTGCTGCGCCAATGGGGTGCGCAAGCTGGTCTTCGCCTCTTCCAACGCCGTCTATGGCTATGGCCCCGGCGTTGCGGGCGAACTGGTGGAGAAGACGCCCTTCCATTCCGCCGGCGCCCCGCCGGCGGCGGTGCTCTATGGCGCCTCCAAGATCATCGGCGAGCAGCTCTGCCGCGACGCCTTCCGTCGCTATGGGCTCGACTATGTGATCCTGCGCTATTCCACGGTCTATGGGGAGCGCCAGCATTATCGCGCCGCCAATGCGCTCTACATCATCGAGACCCATGACCGGCTGAAGAAGGGCCTGGCCCCCCGCGTGCTGGGCGACGGGTCCGAGACCAAGCATTTCGTCTATGTGGGCGATGTGGCCCGCGCCAATGCGGCCGCGCTCGCCTCCCCCGCCACCGACGTGGCCGTGAACCTCTCCGGCCCCGCGCCGGTGACCACGCTGGAACTGGTGAACCTGGTGGCGGAGGTCGCCGGCATTCCCATCGCGCCGGAGCATGTGGAGCCCGAGCCCGGCAAGGTGCGCCTCACCACCGGAGGGGCCTTCCGCATCGCTCATGAGCAGGCCGAGCGCGTCATCGGCTGGAAGCCGGAAGTCACCATGCGCGAGGGCATCCGCCGCCTCATCGCCTGGCGCGACGGCATCACCGCTGAGGCGGCAGAGTGAGCGGCCGCGCGCCGCTCTCCCCTCGACAGCACAACCATAATCTGGAGGACACCATGGACCATAACCTCACTCGCCGCCACTTCATGAGCGCCGCCGCCGGCCTTGCCGCCGGGCTCGTGGCGGCGCCCGCCGTGCTGCGTGCGGACACCTTCCCGAGTCGTCCGGTGGAACTGGTGGTGGGCTTTGCCCCCGGCGGCGGCACGGATGTGACCGCCCGCACCTTCGCCGGCTATCTCTCCACGGAGCTGGGCAGCCAGGTGATCGTGCTGAACAAGCCCGGCGCCTCCGGCGAGATCGCGCTGGCGGGCGTCGCCCGCGCCAAGCCCGACGGCTATACGCTGGGCGTCACCAACATGCCGGGCCTCGTCACCTTGCCCATCGAGCGGCAGACCAAGTTCCAGCTGTCCGACTTCGACTATGTGGCCAACCTCGTCTCCGACCCCTCCGCCTTCTCGGTGCAGCCGGACAGCGCCATCAAGACGCTGAAGGACCTCATCGCGGCGGCCAAGAAGGATCCCGGCGGCGTCACCTTCGGCTCAACCGGCATCGGAACCGATGACCATCTGTGCCTGGTCCTGTTCGAGCAGGCCACCGGCGTGCGGCTGAACCACGTGCCCTTCCAAGGCGCCGGCCCCATGCGCACGGCGGTGCTGGGCGGACAGGTGACGGTGGCCGGCCTCAATGTGGGGGAGGTCGCCCCGTTCCAGACCCAGCTGCGCATGATCGCCCAGGGTGGCGCCACCCGCTCGCGCTTCGCCCCCGACGTGCCCACCTTCAAGGAGCAGGGCATCAATGTGGAGATGGGCTCCGAGCGGGGCATCATCGGGCCGAAGGGGCTGCCCGCCGAGGTGATGGCGAAACTCTCCGAGGCCACGGCCAAGATCATGAAGAATCCGGAGTTCCTCGCCAAGATCGAAAGCCAGTACACCCAGGAAGACTACCTGCCCGGCCCCCAATGGCGCGAGCGCCTCGCGGTCGCCGACGCCAAGTTCCGGGCCCTGTGGCAGTCCCAGCCGTGGTCGGGCAAATCCTGACCGGCAAGTCGCGAGCGACAGGACCTGGGTGCCATCCTCGTCTGGGGGGCAGCGTCGAGCGGAAACAAAAAAGGCCGGGATGCGAGGGCATCCCGGCCTTTTCCTTGAAGACAGACGGGCCTTCAGCCCCCGGCCATGGGCACGGGGATCGGGGCGGGCGCGGAGGCGCCGACGGCGGCGCGCAGCGGCTGGGGCGTGCGCACAACGCGGGGCAGGTCGAGGCGGGACCACACATCGCACAGCGATTCGGCCAGATGGTTGATCATCCGATCGGTATGGAAGGGGGTCGGCGTGATGCGCAGGCGCTCGGTGCCGCGCGGCACGGTGGGATAATTGATGGGCTGGATATAGATGCCGTGCTCGGCGAGCAGAACGTCGCTCGCCGCCTTGCAGGCCTTGGCATCGCCCACCATCACCGGAACGATATGGGTGGGGGTGTCCATCTGCGGCAGGCCGGCGGCGGCCAGCGCCGCCTTGACCTTGGAGACCTGCGCCCGCTGCCCGTCGCGCTCGGCCTGGGAGACCTTGAGGTGGCGGATGGAAGCGGTGGCGGCCGCGGCGACCGCCGGGGGGAGGGCGGTGGTGAAGATGAAGCCGGGAGCATAGGAGCGCACGGCATCCATCACCACGCGCTTGCCAGTAAGATAGCCGCCGACCACGCCAAAGGCCTTGCCCAGCGTGCCCTCGATCACGTCGACGCGGTCCATCACGCCATCACGCTCGGCAACGCCGGCGCCGCGCGGGCCGTACATGCCCACCGCGTGAACCTCGTCCAGATAGGTCATGGCGCCGTAGCGCTCGGCCAGGTCGCAGATGGCGGCGATGGGGGCGATGTCGCCGTCCATGGAATAGACGCTCTCGAACACCACCACCTTGGGGCGGTTGCCGGCGGCCTGGAGCAGCTCTTCCAGATGGGCGAGGTCGTTGTGGCGGAAGATGGCCTTCTGCCGGCCGCCCTGGCGCACGCCCTCGATCATGGAATTGTGGTTGAGTTCGTCGGAGATCACCACGCAGTCGGGGATCAGCTTGACGATGGTGGAAATGCCAGTGGCATTGGAGACATAGCCGGAGGTGAAGACCAGCCCCTGCTCCTTGCCATGCAGATCCGCCAGCTCGCGCTCCAGCATCACGATCTCGTGGCTGTTGCCGGAGATGTTGCGGGTGCCGCCGGCACCGGCGCCGCGCAGCGAGGCGGCTTCGCGCATGGCTTCGATCACCGCGGGATGGCGGCCCATGCCCAGATAATCGTTCGAGCACCACACCACGATCTCGCGGGGGCCTCCGGCCGAGTGCCAAAGCGCGCGCGGAAAGCGGCTCGCATCGCGTTCGATTTCCGCGAAAGTGCGGTAGCGGCGCTCCCGGCGCAGGGCGTCGACGGCGTCAGCGAAGAAGTGGTCGTAGGTCATTCCGAATCCTGCGGCGGGACGAGGTCGCGGAGGGATCCTCTTCATTATCACTCTAGGGCGCCACCTTGCTCCTTGTATTGATACCAATCAAGAGCACATGTCCGCGACGCGGCGATCCGGCGCGGCTGGCGCAAGCTTGGCGGGTGCGAAAGGGCCGCAGGGGGTGAGGCGCCTTTTCCTTTGCCGGCGCTGCTGGAAAAGTGGCACCATTGTGGATCAAAATTCATCAAATTGCCGCTTGCGAAGGCGGCCGAATTCTCCTAAATCCCCGCTTGCCCAATTTCGCACGTGCCTGTGGTCGCGTGTCGGTCGGTGGAAGTCCGGACAAGAGGCCGGAAAGCTACCAGGACGACCGATAGCCGGAGGGAACCGGCCCACCCCGCTCCTCACGCGGGGGACGTGACTTGAAGCAACGACGTAGCGGGCTTTTTTGGTCTCAGTCGGCCCTCCAAAGGTCGGCGTTACTGAAGAGGCACTACATCTTGCCGGCCGTGCGGAGCGGGACTTCCCCTCTCCAAGCGCGCGCATCTCTCTAACGCCTCGCGTTCGTCTGACGACGAGCCGAGCGAAGGGATGCCGTTCGGCGCGATGATGCGGCCGGTTTGCGACCGGCGAAGCGGGTATGGCCCGTCGGGAGGAGTGCGCGTCCACACCGCGCTTCCCCCACGGGTGCGTGCCCCGGACAGGCAGGTGCCTGTCCGTCCTGTCGTCGCGCGGTCAAACGCGCTTCACGAGGCTTCAGGTCACGGGGAGGTTTCCATGACCAATCGCATCCGCGAATTTCTCAAGACCCGTCGCGAAGACGGTCCCTGCGTGGTGGTGGATCTGGATGTGGTGCGCGCCAATTACGCCGCCTTCTCCCGCGCCCTGCCGGACACCCGCGTCTTCTATGCGGTGAAGGCCAATCCCGACGCCGCCATCCTGCAGGCGCTGGCCGAGCTCGGCTCGTGCTTCGACACCGCCTCCGTGGGCGAAATCGAGATGGTGCTCGCCGCCGGCGCCAGCCCCGACCGCATCTCCTTCGGCAACACCATCAAGAAGGAGCGCGACATCGAGCGCGCCTACAAGATCGGCGTGCGCCTGTTCGCGGTCGATTCGTACGAGGAAGTGGAGAAGATCGCCCGCGTCGCCCCCGGCGCCAAGGTGTTCTGCCGCATCCTGTGCGACGGTGCCGGCGCCGAATGGCCGCTGTCCCGCAAGTTCGGCTGCGAGCCCGAAATGGCCGCGGACGTGCTGGAGCATGCCCACCGCCTGGGCCTCCAGGCCTATGGCGTGTCCTTCCATGTGGGCTCGCAGCAGAAGAATGTGCATGCCTGGGACCAGGCGCTGGCCTCTGCCGCCGGCATCTTCCAGGACTGCGCCCTGCGCGGCATCACCCTGTCCATGGTGAACCTGGGCGGCGGCTTCCCCACCCGCTACCTGCAGGACGTGCCGGCCGCAGCCGCCTATGGCGAGGCGATCTTTGATTCGCTGCGACGTCACTTCGGCAATTCCATCCCCGAGACCATCATGGAGCCCGGTCGCGGCATGGTGGGCAATGCCGGCCTGATCGAGACCGAAGTGGTCCTGATCTCGAAGAAGTCCGAAGCCGAGGCCCTGCGCTGGGTCTATCTGGACATCGGCAAGTTCGGCGGCTTGGCTGAGACCATGGACGAGGCCATCCGCTACCCGCTGCGCACCCCGCGTGACGGCGACGATACCGCGCCCTGCGTGCTTGCCGGCCCGACCTGCGATTCGGCGGACGTGATGTATGAGAAGACCCCGGTGCACCTGCCGGTGTCGCTCGCCATCGGCGACAAGATCCTCATCGAGGCTTGCGGCGCCTACACCACGACCTATTCGGCCGTGGCCTTCAACGGCTTCCCGCCGCTGAAGTCCTACGTGATCTGACGATCACGCCTTCCGCACCGATCCCGGCGCCTTGATGGCGCCATGCAAGCCGGGCTTCTGCCCGGCCGGGTCGGCGTCTTTCGGCCTTCGGTTGTGGCACAGGAGGTGCCGATGACTGAGATTGTTGCTGAGAAACTGGAAGAGGTCGCCGCGCGCGAGGCCCTGCTGGACCTCATCATGCCGGCCCGGTTCGAGAAGTCGTCCGAGCGCATCCGCGAGGGCCGGCTGCCGGCCGAAGGCCTGTCCTTTGTTGCCCATGGTCCCGACGGCCGCCTGGCGGCCACCGTGCGCCTGTGGAACGTCACCGCTGGCCCCGGCTGCCCAGCGCTGCTGCTGGGCCCCCTGGCGGTCCATCCCTGGTTCCGTTCCGTGGGGCTTGGCGCCGAGATGATGCGCGTCGCCATCGCGGAGGCCGCGCGGCTTGGCCATGGCGCCATCCTGCTGGTGGGCGATGCGCCTTATTATGCGCGCTTCGGCTTTTCCAGCGCGCTGACCGGTCAGCTCTGGATGCCGGGTGCCTATGAGCGCGACCGGCTCCTGGCCCTGGAGCTGAAGCCCGGCGCCCTGTCCGGCGCCCGTGGCCTCATCAGCCCCACCGGCGCCCGGGTGGAACTGCCCACCGTCGCCGAACTGGTGGCGGGCCTCGACGGGCTGAAGCGCATCGCCTGAGCGCGGCGCGCAACGAATCGATTGTGGGGAGCGCAGGCGTTGCGCTCCCCTTTTTCGTTACAGGCTCTGATAGAGCGGGAAGCGGTGGCAGAGCGCCTCCACCTTTCCGCGCACCGCGCATTCCACCGCGCCATTACCCTCAGCGCCATTGGCGGCAAGCCCCCGGAGCACGTCGGCGATGAGGTCGCCCACGGTCTCGAACTCGGCAATGCCGAAGCCGCGCGTGGTGCCGGCGGGCGTGCCCAGGCGGATGCCGGAGGTGACCGCCGGCTTTTCGGGATCGAAGGGAATGCCGTTCTTGTTGCAGGTCAGGCCCGCCCGCTCCAGCGCGGCCTCGGCCGCCTTGCCGGTGACGCCGAAGGGCCGCAGGTCGACCAGCACGATATGGCTGTCCGTGCCGCCGGAGACGATGGCCGCCCCCCGCTCCACCAGCCGGGCGGCGAGCGCACGGGCATTAGACACCACCTGCAAGGCATAGGTTCGGAAGCCCTCGTCCAGCGCCTCGCCGAATGCCACCGCCTTCGCCGCGATCACGTGCATGAGCGGCCCGCCCTGGAGGCCGGGGAACACGGCCGAATTGATCTTCTTCGCCAGGGCTTCGTCATCGGTGAGGATGAGGCCCCCGCGCGGCCCCCGCAGGGTCTTGTGGGTGGTGGAGGTGACGATGTGGGCATGGGGGAAGGGTGAGGGATAGGCGCCCGCCACGATCAGCCCGGCATAATGGGCTGCGTCCACCATCAGCGTCGCGCCCACCTGGTCGGCGATGGCGCGGAAGCGGGCGAAATCGATGATTCGCGGATAGGACGATCCACCCGCGATGATGAGCTTCGGCTGATGCTCCAGGGCGAGGCGCTCCACCTCGTCATAATCGATGAGCGCGGTCTCGCGGCTGACGCCGTAGCCCACCGCCTTGAACCACTTGCCCGAGAGGGTGGGCGGGGCGCCATGGGTGAGGTGGCCGCCGGCCGCCAGCGACATGCCGAGAATGCAATCGCCCGGCTGGAGCAGGGACATCAACACGGCGCCATTGGCCTGCGCCCCCGAATGGGGCTGCACATTGGCATAGGCGCAACCGAACAGGGCCTTGGCGCGGTCGATGGCGATCTGTTCCACCACGTCCGCATGCTCGCAGCCGCCATAATAGCGCCGGCCCGGATAACCCTCGGCGTACTTGTTGGTCAAGACGCTCCCCTGCGCCGCGAGCACGGCTTCCGACACGATGTTCTCGGAGGCGATGAGTTCGATCTGGTCGCGCTGGCGGTGAAGCTCGGCGGCGATGGCGCCGAACACGGCAGCATCGGCACCGGGCTGCCCCAACACGGGGGCGGGTGTCAGGGAGGTGGCAAGGGCGGGCATGGGGTGCGTTCCTCTCTTCTGGATGAGCGGGGGCGTTCCGCCGGGAGGCCGGCGGCTGGATCGGTCAGGATGGGGAAGAAGGCTGCGGCTGTGCCGCTAGCCGGTCAGCATTCGGGGACGTTCACGGCGAGGCCGCCCTGGGACGTCTCCTTGTACTTGGACTGCATGTCGAGGCCGGTCTGGCGCATGGTCTCGATGACCTGGTCCAGCGACACGAAATGAGTGCCGTCGCCCCGCAGGGCGAGGGAGGCGGCGGCGATCGCCTTGTTGGCGCCGAAGGCGTTGCGTTCGATGCAGGGGATCTGCACCAGCCCGCCAATGGGATCACACGTCATGCCCAGATGATGCTCCATGGCGATCTCTGCGGCATTCTCGATCTGAGCCGGGCTCGCCCCCAACGCTGCCGCAAGTCCGGCGGCGGCCATGGAAGCGGCGGAGCCCACCTCGCCCTGGCAACCCACTTCGGCGCCGGAAATGGAGGCATTGGTCTTGATGAGCGCGCCGATGGCGGCGGCGGTGAGCAGGAAGGCACGGATCTGGCCCGGCCCGACGCCGGGACAGAAATCCCGGGCATAGCGCAGCACCGCCGGCACGATGCCCGCCGCTCCGTTGGTGGGCGCGGTCACCACGCGCCCGCCGGAGGCATTTTCCTCATTCACCGCGATGGCGAAGACGGACACCCAGTCCATCACCTCGTGGGGCGCGCGGGCATTGTCGCCGGCGCTGGCCTCCAGCCGCTCGCGGATGGACTTGGCGCGCCGGCGCACCTTCAGGCGGCCGGGCAGAACGCCGTCGCGGGCAAGGCCCCGGTCGATGCAGGCGAACATGGTGGCGGCGAGGGCGTCCAGGCGCTCTTCCACTTCGGCGCGGGGGCGCAGGGCGCATTCATTGGCCATCTGCAATTCGGCCGGCGAAAGGCCTGCCTGGGCGCAGCGGGTCAGAAGCGTGCGGGAATTGGCGAAGGGATAGGGGACGGGCATCTCCTGAGCGGCCAGGGTTTCGCCCTCGCGCACCACGAAGCCGCCGCCGATGGAATAATAGACCTGCTCCTCCAGCACCGCGCCCGCACCATCGAGGGCGCGAAAGCGCATGGCGTTGGTGTGGAAGGGCATCAGCGTCTCGAAGTCGAAGACGAGATCCTTCTCGGGGTTGAACACGATACGTCGGCCGCCCGGCAGGGCGAACGACTTCTCGATGTCGAGCCGCGCCACCAGCGCGGGCACCGCGTCCGGATCGAGTGTCGCGGGCACGCAGCCCAAGAGGCCGAGGCAGATGGCCTGGTCGGAGGCATGGCCCTTGCCGGTCCAGGCCAGCGAGCCGAACAGCTCCGCCGTCACCCGCGCCGTGCCCTCCGGCATCGCCTCGCGGAAGCGCCGTCCGGCCACCATGGGCCCCACCGTGTGGGAGGAGGAGGGGCCGATGCCGATCTTGAACAGGTCGAACACGGAGATCATGGCGTTTCCGGGCGGGGAGAGAAGAAGGCGGTCAGGTCGCCTGGAATTCCAATGCGGCCTCAGTGAGGAAACCGTGCACATAGTTGGCGAAGGAACGCCAGCACTCCACGCGATAGATGTGCTCGGTGCCCGGACGGATCAGCACGACTTCCGCCTTGCCCAGCAAGGTGCGGGTGGCCGAGCCCGCCGGGAAGGCGGCGTCTGACAGATCCAGCGCGCAGCCGGCATTGAGGACGGCGGTGGCCTGCGCCCCGGCGACCGCGATGCCCACATTGCGATGGCCCACTTCCACCAGCGAATGATGGGTGCCGGAAAGGGCATCGGCGACCGCGCGGCCGGCGGCCTCGTCCACATCGCGGGAGATCAACAGCCATTCGTCGGGCCCGAGGCGGGCGGCAAGTCCCGCATCGGTGGACCGGCAGGAATTGAGCGGGCCGGAGAGGTCGAAACCGCCGGCGCTGCCGATGGATGCGGCCCGCGCCGGACCGAGCCGCAGCACATAGCGCGCCACCGGGGGCAGGGGGGCGATGCTCGCCGCGGCGAGCAAGGCGAGCCGTCCGGGCGCGAGGGCGGGTGTGCGGGCAGCGGGAGAGGTGATGGTGGCCATGGGTTCAGCTCCTCACGCGGCGGCTGCGGGCTGCGGCGTGCCGTTCACGCGCGTGCCCTTGGCATCGAAAAAGACCGGCTCCACCACCTTCACGGCGGCAAAGCCCTCTGGCGTGGTGACATGGAGGCGCGTGCCCAGGCGCGCCCGCCCGCCGGAGACCAGCGCCAGCGCGATGGATCGCCCGCAGGCATCGCTCCAATAGGACGAGGTGACATGGCCGATCATGGTCATGGGAAAGGGTTGGTTGGTGTCGGTCACGATCTGCGCGCCTTCGTCCAAGACGATCTTGGGATCATCGGTGAGCAGCCCCACCAATTGCTTGCGATCCGCCCGCAGCATGTCGGGGCGCACCAAGGAGCGCTTGCCGACGAAATCGGGCTTCACCTTCGACACCATGCCGCCGAGGCCGAGATCGTCCGGCGTCACCGTGCCGTCCGTATCCTGGCCGACAATGATGAAGCCGCGCTCCGCGCGCAGAACGTGCATGGTCTCGGTGCCGTAGGGCGTGATGCCATAAGCCTGCCCGTTCTCACACAGGGCTTCCCACACCGCCTGGGCATGGTCTGAGGGCACATTGATCTCAAAGCCCAGCTCGCCCGTGAATGAGACGCGGAAGAGCCGGGTCGGCACGCCCAGGATGTGGCCCGTGCGCACGCTCATGTGCGGGAAGGCCTCGGGCGAGAGGTCGATGTCGTCAACCAGCGGCGCCAGCACCTCACGAGCCTTGGGCCCCTGGAGGGCGATCACCGCCCACTGCTCGGTGGTGGAGGTGAGATACACCTTCAGGTCTGGCCACTCGGTCTGGAGATAGTCCTCCATGTGCGAGAGCACGCGGGGGGCGCCGCCGGTGGTGGTCGTCACATGGAAGCGGTCCGGCGCCATGCGGGCGACCACGCCGTCATCGAAGACGAAGCCATCTTCCTTCAGCATCAGGCCGTAGCGGCACTTGCCGGGCTCCAGCTTCAGCCAGGCGTTGGGATAGATGCGGTTCATGAACTCGGCCGCATCCGGCCCCACCACCTCGATCTTGCCCAGCGTGGACGCATCGAAGATGCCGACCCCCTCGCGCACCGCCCGGCATTCCCGCCGCACGGCCGCGTGCATGTCCTCGCCGGGCTTGGCGAAGTACCAGGCGCGGCGCCACAGGGCCACATTCTCGAACCGCGCGCCGTGGGCCACCGCCCAGTCATGGAGCGGTGCGGTGCGGATGGGATCGAACAGCGCGCCGCGTGACTGGCCAACAATGGCGCCGAAGGTGACCGGCGTGTAAGGCGGGCGGAAGGTGGTGGTGCCCACCTGCGGCACGTCCTTCCCGAGCGTCTGCGAAATGATGCCCAGGGCATTCATGTTCGAGCTCTTGCCCTGGTCGGTGGCCATGCCCGTGGTGGTGTAGCGTTTCACATGCTCGACGCTCTTGAAGCCCTCCTGCACGGCGAGCTTCACGTCCTTGGCGGTGACGTCGTTCTGGAAGTCGATGAAGGCCCGGACCTTGCGGGGCTCGGCGTCGGTGGGCATCACCCGCACCGGCTGGAAGCCGGTGAGGGAGGCGGGGGCGGCAAAATCGCGCGTGCCCGAAAGGCCCGCGGCCTGTGCGCCCGCCGCCCAGCCATCGGCGAGGCAGGCGGAAAGGTCATAGAGCCCCCGGCAGGCGCCGGCCGAACGATTGGCCTGGACCGGCGTGCCGGGCAGGAAGGCGTCAAGCGCGGGATCGAAGGCGAGCTTGCCGCGCGATTGCGAAAACAGGTGCACGGCGGGCGTCCAGCCGCCGGACATGCCCACGGCATCGCAGGCGAGCGTGCGGCGCGCGCCCACATTGCCACCGGAGACGGGCGCCACGATGAGGCCCGTCACGGCCTTGCGCCCGGTGGAGCCAACCACCGTGTGGGAGGTCAACACCTCCACGCCGGCGGCGCGGGCGGCGGCCAGTTCCGGCCCGCAGGCCTCTTCAGCCCGCAGATCGACGACGGTGACGTCCAAGCCGGCCGCCTTGCAGTCCAGCGCCGCCTGATAGGCGGACGCCCCGGTGGTGGCGATGACGATGCGCCGGCCGGGGAATGCGGCATAGCGGTTCACGAACACCCGGGTGCTTTCCGCCAGCATGATGCCTGGGCGGTCATTGTCGGCGAAGGCGAGCGGGCGCTCGTGGGAACCGGTGGCGATCACCACCTCCTTCGCGCGTACCTGCCAGAGCCGCTCACGCGGCAGGTTGGCGGCCGGCTTGGCGAGGGCATCGGTGACGCGCTCGGTGAGCACCACATGATTGTGGTTGTAATAGCCGAACGCCGTGGTGCGCGGCAGCAGCACCACGTTTTCGCGCGAAGCCAGGGCGGCCAGAGCCTGCGCGACGAAGGCCGAGGCGGGCGCGCCGTCGATGGTGGAGGTCAGATCGTGCAGCAGCGTGCCGCCCATCTCCGCCTGCTCGTCGGCGAGGATGACGCGCTTGCCACCTTCTGAGGCGGCCAAAGCGGCCGCAAGGCCAGCGGGGCCGGCGCCCACCACCAGCACGTCGCAATGGGCGTTGCGATGGACATAGCGATCCGGATCGGGCTCGGTGGGCGCGACGCCAAGGCCGGCGGCAGCGCGGATCACCGGCTCGTAGAGCTTGTGCCAGGCCTTGGCCGGCCACATGAAGGTCTTGTAGTAGAAGCCCGCCACGAAGATGGGCGCCAGCACATCGTTCACCGCACCGATGTCGGTTTCCAGCGAAGGCCAGTGGTTCTGCGTGGAGAGGGCGAGGCCATCGGTGGCTTCCACCACCGTGGCGCGGTTGTTGGGATCGGAGCGGCCAGGTCCTCGGCTCACGTTCAGGAGCGCGTTCGGCTCGTCGGAACCGTGGGAGAGGATGCCGCGCGGGCGGTGATACTTGAACGAGCGGCCCACCAGCTTCACGCCATTTGCGATGAGCGCGGACGCCACCGTGTCGCCGGGGCGCGCATCCAGTGCGGTGCCGTTGAAGGCGAGGCGGATCGTGCGGGTGCGGTCGATGCGGCCGCCGGCGGGCAGGCGATTGGTCTCGGCCATCACTTCGTCCCCTCGGT
The DNA here is from genome assembly GCF_056314145.1 of Aquabacter sp. DMC10. Lineage (NCBI taxonomy): Bacteria > Pseudomonadati > Pseudomonadota > Alphaproteobacteria > Hyphomicrobiales > Xanthobacteraceae > Aquabacter > Aquabacter sp. DMC10. The sequence continues at coordinate 17,771 of NZ_JBQUYX010000001.1, read as the reverse complement.
CAGGTCCGGGCGCGGCGTGCCCATGGGATAGGTGGCGATGAAGGCGTCCGAATAGGTGTCGCGCAGGGCGTTGAACCAGCGCCCGCAGCCATGGGCGTGGAGCCAGCGCTCCGCATGGCGGCCCTTGGGGTTGGAGCGCACATAGAGGAATTCGGCCCAGGCCGCGTCATCGAGCGCGGACGGGTCGGCGGGGCGGGCGATATGGGCCTCGCCGCCGCAGCGGAATTCGATTTCCGGCCGCGGGCCGCAATAGGGGCAGGTCACGAGCAGCATGGCAAAGCCTCAATGGGCCACAGCCGCCGCCGCCGCCTCGTCGATGAGGCGGCCGGTGCGGAACCGGTCCAGGGTGAAGGGGGCATTGATGGGGTGGGGCGCGCCGGTGGCGATGGTGTGCGCGAACACATGGGCCGAGCCCGGCGTCGCCTTGAACCCGCCCGTGCCCCAGCCGCAATTCACATAGAGGCCGGGCACCGGCGCGAGGCCGATGATGGGCGAGCGGTCCGGCGTCACATCCACGATGCCGCCCCAGGAGCGCAGCATCTTCATGCGCGTGAATTGCGGCAGCAGCTCCACAATGGCGTCGAGCGTGTGGGTGGTGATGTGCAGGCCGCCCTGCTGGGAATAAGAGGTGTATTGGTCCGTGCCGGCGCCGATCACCAGTTCGCCCTTGTCGGACTGGGAAATATAGGCATGCACCGCGTTCGACATCACGACGCACGGGAAGCACGGCTTCACCGGCTCGGACACCAGCGCCTGCAGGGGGAAGCTCTCCAGCGGCATGCGCACGCCGGCCATGGCCATGAGCACGCTGGTATGGCCCGCCGCCGAGACGCCGACGCGCTTGGAGCGAATGGTGCCGCGCGTCGTCTCCACCCCCGTCACCGCCCCGTCGGGGCCGCGCAGGATGCCGGTGACCTCGCAATTCTGGATGATGTCCACGCCGCGCGCATCGGCGCCGCGCGCATAGCCCCACACCACCGCGTCATGCCGCGCCGAGCCGCCCCGGCGCTGGAGCGCGCCGCCGACGATGGGGTAGCGGATGTCCGGGGAGATGTTCAGCTGCGGACAGAACTCCTTCACCTGCTCGCGGGTCAGCCACTCATTGTCGATGCCGTTGAGGCGGTTGGAATAGACGTGGCGCTTGAAGCTCTGCACGTCGTGCTGGGTATGGGCCAGCATGAGCACGCCGCGCGCCGAATACATGACGTTGTAGTTGAGGTCCTCGGAGAGGCCCTCCCACAGCTTCAACGCATGCTCGTAGAGCGCGGCGCTTTCGTCATAGAGATAGTTGGAGCGGATGATGGTGGTGTTGCGGCCCGAATTGCCGCCGCCGATCCACCCCTTTTCCAGCACCGCCACATTGGTGAGGCCGTGTTCCTTGGCTAGGTAATAGGCCGCGCCAAGGCCATGGCCGCCGCCGCCTACGATGATGGCGTCGTATTGCGCCTTGGGCTCGGGATCGCGCCATTGGGGCGTCCAGCCCTTATGGGCGTTGGCCGTCTCCTTCAGGAGCGAGAACAGGGAAAAGGAACGCATCAGCCACCTCGGCCGGATCGAGTGTGACGGCACAATGGGCCTGTGGCGCCTTTCCATCTTGCATCGGCGCGACTATGGTCTGGAACAAATGCGACATTCTCAGCCGGCAAGGGCAGGGGCATCCTCCCGACCTCCGCCCCGCGCCAAGCTCAGGGTCGGCTTTGTGCTGATGCACAACTTCACCCTCACCGCGTTTTCCACCTTTGTGGACGTGCTGCGCCTTGCCGCCGACGAGGGCGACCGGTCGCGCCCCATCGAATGCGCCTGGCAGGTCATGAGCCCGCGCCGGCTGCCCGCCCGCTCGTCCTGCGGCATCGAGATCCAGCCCACCTCCGAGCTGACCGATCCGGCGGGCTTTGACTATGTGGTGGTGGTGGGTGGCCTTCTGCATGGCATGCCGCCTCTGCCGCCGGAGATCGGTGCCTATCTCTCCCGCGCCGCGCAGGCGGGGGTGAAGCTGGTGGGGGTGTGCACGGGCAGCTTCGTGCTGTGCCGCCTCGGCCTCATGGCGGGACGCAAATGCTGCGTCAGCTGGTATCACTACCGGGATTTCCTGGAGGAGTTCCCCGCCCTCGTGCCGGTGGCGGACCGGCTGTTCGTTCGCGATGGCGACCGCATCACCTGCCCCGGCGGCACAGGCGTGGCCGATCTGGCCGCGCGGCTGGTGCAGGATCATCTGGGCGCGGCGGCGGCGCAGAAGGCGTTGAACATCCTTCTCATCGACCGTCCCCGCTCGGAGGAGAGCGCCCAGCCTGTGCCGCTCGGCAGCGCGCCGAGCGATGACAGCCGGGTCTCGCGCGCCTTGCTGCTGATGGAGCAGAACCTGGCCGAGCCGCTGTCCATCGCGGACATTGCCGGGCGCCTCGGCCTTGGTGCGCGGCAATTGGAGCGCCTGTTCGGCGAGGCCATGGGCGAGAGCCCCCAGGCGGCCTATCTGGCGCTGCGCCTGCGCCACGGGCGCTGGATGCTCCAGAATACCGCCCTCTCCGTCGCCCAGGTGGCGGCGGAGCTGGGCTTTGCCGATGCCTCCCATTTCGGCCGGGCGTTCAAGGCCAGCCATGGCCAGACACCGGCGACCTTCCGCAAAGGACAGTTGGCCGCCGGTGCTGCCACGGCCAGCACCGCACGGGAGAATGCGGACCGGCGCGTCTTCGACTGAGCCGCGACTGCGTCGCGAGTGGGCCGCCCGTCAGGCGGCGCGGACGGTGGCGAGGAAGGCCGCCATTTGCTGTTCCAGGCGGCGGGTCTGTTCGGAAAGGGCCCCGGCGGCGCCCAGCACCATGCCCGCCGCCGCACCTGCCTCGTCGGCATTCTTGGCCACGTCGGTGATGAGCCCGCTCACGGAATTGGTGCCGGTGGCGGCCTGGTCCACATTGTGCACGATCTCGCGGGTGGCGACGCCCTGCTGCTCCACGGCGGTGGAAATCTCCTGGGCGAAGTCGCGCATCATGCCGATCTGGGTGCTGACACCCTCGATCACGGTCACGGCCTGCTGGGTGGCGGCCTGGATTTCCCCGATCTGGGTCTCGATCTCTTCCGTCGCCTTGGCGGTCTGGGAGGCGAGTTCCTTCACCTCCGCGGCCACCACCGCAAAGCCCTTGCCTGCCTCGCCGGCGCGCGCCGCCTCGATGGTGGCGTTCAGCGCGAGCAGATTGGTCTGGGAGGCGATGGTGGAGATGAGGCCGATGAAGTCGCCGATCCGGGCCGCCGCACTGGACAGATGGCGGATCACTTCGCCCGTCTTGGCGGCCTCTGCCACCGCGCTGGCGGACAATTCGGTGGATTTGCGCACCTGGCGGGCGATCTCGTCCACGGACGCGCCCATCTCCTCGGCGGCGCTCGCCACCACCACCACATTGCTGGAGGCCTGGGTGGCCGCGGCCGCCACGGCGATGGAGCGGCTGGAGGTCAGTTGGGCGACGCCGGTCATGCGCTCGGCGGTCTTGTGCAGTTCGCCGGAGGCCTGAGACACATGGCCGATGATGCTGCCCACTTCGCCCTGGAAGCGATCGGCCAGCGCCAGCATGCCACGACGGCGCTCCTCTTCCGCCGACCGGCGGGCATGCTCGTTTTCACGCTCCAGCTCGGCATTGCGCAGGAGCTGGTCCTTGAACACCAGGAGCGTGTTGGCCATGGAGCCGATCTCGTCGCGCCGGCCGGTGCCGGGCACGGCCACGGCATAGTTCCCGGCGGCCAGCTCCGTCATGGTGCGGGTGAGGGCGGAGACGGGGCGCACCACGCGGCCGATCACCACGGCAAGCCCGAACACGGCCATGGCGATGCTGAGGACCAGGACCGCGCCATAGGTGAAGAAGGAGACCTTGGCAGCAGACTGGGCGTTCTCGGCCAGAGACAGCAGGCTGTCCAGGGCGACGCTCGCCACGTCGGCGATGGAGGTCAGCTTGGGCGTGACGATATTGCGCCAGGTGTCAATGGAGAAGGACGGGGCCTGGCCGTTGCTCATCCGCTTGATCTCGGCTTCACGCGTAGCCAGGAACGAGCCAGCGAAATATTCGGCCTGCGCTGTAGCAACGGCGGCCTTGAGCGCAGCAGGCGTGCTGTCGGCATCCACGATCTCGCGCACCGTCTTCCAGGCGAATTCGGCCTGCGCATCATTGATGGTCAGGCCGCGGACTTCCTGCGGAGTGAAGGGGCGCTGTTCGGCGAAGGCGGTGTTCAGGGATAGAGCAGAGCGTCCAGCAAAAGTTCGCGTCGCCCAGCCCATGGAGCGGGCGAGCAGCAGTTGCGACATGGCTGGGTCGAGGTCGCGGATGTCGGCCTCCACCGTGTTGGCGGTGACCTCGAGTGCGTCGATGAGGGCCTGCCCGTCGTCGGTGGCGCTGCGGTACACAGCCGGGTCGCGCTTGTCGAGCGGGCGCGCCAGGTTTTCGTCGATGCGCTTGCGCACCGCGACAACCGCGGCGTACCGCGCCTTGAGCCGATCGATGACCTCGCGACGCGACGGATTGGCCTGTTGAACCAGCGCGGAGAGGGCGGCGGTCATGGAGGTTTCCACGATGGCCCGATCCTTCAGCATCTGGGACCGCAGGCCCTCGATGTCTCCGGCCGCCAAAAGGGAGGTTGTGGCACCGCCCCGCTCGAAGCGGAATATGGAGAGGGCGCGGAAGAGATCCCGATCGATCCGCGCATCCTCTGCCACCTGCTGGGCGGCGACATAGGTCTGGTAGGATTTGTAGAGCGCCACGGAGCAAAGCGCCGCCATGATGGCGCTTAACACGCAGAACAGGGAAACCAGCGTGGTCTTGATGGAAAGCTGCATGGCCGGGCTCGCATTCGGGGCTTTAAGGCCTCACCCTAAGGCCGCTTGCTGGCCCGGGGCTTGCGGCGTGCCTTCCTTAACGTCAAGCCTTGCCGCCCCACACCCGCTCCAGAAACTCGGTGAAGACCTGCACACTGGGCGACTGGATAGGGGTCGACCACACCGCGTGGGTGGGAATGGGGTCGGGCACGTCGTCCAGGGACCGGATGACGATGCCGCGTCGCTGCAGATTGCGGACGCAGCTGGCGTAGACGGTGACCCCCACCCCCGCCGCCACCAGGCCGAAAATGCCTTCCGATGAGGAGGCCTCCTGCACGATGTCGGGATGGAAGCCATGGCGGTGGCACAATTGGAACAGGTCCCGGCGATAGGCCCCCCAATTCTCGCCGGTGCCCAGCACGAAGGGTTCGCCTGCAAGATCGGCGAGGCGCAGTGTCCGCACGTTGGATAAGGGATGGGTGACGGGGAGGAGCGCCACGTGCCTGTCGCTGTCGAAGGGATAGGAGACCATGGTCTCGCTCTCGAACGCGCCGATCATGAAGCCCACGTCGATGCGATCCGCCAGCAGCGCCTCCTGCTGCTTCAGCGTGGGCACGAAGGACAATTCAAGCCGGATTTCCGGCCGGTAGCGGCTGAAGGCGCGCAGCAGTTCGGGGAGCCGGCCATTGATGGCGAAGTCCATGTAGCCGATGCGCAAGGTGCCGGTGAGGCCCGTGGCGGTGCGCCGGGCCATGGTGACCGCCCGCTCCAGATGGTCGAGGCCCGAGCGGCAATGGATCTGGAAGGCCTTGCCCGCGTCCGTCAGTTCCACCGAGCGGGTGGTGCGCCGGAGCAGCGGCACGCCCACTTCCCGCTCCAGCTCGCCGATGAGGCGGCTCATGCCCGGCTGGGTCATGTTGAGGCGAGTGGCAGCGCGGCTGAAGTGCAGTTCCTCCGCCAGGACGAGGAAGCTGCGGATGTGGCGGAGGTCGTAGCGCATGGTGCATTCATAACAACGTGGGAATGAAAGAACGTCAAATTAGAATTTCCCGTTCTCGATTGCCGGCTCCATCCTGCCTCTCATGCTCCCCGCCGCGGAGGGAAGCGTCCCCCAAGGAAGGATTGGACCCATGTCGTTCGACAAGGAATTGGACGCGGCACTCAATGCGGCGTTCGAGAAGGCGACCGCCCTCTATCAGACCCGCGGCTTCCAGCGCCGCGTCGGCTTCGGCCGGCGTCCCGCTCTGGTGAATGTGGATCTTGCCAATGCCTGGACTCGTCCCGGCAATCCTTTCACCTGCGAGAATATCGACGAGCAGATCATCCCCGGCGTGCAGGCCCTGCTGGCCGCCTGCCGCCGCAACGGCCATCCGGTGGTCCATGTGACCACTTGCTACCAGGTGACCGACCCCACCGTCGCCGCCACCGACATGGGCCTGTGGCATTGCAAGATCCCCGTTGAGGTGGTGGCCGCCGACAAGCCGGACCTGTGGGCCATCGACAGCCGCATCGAGCCCATTGCCGGTGAGCAGGTGCTCATCAAGAAGCGCGCCTCCGCCTTTGCCGGCACCTATCTGTCCGGCTTCCTGAAGGCCAATGGCGTGGACACCATCCTGGTGACCGGTGTCACGGCTTCGGCCTGCGTGCGCACCACCTTGTGCGACGGCCTTGCGGAAGGCTTCCGCACCATCGCGGTGAAGGAGTGCATCGGCGACCGCGTGCCCGGCGCCGTGGCGTGGAACCTGTTCGACATCGACGCCAAGTTCGCCGACGTGGAGCCCCTGTCCCGCTGCATCCAATATCTGGACGAGGTCGGCACCCGCGCCGCCGCCTGACCTGAACTCACCGCCCGCGGGCCAGCCCCGCGGGCGCTTCGAGGTGCCGGCATCCGTGTCGGCCTTTGCACAAAAACAAAACAGACCTTCCAAACAAAAACACACCTCCAGAGGCGATCATGACCAAGACCATCGACAGCCTTCTCGGCGCACCCTCGCGCCGCTCCGTGCTCGTGGGCCTGGGGGCCGCGGGCCTTGCCATGGCCGGTTCGCGTGGCGCCCTCGCGCAGGAAAAGACCCTCGTCGTCTCCAACTGGGGCGGCGACTGGAACGAGCGCACCCGCAAGTTCGTGGAAATCCCCCTGGTGGAGAGCAAGGGAATCAAGGTGGTCAACGACCTCGGCATGGAGCCCGAGCGCAAGGCCAAGCTGCTGGCCGAGAAGCGGCTGCGGCGTGGCACGGTGGACGTGGTCCATCTCAATGAGGGCGACGCCTATGAGATGTTCAGCCAGGATGTGCTGGCCGACATCGACTTTGCCAAGGTGCCCAATTATGCCGATGTGGTCCCCTCGCTGAAGACCAAGCCCTATTTCGTGCCCTGGCTCTATAGCGGCGTGGTCATCATCTACAACAAGGACAAGGTGCCCAATCCGCCGAAGTCCTACGAAGAGCTGTGGGACAAGAAGTGGGCCGGCAAGCTCGGTCTCACCAACCAGCTCTACTTCAATTATGTGATGATGGCTGGCCTCATCAAGGGCGGCTCGGTCACCAACACGGAAGAGGGCAAGAAGCGCCTGGTGGCGCTGAAGGAACTCACCCAGCCGCGCATCTATGCCGCCCACCAGCAGCTCGCCGCCGGCCTTGCCAATGGCGAGGTGGACATTGCGGTGAACTACAAGGCGCGCGGCCTGCAATGGGCCAATGACGGCTCGCCGCTGGCCATCCAATATCCCGCCGAAGGTGCCATCGCCGTCATGTTCGGCGCCGCCTTGCCCAAGCGCGCGCCGAGCCCGGACCTCTCCACCATCTACTTCAACGCCATGCTCGACCCCAAGGCGATGGCCCAACTTGCCGCAGCCAGCTTCTACGCCCCCGCCAACGGCAAGGCGGAGCTTTCCCCCGAGCTCAAGGCCAAGATCGATTTCACGCCCGAGCAGGCCGCTGCGCTGAAATTCCCCGACTATGCCCATGTGGCCCAGAACACCTCCGAGTGGCTGGAATTCTGGAACAAGAGCATCACGCGCTGACGATGCTGCCGGCGCATGCCCGTCTGACGAGGCCTGCGCCGGCGTCCGCGAGCGAGGGCGGCCAAGTCTGGGAAGATGGGATGAGCGAGATGGCGGTTGTGGCCGGTCCCCCGTCCGGGGGCGGTGGGAAAAGGTGGCGGGTCTCGCCGGTCTTCGGGCTGGCGGGCCCCGCCAGCCTGTTCGTGGCCCTGGCGCTGCTGGGGCCGCTGGTGCTGATGTTCCGCTATTCGCTGAACCGCTTCGTGCCGGGCCAGCTGATGGTGGAGGCGCTGACGCTCGCCAACTACCAGAAGTTCTTCGCCGACGCCTTCTATCAGGAGGTGCTGTTCACCACGGTGTGGGTGTCGGCCCTCTCCACGCTCCTGTGCCTCGTGCTGGGCTTTCCGGTGGCCTATGTGCTGGTGCGCCAAGCCTCGGCCCGCTGGAAGGGCGTGCTGCTGATCCTCATCATCCTGCCCCTCCTCATGGGCAATGCGGTGCGCACCGCCGCCTGGATGGTGGTGCTCGGCGACAAGGGCCTCTTCAACGCCATCACTGCCCTCCTGGGCATGCCACCGGCGCGGATCATGTACACGCCCACCGCGGTGGTGATCGGCCTTGTCTCGGTGCTGCTGCCCTTCATGATCGTGACGCTGCAAAGCGTGCTGGAGGGCATTGACCGAAACCTTGAGGATGCGGCCTCTTCCCTGGGCGCGAGCCATGGCACGACGCTGTGGCGGGTGGTGCTGCCGCTCGCATTGCCGGGCATTCTGGCCGGCACCATGCTGTGCTTCATCCTCTCCATGAACGCCTATGCGACGCCGGTGCTCATTGGCGGGCCGCAATTCCACATGATGGCGCCCACCGTCTACCAGCAGGTGGCCAAGGTGATGAACTGGCCCTTCGGCGCGGCATTGGCTTTCGTGCTCATGGCGGTGACGCTGGTGCTGACCACCACGGCCAATGTGCTGGTGCAGCGGCATTATCGCCGCTGGTCCGAGTGAGGAGGGCGCGCCCATGAATCCCGCTCAGGTCGCCCGCCTCTATGGCGTCCTTTCCACCCTGGTGATGGCCTTCATCCTGCTGCCGCTCGTCGCCATCGTCTGGGTGAGCTTCTTCTCGAACCGCATCCTCGCCTTCCCGCCGGAGGGCTATACGCTCGCTTGGTATGCGCGGGCCTGGTCCATGGAGGCGTTCCGGGAGGGCTTCCTCACCTCGGTTCAGACCGCCACCTGCGCGGCATTCTTCTCGCTGCTGCTGGGCGTGCCGGCGAGCCTGGCCCTGGTGCGCTACCGCTTCTTCGGGCGGGAGGCGGTCCAGACCCTCCTGCTCGCGCCCATGATCGTGCCGGGCATCGTCGGCGGCGCCGCGCTCTTCATCTTCTATCTGGAGGCCGAGGTCCTGCTGGACGTGCAGATTGCGGGCACCTTGCCTGGCCTTCTCATCGCCCACACCCTCATCGCCTTGCCCTGGACGGTGCGGCTTGTGACCGCTGCCCTGGTTGGAGCCAACGCCTCCATCGAGGAAGCGGCGGCCAGCCTTGGCGCGGCGCCTTTCACGGTGTTCCGGCGGGTGACATTGCCGGTCATCAAGCCGGCGGTGGTGGCCGCGGCGCTGTTCTCCTTCGTGATTTCCTTCATCGATCTGGAAAAGTCCATCTTCCTGGTGGGGCCAGGCCGCACCACGCTTCAGATCGCTCTGGTCAACTATCTGGAATGGAACCTGGATTCCACGGTCGCGGCGGTCGCGAGCGTGCAGATCCTCATCATCGGCGTGCTCCTGATTGTCAGCGACCGCTATGCCCGGCTCAGCCGGGCCTTCTGAGGGAGGCGAGCCATGTCGGACGTGGTGCTGCAATCGGTGGTGAAGCGCTATGAGGCCATGGTCGCGGTGGACCATGTCTCCCTCGCCATCAAGGAAGGGGAGTTGGTGGCACTTCTGGGGCCGTCCGGCTGCGGCAAGACCACCACGTTGCGCATGATCGGTGGCTTCATCCCGGTCACCGAGGGGCGCATCCTGGTGGGCGGGCGTGATGTCACCGCTTTGCCGCCCTTCAAGCGCAACATGGGCTTCGGCTTCCAGAACTACGCGCTCTTTCCCCATATGAGCGTCGCCGAGAACGTGGCCTTCGGCCTCGAGATGCGAAAGGTCGTCAAGGCCGAGCGCGAGGCGCGGGTAAAGGCGGCGCTCGACCGCGTGCGGCTGGGTCACCTCGCAGCCCGCCTGCCCAAGCAATTGTCCGGCGGACAGCAGCAGCGCGTGGCGCTGGCCCGCGCGCTGGTGATCGAGCCGGATGTCCTCCTTCTCGACGAGCCCTTGTCCAACCTCGACGCGCAATTGCGGGCGGAGATGAAGGACGAGATCCGGGAGATCCAGCGCTCGCTGGGCATCACCACCATCTTCGTCACCCACGACCAGGATGAGGCGCTTTCCGTTGCGGACCGCGTGGTCGTGATGCAAGCCGGACGCATCGAGCAGGACGGCAGCCCGGACACGGTGTTCGAGACGCCGCGCTCCCATTTCGTGGCGCAGTTCATGGGCGTGACCAATCTCTTCAAGGGCGAGACCACGGCCGATGGCCGGTTCCGGCTGGGCGGCGGAGAGGTGATCGCGGTGCCAGCCCCGAAGGCCGCCGGGACGGCGCTCGCCTTTGCGCTCCGGCCCGAGCGCATCGAATTGGCGGATGAGGCGGGGGAGGGGGGCGAAAGCGCCAACCGCCTGGATGTGGAGATCGAGGCGGCCACCTATCGCGGCCTCGTCATCGACTATCGCCTGAAGACCGTCACCGGCCTCACCCTCATCGCCCGCCGCCCCGCACCGGCGGTCGGCGGTCCGCCGGCGCTGGAGAAGGGCCAGCGCGTCACCGCCCGCTGGCATGTGGAGGCGGGCGTCCTGGTTCCGGTTTGACATGACCGGGCGGCTGCCAAGGCGGGCGCCCACCCCAAAGAAAGGGCCGCCTCAGACCGGCCCGCGCAGAAGGAAGCAAAACGTGAGCAGCCTGCACGATCGGCTTGTCGTCATTGACGGCCTCATCATTTCTGATTTCGGCCCAGATATTTTCAAGGAGATGCGCAAGGGCGGCATCACCGCCGCCAATTGCACCTGCTGCGTGTGGGAGGGCTTCACCGAGACCATGCGCAATGTGGTCAAGTGGAAGACCTGGTTCCGCGAACATGCGGACCTCATCTCCCAGGTCTACACGACACAGGACATCTTGAAGGCCAAGGCCGAGAATAAGTCCGGCATCATCCTGGGCTGGCAGAACACCACGGGCATCGAGGACCAGATCGGCTATCTCGAACTGTTCCACGAGCTCGGCGTGCGCATCATCCAGATGACCTACAACACGCAGAATTTCGTCGGTTCCGGCTGCTATGAGAGCACCGACAGCGGCCTGTCCGACTATGGCCATGACGTGGTGGCCGAGATGAACCGGCTGGGCATTTTGTGCGACCTGTCCCATGTGGGGCCGAAGACCTCCCACGACACCATCGTCGCCTCCAAGCAGCGCGTCGCCTATTCCCACTGCCTGCCGGCGGGCCTGAAGGCCCATCCACGCAACAAGAGTGACGAGCAGCTCCGGTTCATCGCGGACAAGGACGGGTTTGTCGGCGTCACCATGTTCCCGCCCTTCCTGGAGAAGGGGCCGAACTCCACCGTCGACGATTATGTGGCGGCCATGGAATACGTCATGAATCTCGTCGGCGAGGACAAGGTGGGGGTGGGCACCGACTTCACCCAGGGCTATGGCAAGCCCTTCTTCGATTGGCTCACCCACGACAAGGGCTTCGGCCGCAAGCTCACCGACTTCGGCACGGTCATCAATCCGGAAGGCTTCCGCGAGATCGCCGACTTCCCGAACCTCACCGCTGCCATGGAAAAGCGCGGCTGGAGCGAGGCGCGCATCGAGAAGGTGATGGGCGGCAACTGGCTGCAACTGCTCAAGGACGTCTGGCGCGCCTGACGGCCTTTCACCTCCCGGCCGCCCCTGGGGCGCGTCCGGGATGCGCCCTGTGCCGCCCCTGCCGACCGGCCCGCCTCTGCCCTGACCGGATGTGGGCGGCAGGCCGGCATGGGGCGTTTTCCTGTTCAGAAGCGAGACGCGAGAATGGCGAAGCCTGAAATCGAGATCGACGTGGACCCGGCCACCGGCCAATGGTTCGTGGACAAGATGCCCATGATCCTGGTGCCCCAGCACTTCTACAACAACAACCATTTCGCCCTGGAAGCCGCGCTGGGCGCGGAAGGGCTCGATGCCGCCCTGGCGCCGGCGGGTCGCACCTCGGCCTATGTGTGGTGCAAGAAGCAGAGCGAGGTCTATGGCCTCTCCGGCCTCGACGTGTTCGCCCATTACATGAAGCGCCTGTCCCAGCGGGGCTGGGGCCGCTTCACCATCCTCGCCGCCGATCCCGCGGCAGGCACCGCCACCATCCGTCTCGACCATTCCTCCTTCGTCACGGATGAGACGCGCACCGCCGGCCGGCGCCTGTGCTACATGTTCGCGCCCTGGCTGAAGGGGGCCATGGAATTCGTCTGCGAGCAGGACGGTATCCCCCGCATTCTGCTCGCCGAGGAAGTGCAGTGTGCCGCCGAAGGGCACGACCATTGCGTGTTCGAGGTGCGGCCGGCCTGACCGAACGTGAGTCCTCCCCGAAAACCCCGTCACCTCAATGTCATACGTGACCTTTAGGCACGGTGGACACTGGCGGCAGGGTGTGCCGCGGGGGGGACTTCACGATGCAGCCGATCCTCAAGGTGGAGGACGTTCGCAAGTCGTTCGGGGCCGTTCAGATCCTCAAGGGCGTGAGCTTCAACATTGAGGAAGGCGATCTCGTCTCCATGATCGGCCCGTCCGGCTGCGGCAAGTCCACCTTGCTGCGCTGCCTGAACGGGCTCGAGACGATTGATGCCGGCGCCGTGGAAGCCTGCGGCGTTCGGATGGAGAAGAAGCCCTCCGTCACCCCCGAGAACTTTGCGGAAGCCGCCCATCGCCTGCGCAAGAATGTGGGCATGGTGTTCCAGAGCTTCAATCTCTTCCCCCACAAGACCTTGCATCAGAACGTCATGCTCGCCCCCATGGTGGTGAAGGGCATCGGCCGGGACGAAGCGGCCGCCAATGCCGAGCGCCTCCTGAAGAAGGTGGGGCTCTTCGAGCAGATGGACCGCTACCCCATCAACTTGTCCGGCGGCCAGCAGCAGCGCGGCGCCATCGCCCGCGCCCTCGCCATGGCGCCCAAGATCATGCTGTATGACGAGCCCACCTCCGCGCTCGATCCCGGCCTCGTGGACGAGGTGCTGGATGTGATGAAGGAGCTGGACGCCGAGGGGATGACGCAGATCGTCGTCACCCATGAAATGCGCTTCGCGCGGGATGCGTCCGACTACATCATCTTCATGGAGAAGGGGGAGATCGTCGAGATCTCCGACGAAGACGAGATCTTCGACAATCCCAAGGACCCGCGCACGCGCCAGTTCCTGCGCCGCTTCGTGTGACGGCGCCGGCCCGGCGCGCGCCGGGACGGACGTCTCCTTTCAGCATCCCGCCCGCCGCCTCGCTCCGGGGACCGCCATGCGCCTTCTTCTCGCTTTGCTCGTTTTCCTCGCCGCTGCCGTCCCCGCCCTGGCCCAAGGCCCGGCCAAGACGTTGGCCAAGCCGCCCTTGAAATATGGCGGGGATGCCACCTCCGGCGCCCCCTATACTTTCACCGATCCGGCGGACCCCAATCTCATCGAGGGCTTCGAGGTGGACATCATGAATGTCCTCGCCCCGAAGATGGGCCGCACGCCCCAGTTCGTGCAGAACGACTGGTCGAACCTCATTCCAGGCCTTGACGCCGGCCTCTATCAGGCAGTCATCAATGGCCTGGAAATCACGCCTGAGCATCAGGCGGCGGCGGATTTTTCCATCCCCTATTATGTCACCTACGGCCAGATCGTGATCCGCCGGGGCGACCCGGAATTGGCCGATCTTGCCGCCCTGCGCGGCAAGAAGGTGGGTACGCTCAAGGCCGGCCAGATGGAACGGGTGCTGCGCCAGTTCGGTGGCATCGACGTGCGCTCCTATGAAGAGGAGATCGACGCTTATTCCGATCTCAAGCTCAAGCGCATCGACGCCACCGTGATGGATTTCCCCATCGCGGTCTATTACGCCCAGCCCGACAGCCAACTGCAGTTTACCGGCGGCCCGGTGGGCCGGATCGAATATGGCATCGCGGTGAAGAAGGGGGCTGATCCCCAGCTGCTGGGCGAGATCAACCAGGCGCTCTCCGAGATGCAGAAGGACGGCTCCATGCGCCAGATCATGGACCGCTGGGCCATCTGGACGCCCATGATGGCCCAGATCACCGGCGATGACAGGCCCATGCAGGCCCAGCCGGTCGCCTATAACCGCTATGTGGAGGAGACCCAGCCCCAGGGCTGGATGGCGCAGATCAAGCGCTACGCCCGCTTCCTGCCCCAGCTCGGCCGGGCGGCGGTCATGACCATGGAGATTTCCATCCTGGCCATGATTATCGCGGTGGGTTTCGGCGCGACGCTGGCCCTGTGTCGGGTCTATGGCGGCACCGTGCTGGATCGCCTCGCCCAGGTCTATATCGAGGTGGTGCGCGGCACGCCGCTGCTGATCCAGGTGCTGTTCATTTATTACGGCCTGCCCAAGATCGGCCTGCAGCTGGAGCCGTTCGTGGCCGGCGTGCTGGCGCTCGGCTTCAATTATGCGGCCTATGAGGCGGAAAATTATCGCGCCGGCCTTCTGGCCATTCCCCGCACCCAGATGGAGGCGGCGGTCGCCCTCAACATGACGGAGCGCCAGTCGCTGCGCCATGTGGTCATCCCGCAGGCGGCCCGCATCGTCCTGCCGCCCACCACCAACGACTTCATCTCCCTCATCAAGGATTCCTCCCTGGTGTCGGTCATCTCTCTGGTGGAGCTGACCAAGACCTACGAGATGATCTCCACCACCTATTACGACTATTTCGGCACCGGCATCCTCGTGGCGGCGGTCTACCTGCTGCTGGGCCTGCCCTTCGTGCGCCTTGCCCATTGGGCGGAGCGCTATGCCAGCCGCGGCACCACCCGCGGCTCGTGAGGCCGAAAGCGCGCGGTCCATCCCCCGTGCGCCACGGCAGTCTCGCGCCATGACAGCGGGAACGGAGGGACCGGCGCGCCCGCCGGCCCGCCCGTTCAGCGGCTGGAAGAGGAGCTAGAGGTGGCCGACGCCACCTTGGGCGCCACCGGAGCGTGGCTCAACAGGGCCTCGATGCGGTCCTTCTCCTTGCGGAACTCCGCCAGGAAGCGCCCGTCCAGCGCCCGGCCGCGCGGCAGCTTGATGCGCATGGGGTCCACGAACGAGCCGTTGATCTTCACCTCATAATGCAGGTGCGGCCCGGTGGAGAGGCCCGAAGACCCGAGATAGCCGATGACCTGGCCCTGGCGGACTTGCTGGCCCACCCGCAGGCCCTTGGCGAAGCCGGACTGGTGCGAATAGGTGGTCACATAGCCGTTGGCGTGCTGGATTTCCGTATGCCGGCCATAGCCGGACTTCCAGTCCGCATAAATGACGGTGCCATTGCCGGCGGCGAAGATGGGCGTGCCCACAGCGTCCGACCAGTCGACACCAGTGTGCAGCTTGGAATAGCCGAGGATCGGGTGGCGGCGATAGCCGAAGGGCGAGCGCATGATGCCGCCCGCCATGGGCTTGCGCACCAGGAACTTCTTCGCGCTCTTTCCGTCCTCGTCGTAATAGTCGATGAGGCCGTCGTCCGAGGTCTGGAACCGATAATAGCGCTTGGTCTCGCCGGCGGTGGTGAGCGTCGCATAAAGCACTTCCGGCTCGCCATTCTCCTCGGTGTAGAGCACCTCGAAGGCATCGCCCGGCCGCACGCGGCGCTGGAAGTCCACATCGAAGGAATAGACCCGCACCAGGTCCGAAATCACCGAGCGGGGCACTTCGTTGCGCAGCGCCGTCTCGTAGAGGCTCTCATAGAGGCGGATGCCGGGGCCGTCGTCATCCCCATCCGCCTCCTCGGAGACACCCACCACATCGGTCTCGGTGGGTTCGGCCACCGACACGAAGCGGCCGGTGTCAGACATGGCGACCGTGCCCTCATGGCCGGCGTCGGAGAACAGCGAGACCCGAAGGGGGTGGATGACCTTGTCCTCGGACTGCAGGAGAAGACGCATGCGCAGCCCGTCCTTGACGGTGCCGTCGCGCCCGCGCTGGAAGGCGGCGGCAACCGCCCGGGCCTCGTCCTTGCTGACCCCGTTGTCGGTGAGGATGGAGACGATGGTGTCGCCCTTCTTCACCACGAAGGTCTGGTCGGTCCAGTCATTGCCGCCGGTGGTCTCGGGACTGGTCTTGCCGAGGAAGCTGACATTGTCCGGCAGTTCCGGCGGCGGGGCGGCCGCCGCCGTGGGCGGCAGCGCATGGGGGGGAAAGGGACCGGGGGTCGCATAGGCCAGCGCCGCGCCCGGCAGGGGCGGCCTCTGGGTGCCCGCGGTGATGGCGGCGGGCAGGCCGATGGGGGGCTGGAGGCGGGCGAGTTCCGCCACCTCGCGCACCTTGACGACCACCTGATCCATGGTGACGCCGGTGCCGAAATGGGTGCTGCCCGGCAGGCCGGAGAGATCGCGCGTGACCACCGTGACTTCGCCGGTGGGCTCGGCCTGGGGGGCGGCCTCTTCCTTGTCCACCGACTGGGCGACGATCTGGGCGGGGTTGAAGCGGGGAATATTGTTCGAGACGCTGGTTACCGTCATGGCGAGGTTCGCGTTCACGCGGGTGAACGGCCGCACCTTGATGATCTCCTTGTCCCCCACCTTGGTGGTCGTGGACAACCGGAAGGTCTGGCGGGCACTGGAGGCTTCCGAGAGGAGCGACATGCGATCGCCCTTGCGCGCCGCATTGGAGGTGCGCTCACCGGCAGCCAAGGTGTTGCGCAGGGCATTGCGCACGGTTTCCGGCATCAGGGCAAAGCGGTGATCGCCATCAAGGGCGGCATAGACCGCCCCGCCCATGAGGAAGCTGCCGCACAGGCCGGTGAGCAGTGTCGCCGTCAGCCAGCGGACGGAGACCCGTCGCCGGTCGATCTGCTGCTCGCCTCCGCCGACGCCCAGCGGCGGCTCATCGCCGAGCCCGGCCGCGCTTGTCGCGTCACGCCAGGAGCCGGCAGAACGTCTGTGCTGCAAATGGCAACCCTTATGTCTCGCCCCGCGCAGGCGGCGCACCCTCACCCCGGTTCGGCGTGAATTCCCGGCCCCGTGCCGGACTATGACACGCCTGTGCCGCGACGCTCCAGCATCGGGCGTGCGGATGTGAAGGGCAAGAGAAGGCAAAACGATGGCGGTGGGGAAAGTGACGCGGGCTTTGCGCAAGCCTGTCCACCAAAACCAAGCGCCTGACACATCGGCCGAAACCGGCAGGACAGCAATTCTCAGGGGCAGAGGTTCCGCGCGAGGGGCGTTCGGACGACGAGCGCACGGGGGGGCGGCGCGGCCGGAGGGGTAGCCACCACCCGCGGTGGGTCCATCCATGGACGAAGCCGACGAGGAAAAAGCTGTTCGGCAGCTGGGATCAAAGGTGGCGGGCGGTGGCATTCAACCACCCCCTGTGGACAAATCGGGGGTCGGCTAGACGTTGCGTCGCAACGATTTCCATGGTGCGATGCAGCGTTTCGTCCACAGCCGGCGCGGTGTCATAAACGCTCCATTTTGGGCCGGTGTTGACACGGCAAAGGGTCTGCCCCTATAACCCGCCCATCAACGACGGGCTGCGGCCGCGAGTTCAGCGGCTGGTTCGTCGTCTTTAGATGTCTCTCACGACTTGATGTTGTGATCGGCCGGCTCAGGCGCCGGGCGGAGGGGTGTCTGTTCCTATAGTGTGATGCTGTAGGGTGAGGGGCTTTGGTTCCTCGTGCTGTTTGACAGGTTGAAAAGAAGAAAGAGAAACGTGGACGGCGATGTCCTTGCGCGCTTCCG